>JBAROV010000149.1:0-4954 GCA_049642465.1 Vicinamibacterales bacterium
CCGATCCTGGGCGGCTCGTGTTCATCACGTCGCAGTTTCCGGCGCTTGGTTTCGACCAGTTCTGGGTGTCGGCGCCGGAGTTCATCGAATTCCGCGAGCGGAACAAGTCGTTTCAGGAGGTCGGTGCCTATCGCGCTGGAGCAGTCAACCTCGGGACTGAGGATCAGCCACGCCGTGTCAACTCCGCCATCGTCACCTCGGAGTTGATGCCGGTTCTGGGCGTCCAGCCGCTGAGGGGCAGGCAGTTCACGCGCGAGGACACACTTCCGGGAGCTGAAGACGTCGCTGTTCTGTCTCAAGAAATCTGGGAATCGGCCTTCGCGTCCGACGAATCGGTCATCGGGCGCGTCATCCGCATCGACGGCGTCCCGACCCGGATTGTCGGGATCATGCCTCCCGGCTATGACATCCACGATGCCAAAGTGCAGGTCTGGCTGCCGCTGACGCTGGATCCGGCGAGCCCGGGAAACCGCGGCGGTCATTTTCTGTATCTGGTTGGCCGGCTCAGTCCAGAAGTGAGTCTCATGCAGGCGCGCGCGGATCTCGAGCGCATGCTCACACAGTGGCCGCAGCTGAATCCAAAGACGCACGTTCCCAACACCCAGGGGCACCGGCTTCGTTTCGACGGTCTGCAAGAGGATCTCGTTGGTGGCATTGCCACGGCGCTCTGGGTCCTTCAAGGCGCTGTGGGGTTCGTTCTACTGATCGCTTGCGCGAACCTGGCGAATCTGCTGCTCGCCAGAGCAGAGTCACGGCAAAAGGAGTTCGCCATTCGTTCTGCTCTGGGAGCCGGCCGCTTCAGATTGTTACGTCAGTTTTTGACGGAGGGTGTCTTGCTGGCCCTCATTGGTGGAGCGCTGGGCGTGGCGCTTGGCTTTGCGGCCCTGCGGGCGCTGCTCGCCGCAAATCCCGACAGCGTGCCGCGGTCTGCCAGCATTTCACTGGATCCGAGCGTCCTGCTGTTCACGCTGCTCATCTCGATCCTCACAGGGTTCCTCTTCGGCATGGCCCCGCTCCTGCAGCTCCGTGAACGGATCGTGAACGTCTCACTGAAGGAAGCCGGCCAGCGAGCGACGTCCGGCGCCGCACGAACGCGTTTGCGCAGCGGACTCGTGATGGCTGAAGTGGCACTGGCTGTTGTTCTCGTAATTGGGGCAGGACTCCTGCTGCGCAGCTTCTGGAACCTGCTGCGTGTCGATGCCGGTTTCAATCGCGCGCGGCTCGTGACATTCGGCCTGGTATTACCGCAGGCGGTCTATCAGCAGCCGCAATCCCGTGTCGACTTCTTCACGCGGCTGACATCGCGGCTACGGCAGGTGCCGGGGGTGCAGGGCGCTGCCGCCATGTCTGGGCTCCCACCGGTGCGGCTGGTTAATGCCAATGACACCGACTTCGAGGACTACAATCCCGCACCGCAGGAAACGCCTTTCGAGAACGTGGACTATTACCAGACGGTGACGCAGGAGTACCTGACAACCATGGGTATCCCCCTGCTCGACGGAAGAGACTTCCAGCCCGGCGATGCGACGGGAAACCCCGTCGTTCTCGTGAACGAGACCCTCGCGAAAACGTTTTTCAAGGATCGCAGTCCGGTGGGCCGCAGGCTTCGCGTGGGCTTCAATCCGAAAAACCCATGGATGACGATTGCCGGCGTCGTACGAGACGTCAAGCAGGGCGGGGTCGGAAGTAAGACCGGAACAGAAATCTACTTTCTGGCGGAGCAGGGTCGCCTCGTAAACTTCGCGCCCTCGAACATGAACATCGTGGTTCGGTCGACGCGGCCGCTGGAGGCGCTGGCCCCCGAGATGCGCCAGATCGTCCGCAACATGGATCCCACACTCCCCATCGTCAAGCTCCGGACGATGGACGACGTGTTTGCCGAGTCGGTGTCGCGACCGAGGTTTCTGGCGCAGTTGCTCGGGTTTTTCGCGGGCCTTGCACTTCTCCTGGCTGCGATCGGGACGTACGGAATCCTGTCATACTCCGTCAGCGAACGACGCAAGGAGATCGGCATTCACATGGCGCTTGGCGCCACGCGCGGTACAGTGCTTGGCATGGTCTTCAGGCAAGGCGTGAAGATGACGTTGGTCGGGCTGGCGGTAGGGTTTGCCGGCTCACTTGCGCTGACGCGTTTTCTTCAGACGCAGCTATTCAACGTGAAACCGACGGATCCGGCGACGATTGTTGCCGTGATGGCGTTTATCACCTGCGTGGCCGCGCTCGCTTGCTACTTGCCTGCCAGCCGGGCGACACGGGTCGATCCGATGGTCGTTTTGCGGAATGAGTAAGGCCCGGCTTAGCATTCCGTGGGCAGGCATGGAAGATGCTATGTATCAGCGGCTGATCCGTTGGCCGGTTGATCCGTTGATTAAGGGAGGTTGAGATGAAGATTGTGCGGCGTTTCCTGGCGGCAACCCTGGCGCTCTTGCTGGTTGCCCCCGCGGCCCAGGCGCAAACACATGTAATCAGTAAGGCGGATCTCGCCAAGGCTGTCGCCGAGCGGGTGCATCGGGATCAGGCCGACCGCGCGGCGATCGTATCGCTCTTGCAGCGAGCCGAGGTCCGGACGATTGCCGCAAAAGCGGGACTGTCCGTTGACAAAGCGACGGCGGCTGTGTCGGTGCTGCAGGGAGACGACCTCCGCGAGCTTGCCTCTCAAGCGCGGCAAGTGGACAACGATCTGGCTGGAGGCGCATCGACCGTCGTGATCTCCACGACGACGATCATCATCGTGTTGCTCATCATCATCCTGATTGTCCTGATCGCGGATTGACCACGCCCGATCGTCATCGATACATTCTGCCCGTGTTTCTCACGGCTGCCGTGGCCCTGGCCACGGCAGCTGCGTCTCCACCCGCTCGTGCGCAAGGCACTCCACCAACCGCTCCACTCCTCGATGTTCCATATCTGCCGCAGAGCGAGGCGCTCTGCGGCGGAGCCGCGATTGCGATGGTCATGCGTTACTGGGGTGCGACTGGTATTTACGCGGAGACCTTCGCCGAGTTGCTAGACGTCGAGGCGCAGGGCATCCGCGGCCGCGACCTGATCCGTGCCCTCGAAGCAAGAGACTACGAGACAGCCTCATTCGAAGGAAACCTGGATCAGATTCGTCGTGCCCTTGACAGCCGGCGACCAGCGGTCGCGCTCATCGAGGATCGCCCGAGTCGTTTTCATTACGTCGTCATTGTGGGCCTCCGCGGCGATCGCATCGTGATTCACGATCCGGCGCGGGCACCCTTTCGCGTGATCGACACGGAGGATTTCCTGCGGGCGTGGGCGCAGACGGGTTACTGGATGCTTGTCGCCCGGCCTCGCCTGAACGTCTCAGCAGGCCCGGTGATGAACCCTCCTGAACCTGTGACGGACGATTCGAACTTCAGCAGCGTATGTGCCGGCATGGTTGACGAAGGGGTTCGTTTGTCCGGACGCGGAGATCTTGCGGCGGCAGAGCGCGTGCTGAAGTTGGCTGCGGGGGAATGCGCGCACGATCCTGCACCGTGGCGCGAACTCGCCGGCGTCCATGCCTTGCGCGGTGAGTGGTCCCAGGCGGCGACTACGGCGCGCCAGGCGCTCGAACGGGACCTGCTCGATCAGCATGCCACTCGAACGCTTGCCACGAGCCTCTTCCTTGCCGGAGAACCCGAAAGAGCTCTGGACGCGTGGAATCGGATCGAAGCGCCGGTCGTTGATCTGGTGGAGATTCGCGGCCTCGAGCAAACGCGTTATGCCGTTGCCGCCGACGCGCTCCATCTGGTCCCGCAGACGCTCCTCACTCGTGGGCGCCTCGAACGCGCGCGACGGAGGCTGGATGCGCTGCCGTCGCTGATCGGATCTCGCGTCGCGTACGAACCGGACGAAGGCGATCGCGCCAAGGTTGCGGCAGCCGTCGTCGAGCGTTCCGTGGTGCCGGCCGGTCTCGTTCCGCTGACCGCGATGGCTATGCGCTCGGTCAGCGACCGCGAGTTGCGCGTGAACGTCGCTGGTCCAACTGGTGGCGGGGAATTGTGGAGTGCCGCGTGGCGGTGGTGGGAGCGGCGTCCTCGTGGCGAGCTGGGCGTGTCCGCACCGTTACCGCTCGGCGGCGTCTGGTCGGTGCTCGGGTTTGCGGAGCGCCAGTCGTATGGCTTCAGCGGTTCACCAATCTCGGAACGACGCCGCGGGGTGTCCTTGAGTGGGTCCGACTGGCCGACTGGATCCACACGAATTCAGGGAGGAGTTTCGTTCGATCGTTGGTCGAATGGCATGTCGACATCGCTCGCAGCCGGTGTGGGTAGGTCATTTGACAGCGGCCGTGGCATCGCAGCGCTCGAGGGCACGGTCTTCAGGGGTGCGTTTCGGACAGCGTTGCTTGCTGCGCAAGGCGAGTGGCAGTCAGCCGCCGAGCGGGTGGGTCCGGTCTGGCACCTGCGTGCTGGCCTGGCAACGGCCGGCAGCCAGGCGCCCCTTGCGCTCTGGCCTGGAGCCGGAGCCGGCCAGGGACGCGACGTCCTGCTCCGCGCTCATCCGCTGCTGCACGATGGCGTCATTCGTGGTGTATTCGGCCGGCGACTATCACATGGTGGGGTGGAGTGGCGCTATTGGCGCGGGACAATCTTGAGAACGCTTCGTGTCGCGCCTGCCGGGTTTGTGGACGTCGCACGGGCCGAGCGTGTGCCGGTGTTTGGCGACGACCGGGCCCACGTCGATGCAGGCCTGGGTGTTCGTATCGCCGTCCCCGGCGCGGGCGTGCTCCGCATCGATCTGGCGAAGGGCCTGCGGGACGGTCAAACGGGCCTGTCGATCGGCTGGACTCGCTGACGAGATCACGAGGATTAACAGGAGATCAGGAGATCAGGAGGAATTAACAGGAGATCAAGAGATCAGGAGGAATTAACAGGAGATCAAGAGATCAGGAGTGTCCGCGTCAGGACCGGCCCGCGTTGCGAGGCCCGTCAAACGCCGGTCGGTCCTGACG
>JBAROV010000082.1:0-40800 GCA_049642465.1 Vicinamibacterales bacterium
CCCGTCATTGCGGCCTCCCGAACACGACAACCCGCGGGATGTCCTGAAGATCCTTTCGCACCTCGATCACCGTCCAGCCGGCGTTTGCGCCGAGTTCCGTCACGTCGGCTTCCTGACCGTATCCAAACTCGAGGATCAGCCGGCCGCGAGGAGCCAGGTGCGCCGCGGCGGTGCTGATGATTTCGCGAATCGGTGAGAGGCCGTCCTTCCCGCCGAAGAGCGCGGTGTGAGGTTCATGCCGGACCACTTCGAGCGGCAGCGCGGGGGCTGCCGTATCCGGAACGTAGGGCGGATTGGACACGATCAGATCCACGGCATCGCCGAGGCCGGAGAGGAAGCTCGTCCGCACGAACGCGACGCGCGATTCGACGCCGTGACGCTCGGCGTTTCGCCGCGCCACGGTGAGCGCGGCTAGCGAGATGTCGGTAGCGACCACGCGTGCGTCGCGGAACTCCCGGCTCAGAGCGATCGCCAAACAGCCGGTGCCGGTGCCGACATCCACAATCCGGCGCGGAGGTTTGACGAATGCCGTCAGCGCCTCTTCGACGATCAACTCCGTTTCTGGACGGGGGACGAGGACGTCGGGAGTCACTTCGAAGTCCAGGCCCCAGAATTCGCGCACACCCATGATCATGGCGACCGGCTCGCGAGCGGCGCGGCGGGCCACGAATGCTTCGAACGAGGTGATGAACGCGGGGGGTGGCGCCTCGCGGCCTCGCGCGAGCAGCGTGGCACGGTCCCAACCAAGGGCGTGACGTGCAAGGACGGCAGCATCGATAGCGGCGTCGAGGGGCCGAAGCCCGGCTCGCACCAGCGTGTCGCGCGCTCGGTCGATTCGTTCGCGTAGGGAAATCATCAGTGAGTGGTGTCTTTCAGCCGTTCGGCCGTGAAGTGAGTCACCGCGGCGTCGATAAGATCGCCGATGTCGCCATCGAGCGCCGTGGTCAACTGATGCATCGTGTAGCCGATCCGATGGTCGGTGATGCGATTCTCACGGAAATTGTAGGTTCGAATTTTTTCGGAGCGTTCACCGGCGCCGACCTGCGTGCGACGGTCCTTCGCAATGGCTTCCTGCTGCTTGCGCATCTCCATCTCGTAGAGACGCGAGCGGAGGACTTTCATGGCCTTTGCGCGGTTCTTGATCTGCGACTTCTCGTCCTGTTGCGACACGACGAGACCGGTCGGAATATGCGTTATCCGAACGGCCGAATACGTGGTATTGACGCTCTGCCCGCCAGGCCCGCTCGAACAGAAAGTGTCGATCCGGAGATCCTTGGCATCGACCTGGATGTCCACTTCTTCGGCTTCGGGTAGCACGGCGACCGTGGCTGTGGATGTATGAATCCGGCCGCTCGCTTCGGTCACCGGCACACGCTGCACCCGGTGTACGCCGCTCTCGTACTTCAAACGGCTGTACACGTTCCGCCCCTCGATGAGCGCGATGACCTCCTTGGTGCCGCCGCCGCCGGTCTCGCTCAGGTTCAGGACTTCGATTCGCCATCCCTGGCGTTCCGCGTAGCGGCTGTACATGCGGAAGAGATCGGACGCAAATAGCGCAGCCTCGTCTCCACCGGTGCCGGCCCGGATTTCGAGCACGACGTTCTTTTCGTCGTTGGGGTCCTTCGGAATGAGGAGGACCTCGATTTCCGCCAGCAGCGTGTCGCGCCTGGCCTCGAGCGATGCGAGCTCTTCCTGCGCCAGCTCGCGCA
Source organism: Vicinamibacterales bacterium (assembly GCA_049642465.1). Lineage (GTDB taxonomy): Bacteria > Acidobacteriota > Vicinamibacteria > Vicinamibacterales > 2-12-FULL-66-21 > CAWDPQ01. The sequence continues at coordinate 1,710 of JBAROV010000082.1, forward strand.
TGTCGGGGTCCTTCACGAGATCTTCCGTTGCCGTGATCTGGGCGACCACTTCCTTGTATTGACGGAAGTGGTCGACGAGCGGCTGCATTTCGGCAAGCGCCTTCGAGTGGCTGCGGAATTTCGCCGTATCGCCCTGCACGGCAGGGTCGGCGATTTCCGCCATCAGTTGCTCATACTGCGCCTCGACGGCGCTCAGCTTGTCGAACATAGGAGAAGGGGTTCAGAAAGGGTTCAGAAAGGGTTCAAATGGGTTCAGAAATGGTTCAAATGGTTCAGACATGGTTCAAATGGTTCAGACAAGGTTCGCAGCCCCCCGATACGGGCGGCAGAAATGCCACCTCGTCCCCGTCGCTCAACGCCGTCGTGAACCGCGCGTACTCCTCATTGACGGCGCAGGACACGCTCGGTTTGTGCGCGCTCAGCGCCGGAAATTCGCGCGCCAATAGATCCCACGCTGTTTCGATCGTCGCGCCTTGCGGAAGCTCCCGTTTCAACTCGGCGCTGCCGGCAATCTCCCGAAGTCGCGCGAAGAGCCGGATCGTCACGAACATGCACGCGCAACCGCGATCTCCATCGCCGCTCGGTCATCCGGATCCGCGGTTGCTCCCTCGACCCACACCGCCCCCCCTTCGAAGTGCTCGTGCTTCCAGATGGGGGAGATCTGTTTGACGCGTTCGATGGCGTATCGACAGGCGGCGAATGCTTCGTTCCGATGTGGCGAACCGGCGGCAATCACAATGCTGGCCTCGCCGATCGCCAAACGGCCGACGCGATGCGCGATCGCCAGTTTCACATCGGGCCAACGCTCCTCCGCCTCGGCCGCTATGCGTTCAAACGACGCAATCGCGAGCGGCGCATACGCCTCGTACTCGAGCCAGAGCACAGTCCGGCCAGCGTTCTGCCGCCGGACGCGGCCGACGAAGATCGTCACCGCTCCACACTCGCCGTCGGTCACGAGCGGCTCGAGCGCTGCCGGGTCGAGCGGCTCCGTGACAATGGCAAACCGGCCCGCAACGGACATGATTCAGTATAACCGCCAGAAATGATTCAGCGGCCCACGGCCGTGGCCGATGCGCGGCGCGTGAATAATCGCCCCCTCGAGATACTCACGCGCGCGCGCCAACGCCTCTCGGGCTGGCCGTCCGAGCGCCAGGTTGGCTGCAATCGCCGACGAGAGGGTACATCCCGTCCCGTGCGTGTGCACCGTGTCGATGCGCCGGCCGCGAAGCTCGAACGTGTCAAGCGTGGTCACCGCCACGTCCACCGATTCAGGCCCGTCGAGGTGTCCGCCCTTCACGAGTACGACGCCGGGACCCAGAGCGAGGATTCGCTGACCCGCATCGTACATCTCCTCGCGCGTACGGACCGCCATCCCGGCGAGGACCTCCGCTTCGGGCACGTTGGGTGTGACGATATCGACGAGCGGCAGGAGCAAGGTGCGAATGGCATTGACGGCCTCTTCGTGGAGCAGGCGGTCGCCACCTTTTGCCACCATTACTGGATCCAGAACGAGGTTTGAGAGTCTGAGCGCGCGCATCGCCGAGGCGACGGCGCCGACAATCTCGGCGTTGGCCAGCATCCCGATCTTGACAGCGTGGCAGCCGATATCCTCGACGACGGCATCGATCTGGGCACGCACGAGGTCCGGCGAGAGCGCCTGCCAGGAACGAACGCCGCAGGTATTCTGCGCGGTGACGGCGGTGATGGCGGATGTGCCGTAGACGCGGTGCGCCGCGAACGTTTTGAGATCGGCCTGAATGCCGGCGCCACCTCCCGAGTCGCTTCCGGCAATTGTCAGTGCTGTGTGCATACGCTAAGATTTGCCCTGATGACCGTTCGAACGATGCGCAGTACCGGTGACGGGACGTTGGTTGCAACGCTCGCGCGCCACGGCGATTTCGGTGTGCCGCTCAAGGTCGCGGCCGTGCTCTTCGTGACCGTCCTCACCGCGGCGGCCGCGCAGGTCAGCGTGCCGCTGCCATTTACCCCCGTTCCGCTGACGCTGCAGCCAATGGTGGTGTTGCTCGGCGGCGCGGCGCTCGGTCCGAGTCTCGGCCTGACGAGCCAGGTGCTCTATCTGCTCGCCGGCATCGCAGGGCTTCCCGTGTTCGCCGCTTCAGCCACACTGCCCCAGGGACCCTTTCGTGTGCTCGGTCCGACCGGTGGTTACCTCCTGAGCTACCCGCTCGCGGCATGGCTCACGGGTTGGCTCGCGTCGCGGGGATACGATCGCCGCTATTTCAGCTCACTGGCTGCAATGGCCGCCGGCCTGTCTGTGATTTTCTTCGGCGGCGTCTCCTGGCTCGCGTGGTTTGCACACCCCGTCCCCGTCGGCTTGTCCGCAGCACTGGCGACGGGTCTCTATCCATTCTTCCCGGCCGATCTCATCAAGATCTGCGTGGCCTCAGCCATCCTCCCCGGCGTGTGGCGCTTTATGGGACAGGCACGGAACTAGCGATATAGCACGCACGTCGCACGTGACCCCGTTCATCTGACATACCCCAAACTTCTAAGCCGATCGATCATTTCCTGATCCAACGGCTCATTGCCGCGTGCGACGGAGATCGCGCCGCGTTGACCATACGTGGCGATGTACCTCACCGGATACCGAGACAGCGATTCGGCGGTAAACAAGCCGCTCAGGACATTTCCGTCAAGATCGCGCGCCATTGGAATCCCGAGGGCGTGCAGGATGGTTGGCGTCACGTCGAGGCTCGTCCCCGGCACGCGGAGGGAAGTCTCGAACCCCGGTCCGCTCACGGCCATGATTCCAGGTCCCTGATGCAGTCGACCCGGCTGGGCGATCAGGAAGAGACGGTCGTTCGACCTTCCCACGGTATCCATCGTGAGCTGACTGAGGAACGCGTAATATCGTTCGAGCGCTTCGATCCGAACGTTGAGTTCTGAAGGGGCCGCGCCGGTGTCTCCACCGAGCAGGGTGTACTGGGCGATGTCGAGCCCCGGCAGATAGAGGACGAGCAGATCGAGATCGGCGGAAGCTCGGATCTCCTGCGTCACCTGCGCCATCGTCGCGTCGAGTTCGGCGGATCGGGTCAGCGTACTCTTGACGTGGTCCGGAATACCAACGAGCGCGTCCTGCGACAGGCGCGACTGGACGTCGCGGCGGGCGTCCTCTTGTATGCGAGACCATCGGGATTTCAGCCTCTCGTACACGTCCGGCGGTGCAACTTCAGCATCCAGCACGCCGCCGCGAGCGAGACGGAGCACCGCTCGGTCGGAGACGACGATTCCGCCTGATGCGGCGGCAGGCCACGTCGCCCACCAGTTGACGACCGCGGTCCTCAGGCCCGCCTGTTCCGCAACTTCCCAGAATGTTTTCACGCGCCGTTCGAAATTGCTCGCAATGGCTGGACGCGTCAGCCGCAACATGTCCGACGCGGCGCCGATCACCTGCGCCGTCGAGCTTGCGCCGAGGCTCCCTTGCAGGCCGGCGATCCGTCGCGTTTCGAGCGTGGTCACGCCGTGGATCTCCGAGCGAACGCCGGTGGCAATCGTTGTCCACAATCGAGCGGGATCCGTCGAGTCAGAAGGCGCAAGGTCCGCTCGGGCCGCTTCGAACCACGCGAAGAGCCCCTCCGCCAGCCTCACGCGCGGGTCGTCGTCTTGGGACACCCGAGGCTGCGTTGCGCGGGCGGCCGCACGCAGCCGCTCATGAAACTGCGGGTCGAAGCCATCTATCGCCAGCACAACGACTCGACTGCCGCTTGATGCGACACTCACCGGAAGGGCCGGGCCCCCGGGTGCGGCATCGCCAGCCACAGCAAAAAGCAAGGCAGACGCTCCGACGAAAGCGATTGCGCTCCCGATGAGCGATGCTTTCCAGGACCGCCCCGGCACTCTGGGAATGGCCGATGTCTCGCCGGGCCGCGCCATCGTGACCGCAAGTGACGTCACCATCACCGCGTGTCCGAGCGCCACGCTGACGACAACCGCAACCGCCAACGCAAAGGCGGTCCAGCCGAGTGACTGCGTTCCCGCATTTGCTGTTCGCCACCAGAGCGTAAGGTAGGCCACTGAGGCGGCAGTTACGACGATGCCAGCTGTAATGGATAAGGCGCGAACTCGTTGCGACAAGTGTCGGCCAAAGGCGGAACGGCGAGTGGCCGACCACGAAGCCAGAAGCGCAACAGCGAAGGAAACGATGGCGACTGAAAGCCCGAAGAACACGCCGAGGTACAGCGCGGCAACGGTCGCATCGCGAGGCCCCCTGACCAGTCCCGGGACACGCGCGATCAAACCGACCGCCGCCGCCGGACCCAACAACACGGCGGCGAGCAGCCCAATGCGCATGCTCGCGAAGAGCGCAATAGCCGAGGGTCGTCTCGTCCGCCGCACCGAGCCCAGCACGAAGCGATCGACACCGGCGTCGAGGTAACCCAACGAGCGAAGCCGCTGCCGCAAGTCGTCAACTCTCGGATCCGGCGGTTCGGACGGTGGCGAATTTCCGGCCACGCTACATGCTCCGGGCAGCTACGAACGCAGACAATTCGCGCAAGCGATCTGCCCTTCGGCCGAACGGGATCAGCCCTCGATCGGCTGTGTCGCACAACTCATGAGCAAGCTGGCGGGCTCCCGCCACTCCACTGAAGGAGACGAACGTCGTTTTCTTCAAGTCTTCGCGGACAGCCTTTCCGGTTTCCACGGGGTTTCCTTCGACGTCCAGCAGGTCGTCCACAATCTGAAACGCCAGTCCGAGGTTTCGCGCGAACGCCTCGAGTCGCGCGACGTCCGACTCCGCGGCTGAAGCGACGAGCGCCCCGGCAGTTGCCGCTGCGATGAAAAGTGCGCCGGTCTTCCGGCGGTGAATTCGCTCCAGCGTTTCGAACGTGATCTGTTGATCTGTGGCCAAGAGATCGGTCGATTGTCCGCCAATGAGTCCTTCAGGCCCGACGGCGTCCGCCAGGAGAGCACTCAGGCGAGCCGAGAGCGGCGGCTCATATTCTCGCGCGAGCGTGGCAAACGCCAGGTTGAGCAGGCCAAAGGCCGCGAGGATGGCAAGCGCCTCACCATGTTGGCGGTGATTCGATGGCCTCCCTCGCCGCAGCGGAGCATCGTCCATTGACGGCAGATCGTCGAGGATCAAAGAGGACGCGTGCACGAGCTCGATCGCGGCCGCGGCAGGCACGGCGTCCACCGAACTGCCGCCGCAGATCTCCGCGCTCAGGAGTGCCAATACCGCGCGGATGTGCTTCGACGGGGCATGGACGGTATAGGCCATGGCCCGCTGGACCACCTCGCCGTTCTCCGGAACCAGTTTCGCCAGCTCGCGCTCGATGCGTTGTTGATGCTCGGAAAAAAACGAAGGCGTTCGGATCATGCCGGCTTGGACTTGCCGAACACGAGCATGTATTGGTAGCGGAGGAATCCGGGCCGCGCGAGCAGACGCAATCCCGCGGCTTCCGCATCGCGGATCACGCGTTCGGGATCGACGCGTTCGTCCATCGGAGGACCGGGCCCGTGGCCGTCCTTTTTGAAGTTGATGATGCCAATGCGTCCGTTGGGTTTCAGGGCTGCCGCAGTTTTGCGCAGCAGTGCGACTGGGTACTCCATCTCGTGGTACGCGTCGACAATCAGCACCGCATCGACCGGTTCCGGCAACCGCGGATCTGAAGCCGCACCGAAGATCGTTCTGACGCGCCCGGTGAGCCCTTCCCGTTGTACGCGCCGCGTAATCGCTTCAATCATTTGAGGCTGGATGTCCTCGGCGTATACCCGTCCGTTGGGTCCGACGCGAACCGCGAGGCGAACGGTGAACCATCCACCGCCGGCGCCAAGATCCGCGACGACGCTGTTTTCGCCGATGCTCAGCGCATCCATGACATCCTCGGGCCGCTGCCACGCTTCGCGATCCGGTCCTTCGAGGATGCCCAGCTTTTCCGGCGGGAAAAGCCGGCCGTGTTGCGGCGCAGCACTCACCGTCGCACCTGCCAGCATCGCAATCGCCACGAGCGTCTTCACGCGTCGCGTCACATCGATCCCTTCTTATCCTGTCCGGAGACTCCGGGCGAGGTCATGGTTTCGGGAGAGAGGATACGTTCCAGTTGGTCCTCCGGCAGCAACTGGCGTTCGCGGACAATGCTGGCGACTGACTTTCCGGTTCGCACCGATTCCTTCGCGATTTCTGCGGTGGCCGCATAGCCGATGTACGGACTCAGCGCCGTCGCGACGGCAGTGCTCCGGTCGAGCAATTCGCGGCACCGTTGCTCGTCGGCTGTCAGGCCGGCCACACAGCGTTCACTCAGTACTCGCATGGCCTGGCGCAGGATCCTCGTCGCCAAGAGCGTGTTCCACGCGATCACGGGCATCATGACGTTCAGCTCGAGCTGGCCGGCGTCCGCGGCCGCAAGGTTCGCTGCATCGCATCCGTATACCTGATAGCAGACCTGGTTGACCATTTCAGGTACGGATGGATTCACTTTGCCCGGCATGATCGAGGAGCCGGGCTGCACGGCGGGCAGCTGGATTTCGGCAAGGCCGGCGCGCGGCCCCATGCTGAGCAGACGCAGATCCGACGAAACCTTACTGACCTCGACGGCCAGGCGGCGCAGCGCAGCGGAGTACGCGAGCACGTCACCCATGCTCTGCGTCACTCGAAATCTGTTCGCGGCGGGACGCACAGGCAGCGTCAGAGCCCTCGCAAGATTGCGCACTGCCAACTCGGTGTAAGCATCGCCCGCATTCAGACCAGTCCCCACGGCCGTTGCACCGAGGTTCAGTTCGTGCAGTTGCTCGGCCGTGCGCTCGAGATCATCGGCGGCATGCGTAATGTTTGCGGCGTAGCCGCTGAACTCCTGTCCCAGCGTGATGGGGACGGCATCCTGCAGATGCGTTCGCCCCGTCTTGAGAATGGACGCGAACTCTTGTGCCTTGGCATCAAACGCGGAGGCAAGCTGCCGCGCCGCGGCAAGCAATTCCGGCAGCATCGCGAGCACCGCAAGACGGGTGGCAGTCGGGAACACGTCATTGGTTGACTGTCCCATGTTGATGTGGTCGTTCGGATGCACGCGCGAGTAATCACCTTTCGACCCGCCCAACAGCTCGGTGGCGCGGTTCGCCAGCACCTCGTTCGTGTTCATGTTGTGGGAGGTCCCGGCGCCCGCTTGATACACATCGACGACGAACTGATCGCGAAGCTTGCCGCTGAGCACTTCGTCGGCTGCAGAGATGATGGCGCCGGCAACCCTGGAGTCGAGCCGGCCCAACTCGCGGTTTGCCTCGGCTGCAGCCCTCTTGATCAGAACCGTTGCTACCACCAGCTCGGGAAACGCCGTGAAACCGCTGATCGGGAAGTTGTCGACTGCCCGCTGTGTCTGCCCGCCGTAGTAGGCGTCGGCGGGGACGCGTACCTCGCCCAGCGGATCTCGTTCGATGCGGTGAGTCGCGGAAGACACAGGGGTGGTCGCCACGGACAACCTCGGCGGATAGAGCGATTATACTGCCCCTATGTTGCCAGCCTTCTTCGCGAGCATGGTCGAACTGATTACACGGGCGTCCACGGACCTGCCACCTGACGTGCGCCGGGCCATGGAACGCGCGCTTGCCGTGGAAGAGCCGGCGACGCGAGCCAGCCAGGCCCTGACGATCATCGCCCAGAACATCGACCAGGCGGAATCGTGCGAGGCGCCGATCTGTCAGGACACCGGCATGCCGACGTTCGAGGTGCGGGTGCCAATCGGTGCCAATCAGATATGGATGCGCCAGCGGATCCGCGAAGCCGTCGCGGAAGCCACGCGTCGCGGCAAGCTTCGGCCGAACTCGGTCGATTCCATTACCGGCGAGAACTCTGGCAACAATCTCGGGCCCGGTACGCCGATCATCCACTTCGAGCAGTGGGAATCGGATGAGATCGAAGTCAAACTGATTCTGAAGGGCGGAGGGTGCGAAAACACGAACGCACAATACTCGCTGCCAGCCGATTTGGATCATCTGGGGCGGGCCGACCGCACCCTTGAAGGGGTCCGCAAATCGATTCTGCATGCTGTCTGGAAGGCCCAGGGCAAAGGCTGCAGCCCAGGAGCTCTCGGCGTCTGCATTGGGGGCGACCGAACATCCGGGTACCTGCACGCCAAAGAGCAATTGTTCCGGACCCTGGACGACACGAACAGCGATCCACGGCTGGCGGCGCTCGAAGGGCAAATCATGGACGAGGCGAATCGCCTCGCGGTCGGCCCGATGGGGTTCAGTGGCAAGACCTCGCTCATCGGCTGCAAGATTGGCGCGCTGAATCGGCTACCCGCGAGTTTCTTCGTGTCGGTTGCGTACGACTGCTGGGCATTTCGCCGGCTCGGCGTGCGGCTTAACGCCTCATCTGGTGAAATCACGTCATGGCTCTACCGCGACGGCGACGCTCGTTCGAAGCCCATGCTGTCGCCGGAGCTGGTTGGCGCCGGCTTCCCGCGGACCGGCAGGGAAGTAGCCTTGCAGGCCCCCATTTCAGAAGAGCAGATTCGTTCGCTGAAGGTCGGAGACGTCGTCCTGATTTCCGGGCAGGTGTTCACCGGGCGGGACGCCGTCCACGCGCACCTGATGAAGCACGACCCACCGGTCGATCTTCGTGGCGGCGTCCTGTATCACTGCGGTCCGGTCGTCGCCAAGGAGGGAGACAGCTGGCGCGTCACAGCCGCCGGTCCCACGACCAGTATTCGTGAGGAGCCGTATCAGGCTGAGATCGTCAAGCGATACGGCGTCCGGGTCGTAATCGGCAAGGGGGGTATGGGTGCGAGGACTCTCGCAGGATTGCAGGAATCGGGCGCGGTGTATCTCAACGCCGTCGGCGGCGCCGCACAGTTCTACGCGCGATGCATCGAGCGTGTCACAGGCGTTTCGCTGATGGAATTCGGTACGCCCGAAGCCATGTGGCACCTGCAAGTCAAAGACTTTCCCGCCATCGTCACGATGGATGCGCACGGCAATAGCTTGCACAAGGATGTGGAAGAGGCGTCCGGCCGTGCGCTGTCTGAACTCAAAGCGTAGATCGTCCGCGTAGCTTCCGCCTTCAGGCGGAAGGTTTCAACGCGTCCGCGAACAGGTGGCTGATCGCGACATGCGGCTCATGATTCTTCACGTGCAAGTGCACGACGCGCCGGCCGTGAGCCTCGAGCGTCTGCACGTCTCCAAGCGCCTGGGCTCGCTTCAAGACTGAAAAGGAATAGCCTGCCTCCGGCACTTCCGTGTGTGTCTCATCATCACCGGTGATGACGAAGGCGAGCACGCTGTTCGGACCTCCCTTGTGATACTGCCCCGTCGAGTGGAGGTAGCGAGGACCGACTCCGAACGTGGTCGCGACGCGGGTGCGAGCGCGGATGGCAACACGAACGCCGTTGACGGTCTCGGTAAACGCCGTGGTCGAGGGGAGATACGACAGGAATGCCACGTAGTCCCCCGGCTGAAGCGATTCGATCGCTGCACGCACGATCTCGGCGGGTCCGTCGCCTGAAAAGCCGCGTGTTTGTACTTCAATCGCTGAATCGTCCTTGCGCGGTGCGGTATCCGTGAGCTGTCGGGTTGCGAGATAGCTCTCCAGCAGCGCCTTCGTCTTCGCCTTTGCTTCTGCGACGTTCGGCTCGTCGAACGGATTCACGCCCAGCGCGGCTCCGGCAAGGGCCGTCGCGAATTCCCATCGGAAGAACTCTGCGCCGAGTGCGTCCAGCCTCGTCGTGAGGCGGAGGATCGGATGGTCGCCCGCTTCCACGGCGGCCACGGCGTCCACATCAGGCCGATCGCGGTCCGTTGACAGTACGACGAAGGCACGATCTTGGCCGTAATCGGCCGCACGTCCGAGCGGTTCGTCAACGACCGGCAGGATACCTTTGCCGTGCTTACCTGTGCTCTCCGCCACCAGCTGTTCGATCCAGAGACCAAGCGACACCAGTGACGGCGGCAACACAACGGTCAATTTGTCCCGGCCGGCGAGCGCGGCCGCGCCGATGAACGCGCCCAGCTCGAGTCCTGGGTTGGAGTGGTTTTCTTGACGGCAGCCCTCCGCCATCACCGCGCCCGCCGCGAGCAGGTCGCGGTGCGACACCCCGATGAGTGCCGCCGGTACGAGCCCGAACAGCGACAGTGCGGAGAACCGCCCTCCGATGTCGGACGGGTTGACGAATATCTCACGATATCCGCGAGTGGATGCAAGTGTTTCGAGCGGCGTGCCTCCATCCGTAATGGCAATGAAATGTTGTCCGGCTTCTGGACCCACCGCGTCAAACATCCACTTCCAGAAGTACCGCTCCATGGACGTGACCTCGACGGTCCCGCCGCTCTTGCTTGCGACGACAAATAACGTGCGAGACGGGGTGGCGCGGCGCGCTACCGTTGCGATGGTCTGATCGTCGGTTGTATCGAGCACGATCAGTCTTGGGCAGCCCTTCACGCCCCCGAATACGGACTGGATCACTTCCGCACACAGGCTGCTGCCGCCCATACCCAGCAGGTAAACGGTGTCGAACCGCGCATTTCTCACCGACTCCGCGAGCCTGGATATCCGGTCGAGCTCTGACTTCATGGTGTTGGGTAGATCGAGCCAGCCCAGACGCGTGGCAATCGACCGTGCCGCATCGCTGCCCGGATCTGCACGCCAGACCTGTGGGTCACGGCTCCAGATGCGAGTGGCAACTCGGTCATGGAGGAAGCGGTCCGCTAGTCGCGCAGCAGGTTCGTAGGCAGATGACATGTCAGCCCTCTACGCTATCCCAACTGGCACGGCCGAAGGGATCCCGATTCGCGGTATAATCGTCCAACTGCTTGTAGGTGAGGTGATTCTGCGATGATCAACGTTACGCCAACGGCTGCATCCAAAATAAGTGAGCTGCTGACTGAAGAGAACAAGGCTGGCGCCGGACTCCGCGTGTTCGTGCAGGGCGGCGGCTGTTCCGGGTTCCAGTACGGTCTCATGATCGATGAGGGCGAAGGGGACGCAACCACTGACTCCGTGTTCGAATCGAACGGCGTCAGGCTGTTGGTGGACCCGATCAGCGCCCGCTATCTACGCGGCGCGGAAGTGGATTTCGTGGACAACGTCACTGGCGGCGGTTTCACGATCAAGAACCCGAATGCCAAGTCCACGTGCGGGTGCGGGTCTTCCTTCAGCATTTAGCGGGACGAGATCAACTCCCGATTACCAATTCCCAACTCCCAACGGGTTGTTCGGCGCAACTTTCACCCAACTGCTTCGAGTCATCCGGTTTGGGAGTGGGGAGTTGGGTTTTGGGAGTTGACCGTGATCGATCTTCACCTTCACACCACCGCCTCTGACGGGACTCTGCCGCCCGCCGCTCTCGTGGCGCGCGCCGCGGCGGTGGGACTCACGACGATCAGCGTCACCGACCACGACACGACCGCTGGCCTGATGGAAGCGGCCTCCGCCGCGCATGCCCGGGGCATCACGCTCATTCCCGGCATTGAAATCACGGCCGTGGAAGACGGCCATGACGTCCACGTGCTCGGTTACTACTTCGACCCTTCGTCCACTTCGCTCGCCGCTTTCCTCAACGACCAGCGCCACGATCGCGTCAGGAGGGTGCGCGAGATCTGTGCACGACTCGTTGAGATGGGGTTCTCGGTCGACGCGGAGAAGATCATCGCTTCGACCGAGGGTCATCCCGATCGGAGTATTGGTCGCCCGGCAATAGCCGATGCTTTGGTGCGTTCCGGGCACGTACGCGATCGTGATGATGCGTTCGAGCGCCTGATCGGCCGGTCGTCGCCGGCGTACGTGCCACGGCATGGGATTAGCGCCGCGGAGGTCATCGACATCGTGGCTCGAGCGGGTGGAATTGCCTCGCTCGCTCACCCCGTGCTCGCGAAGATCGATGGTCTCATCCCAGGACTGGCGTCGCACGGTCTGGCGGCGCTTGAAGCTCGGCACAGCGATCACGATCCGGAGACCGAGGCCCGGTATCGAGCCATGGCTCGAGAGCTTGGCTTGGGTGTGTCGGGTGGGTCGGACTTCCACGGTGACGAAACGTCAAACGCTGGTGCCCTGGGCGTAGTGACCCTCGATCGTTGCGACTTCGATCTGCTGACCGCACGTGTCCGTGACCGACATTGAACCTGTTCTCCGGATCGACAAGATCACGAAGGCGTACCACGGCCTGCGGCCGCTTCGCCTTGCCTCGCTCGTACTCCGGCGCGGCGAGCGCGTGTCAATTTCTGGGGTGGACGCACCTGCAGCAGAGCTGATGGTCAGTCTGATCACGGGGGCTGCCGTTCCCGATGAGGGACACATCTGGACGTTCGGCCGGCGGACAGCTGATATCGCGGACGCGGACGAGTGGCTCGCCTGGCTCGATCAGTTCGGGATTGTCAGCGACCGCGGAGTGCTCCTCGAAGCGGCGACGCTGGTGCAGAACCTGGCGATGCCGTTCACACTGGAAATCGATCCGGTCCCACCCGACGTGCGCATGCGCGTAGAGGAGCTGGCGCGTGAGTGCGGGCTGCCGGCCAACGTGCTCGCGACCGCCGTCGCGGAGTTGAGCCCCGAGGTGCGCCTGAGGGCGCACCTCGTGCGTGCGGTTGCGATGTCGCCAAAGCTGCTCGTGCTCGAGCATCCCACAGCGCGTATCGGCGAGATGGAAAACAGTGCGCTGGCGGCGGATATCGCTCGCGTCTGCGCGGCGCGACAGCTTGCCGCGATGGCCATGACGAACGACGAACCATTCGCGCGCGCCTTCGCCTCGCGCAACTTGCGGCTGGACGGCGCGTCCGGAGAATTGCAGCCGCTCAAGAAACGCTGGTTCGGCTTACTTTGAAAACACGCCGCACGCGACCCTCGGTCCGCCGCTCACGCCGGACTTCGGCGGGCCGGTGATGCCCTGATCTGGATTGCCATGAACGATGATCGCGGTGCCGTCAGCGTCGAAGATGGAGAGCGGACCGTCGGAGACGGTGACCCGTGTCGTGACACCCTTCAAGCTTCCGCTGCCATTCGCGCCGACCTCCAGGTTCGGCAGATCGCCCATGTGATACGGATGGTTGGCGTCGGGATCGGTATTTCCTGCCGGGCCCGGATCGAAATGACCGCTTGCCGCGCCAAAGTCCGGTTCACACTTGCCGACCGCATGAAGGTGCACGCCGTGCATGCCAGGTTTCAGCCCTTTGACATTCACCGTGACGTCGACAACGGTCCCGGTCCCTTGCTTGCGTTCTACCAGCTCGGCGCGTCCGCTGATGCCTTCTCCTTTGATCTCGGCTGTTGCGCGGGTCGCACCTGTGGATTGCGCGGCGGCCGGCTGCTGCTGAGCCGCTGCCATCCCAACGCCCAAAGCGGCAATGGCCGCGCCGGTGAGTATCAGTCGTCCAACCTTCATACGTCCTCCTGCAGACGAATTCGAACAGCCCATTATGTCTAAAGTTGTCCTTTTCGACATCGACGGCACGCTGGTGTTGACCGGTGGCGCGGGTATGCGCGCGATGAATCGGGCGTGCGAGGACATTGCCGGCGCGATAGACGCGCTGCACGAGATCCCCGTCGCGGGACGGACCGATTGGATCATTCTCCACGATGCGATGCGCAAACTTGGGAAGGAACTGGAGGACGAACTGCTCGCCACGATACGCCGTCGTTACGTGCAGCATCTCCAGGAAGAAATCCAGCATCGGGGGCACGGCGTCAAGAGCGTGCTGCCGGGCGTGCGTGAACTCCTCGACCAGCTGGCGTCGCGAGACGATGTGTTTCTCGGCCTCGTGACCGGGAATTTCGAGGAAGGCGCGAGGATCAAGCTCGAGTACTTCGATCTGTGGCGCTACTTCCGCTGCGGCGCGTATGGAGACGATGCGCAGGATCGCAATGCGCTGGTGCCGTTCGCGCTGGAACGGGCGCGGGCGTGCGGTCTCAGCACGGCGCTGGCGCATGACGTGCTCGTGGTGGGCGACACGCCGCACGATGTCGCGTGCGCACGTGCTGCTGGGGCGATGCCGGTTGGTGTGGCGACGGGCAGTTACACGCTCGAGGAGATCAGAGCGAGCGGTGCGGAGGTGGTCTTCCCCGATCTCAGCGACCCGGCGGCGTTTCTCGCGCTATTGTGCTGAATGGTCCGCCCTCGCTGAAGCTAGGCGGACAACTTTCGCGTGGCTTGTCAGGCGGCTCACGACGTCTGGCCGGCGCGAGCGAAGGTTGGCGGAAGCGCCTGGGAGTCGAACCCAGCCCGCCCGCTTATCGCAGGCAGCGACCGGTTTTGAAGACCGGGAGGGCCACCGGGCCCCGTTCACTTCCGTCGCCTAACCTCCCAATCCTAAACCGTACAACAGCACCTTCGGGAGTTCAGATACCACAAAGCGAATATCCGCGCGGTGGCGCCACCAGCGGGGCGGATCGGATTCGTCAAAACGCGACGCCCGGATCACGAGCGCGACCGGCATTCCGCGGAACTCGCGGCGGAACGCGATACGCGTGCGGCGCGTGTGGTAGGGAGACGTCACGACGATCGCGCTCCGCCATCCTTTTTGGTTCACCAGCTGGTGAAACGCCGCTGCTTCCTCCGCGGTGTTATCGAGGTTGCCCGGCATGATCTGCACTACCGCGGGCGGCACGCCGAGCTGTGGAATCGCATCGAGCGCGAGCTCGGCAGCCGATGGCCATCGAATCCCTTTCGCGCGGACACCGATTTCCGCACGGTCCAGACGGCCGGGGCTCAGGACGATGATGGGCGCATGGCCTTCGCGATACAACTCGACGCCTTCCAGCCACCGATCGACCGTTCCGCCGGCAAGCACAAGGATCGCATCGCTTGGGATCAGCGGATCCTGTCGGACCAGGAATCGTCCGGCGAACGGCAGGAAGCCGAGGAGTCCGACGATCGCGAGGATGGCGGCGGCCGCCGACACGCGTGCGAACGCGCGGCGAAGCCGGGCGCGAGCAGCGATGGACATTGTGAGGAGGATTTCTTCCCGAAGCGGCGGGGCGTCGGTCAGCCCCGCCCGCCGGGAGCAGTGGCAGGCGTCAGCCTTCGATCAATCGAACTTCACCGGCGCGCGGGCCCTTTCCTGATTCCTCGGGCGTGAATTCCACGCGCTGACCTTCGCGCAACAGCTCGAACACCGCGCCGCGGACCGAGCTTCGATGGAAGAAGTGCTCGATGCCGCTTTCATCGCGGATGAACCCGAACCCTTTGTCGATAAGCAGTCGCGCGATCGTTCCCGTTGGCATACCCGTGTCCTCCGATGAGCGGAACCCCCGGATCATCCCAGGGGCTCGACAAGCCGAGCGGTGGGTGAAGGGCCGGGAGGACGCGGCCCGCAACTACCGGGAGCGCCGACGATCGGTCCAATCTGCCCGCCCCTCGCGCGGCGGCGCCCACAGGCGGCCGCACGCTGAGCTTGAAAACGGGGCCAGTGTAGGGACTTCGGTCCCGGAAGTCAACAAAATCAAGGGGTTTAGGGCGTGTGGCCCGACCAGGGCCCAAAAACCGCGGCGCCCTCGATCGCCGGCCGTATCGTCCCGGTGGCCTAAGATATGGCATGGTCCCGGGTGCCGTTCTTGCCGCGGGGCGCTCGTCACGGATGGGCCGTTCCAAGGCACTGCTCCCCTTCGGCCGTGCGCATCCGCTCACATTTCTCCAACGCGTCGCGGAATCCATGCAGCGTGCTGGCCTCGAAGACATCCTGATCGTTGGGCGTGAAAACGATGCGGAGCTGATTCGCAGCGTGGAACGACTCTCGGTCAGAACGGAGTTCATTCCCAACGTCAACCACGAACGGGGGCAGCTGACGTCGATCGTCGCGGCAGTAAATGCCGTTGATCATCCCGGGGTTCGCGGTCTCCTCATCATGCCAGTGGACATGCCACTCGTTCGAGCGGAGACGTTTGCCAGGTTGCTGCAGGCGTTCGCAGCATCCCCCACCTCGATCGTCCGGCCGGTGCACTGCGGCCGGCACGGTCATCCAGTCATCTTCGATCGGTCGTCGTTCGACCCGCTGCGGCGCGCAGACCCCGCCGTCGGCGCGAAGTCCGTGCTGCAATCTCAATCTGACCGCGTCCTGAACGTTGAAATTGACGACGAGGGTGTGCTCGCGGATATCGACAGCGTCGAGGAGTACGTCGCGGTGTTCGGCGGTCCACCAGAGTCGTTTGAAACAGGCATGCCATCATAGGGCTGCGCGCAACGAGAGGGCAGATGGGATCGGAACGAGCCTGGCGGGCTGGAGAGTCACTCGAGGATTTTTGCCGCGTGTGCAAGACCGACCGCATGCACACGGTCATCGCCGTGGACGATGGGGGCCGGCCGCTGCGCGTCGAGTGCGGCTACTGCCGCAGCGATCATCAGTATCGCGGAGGACCCCGCCTGGCGACGTCAAGTCCAGCAGCTTCGCGCCACCGCGAGCCACGTCGCGCGGCGGAGCGCGAGCCGTTTCCACTCGTCAGCGATCGCGAAAGGAGCGCCCCAGCCGTCATGCTGCCGGAAACCCATGTCGATCTCGAGTTGTTGCTGCGCCGGATCATTCGCGAGGAGACAGGCATTACGCCGGTCGCGCCGGCGGAGAAGTGGCGCGGCGGTTCGCTCGTCTTACGGCCCGGCACAGCGGGGGTGCAAGAGAAGAGCTGGCCGATCGAGACGTTCTTTCACAAGGTGGTGATGTTGAGGAATCGGCTGCGCACACTGGAACAACAGCTCAACGCGTCCGATCTCCCCGAGGACGCGAAACTCAAATTGCAGGCCTACGTGAGCGGGTGCTATGGCACCCTGACGAGTTTTAACGTGCTGTTTGCAGACGAGGAGGATCAGTTCACGGGCGCCGGCGGCGACTGAACGTCACGACACGGTCTCCGATAGAATTTACGTTCGACTCGATTCTTGAACGCGATATGACTGACTCGACGTTTTCAACGCCGGTTGGCCACCCTTCCCCCGAAGACTGTCTCGCAGGCGGTGGTGAGATGGGCGCCCTGATGCGCTCCACCGATTGGAGTCAGACGATCTTCGGACCGGTGGCGCGATGGCCTCAGAGCTTGCGGACCGCCATCAGCATCATGCTCGAGTCCCGGTTCGCAATGGTCGTGGCGTGGGGACCCGAGCATCGCTTTTTCTACAACGATCGATATCGTCCCGTTCTGGGCACCAAGCATCCGGCGTCACTCGGAAAGCCCGGTGCCGAGATTTTTCCCGAGGTCTGGGGAGTCGTGGGCCCTGAGTTTGATCGGGCCCGGCGCGGCGAGGCGTTTGCCATTGACGACTGGCTGTTGCCGCTCGATCGTAACGGCTATCTCGAAAACTGCTGGTTCACGCTTTCCTACAGTTCGATCCGCGATGAATCGGGGGGAGTCGGAGGCGTACTGGCGGTGGTCGCCGAGACAACCGGACGCGTCGAAGGGGAGCGCCGGCTGGCAACGCTTCGCGAGCTGGCGCGTCGTGCCTCTGACGCCAAGACGCCGGTGCAGGCGTGTTCGAACGCCGCGGCGGTGTTTGCGTCGAACCCGATCGACGTCCCGTTTGCAATGATCTATCTGCTCGACCGCGAAGGAACGGAAGCGCAGCGGGTCTGCGCCGTCGGGTTGCCAGACGATCATCCGTCGAATATCGAGTTGGTGGCGCTGCGGTCAGGCGACCACGGAATCTGGCCGTTGCCCGCGGCCGTTCGAGAGGGCAAAACGCTCGTGATCGCGGACCTGCCGGATCGGACGACCCCACTGCCCGGCGGCCCATACGACGAGCCTACGCACACGGCAATCATCCTGCCTCTCTCGCGCCCGGGGCTCGACCACCCCTACGGCGTGCTCGTCGCTGGCGTCAGTCCGCGTCGTGCGCTGGACGACCGGTATCGCGGCTTCTTCGAGCTTGTCGCCGACCACATCGCCACGGCGATCAGCAATGCGGTGGCGTTCGAAGATGCTCGGCGTCAGGCGGAAGCGCTCGCCGAGATCGATCGGGCGAAGACTGCATTCTTCAGCAATGTCAGCCACGAGTTCAGGACGCCGTTGACGCTGATGCTCGGTCCCGTCGAGAACCTGCTCGCCGGGACCAACGGCCCGTTGACGCCGAATCAGCGACAGGATGTCGAGATCCTGCGGCGAAACGCGGGACGACTGCTGAAGCTGGTCAATGCCTTGCTCGATTTCTCCCGGATTGAAGCTGGTCGTGCGCGGGCGTCGTACCGGCCAACCGATCTCGCGGCGCTGACGCGGGAACTGGCGGGTGCGTTTCGCTCGGCGATCGAACACGCCGGTGTCCGTTTCGAGGTTGCGTGCGATCAGATCTCCGAACCGGTGTACGTCGATCGGGACATGTGGGAAAAGATCGTCCTCAATTTGATCTCGAACGCCCTGAAATTCACGTTCGAGGGGGTGATTCGCGTCGAGCTCCGGCAGGTGGACGAGGGCGTGGAGCTCGTGGTTCGAGACACAGGTGCGGGGATTCCCGAGCACGAGCTGCCGCAGATTTTCGAGCGGTTCCACCGCGTGGAAGGCGCCCGATCGCGCACCCACGAGGGCACCGGGATAGGTCTGGCGCTCACCCACGAGCTGGTGCGGCTCCACGGCGGCACGATCAGCGCGGAAAGCCGTCTCAACGAAGGCACGACCTTCGTCGTTCGCATTCCGACCGGTCACCTGCATCTGCCGCCTGAGCGTATCGAGGTCGCGCCGGCCCTGACGCCGATACCGGCTGCGGCTGCACCGTTTGTGGAGGAAGCGGTCCGGTGGCATCACGAGCCACCTGGCAAACGCGTTCGCGGAGGCGCCACGGAACGTATCCTCATCGTCGACGACAACGCGGACATGCGCGACTACCTCAGTCGGCTGCTTCGCGACTGGGACGTCATGACGGCAACCGAGGGATCGTCTGCGCTCGCGCTCGCCCGAGCCGAGCGGCCCAACTTGATCGTGACTGACGTCATGATGCCCGGACTCGACGGACTTGCGCTGCTTCGGGAACTGCGGCGCGATCCGCGTACGGCGGTGATTCCCGTGCTGATGGTGTCGGCACGAGCCGGCGAGGAAGCGCGCGTCTCGGGCCTCGATGCTGGCGCCGACGATTACCTCACGAAACCATTCGGCGCGCGTGAACTCATCGCACGCGTGGGATCGCTGCTGAATCTGTCCCGGGCACGGCGTGAGGCGGAGCTCCAGAAGCACCACCTTCGATCGCTGTTCATGCAGGCCCCTACGCCCATCCTGATCCTGAGAGGCCCGGATCACGTCGTTGAACTGGCCAATCCGGTGACGTGCAAGATCTGGGGACGCACCGAGGACGAGGTGCTGGACCAGCCGCTGGTGGAGGCGCTTCCGGAGCTTCGGGATCAGCCGTTCAAAACACTGCTCGACGGGGTGTTCCACAGTGGCGTGCCGTACCTGGGCAAGGAGACGCCCGCGCGCCTCGATGTGCGCGGCGATGGAACCTACGAGACGGTGTATTTCAACTTCGTCTACGCACCGCTTCGCGGTGTCGACGGTGAGATTGAAGGCGTTCTGGTCATCGCCTTCGACGTGACCGATGAAGTGACGGCGCGCAACGCGATGAATCAGTTGCGCTCGGCTGCTGAAACAGCCAATCGCACCAAGGATCAGTTCCTGGCGATGCTCGGCCACGAGCTGCGAAATCCCCTCGCGCCCATTCTCACGGCGCTGCATCTCATGAGTTTGAGGGGTGACGAGACGACGGTGAAAGAGCGCACCATCATCGACCGTCAGGTTCGGCATCTCATGCGACTCGTGGACGATTTGCTCGACGTCTCGAGAATTGCCAGGGGCAAGATCGAACTGCGGCAGCAGTCGACCGAGCTTGCGGAAATCGTCGCCTCTGCGGTGGAGACGGTCAGTCCATTACTGGAGGAACGGCGACACCACCTGGACGTCGACGTGCCGCAGGGTCTCGTGGTCCGCGGGGATGTGACCCGGCTGACCCAGGTTGTCATGAACGTCGTGAACAACGCGGCGAAATACACGGAGCCGCGAGGTCGAATCCAGATCAGCGCCCATCAAGACGGTTCTGAAATCGAGCTCCGGGTGAAGGACAGCGGCATCGGCATTTCACCGGAGATGCTGGACCGGGTCTTCGACATGTTCACGCAGGAGCGCCAGGCGCAAGAGACGGTCCACGGCGGCCTCGGGCTCGGGTTAACGATCGTGAAGAGCCTCGTCGAGCTGCACGGAGGCGCCATTCGCGCCATCAGCGAAGGCCCAGGTCGGGGGAGCGAGTTCGTCATTCGGCTGCCGTGGTCGGCGCAAACCTCAGCGCAGGTTCCAGCGATCGTTCGCGATGATTCCGCCGCTGCCGTCCCTACCGGACGCAGAATCCTGGTGGTCGATGACAACGTCGATGCCGCGCACTTGATGGCGGATGCGCTGGAGGCTGTTGGTCACGAGACCCGCCTGGCCTACGACGGCCCCGCAGCGCTCGACATCGCGGCCAGTTTTCAGCCGCACGCGGCTCTGCTCGATCTCGGATTGCCGCTCATGGACGGCTACGAACTCGCCAAACAACTTCTCGCCGGCGACTCGGGTCCATCTCCGATCCTGATTGCCGTCACTGGCTACGGTCAGACGTCCGACCACGACAAGACGCGGGCCGCCGGTTTTCACGCGCACGTCGTCAAGCCGGTCGATCTTCCGCAGTTGATGAGTCTGCTCGAGCAATTGCTGGCTGCGCAGCCAGCAATTGATCGGGACCACCGGGGTTCGGTGCTTTGACCGTCGGAGTCCGGAGGGCGTACAATAAAAGGTCGTCTTTTTCTCGCAGTGGGCCAGTGGCGCAGCTGGGAGCGCGCGTGAATGGCATTCACGAGGTCACCGGTTCGATCCCGGTCTGGTCCACCATCCTTCGCTCACTCGAGCGTACGCCGAGCGTGAGCTTCGGCTCGGCGAGCCATCGCGAAGGATGCCGCGCCGAAGCGGCGGAGCCGCGAAGGCGGGCCCTCTCACCATCCGCCGAACGCTCTCCAATCCGGCAGGCCCTGCGAGCGAGGTTCGCCTCCCGTCGCGAGCGTCCTGGCGAAGAGGCACGACCCCCGCAGTAACGGCCAAACGCGCCTGCATGGGTAGGTTGCAGAAACTGCCACCTACCGTACCTCGCCGAGACGTACCCGTATTCGAGTGGCCACGGCCAGGCATCTGGATTGCCACCGTCGGGGCATGGCTGGAGACAAGCGTTTCGTCTACGTTCTGAGAAACGCCGATCAGCACCCCAAGTTCTACGTCGGACTGACGTCAGACGTCGGCGAGAGATTGGCCGACCCCAACGCCGGCCGCTGCCCACACACGGCCTCCCGCCGCCCGTGGCAGCTTCATCTTGTCCTTGAGTTCTCCGATAAGCAGTGCGCGATCCGCTTCGAGCGCTACCTGAAGTCCGGCTCTGGCCGCTCCTTCGCGAAGCGCCATTTCGAACGGTGAGCCGCCTGCGAAGTCTTGGGAGGCGCGGCGTACCGACGACGCTCGTTCTGGATCCGGAATCAGGCTTTTCTTGTTGAACGAGGCCCGTTGAGGCAACGAAAGGGGAGCGAGAGACGTCCAGCGTCCCAGCTCCAGCGCCGCCCGCATGCCGCCGCGCGTGCGATCGGATCGCACGTCGTTGTCGAACTGCGCGAACGCGGCGAGGACGCCCTCCATCAACTTGCCGGTGGAGGTGTCGTCGATCGGCTCGGTCGCCGAGTCGCAGCGAGATGCCAAGCGACTGCAAGTGGGAGCGCAGCGCGAAGTGATCGTACTTGTCGCGTGCGAAGCGCGTCAGGTTGAACACGACCACGAAATGTGCGCGGCCCTTGTTCAACCGGCAGAACGTGAGCAGGTTCTGAAGCTGACTGCGATCGGTGGACTTGGCGCTCTCGCCTTCCTCGTGGAAGCGTTCGAGGACTTCGTATCCCTGGCGGCGGCAGTACTCCTCGCAGGCGCGAAGCTGCGTCGGCAGGCTCAGGTTCTCGGTCTGCTCCTTCGTGCTGACGCGAACGTAGATCACCGCGCCGACCATGGTTGGCAGCGTAGATCCAATCGCCGGCTCGGACAAGCTGCGTTTGCGCGGCACGTTTCCTATTCGAAAATTCGGCACTGCTCCTGGTACAACTCGATTACGATGATCGCCATCGTCTCGGCGTGCCGACGGATGTCCTCGATGTCTTGATCGGTCATCGATTCGGCATCCTCGCCGAGCAGTTCCCGACAGCGCGCGATCGAAATCGGCTCCGGCCTCGGATCCGCATGTTCGACGTACTCCAGGGCACCCTTGCGAACTCGATGCAGACGTTCGTGATGCGGTGGAGTGCGCTCGAAGCGCGCCGACCTGAGGCCGGCGCGCCGAAACGATGAGCGTGGATGTGGCGTGACGCCGACACCGAAGCGCGTGACTTGAAGTCGACGGCGCTGATCGCAACGAGATCTGCGCGATCAATCGACTGGTTGTTGAAGGAGCTGACAGCGGTTTCCGTAAATGCTGCCGAGGCAGACATGAGAATCACTCCGCTGATCTCCATCGGCATCGTGCTGGTCGCGGCGCCGGTGTCCACGCAGTCGTCGGGTGGCGGGTTCGACCTTCGGACAGTCTCGACGCGCGCTGACATGGTGAGCGGCGGCGACGTTCTGATCCAGGTCACGACACCGCCATCCGCCGCGTCACAGGTCGCTCTGACCGTCAACGGCCGCGAACCGCGCGGCGAGCTCAGGGAGATGACTCCGGGCACGTTGATCGCGCGGCTTACCGATCTGCGATTGGGGGCCAACGACATCGCCGTCGGTCTGAGGGGCCAGAAAGCCGCCGTTCATCTGTCCGTGGTGAATCACCCGATCGCCGGGCCGGTATTCAGCGGCCGCCACCAAACGCCATTCAACTGCGAGACGCAGGCCTTTGGCCTCGGCCAACCAGTCGACACCAACTGCATGGTGGCGACTCGGGTCGACTATTTCTATCAATCGACCGCCGCGCAGGCGAACGCCAATCCGTTCAAGCCCTACGACGTCGCGGCGCCTCGTCCGCAGGACCTCGCCACAACGACAACGCTCGACGGTAAGACCGTGCCGTACATCGTTCGACGAGAGATGGGGACGATCAATCGAGCCGTGTATGTGATCGCGTTCCTGCACGAACCCAACACACCGCTTCCAGATCCGTGGAGCGTTAATGTCTCGAACTGGAACAGGCGATTGGTGTACAGCTTCGGCGCCGGCTGCCAGGCCGGCTATCACCAGGGCCGGACCACTGGTTTTCTGGGGACCAGGAGCCACCTCGAAGAGACTCAGCTCGGCGACTCCGCGCTCGCCCAGGGGTATGCCATCGCGTCGTCTTCACTCAACGTCTTCGCGAATAATTGCTCGGATGTCATATCCGCCGAAACGATGATGATGGTGAAGGAACACTTCATCGAACGATTCGGCGTACCGCGCTACACGATTGGCAGCGGCCGCTCGGGCGGGTCGATGCAACAACATCTGCTCGCTCAGAACTATCCGGGGCTGCTCGATGGACTCATTCCGACCGCAGCGTTCGCCGACACTGTGACACTGATTACTCATCTATCGGATTGCGAATTGCTGGCGCGAGCGTTCGACACCTCGGCGTTGACGTGGACAGACGCCGAGAAAGCAGCGGTCGCCGGCGAGGCAAACTGGCAGTTCTGCGCGCGGAACGCCACGGCGGTTCCCCTGCTGCGACCAGCAAACTGCGACAAGACGAGTGTGCCCAACGATGAGGTCTACGACGCGAGCACCAACCCCAAGGGCGTGCGGTGTACCTATCAGGACAACATGGTGAACGTATTCGGCGTCGATCCAAAAACCGGTTTCGCGCGTCGCCCGTTCGATAACGTCGGAATTCAGTATGGCCTGAAGACGTTCAACGCTCGCAAGATCACCTTTGAACAATTCCTGGATCTCAACCGCCGTATCGGTGGCCACGACACTGATGGCGGCGTCGTCGCAAGGCGCACCGTGGCGGATCCCGAAGCGCTTCGGATCGCCTTCCAGTCAGGACGAGTCAACGACACGAGCCAGGGCTTGGCGATGGTGCCGATCATCGACGTGCGTCCCTACACCGACGGCAGCGGGGACGTCCACGACGCGGTCAACAGCCTGGTCACACGGGCGCGATTGATGGCCGCCAATGGTACATCCGCAAATCAAGTGATCCACACCTATGCGCCGGAAACGGACAACATCCAGCGCGTGCAGCGCGACAACCTCGCCGAGATGGAACAGTGGCTGGACGCCATCGCGAACGACAAGGCGCCTGCGAAGTCCGCGCTTGAACGGGTGATTCGCAATCGGCCGAAGAGTGTCACCGATGCGTGCTACGCCAGGGAAGGGGAGAAGATCACCGACATGGCACGCTGTGCGCAGATGTTCCCTGCCTACTCGAATCCGCGGCTCGAGGCCGGCATGCCGATCGCAGCCACGATGCTGAAGTGCCAATTGAAGGCCGTCGACTCGGCCGATTATTCGGTGCGCCTCACAGCGTCGCAACTCGCGTCCATTCGAACCACGTTCCCGTCAGGTGTCTGCGACTTCACGAAGAAGGGCGTGGCGGTGGGTCCCTCCGAGACGTGGCGCAAATACGGAGGCATGAAATGACGGAAGTAAGACTCAGAGTGACACGTATATCACCCTGCGGTGGATGACTTGCAATAGGCGACATGCCGCAGTGCGTCGATGGTCTCTAGCCAACTCGTGAGTAGGTTCCAACTGACGCTGCTCAGGTCCATTAACCCCTCTTCGTTCGGGATCTCGGCTCACGCTGGCGCAGCACGCGTCCGGTAAGACCTACCGAGACACACGTCGCAAGCATTGTCTGATCGTCGTTGCGGCACCCACGCGCAGGCTGGTGCAGCGCTTGTCGATCGCCACGCCACCAGCAGGGTCATCGTGCACGAACCCTCAAATCCAGCCAAACTAACGCGTGATCGCTGGCTGGCTCGGGTGGTCTCATCAGGCCGCTGAGCGGATCGCCGCCACGCGGGTACCAGACGCCGGTGTCGGCAACGTCGAGGTCGTGACTCGGCAGCACGTAGTCGAGACGTCCAAAGCTGCTGGTCAGACTGCGGGGATCGCCGGGATAACGCGTTCGGTCGTGCGGCGGTGGCCATTCGCCTTCACCGAGCGGCGTCGGGTCCCGCAATGCGGCATGCTCGAGCAGCTGCGAGATCGCCGTCCGCCCGTACGTCGGCAGATCCCAGAATGGGTCGGCATTCAGGTCACCCAACACCACGAACGATGATCCTGCCGCCAGACCGCCTGCTCGCCCTTGGTCGTCCACAATGTAGCGCGCCATCGTTCCGCCGGTGATGTAGTCGGCCCACAGCCGGATCTCGTCGAAGTTGCGGCGTCCGTTGGCGTCCTCGGGACCGTCGAATACTGGCGGCGTCGGATGACTTACCAGGAAGTGAATCACGCGGCCGTTTAGCTGCACTGGCACGTCCCAGTGGCTCTTGCTCGACAGGCGGAACACTTCTACTGCCTCGGCGGAATAGTAGGCGGGTCGGCCGTCGCGGCCATCAGGCATGAGGTGCCCGGGCATGTCCTTCCAGAGGAACCGCTGAAACGTGCGGATTGCTTTCGCGTCGAAAGGATAGCGACTGAATAGGGCCATCCCGTACTGGCCAGGATAAGCACCGAATCCGAAGGCATCTCCTGGGTCCGTAGCGTCGCCATCGTTGGTGAAATCGATGCTCGACGGAACTCCGGTGTTGACCGGCAGGTAAGCAAGGTGCGGCAGGGCGAGAGATGCAAGACCCTCCCGGTTGTTCACGAGATATCGGTCCGCGAAGCGTCTGGCACAGTTCGGGTCGGCGGAATAGTCAATCTCGTTGATTAGAACGACGTCAGGTTGAACGCGGCGGAGAATTTCGGCCGCCTTGCGAAGCTGCGGGTCTGCTCCATGCTCGCCTCGCAAATCGACTGCGTCCATCTTGGCGCATGAGAGCTCGAAAACGTTGAACGTCGCCACGCGCAGCGTGACGGGCAGCCGCGGCTGTGCACCACAAGCGAGAGCGATCCAAACGGAGATCGCAACACCGGATCTCACCGGCCATGCGCGGCCCATTGTCGCTCTGCCCCACAACGGTGTGGCTCCAACGTTTCGCACGTTGCTGATCCTGCGCCTAGCCCAGCGCACACGCGAGTTCACGGCGTTTGCATTCTAGACGAGCTACTCAAGTACCAACGAGAAGACCAGATCGCCAGCCGGTTCGGGAAACTCGGAATCGGTTCGGCAGCAACCACGTACTCGCCTGCAGCCCGGTCCCCGCGCGCGTGTACGGACCCAGGTTCTATCCATCGACGCTCGATGTTTCTCAGGCAATGTTCATTAACGCGCTCGCTCATCCGGCGCCGGCAGTGAAAATCGAGCTCCTGCCAGTCCAACCAGTGCGGGTGATGGGCACAGTCATCAGCGCCTCGGGCCGCTCGACGGAGGGCTTTGACGTCGGGCTGTTTCGCGGCTTCGGTGGTTTCGGAACCGGGGCGACTTTGGCAGTCGTCGGTGCAAAGGGCGCCTTCGAAATCCCGCGCGTGCCTCCCGGCGCATACGGACTGACCATCGAGCCGCACGGCTCGCGCCCTGGTCTGCAGGGGCGCGAGTTTGTCGACACGATGATCGATGTGAAGGACCACGACCTCGATCTCTCGCTCACCGTCGGGCCTGGTGCGTCCCTCACCGGTCACGTCGTCGCCGAGCCTTCGGGAGCCATCACGACGCCGATCGGGCTGCGGGTGACGGTGAAGAAGGCTCACGAACAACTGGCAGCCGGAATGCCGATCTCGGTGGCCGTGAACGGCGACTGGTCATTCAGGATGACGGGCCTATCTGGCTCGTACGAGTTGTTCGTGTCAGCGGATCGGCCGCCGCCGATGGTCGTGGCTACGCGAGTCGTCATCGATGGGCATCGTACCCCGCGACGGGAGGCATTGCGCTGGCAGAAGGCGATCACGATGTCGTCGTCTTTGTAGCACCGCGCGAGGCGCCGAGGGCGACCGTCGACACCACGCAGACTTCGAGCGCGCTCATCGAACAGTTCAAAAACGAAAAGGTTTTCTGGAAACAGATCGAGATCGCGAAGGCCATCGCCGGTAAACGTGACGCGACCGTGCTGCCGCCGCTCGCCGACTGGCTTGGTCATGAGGATCGCCACATCCGCGGCAACGTCGCCTTCATCTTCGCCAGCTTGGGCGATCCGCGCGGACTACAGACGATCGCCGAGATCCTCGCCGACCGATCGGAGCGCCCCCTGGGTCAAGGAATCCCGACCGCGCCACTGATCCCAACGCGAGTCGTACTGCTCAGCTGCCGCGGCTGACGCGCGCCGCGTTTATGTACCGACACCGCCGGTCAAGATCCATGCACTCAGACACGCGAGATCTCACCGGATCGGCATTTTTTGCCTTGATGCGGCCGGTACAGAAGGTGCACGCCCGCGCGCGGTTCGCTCTCAGGTCGCCCACAACGGAGGAAAGCGATGTCACCCACCACGCGGCGCACATCCGTCACTCTGCAAAGCCTCACGTTCGTACTGCTGTGTTGCAGTCTGACCCTTGCACAGTCATTCACTGCAACCGTCCGAGGTACCGCGAAGGACACCACTGGCTCTTCAGTTCCTCACGCGGCCGTGACCATCACGGATGCTGACCGGGGAACGAGCCAGACGACGGTGGCCGACGAGGCTGGCCGATTCGCGATCACCGCACTGCCGCCGGGTCAATACGAGCTGACGGTTGAAGCGGCTGGTTTCAAGAAGTTTTCGAGCGGCCGGTTCACTCTCGCGGTCCAACAGCAGGCTACCGTCGACGCAAAGTTAGACGTAGGCGGTGTGAATGAAACCGTCGAAGTCAGCGCGGCAGCGACGGTCAACACCACCATCGCGAACCTCGGCCAGGTCATCAACAATGAGACCATCGTCTCCTTGCCCAACCTCGGCCGAAACCCGATGGCGTTCACGTACCTGACTCCCGGTGTCGTCGGTTCGGGAGGACGACCCGGTGACTCCAACACCAACTTCGTCGCCAACGGCTCACGCAACTCGACGTCCGACGTTTTGCTCGACGGCGTGACCGTTGTGACCGTCGAGCAGAACTCCGGCATCACTGACCTGAAGTACTCACCCGCCGTGGACGCGGTGCAGGAATTCAAGGTGCAGACGAACTTCTTCTCCGCAGAATTCGGCCAGACGGGCGGCGCCGTCGTGAACATGGTGACCAAGTCAGGCACCAACAGATTCGACGGCACCGGGTACTACTTCCTGCGCCACTCCTCGCTGAATGCGAATGACTGGTTCTCGAACCGGGCGGGGCGGAGCCTCCCGTACTCACGACGCGATCAGGCCGGCGGAGTGCTCGGCGGCCCGCTCGTGAGAAACAAGACGTTCTTCTTCGCGATGTACGAGTTCACCGAATCGAAAAGCCCCCTCACATCCACGCGGACCGTTCCGACGTTGCTGCAACGGCAAGGGGACTTCTCGCAGACGAGGAACGCCGCCGGTCAGGTGATGACGATCTACAACCCGTTCGACACCTTTATCAATGCGCAGGGGAACCTGGAACGCAGGCCGTTTCCCGGGAACATCATTCCGCCGGAGATGATGGATCCGATTGCCCTCAAGGGCCTCGCCTACTTTCCGCTGCCGAACATCACGAGCACGTCGATCACGGGAACCAACAACTGGTTCGGGCAAGGCATTTCCCAGAGTGTCAACCGCCAGATGAGCATCAAACTGGATCAGAACTTCTCCGAGCGGAGCCGTCTGAGCGGCCGCTACAGTTATGGTCCGTATACTCAGACACCGCCTAACCTTTTCGGGGAACTGGGCGCCGCCTTTCCACTCAACAACGGCCCCGTCGTCGGGAGCGTTCATTCCGTCGTGACCGAGTTCACCCGGACGCAGAGTCCGACAGCGCTCTGGACCGTGCGCTATGGTTTGACGTACGCGACGTATGTGCGAGATCCAATTCAGCGCTTCGATCTCACCGAGCTCGGTCTTCCCCAGTACATGAAAGATCAAGCGACTTACGATGTGTTCACGCGCTTCGCGCCAGAGGGGTACAGCCCGATCGGTACTGAGGGCTGGCTCAAGATGGATCGCCAGGAGGGCGTCCACCACTTCTCGGGTTCGTACACGAAGATGTTGGGCGGACACAGTCTGAAGGCGGGCGCCGAAAGCCGGTGGAACTTTCTCGACTACGCTCAGCCCGGATATCCGTCGGGCCAGTTCACGTTCGGCAGGGGTATCACCTGCAGGGATCGTTTTTCATGCGCCGGCAACGAGGGGAACGGTCTGGCATCGATGCTCCTCGGCTGGCCGACAGGCGGTGATTTCCACATCGATCCAAAGGTCTTCACGCGGTCGGCATATTGGGGTTTCTATGTCCACGACGACTGGAGGGTGGTACCGAAACTGACATTGAATCTCGGGCTGCGCTACGACTTCGACGTGCCGCGGTGGGAGACTGAAAATCGCATGAGTTATTGGGATCTGGAAGCGCAATCTCCCGTTCAGGTACCCGGCTACGACACGCGCGGCGTCATCAAATTCGTGGACAGCAACAAACGTTCACCGTTCGATGCGGACATGAACAACGTGCAGCCCCGCCTCGGCTTCGCTTACGCGCTGAATCCGAAGACGTCTATCCGTGGGGCGTATGGATTGTTCTTCACCCTCAGCCGCGCCACTGTCTTCGGCCACACTGGCGGAGGCTTCAACGTCAACTCCACGCCTACTTTCACACTGGACTCGAACGCCACACGCTACGCGACGCTCGCCAATCCCTATCCCAACGGCATGTTGTTGCCGCCGGGGAGCGCCCAGGGCGACAGCACCTTCATCGGCCTGAATGCCGGCACCATTCTGCCCAGCAACAATCGCAACCCCGAATACCATTCCTGGAATGTGTCGGTCCAGCGCGAAATCGGTTGGAATTCGGTCATCGAGACCAACTACACCGGCAGCCGCGGGACGCACCTGTTCATTCCGATTACAACGCTGACTCCGCTGGATCCGCAGTACTGGTCGATGGGTCGTACCGCGTTGAACGCTGCCGTGCCGAATCCGTTCTACGGGATCATCACGGATCCGCTCGCGACCGCCCTGAACGGGCCGACGGTCCAGCGGTTCCGCCTGTTACGTCCCATGCCTCAATTCAACGGCGCCAACGTCGGGACGTCGGAGCCTCCGCGCGGCGAGTCCTCGTATCACGCGCTCCAGGTGAAATGGGACAAGCGTTTCTCTGGCGGGTTCAGCATGCTGTCGCACTATACGTGGTCGAAGATGATCGACAACGCGTCGCACAGCTCGGGCAACGTCAGCTGGCTCGGTGGTTCCACCAGCGTCCAGAACATCTGGGATCTGGACGCCGAGCGTTCACTGTCGTCGCATGACGTCGCTCATCGCTTCGCCATCGCGGGCGTCTGGCAACTGCCTTTCGGCCGCGACCGCAAGTGGGGGTCGAACTGGAACCGCGTTGCCGATCTCGCGCTCGGCGGCTGGAACGTCAGCGGAACGTTCTCCCGACAAAGTGGCATGCCCCTCGCCGTCACGCAATCCGGAGGTTTGATCTGGGATGGCACGCAGCGTCCGAACCTGATCGGTGACCCGAGCACGTCGGGTCCCATCCAGGACAGGCTCAATAACTACTTCAATGCTGCGGCGTTCTCGCAGCCGCCGCCCGACGTGCCCGGCACCGCGCCTCGGAACCTCAGTTACCGCGGACCGGCCATACAGATCTTCGACGCGGTTCTGATCAAGAACATCGGCGTTCGAAATGGGCAGCGGCTCGAGGTCAGAATCGAGGCGCAGAACGTTCTGAACCATCCCATCTTCGGCGATCCGAATACGAGTTTCGGATCCACGTCCTTTGGTCAGATTACGGGCACGAAGGTCGGGCCGCGCCAGTTGATGGTCGGACTGAAGTTCCACTTCTGAGCGCTTCAGGGGGCCGCGCCGACGTGTCGGCGCGGCTCATTGCAGCAGAAAGCCTCAGATCTCTCCTCGTTTCGCCCCTACAATCGGTGGAACGTCATGCAGAACGGGGGACGGGACCGCTTCAACCAGCTGCTCTTCTATTCGCTCGTCGTGGCGACGGCGTACCTCGTCTTCGTCGTGCTGCGGCCGTTCCTCGCGTCGCTCGCGTGGGCGGCCATCTTCGCGATGATGTTCCATCCCGTGCACCTGCAGCTGGCCCGGCGCGTCGGGCCAAATCGCGCCGCGCTCCTGACCACGCTGATGGCGGGTGTGTTGATCGTCGGCCCGGCAGTCTTGATCGTGTCGGTGTTCGCGCACGAAGTTCCGAGCGTCATCGAGTACTTGAAGGGCGTGTCGGTCACGCCGGAGCAGATTCAGAAGATCTGGGACATCGTCAGAAGCCGAAGCCCGTTCGAGTTGCCGGCCGACCCGACGTCGATGCTGCGGGAGGGGGCGCAGCGCGCGCTGGCGTTTCTCGCGCCGCGAGCTGGCGCCGTGGTTGCCGACGTGCTGTCGACGCTGGGTGCGCTCGTCATCATGTTATTCGCGCTGTTCTTTCTGCTTCGTGACGGGCACACCCTCGGTCGTCAAGTGCGCGAACTGTTGCCACTGCCGGACCAGGAGCGCGATCGGATGATCGCCGAAACGCGCGACCTCGTGATCGCCAGCGTCGGCGTCGGGCTGGCGGTGGCCGCCGCGCAGGGGACAATCGGCGGAGTGGCCTTTGCCTTGCTCGGCATCAAGGCACCAGTCATCTGGGGCGTCGTGATGGCGATGACGTCGCTGATTCCCATCGTCGGCGCTGCGCTGGTGTGGCTGCCGACAGCGCTGTGGCTGTTGCTCTCGGGCGACGTGGTGCGTGGTGTTGTTCTGTTGATCATCGGCGGGGTCGGGATCAGCATGGTCGACAACATCATGCGGCCGGTACTGCTCAGTGGACGGACGTCAGCGAGTGGGTTGGTGGTATTTCTCGGGTTGCTCGGCGGCGTGTCGGCGTTTGGCTTCGTCGGTCTGGTGCTGGGCCCGATTGTGCTCGTCACGGCCGGCAGCCTGCTGCGAGCGTTCACGCGCCCTCAACTCATCAAGTCGCCGGTGGTCATCGGCGAGTCCAGGACAGCGTCGGTGCGCCTGAATGAATGATTCCTGTGAAGATACTCTACCCGCCGACAATCGCTCTCATTGCGATCCCCCTGTTAGTGGGTGCGGCATCCCAGGATCGCCAGTCGCTGCTGCTCAACCCCGATGCGCCAGAGTTCCGTGTTCATGCACCAGAGCGATTGATCGTCCGGCTCGATTCATCGGTTGGCACCATCGACATCGAAGTGCTGCGCCGCTGGGCACCACGCGGGGCGGACCGCTTCGTCGCGCTCGCGCGTCACGGCTACTACGACGGCGCACGTTTCTTCCGCGTCAGGCGGGGACGCTGGACGCAGTTCGGCGTCCACGGCGATCCCGCAATTGCGAAGGCGTGGCGCAACAGAACGTTTCCCGACGATCCCTTCGTGCAATCGAACACGCGTGGCACGGTCGCATTTGCGTTCGCGGTGCCGAACGGGCGCACGACGCAGGTGTTCTTCAACACCGGCGACAACGCGCCGACGCACGATAAAGAGCCCTTCACACCCTTCGGCCGGGTGGTGTCAGACATGAAGCTCGTGGACGCGATCAACGCCGAATATGGCGAGGGCCCGGGAGGGATCCGCGCCGGCAAGCAGGATCCGTTCTTCGAGGGTGGGAATGCGTGGCTGCTCCGCGAGTTTCCCCGGCTCGATTTCATCCGGCGCGCGACGCTCATCGAGCGTTAGCCCCACGGACCGATCAGGGCTGGAGTTTCACGCTGTCGAGAAATTGCTCGAAGTTCTTCTCGTGCGCTGCCACGGTCTTCGCCGGCCCGGTCAGCTTGATGAAGTACGGCCCATTCGAGGTTTCGACCACCGCCGCGCGCAGCCGGAAATCGGGCTTGTTGTGCCGCTCCTGTGAAGCTGGCGACATCTCGGCGACGTAGGTGCCGGTGACATCGACGAGCGTCACTGACAGGCCGTTCACGGTCCGCTTCGATTGCTTCGCAACCGTGCTCGACGGCCGTCCGTCGGGCTGCTGCATCTGACCTATCCAGCGTTGAATGTTGGCATCCACCGTCCCGCCGGATCCGCCGAAGTAATACACCACCAGCTCCGCATCCTGGTCGTCGTCCGGCGCATGCGGCAAGCCGAACTGTGCGACGCGCATCGACGACGACGTGGGAACTGGTTTCCACGCGTGCGGTGCTGAGAAGGTGAGGCCGGCCGCGACCGTCGATACGGTCGCAGCGACAACGAGAGGAGCAATTGCCGTGTTCATGCGACGAATCGTACCATCGAGACCGAGGCGTTCATTCCACCGTGAACGGCACGTACATCCCGGTGAACGAGAAGAACTCGAAGATGCCGCACGTAAGGCTGCAGCGCCAAGTCTGCGTCGAGATGGAACATCCGCCGCGGTGGCCTTGGGCTCGTCAGACGCCGGCGCGAGCGGTGATCTCTGAAGAGGGCGGGTGCGCTTGCCCTCTGGATCCGCGACACTCCCCGTGAGACTGGCGCTGTTCAGGTCCACCAACACTCCCACTCGTTCACAGTCAATGATTGAAGGATTCGCATCAGTCGAACAGGCTCAGATCGGGAACCCCTGGATGTGTTACAATGTCTTACATGAAGACATCGACCATCACCATTCGCCTTGACGATGCGCTCGGCCGGGAGCTCGATCAGGCGTGCGCGCGAACCGGTCGAACTCGGAGTGAGCTCGCGCGCGACGCGCTTCGCAGGCAGCTTGCGTTGCTGCGGTTCGAGCGGCTGCGCAAGCGCACGCTGCCGTTGGCCGAAGCGCAGGGGTATCTCACCGACGAAGACGTCTTTCGTGATGTGTCGTGAAGGTGTTCTTCGACACGAACGTGGTGCTCGCCGCGTTCGCCACGCGAGGGTTGTGCGCGGACCTGTTCGCCCACGTGCTGCTCGAGCACGAACTGCTGGTGGGCGAAGCGGTGATTCGCGAACTTCGAAGCAAGCTCCGCATCAAGCTCAAGCTCTCCAAGAGCGCCATCGCCGAGATCGAGGCCCTGTTGCGCGATCAGGTCGTCGTGAAAACCCCGCCCGAACGCCTGAACCTCAAGATTTCCGACGCAGACGATGAGTGGATCGTGGCGGAGGCCATGGCCGGTCAAGCCGATGTCCTTGTCACGGGAGATGCGGCGCTGCAGAAGCTCAAACGCGCCCCGCTGCCAATCGTGTCGCCGAGAGGGCTGTGGGAGATGTTGCGTGGCGTCGAGCCGGAACGGTGAGCGCTCAGCCGCAGGAGAGTCGGGACAGCTCGCGCAGCCCGTTGAGTTGCTGCAGCCAGCCCGTCAGCTGGTTCCAACGGGCGCTGTTCTGGGCCCCCTCACCTCCGCCGAACGCTCTCCAATCTGGCAGGCCCTGCGAGCGAGGTTCGCCTCCCGTCGCCACAGCGCCGACCGCTGCCCACACACGGCCTGCCCGTCGCCGGTGGCAGCTTCATCTTGTCTTTGAGTTCTCCGATGAGCAGCGCGCCATCCGTTTCGAGCGCTACCTGAAGTCCGGCTCTGGCCGCTCCTTCGCGAAGCGCCATTTCGAACCGTGAGCAAGCGACTGCAGGTGAGGGCAGAGCGGAATGATCGCCCTTTCTCGCACGCGAAGCGCGGCGGCAGTACTCCTCACACGCGCGAAGCTGGGTCGGCAGGCTGAGACTCTCGGGCTGTTCCTTCGTGCTGACGCGAACGTAGATCACCGCGCCGACCATGAGCGGCAGATTAGATCCATTTGCGGGCACAGCTCGCCAATCCTGGCGACAAGTGGTCGAAGGAGGAGGGCGGCCCTGCTTGTGACGCGTTTGTCTGGAACCGGGTCCTATCGGAGCGACGAACGGCGCGACCCTCATCGTCTATTCATTGCGTCGGAGCGCCGCAATGGGGTCCAGTCGCGACGCCCGCCACGCTGGCAGCAGACATGCGACTGCGGCGACGATGATCATGGTGCCGGCCACGGCAGCCGCAGTGGGAACATCTATCGGCCGAACCCCGAACAACAGCGACGCGATCAGGCCGCTGAGGACGTATGCGGCCGCGAGACCGACCGCAACGGCGATGCCGGCGAGGACGAGCCCTTCCTTCATGAAATGGGCGAGCACGCCGAGCCGCTGCGCGCCGAGCGCCATGCGAATGCCGATCTCGCCGCGTCGCTCCGCGACGATATAGGAGAACACGCCATACGTGCCCACGGCGGCAAGCACCAGCGCCAGGCCTGCGAAGACACCCAGGAGCTGCGCCAGGAAGCGCGGCCGCTGAATGGTGTCGGTGAAGACCGTGTCCATCGCACGAAGGCGCACCACCGGCACGTTGCGTTCCCGTTCGCGCACCACGCGCTCGATCGTCTGCGCCAATGCCGCCGGTGGTAGCGCTGTACGCAAGACAACGTTCATGATGCTCGGCGCAGTCATCAGTCCCGCATCGGGCGGGAGCTTCGCGGTCTGCTCGACAAAGAAGTACGCTTCCGTCCCTGTTTCCTGATCGGCGCCCCCCTGCCTCACATCCTTCGCCACACCAACCACGGTGAACCACGGCGTGCGGTCATTGCAGCACGGCTGCAGACGCTGCCCGATCGGGTCCAATCCTCTCCAGAACTGGTCGACGAACCGTTCGTTGACGATCGCCACCATGGCCGGGGACGCCGCATCGGTGGGCTCGAAGCCTCGGCCCCGCACAATCGGAATGCCCATCGTCTCGAAGTAGCCGGACATGACAAATTGGTAGTAATCAACTGTTTCAAACGGCGCCGGCGACGGCACTTGGGCGTTAGCAACGCGTGTCTTGTGCGGCGAGCCCGGCCGATTCGCCGGCAGCCCGGTCATGGCCGTCGCCGCTTCTACGCCAGGCACCGCGCGCAGGGCGTCGAGGAAACTCTGGTACAGCTGCCGCATCGATTCAG
This sequence comes from Vicinamibacterales bacterium, assembly GCA_049642465.1. Classification (GTDB taxonomy): domain Bacteria; phylum Acidobacteriota; class Vicinamibacteria; order Vicinamibacterales; family 2-12-FULL-66-21; genus CAWDPQ01. Next base: position 37,559 of record JBAROV010000082.1, read on the forward strand.
GTTGCGGGAACATGCGATTCGGCAAGTTGACCGAGAACGTCACCAGGCGGGATGGATTGAATCCCGCGTCGATTCTCGTCAGGTTGTAAACCGTTCGCAGGAGCAGGGCCGCGCCCATGACGAGAACGATCGCCAAAGCGAGCTCAGCGACCACCAGGCCGCGGCGAACGTGATGGCGCATCGCGCCGGCGCCACCCTTGGCGCCTGGTGCGGTCAGCACCACGGCGAGGCCCTTTGCGCCGGTGTGTCGGAGTTGCGCCAGTCCAAAGAAGATGCTGGTGACCGCGGCGATCCCACAGGTAAAGAGCAGCACGGGCAGATCGACGCCTGCTTCCGATGTGCGTGGCAGCGCGGCCGGGTAGGTTCGCATCAGCGTCCTCACAGCAACGTCTGCGACCCACAGCGCCAGCGCGCCACCGAAGATCGACAGCAGCGCGCCTTCCGCGATCGATTGCGTCAGCAATCGGACCCGGGTTGCGCCCAGGGCCCTGCGCACTGCGAACTCGCGGTGACGCGTCTCCGCGCGCGCCAGGAGCAGATTGGCCAGATTGGCGCAGGCAATCAGCAGCACGAACCCAGCGGCCAGTTGAAGCATCCAGATCGGTCGGCGAGCGGCGCCCACAATCTGATCGTGAAGCGGCGTCAGCTGCAGGAGATGGCGTTCCCCCCAGTTCGCGTAGAGCGCATTCAGTTCTGCCTGCGCCGCGTCTGCGGTCACCCCGTCGCGCAAGCGGCCAATCACATGGCTCAGACGCTCTTCCCGGTTCGCCCGATCGAGCCCCAGCGGCAACCAGATCTTGGTCTGGTTGTCCATGACATCAGCACCCCGCGGCATGATGCCCAGCACTTCGCGCCGCCGGCCCCCGACTTCGATCCTCTGCCCGACGATCGGCTGTCCTGCAAACGCGGTCTGCCACAACTCGTGCGAAAGAATGACGATAGGCGGGAAGAACTCTCCCGGCGGCGCATTACTGCGCCCGTAGGTTTCTCCCGGTCCGAATAATCGGCCGTGCACAGCCTGAAAGCCGAGGGCCTCGAGTGTCTGCTCGTCCACGTACGCCGAACGCACGCGCAGCGCTCTGTCGCCGCCAGTGATATTCGTTTCCCCCGGTCGGAACCCTCCGATCGCCGCGAATGAACGGGTGGCCTCCCGCAGCGCAAAATACTCGCGTGCGGACAATTGGGATTGCCGGCCGTTGAGCGCAGGGTCCTGCGTGCTCAGATACATCAACTGCTCCGGCCGCGGATGCGGCAGGGGCCGCAGGATGACACCAGAGACGACCGAGAAGATCGCGGCGTTCGCGCCAATGCCGAGGGCCATGATGAGCACGGCGACTGCTGAGAAACCTGGGGCGCGTCGGAGCACGCGCGCGGCGAAGCGGACGTCCTTGCAGGCGTGCTCGAACCACGTCGCGATCACCGCGTCGAGCGCCCGCTCTCGGTACGCCCGTGGGTTGCCGAACCGCGTCCTGGCAGTACGGCGCGCCTGCTCGGCGGTCAAGCCTCGTCTGCGCTCTTCTTCCTCGATGAGCGCAACATGCGTGTCCAGTTCTTGTCGGAGGTCATCGTCCATGCGCGACCGGCGCACGACATTCAAGAGCCTGCGAAGTGGTGACATGATCCCCTCTCACGCGAACCGCAATGCCTTGGCGACCGCCTCGGTCAGCTGCAGCCAGCGGCGCTCTTCTTCTGCGAGTTGCCGCCGGCCGGTTGGTGTAATGGTGTAGAAACGGGCCTTCCGGCCCGTATCCGTCACCCCCCACTCCGCGCGAAGCCATTTTTCGTGCGTCATGCGTTGCAGGGCCGGATATAACGACCCCTCTTCGATTCGCAAAAAATCGTCGGTCGCCTGGTGGATTCGCTGCGCGATCGCGTAGCCATGCTGCGCTCCGGAGCGAGCCAGGATCTTGAGGATCAACAGGTCGAGTGTGCCTTGCAGTCGGTCGTTCGTATGTTTGGCCATATCAACAGCCAGCTATGTATAGCTGGCCGTAGTATCAACGTGTCGCTGACGCTTGTCAACCGCAGAGTCAACGATGTCAGCTATCCAGGATGGCGCGCCGTTTGCGCGAGACTGCTAGTCAATCGTGCCGGGCAGGACAACGCACACGTGCGCAAACGGACCGGGAGAGAAATAGGTGTCGGCGATTCGAAACTAGGCGGCTGTTCGAAGCACCTCCACGTTGCGCAACCAGCTGATCACTGGGTTCCGACTGACGCTGTTCTGGTCCAGGCCTCATCCCCCTCAATCGATCCCAAATAGGGGAAGGCCGGTGCCGTTGGCGGGTAGGCGGCAGACCGGACCTTCGGCCGGGTAGTATGAGCAGGGGAGAATCGCGTCGGAGCGGCAACCGCCGACCGGACCGTGTCATGTCGAACTCGAATCACAACGGCATGTGGACACGATCACTGGACGGCGTGTCGCACGACGTGAGGCTTGCCCTGAGGACGGTGCGCCGCTCTCCAGGGTTCACGGCGACAGTTGCGATCACCCTCGCTTTGGGCATTGGCGCGAACGCGGCGATCTTCGGGGTCATCAATAGCCTGCTCCTGCGTCCGCTACCCGTGGCCGACCCGCATAGGCTCGTGACCATCTCCTCCGACGCCGCTATCGCCCGGGGACAGGCCGGGGTCCCCTGGAGCTTTGCGATGTGGGAACAGCTCCAACCGCACGTGTCGCTCTTCGACGGCGCGTTCGCGTGGACGCCCGCACGATTCGACCTGGCGGAGCGCGGCGAGCGGCAGCCCGTGGCAGGGATCTTCGCCAGCGGCGGGTACTTCGCGACACTCGGCGTTGCGGCGGTTCGAGGCCGCACCTTCACGCCAGCGGACGATCGGCCCGGAGGCGGGGCGGACGGCGCGGTCGCGATCATCAGCTACCGACTCTGGCAACGGCGCTTCGGAGGGGCTGACAGCGTCATCGGTGCACCGCTCGTCGTCGACGGCGCGACGGTCACGATCGTCGGCGTGACGGCACCGGAGTTCCGGGGCCTCGATATCGGGAGCCCGTTCGATGTGGCGTTACCCCTTGAAACGGAGCCGCTCATCCATCGCAGCCGCTCGGCGCTCGGAACGTCACGGCTGCTGGTCATGCTGCGCCTGAAGCCCGGCCAGTCGGTCGAGGCGGGCACTGCAACGCTCCGCGGCCTGCAGCCGCAGCTCGGATCCCCGCCGGCGCCGAACTCGGAGCCGTTCACGCTCGCGCCGGCCGCAACCGGCGCGTCACTCCCCGTGCGGGGGCC
>JBAROV010000083.1:0-2267 GCA_049642465.1 Vicinamibacterales bacterium
ATTTTCCCGAACTGTTCCCAACCCGCCTTCGTGGCACTGGTGTCGGCTTCTGCTACAACACCGTGCGGTACCTCGCGGCGCCGGCACCAATTCTGCTCGGATATCTCAGCACGCTGCTGTCGTTCCGCACTGCCGCCGTGCTGATGTCGTCGGTGTATGTAATTGGAATGATCGCGCTTATCTGGGCTCCGGAGACCAAGGGTAAGCCCCTGCCGGAAGATTAGGTCAACCTCCAACTTCCAATTTCCAACTCCCAATGTCTTTGCTCTTCCGAATTGCTGCAATCACAGACGAATTCGCCCCGGATCTGGCGACTGCGCTCGCTGGGATGGCCGACGTGGGCATGACCGGCGCGGAGATGCGCCTCGTATCGGGCCGGAACATGATCGATCTCGCGGACGATGAGGTGGATCGGGTGCGTGCGACAGTCGAAAAGCGAGGCATGTCGGTGGTGTCGCTCGCGTCCCCGCTGCTGAAATGCGTGTTGCCCGATTCTCCAGCGCTGGACACGCGTATCGAGCACGACGTCTTCGGTTCCCCGTACACCTACGAGGATCAGCCGCGCCTGACGCGTCGAGCGTTTGAAATCGCCGAACGCCTGGGCGCGCGCATCATCCGGGTGTTTTCTTATTGGCGGACCGTGGAACCCGAACGCTGCTTGCCAGCAGCGGCGGCGGCGCTCCACGAGCTCGGAGAAAGCGCTGCGAAACGCGGCATCACGATCGCGTTGGAAAACGAGCAGGCGTGCAACGCGGGAACAGCCGCCGAGGCGGCGAAACTCTTTGCCCTCGTTCAGCACCCGGCAGTGAAAATCCTCTGGGACCCCGCGAATGCGTCAATTCTTGGCGAGACTCCGTACCCCGACGGATACGAGCACCTTCCCGCCGACCGGATCGTCCACGTGCACGCGAAAGACTGCGACGTCCGCGATCACAAGCCGATCTGGGGACCACTGGGCGAGATGTCCGTTGACTGGAAGGGGCAGATCGAGGCGCTTCGACGAGACGGCTACTCCGGCTGGATCAGTCTCGAAACGCACTGGACAGGACCGAAGGGCGATAAGTTCGAGGCGAGCACGATTTGCGGAAGGAACCTGCGAACACTCGTGAGCGCGTAGTCGCGGATACCGGGGTCGCGCTGACGCGGAGTGCCCTCGGCCGCATCGCACCGCGTTCCCGATATGGCTCCGCCGCGAGTGTCGCAGACCGCATATTCGCCATCGATAACAGTCAGCCGGACCAGCGACCAGCGACTGACGAGCGTCAGACGGACCAGCGACCAGCGACTGACGAGCGTCAGCCGGACTAGCGACTAGCGACTAGCGACTGACAATGAACTCTGCATATTCTCAACGCTTCGCCGAGCGACCGTCTCGGCGTCCGGCGTGTAATCGAATACCTCTACCGACACCCATCCTTTGTAGCCGGCGTCCTGCAGCGCCCTGAAGATCGGGACAAAGTCCACCTCGCCAAATCCAGGCCCCTTCATATTCGGATCGTTCGCGTGAAAATGGCCGGTGCGCGGAACGTATTGCTGAATCAGGTCCGTGACCGGAATGCGTTCGCTCGACATGGCCTTGACGTCGAGATGGAGCACGAAGTTGGGATGATCGACGGCATCCATCAGACGCGCGCCTTCCGCACACGTGTTGATGAAGTCCGTTTCCGCCGGGGCCAGCGGTTCCATGCAGAGACGAATGCCATGGTCGGCGATACCAGGCATCGCGCGCTTGAACGTGTCCGTCGCATATTCGAACGCACGATCCCATGACACGCCGGGGAGGAGCGATCGCTGCTTTGGCGATCCAAACACCATCAGCTCTCCTCCCATATTCCGCGCGGCTTCTGCCAGTGACACGAGGTACTCGGCAGTCCGAGCCCGGACGCCTGAATCGGGCGAGGTGAGATAGAACCCTTCGGTTTTTGCCAGCAACCAGTGGAGGCCGATGAGCGTGACGCCCGCGTCAGGAGCCACGCGGCGAAGTTCGGCGCAATCGCGCGAACTCTGATCCGTGATGAGCGGCGCGCGCGTGAACGGCGCGACCTCGAGGCCGTCGTAGCCGACGCTCTTGACGTACCGGCACACTTTCTCGAAAGGCCAACTCTCGAACAGTTCGTTGCATATGGCGAATTTCATGGTTCGATCAGCCTACCCGATTTCCGCTTATTTCGCCGATCAGACACGCGTACACGAGCGCGCTAGAGAGCCTCACGAAGAACACGAAGGGACGAAGACACGAAGGCATTAATGGGAGACCGATCTGGTAC
>JBAROV010000088.1:0-102615 GCA_049642465.1 Vicinamibacterales bacterium
GGTAAGGAGATCAAGAGGTGTCCGCGTCACGCCCGGTCCGCTTTTGCATGACTCGGTCGAGAGAGCGGACCGGGCATGACGCGGACTTCTCCTAATCTCTTGATCTCCTGTTATTCGCCTCCTGATCTTCTGATCTCCTGTTATTCCTCTCCTGGTCTCTTGAGCTCCTGTCAATCCCTCACCGTCGCGGACCCGAAGGTACCAGCGGATTGCCAGCGGTACTCCGCTGCACTGGCGCTGCATCCGCGGCCACGACCCGCGTCGCGACGCGCGCGCCTTCCCCGAGGGCACCGCTGACGACTTCGGTATACGTGCCGTCAGTTGCACCCGCCTTGATGGTGACGGGGATCAGCCGCCCCTCACCGTACGTCCACACAGCGGCGCCCTTCGGTCGTTCCGCAGTCTCCGCACCCAGCGCACCGAGCACGTCATCAGACGGCTTGAATCGAAGCGCAGCATTCGGCACCCGCAGCACATCGTCGCGTCGGGCAATCTCGATCGAGATGTTCGCAGTCATCCCTGGCTTGAGTGTCAGTTCGGGATTTGGCGCACTGATGATTGCCGCGTAGGTGACCACGTTCTGCTCGATGACCGGATTGAGCCGGACCTGCTCGACGGTTCCCCTGAACGTCTGGTTTGGATACGCATCGACCGTGAACGTCACCGGCTGCCCGGAGGCAACGCGCCCGAGATCCGCTTCGTCGATGTTCGCCTTGAGCTGCATCTGCCGGAGATCGGCCGCAATCACAAACAGCGTCGGTGCTTGAAGGCTTGCGGCAACCGTCTGGCCAACGTCCACGTTGCGGGCAATGACGATGCCATCGATTGGAGAAGTGATGATGGTTTTGGCAAGGTTCACATCGGCCTGCGACAATGCGGCGCGCGCTTGCGTCACCTGCGCGTCCGCCGAACGGACTTGCGCCTCGGCGAGACGCTGGTTGACGTCTGCGGCATCCAGGTCGCTTGCCGGGATAAGTTGCCGCTCCGCGAGTTCACGTGCGCGCGTCAGCTTGGCTGTCGCATCGTCCAGTGCCACCTTCAAGCGATCCCGATCGGCTTCCGCTCGCACGAGACTCGCGCGCGCCTGTTCGATCGCGCTCGCATACAGGGAGGGATCCAGGCGCGCAAGCTCCTGCCCCTTTCTGACGATCGAGTTGAAGTCGGCTGAAAGAGACCGAATGCTGCCCGACACCTGGCTGCCAACCTGAACGGTCGTGACGGCCTCGAGTGTCGCGGTCGCGGCGACGAGACTGACAATTGACCCGCGGCTCACCGGCTCTGCCGCAATGGTCGGCGCTGCCGCATCGCGAGTCCGGTAGTACGCGCCGGCGCTCAGCCCCATGAGGCTGACCAGCGCGACGGCCACCAAAGCCTTGTGCCTTTTCATGTATTTGCTCACACCTCTATAGACTGAATTCCTGTGGCGGCCCTGTGGCGGGAGTGTGACAAAACGATGATGGCCGCCCGCCGTCGCTTCGCTTGGGCGCGGCTCGCCGTAGACTTGGCAGAGGCGGCATGAACACGAGGGCGCGGATAGACTGGAACAGGTCGCGGGCGGCTGAATCGACCGCCGGCGGACTCCTGAATGATGTCCAACGAGAGTGCTGAGCGAAGCCCAACCGCCCGTGTACTGGTCGTTGAAGACGACCCGCACATCCGCGAGCTCGTCGTGCTCCATCTGCAACTAGAGGGGCACACCGCCGTGGCGGTCGACGACGGGGCCAAGGCACTGGAGCTGGCCCGCGCTGAGCCGTTCGATCTGCTGATCCTGGACCTGATGTTGCCCGGTCTCGATGGCGTGACGCTCTGCCGCGCCGTGCGCCGCGAGTCCCGCAACACCGACGCGCCGATCCTGATGCTCACGGCCCGCCGCGAAGAAGCGGACAAGGTTCTGGGACTCGACAGCGGCGCCGACGATTACCTGACGAAACCGTTCGGCGTCCGCGAACTCGTGGCCAGGGTGCGAGCGCTGCTCCGCCGGCGTCGCAGCGCGGCAGGACCGCATGCTCCAGCCGTCACAGCGGGTGCGCTGACGATCGATCCGGCGCGACGGCTGGCGCGCATGAACGGTCGTGACATCGAGCTCACGGCGCACGAATTCGATCTGCTGTATCTCCTCGCCACCAACCGCGGCATCGTGTTCAGCCGCCACTCGCTGATGCAGCGCGTGTGGGGAGACGATCTGCACGTTACCGAACGCAGCGTGGATTCGCTCGTTAAGCGGCTGCGGAAAAAGATCGAAGTGGATCAGTCGAATCCGACGTTCATCCTGACCGTTTGGGGGGCGGGGTATAAATTTGCTGACTTGTCAGTCGCTAGTCGCTAGTCGCTAGTCGGTCTGACGCTCGTCAGTCGTTAGTCGTCAGTCGTCAGTCGCCAGTAGGGAGTTGGGTCGCTGGCATCGGCTCTGCTGCTCTTGCCAGTATGAAACTCGACAAGATTCAGGATTTCGAGGTGTGGAAGAAGGCAGACGCTTTCTCGGATGCAGTAACTGCAATCTTGACCAGACCTGCGTTCGGCAGAAATTGCAAACTCCTCGAGCAGATTGAGGATGCATTGGATTCGATTACCGCCAACATGAGCGAAGGGTTCGAACAGTCGACGGATCGCGGGTTTGCGAAATACCTGTTTACCGCCAAAGGCTCGACTGCCGAAACCTGCACGCGCCTGGCAAGGGCTTCCAGACGAGGATGTCTAAGCAAAGCCGAACTCCGAACGCTCGAAAAGCAGGCCGAGGAAATCGGTCGGATGCTCACAGGTCTCATCAAACACCTTATGAAGACACCCGACCGACGCCGAGGATTGGGCGCTCTGCTTAACGATGTGAGATTGACAGCCGAAAACACCGACTCCCGACTACACCCGCGAAGCGCTGACTCGCGACCAGCGACTGACAAGCGAAAGGGCCGACTCCCGACCACCGACTAGCGACTGACAAGCGCAAGACGGACTAGCGACTAGCGACTAGCGACTGACGAGCGAAGACATGACAACGTGGTATCGCAGCCTCTACTGGCGCATCGTCGTCGGGTTCGTCGCGCTGCTCGCGACCCTTCTCGTCGTCCAGACGATGCTGTTTCTCTGGCTGACGGGACGATTCGTGACTTCTCCACGGAGTCGCACGCCGCAGGAACTCGCGGACCATGTCGCTAGAGACGTATCCGACGCGCTCAGCGACAATCCTGACCTCGATCTCGGCGTCCACCTGCGAGAGCGGTTTGGCGACATCCGTCAACCGTTCGTGGTCATCATGCGGGATGGCCGGCGCGCCTCGAACCGTCCGGGCATGCTGCCTCGCGGATTCCCCGGCGGCGGACCGGGTCGGGCGCGCGGACCGCGGCCGGAAGGATCGCCCGATGAGCGATCGCCGGAATCTGGCCAAGGACGACGCGGCAGCGGACGAGGGGCTGGAAATCAGGTGTTCGCGCCTATCGTCGTCGGCGATGCCCAGGTCGGATTCGTGGCGGTGCCATCCAATCCGCCACCGATTCCGGTCCTGCTCGAGGAGCTGGGGCCGACGCTCACGTGGTCGGGGCTGGCGCTGCTTGGCGTCGGCGCTGTCGTGACGGCGATGTTGATCTTTCGCCCGGCGCAGAAACGACTGCGATCGCTCGAACAGGCCGCGCGTGCCCTCGGCGAAGGTCGAACCGACGTGCGAGCCACCGAGACTGGCGGAGATGAAGTGGCCGCGCTGGCGCGCGCGTTCAATCGCATGGCCTCGGACCTCAACGCGAGGGCTGTGGCACTCGCCGCGTCGGACGAAGCCAGACGCCAGTTGCTCGCTGACGTCTCACACGAGTTGATGACTCCGCTGACAGCCATCCGCGGCTACGTTCAAACGCTCGCCATGCCCGGTTTGAACGCCGACGAAGCCTCACGGCGGCGATACCTCGATATCGTCGATGCCGAGACGTACAAGCTCGAAGCCATCATAGGAGACCTGCTGGATCTCGCCCGCCTCGAAGGCGGTGGCGGCAATCTGGTGATGGAATCCGTGCCCGTGCGTGACTTGTTTCAACAGGTCGTCGATCGCCACGGACCCTCCATCCAGAATCGTGGTGTCACGGTCAGCGTTTCGCTCGTTCCAGAGGATCTGCAGCTACGGGGTGACGCGCATCGACTGGAGCAGGCGCTGCAGAACATCGCGGCGAACGCCATCCGGCATACACCGGATGGCGGCCAGGTTGAATTGCGGGCCGAACAGCGCGGCGACCGCATCCGCCTCGCCGTACGCGATACTGGACCTGGTATCCCCGAAGCGCATCTGCCGCACGTGTTCGACCGGTTCTACAAGGCGGATCCTGCCCGGTCGCACGCGGGCAGCGGCCTGGGGTTGTCGATCGTCCGTGCCATCGTTCAGCGACACGGAGGAACGGTGTCCGCCCAGAACGCGCCGGAAGGCGGGGCAGTCTTCGAAATCCTGCTGCCGGTAAGCAACTCCCGCTCGCCGTCGTCTAACAACTAGTGGCGTGTGATGCCTGCTTCGTTCACGGCCGCTGTCGGCCGCTGTTCCACTGTTTACACTAGGGTGATTTGCCACTGATTCAGCCGTTACGGTCCACTACATAATGCTTAAGGACTCGACCGCACGGAACCTCGAGCAAACCGAGGTTGGCAGCTATTTCGTCGCGAATTACCCACCGTTTTCGGTCTGGACCTCAGCGGCGGTCCCGGTCGGCCTCGAGGCGCTGAATCGGGAGCCGGCTCGCGTCCCGCTCGGGCTGTATCTTCACATCCCGTTCTGCCGGAAACGATGTCACTTTTGTTACTTCCGCGTCTACGTCAACAAGTCGGCACGCGAGGTCGAGGAGTACCTCGACGTGATTGCGCGCGAGTGGGAGCTTTATCTCAACACTCGCGCGGTTGCGGGACGCACCATCGACTTCGTCTACTTCGGCGGCGGGACGCCGTCGTTCCTCTCGACGCGGCAGCTGCAGTCGCTCGTCGGTCGTCTGACCGCGGTGACGCCGTGGACGCATGCCGAGGAAATCACTTTCGAATGTGAACCGGGCACGCTGTCGGAAGCCAAGCTGTCAGCGATTCGTGAGATGGGAGTCTCGCGACTGAGTCTGGGGGTTGAGAACTTCGACGACCGGATCCTCGAGCTGAACGGCCGGGCGCACCGTTCGCCGGAGATTCATCGTGTCTATCGCACGGCGCGCAAACTCCGATTCCCGCAGATCAATATCGATCTCATCGCCGGCATGATGGGCGAGACCGATGAGAACTGGGCTGACTGCGTCCGCAAGACGCTCGAACTCCAGCCAGACAGCATCACCATCTACCAGATGGAGTTGCCGTACAACACAACCATCAGCGCAAACCTGCTCAAGGGGACCGGGCAGTTCAGCGAAACGGTGGCGCCATGGTCCACCAAACGTCGTTGGGTGGGTGAGGCATTCGCAGCGCTCGAACGCGCCGGCTATCACATTGGCAGCGCCTACACCGCCGTGAAGGATCCTGCTCGTACGCGCTTCGTCTATCGCGATTACCTCTGGGAAGGGGCGGATCTCGTTGGCCTCGGCGTCGCGTCCTTTGGACATATCAACGGCGTGCATCTGCAGAACCTCGACACCTGGGAGACCTACTCGGCACAGATCGCGCGCAATGAATTGCCGCTCGGCCGTGGCTATCGGCCGTCGCCTGAAGAGCGGATGATCCGCGAGTTCGTGCTGCAGCTCAAACGCGGGTGGGTCCGTCCTGCGCACTTTCGCGAGAAGTACGGTGTCGACGTGCTCCAACGTTTCGCTCCGGCGTTGGCTTCCCTGGACGCTGACGGATGGCTCGCGCTCGCGACACCTGAACGAATCGCGTTGACGCGTGATGGTCTGCTGCGAGTGGACGTGCTCCTGCCGCGCTTCTTTCTCCCCGAACACACGGGCATTCGATACACGTGATGGATTCTCAACGTCCTGATTCAGACATTTCACCCGAGTACGATGTTGTCGTGATCGGCGGTGGACCCGCTGGGGCCACGGTATCCACAGTACTTGCGCAACACGGCTGCCGCGTCGGCCTGTTCGAGCGGGAACGATTTCCTCGTTTCCACATCGGCGAATCGCTGATCCCCGAGACCTACTGGGTGCTCAAACGGCTCGACATGCTGCCGAAGATGCAGCGCAGCCACTTCGTCAAGAAGTACAGCGTTCAGTTCGTGAACGCGAGCGGCAAGCTGTCTGCGCCGTTCTACTTCTGGGACAACAAGCCGCACGAGTGTTCTCAGACGTGGCAGGTGGTGCGCAGCGAATTCGATCAGCTGATGCTGGACAACGCGCGTGAGCACGGCGTGAATACTTTTGAAGGCGTCCACGTCGTCGAGATCCTGCACGAAGAAGAACGCGCGGTAGGCGTCACTATTCAACCAGCCGGCGGCAGTCGTCGTGAGGTGCGCGCGAAAGTTGTGGTGGACGCCAGCGGACAGGCGGCACTCGTCCAGAACCGCCGCGGGCTTCGTGTCTGGGATCCCGTGTTGAACAAAGGCGCGATCTGGACCTACTGGCAGGGCGCCTATCGCGACACCGGCCGCGACGAAGGGGCGACGATGGTCCTGCAGACCGCCGATCGACAGGGCTGGTTCTGGTACATCCCGCTGCACGACGATATCGTGAGCGTTGGGGTCGTGGCCCCTTTCGATCATCTGTTCAAGGGACGCGCGGGTCACGAAGCCACCTACAACGAAGAGGTCGAGCAGTGCCCGGCGGTGAAGAAACGCATCGGCAACGCGCGCCGGGCAACCGGCTATTTTGCGACGCGTGACTATTCGTATCGATCGACCGAGGTCGCAGGCGACGGCTGGGTGCTGGTGGGCGACGCGTTCCAGTTTCTCGACCCGCTCTACTCCTCGGGCGTTCTGCTCGCCCTGAAGTCCGGCGAGCTGGCCGCGGATGCCATTGCCGAGGGCCTGAAAAATGGAGATACGACGAAGGCGCAACTCGGGGGCTGGGGCCACGACTTCAACCAAGGTGTGGATCGGATGCGCCGGCTCGTGTGCGAGTACTACACTGGCTTCAGCTTCGGCAACTTCGTTCGCCAGTACCCCAGCTTGCGCGGCACGATCACTGACCTCCTGATCGGTGATCTCTTCACGGATCGCGTGGATAAGGTGTGGACACCGATGGAGTCGCTGAATCCGCCCGGCAAACAGCCAATCCCGCCGTGGCATGCCGGCACCGCAGCAACCGCAGCCACCCACAAGGTCAATACGCTCGTGTTGCCGGATGGCGTGAGGCCGTGAAGGACGCCGAAGGTCCTCGGGCGCTCGCGCTCGCGCCTGGCTCGTTCCGCTATCGCCGCCAGGTGCAGTTCGCTGAAACCGATCTGGCCGGTATCGTTCATTTCAGCTGGTATCTCCGCTACATGGAAGAAGCGGAGCACGCTCTCTGGCGAGCGGCCGGCTTGAGCATCGTCGGAAATGATCTCCACTGGCCCCGGGTGACGGCGTATGCGGAATACAAGCGGCCGCTGCACTTCGAGGATGAAATAGAGGTCGAGGTGCGGGCGGGATTCGGGCGGACCCGTATTGAGTACGGATTTGAAATTCTCCGCGACACCGCGATCGTCGCAGTCGGAGCGATGACCAGCGTGTGCGCCAGGAGCGAAGGCAACGGACGACTGAAGACGATTGCCATACCCGCCGATGTGAAACTGCGGCTCGGCGCCGCGTTGGTTCACCGGAGCTGACCTGCTTACTCCTGTCAATGGTGACAAAAGTAAGGCAGTCGGTCTCAAGAAACGGCTCGCAGCCTTCGAGCGTATCCTCAATGGTTATGTGGAACCGCGTGTCGCTCGTCGCGGCGTGCCTGACAGTCGTGGGCTCGGTCATGGGTCCACTCGACGCGCGGCAGGCGGGTACATGCCGGATTGCCGGGAAGGCCGCGAGCGGATCGACGCCGTTGCCGGGCGTATCTATAACGGCCAGCGTCGATGGATCGCCCAAATACGCGACATCCAGCGACGTCGCTGGTACCTACCAGCTTGGCGTCGTGCCGGGCACATATCAGATTGCTGCTGAGCTGACTGGATTTCAGCGCGTCGAACAGTCGCTGACGATCACTGCGGAGGCGTGCGCGGGCGCACTGGATTTTCAGCTCACGCTGGCTCCCCGCGCCCGGCGTCCCCAAGCTTCCGCCGCCCAGGCGCCACAAGCCGCAGGTGCGCGCCGGTTCGAGACGCTCACCGTTCAGGAACAGACCGCCGCTATCGCCACACCGGAGCCGTCCGCGCAGAGTGAAGAGGACGCCGCGCGCCTGCTACTTCCGCCCGGGTTCAACACGGACGGCGCGACTCAGGCAGTGGCGGTGAACGGAAACATGGCGAGCCTCGATCGCGGCATGCTGAACGATCGGTTCGAGGCAATCGGCCGCGGCGAATTCAACCCGCTCACGGGCGAATTTGCCGAGGGGTTCGGACCTCCCGACAGAGCCGCCGCGCTCCAGGGAAGAGGCGGACCGGGTGGATTCGGTGGTCGAGGAGACGGCGGTCGAGGAGGCCCCGGCGGCCGCGGCGGCCCAATCGAAGGCCGTGGCAGTTTCGTGGTGGGTGGCCGCGGTGGACGGCAGAACGCCTACACCGCTACGGTGAATTACACGTTTGGTGGATCCCCGCTCGACAGTGCACCGTATCGTCTCAGACCCGACGCGCAGGTCTCGGACCGTACCTATCTGCGCCACACCGCGGGTGGCACGCTCGGCGGTCCCGTCAAGATCCCTCACGTTTACGACGGGACGCGTCGAACGAACTTCACCGTCACGTTCAACAGCAATCGCGGCGACGATCTCTTCGACCAGTACGCCACCGTACCGACCGACGCGATGCGCGCGGGTGATTTTTCCGATGTCGCAAACGTGCTCGTCGATCCAGCAACGGGTGGCCTTCTCGACCGCAATCGAATTCCGATCTCGTTGATGAGCCCCTCAGCGCTCGCCCTGCTCCCATACATTCCCGCGGCCAATCTTCCGGGCGACAGTCGGAATTTTCATCACGTGACGACCATCGATTCAGTCGGCGACAACGTGAGCGCTCGCATCACACACAACTTCACGCCCGGCGCGGGTCGCGGCGGACGTGGAGGCGGAGGCCGAGGTGGCGGCGGCGCGGCACTTGGTCGAGCGGGCCGAGGCGGCCGTGGCCAACAGGGCACCTCGGTCGTCATGAACGCGCAAGTGCAGTATCGGCGCAACACGAACGCACGCGTAAACGTCTTCCCTACCCTTGGCGGCAACAACCGCGGGTCGAGCTTCGCGCTCCCGTTAGGCCTGAATGTTGCGCACCGTCGGATGCTGCACAACATCAACCTCAACTTCTCTCGAACCACTTCGTCCACGATCAATCGCTACGCACACGTCGAGAACGTGGCGGCTGCCGCCGGCATTCGCGGAGTGGCTACCGATCCGTTTGACTGGGGTGTGCCGGCGCTGTCATTCGCAGGATTCACCGGGCTGAACGATCTGACGCCGTCCGCGCGGCGTGATCGGCGTGTCTCGTTGTCGTATGCGTGGACGCGTCCGTTGCAGCGGCACACGCTGCGCGCGGGCGGCGACGTGCGCTGGGATACGTCAGAGAACCAGACCGATGCCAACGCCCGGGGGGCGTTCGTGTTCACTGGTCTCTACACTGGTGGCCCGGCCGCCACACGCAACGGCGGGGCGGACTTCGCGGATTTCCTGCTGGGACTGCCACAGCAGGCATCAGTCCAATACGGACCCGGGAGGGTTCGCCTTCGCGGCCGTTCGTACAGCCTGTTCGCGCAGGACGAGTGGCGCCACAGTTCGGCGCTCACGTTCAACCTCGGCGTCCGCTACGAGCTGCTGCGTCCGTTCGTCGAGGCATCGGGACAGATGGTCAACCTCGATGTCACACCGGACTTCACCGGCGCGGCGCCTGTGCTCGCGGGTTCGACCGGGCCGTTCAGCGGGCCTTTCCCCTCCTCCCTGATTCGAACCGACACCAACAATATCGCACCACGGATCGGCCTGGCGTGGCGCGTCCGGCCCGGTACGACGCTGCGCGGCGGCTATGGCGTCAGCTTCAATTCCGGCTCGTACCCGACCATTGCGCAGCAGATGGTCGCGCAGCCGCCGTTTGCCGTGACGAACACGGCGATCGGCAATGCCTCCGTTCCGCTCGATCTCAGCGATCCGCTCGCGACGGCGTCGCCGTCGCAAACCACGAACAACTACGGGGTCGATCGCAACTATGCGCTTGGGGTCGTGCAGACCTGGAACCTCGACCTCTCGAGGGAAATTCACCAGGTCTGGAACGTTGGTCTGAGCTACCTCCATACTCGTGGCTCGAGCCTCGACATCGTGCGCGCGCCGAACCGTGGTCCGACCGGGCTGAGGATCGAAGGCGTGCAGCCGTTTCTTTGGCAGACATCGGAGGGGTCGTCCCGCCTGAACGCCGTCACCTTCCGCGGGCGCCGCCGGCCCGTTCACGGTGTGGGCTTCGGCACCACGTATACGCTGGGCCGATCGCGCGACAACGCGTCATCGATTGGCGGTGGCGGCACCAACGTGGCCCAGGACGATCAGAATCTCCAGGCCGAATGGGCGCTCTCGAGCTTCGATCGCCGGCACCAGCTTTCGAGCGACGCCATGATTGAATTGCCATTCGGGCCCAATCGCCGCTGGCTCAATCGCGGGGGCTTCTGGGCGGCGCTCCTCGAAAACTGGCGCGCCACGACGACGTTTGTGTGGCAGTCGGGGACGCCGTATACGCCGCGGGTCCGTGGCGCGGCGGCCGATGTCGCGCGCGGGACGAACGGGACGCTGCGCGCTGACTACAACGGCGCTGAAATCGGACTCCGCGATCCAAGCATCGACCTGTTCTTCAACACCGCGGCGTTTTCGGTGCCCGCAGCAGGGACATTTGGCTCCGGCGGCCGCAATCTGATCATCGGACCCGGAAGCCGCTTGCTCAACGCGCAGTTTGCTCGCGACGTGCGTTTCGGGAACACCCGGGTCATGAGCCTTCAGCTGGATGCCAACAATCTGCTCAACCTGGTGAACTACGCGGCAATCGACACGGTGGTGAACTCGCCGACGTTCGGGCAGGTCCTGTCAGTGCGGCCGATGAGATCGATGCGGATCAATGTGAGATTTCGTTTCTGATGATATATCCGGACGCCGCACGCAGGGACGATCGGGCCTGCGGCAAGGCCCACGACGACACGACGACACGACGAACACGACGCTTTTATGGTTCGCTCATTGCTGGATTCGACGTGGCCAGCTGCACGCCGGTCGGGTTTTGCCGTTTAATGAATAGCTTCGTGTCGTCGTGCCGTCGTGTCGTCGTGAGGGCAAAAGGCCTATCCGTTACAACGTCTCAGTTGGTCGCCGCCACACTGCTGCTACTGACCACCGGCATAGCTGGCCAGCAACAGCCTCGCACCGTCTTCCGCACCGGCCGCGACCTCGTCTCCATCGACGTCATCGTCCGCGACCGCGCGGGCAACATCGTCCGCGACCTCACCGCCAAGGACTTCGAAATCCGCGAAGATGGCCAGCCGCAGGAGGTATCGACCTTCAGCTTCCAGGAAATCAGCGAACGGGCGCTGCCGATTGCGTCGGCCGACCTGCTGGCGAACGCGAAAACCAAAGCCCTCGAAGAAGCGCGTCGCGCGGCGCCATCCGCGCCAGCCAACGTTCCGGCTCCCATGACATCCGAGGCGCTAGCTGGCAGGCGGCTGATCGTTCTGTTGTTCGACGTCAGCTCGATGCAGCCGGAGGACGTGCAGCGAGCCGTCGATTCCGCAAAAAAATACGTCGACGAGCGCATGACGAGCGCCGACCTGATTGCCGTGGCAACGATTGGGTCGATGCTGGACGTGCTGCAGGACTTCACCGGCGAACGCGAGAAGCTGGCCACGACGCTTGGCATGCTGGCGTACACCGACGGCACCGCGACTGAGGCTCCCGCGGCGGCAACAACGGCAACCGACGAGGAAGCGGCCGCGGCGGAAGATGCCACGGCCAGCGAGTCCACCGAACTCGACATGTTCAACAACGACGTCCGGCTGCGCGCCTTGAAGGCGCTGGCCGAAACCCTCGCGCCGATCGAGCAGAAAAAGGCCATCATCTACTTCAGCGCGGGCATGCAGCGAAGCGGCCAGGACAATCAAGTCGAGTTACGCGCGGCCGTGAATGCGGCTGTTCGGGCCAATGTCGCCATTTATTCCATCGACACCCGCGGACTGCAGGCTGTCGTCCCAGGCGGTGACGCGCGGCAGGCAAGCGGCCGCGGCCAGTCGATGTTTTCGGGCCGAGGCGTGGCACAGCAATTCGAGCGGCTCGATGCATCCGTGGACACGTTAACGTCGCTCGCCGGCAATACTGGGGGACGCGCATTCACCGATACCAACGATTTCGGAGAAGCGTTCGCGCGCGTCCAGCGTGACATGTCTGCGTACTATCTGATTGGCTACAGCAGCACCAACACGATCAAAGACGGCCGCTTCCGGCGCGTGCAGGTGCGCGTCAAGCGCGAAGGTGTTCGCGTCGAATCGAGGCCCGGTTACTACGCGGCTCGCGATTTCGCACACACGGCGCGTGGTGACCGCGAGACACAGCTTCAAGAACAGCTTTTTGCGGAAGTCTCGGCAACGGACCTGCCGGTTCTGGTCACTACCGGGTGGTTTCGGCTTGCGCCGGATCGGTACTACGTGCCACTTTCGGTTGGCGTGCCTGGTTCTTCAGTCCCCGTCGCGCCAAAGCGCGACAAGGTCGCTCTCGACGTGCTCGGCCTGGTGCGCGACGAACAGGGCCGGCCCGTCGGCCGCATGCGGCAGACACTGGATATACCGGCGGGCAGCGGCTCCACTCTTGCCGGAAAGCAGATCCTCTATCAGTCCGGCGTCACGCTGCCGCCTGGGCGCTTCGCCGTCAAGGTAGTCGTACGGGAGAACGAGAGCGGGCTGACCGGATCGTTCGAGGCACCGATTCTCGTGCCCGAATTGAAACAGTCATCCCTCAAGCTCAGTTCCGTGGTCCTGAGCACGCAGCTCGAGCCTGCGACTCGATCGCGCTCCGACAACCCCCTCATTCGAGATGGCGTTCAACTCCTCCCGAACCTCACACACGTGGTCTCGCGCGATCAGAAGCTGTTCTTCTACTTCGAGGTCTACGAGCCAACCACAGAAGGCGCCACGGCCGACGTTCGCGCCAGCCTCGCGTTCTACCGCGGCAAAATCAAAGTGCTCGAAACTCCTGTAGTGGAGCGGACGACGCTCGATTCACCAGAGCGGAAGGCTGCAGTGTTTCGCCTCGAGGTCCCAGGCGAGCGCTTCAGGCCAGGGCTGTATACCTGCCAGTTGAACGTCATTGACGGCGTGGCCGGACGGTTTGCGTTCCCGCGCCTCGTGTTCCTCGTACGGCCCTGAAGCGCTGCTGCTTCTTGTCGTCTCGTCCTTTCCTTACTCCTGTCGCGTCAGGCTCACGTTCAGCGGCGTTGTATCGCCGCGCCGAACGCGCACCGTGGTGGAGTACGTGGTGTACCCATTGCGCCGGATTTCGATGCGGTGCTCCCCTTCGGCGAGTTGAACGACGAGTCGCTCGCCGGTCGTTGGCGCCTCCCATCGTTCGCCGTCAATCAAGACGTCGGCATCAGCAGGCTGTACGCGAACAGCAAGTGAGCCGAAGTTCTCGGCCGAGGGCTGTCCTTCGCGCGGGTCTCGACGGTCCCGCCCACGCTCGTACGGTGGATAGTCGCGACGGCTGTCTGGCGGATATTCTCCGCGCCGCGTCGGGGCCGCCGCCCCGGGAACAGGTGTCGGGCGCGGTTCGTCCGGAGTCCCGGCCGGCAGCGGTTCGAGCGCGCCGCTGATCTTCAGCGTCACGCCAGGGCGGAACAGGACCTTTTCGTGAAGCGTCCGGTGGCCGGGCAGGTAGACAGCGATTTCGTGCTCGCCGTAGGGCATGTGCAAGCGCTGCAGCCAGCCGTCGAAATCATCGACTGTTCCGACCAGGTAGCCGTCAACGTACACTTCCGCTTCACGTGGCTTGACGTCGATGCGTGCAGCGCCGGACGTATCGTAGCGGTAGCGGTACGGGGGATAGTACTGGCCGTACCAGCCGTACGGATACCAGCCGTACCAGCCCGGATACCACCCGCCGTACCGGCCGTACCACCCGGAGTAAAACGGCGAGTAGTACACGGGATAATACGGGCGCGCGACCACGACCACCGAACGGGGGGCCACGCGTCTGACGGCTCGCCGCTGGGCTTCAGCCGGCTGCGGCAGAAGACCGGCTATCAATATCAGGAACAGGAAGGTGCTGAGAGTTTTCCGAAACACCAGGAACCTCCGTCGACAGGCGTCATCAAAAGCAGCAATTGAAGTGCCAGCCCGACTATAGCCAATTCATGGTAATTGCGGCCAAATTGGCGGTTTTCCGGCAGCCGATCGTCCCTTCCGGCGAACAGCGACGATATCCGGAGAGTACGTTTCCTTACCACGCTTGCCGTCCTCCTCGAACATGCGAATAGGCATAGACCTCGGCGGCACGAAGATCGAAGGTATCGCGCTCGGCGACAACGGGGAGACTTTGCTGCGCCACCGGATCCCGGCGCCGCGCGACAGCTACGAGCAGACTCTTGCCGCCATTGCCCGGCTGATCGCCGAGATTGAGAGCCGTACCGGACGCAGCGGCAGCATTGGCATTGGAACCCCGGGGGCGATTTCGCCGGCAACCGGACTCATCAAGAATTCGAATTCCACCTGGCTGAACGGCCGTCCGCTTGGCGACGACCTGCCACGACTACTTGGCCGGCCCGTCAAATTCGCGAACGACGCCAACTGTTTTGCCCTCTCCGAGGCGACCGACGGCGCCGCCGCCGGCGCGTCAGTCGTGTTCGGCGTCATCCTCGGCACTGGAACGGGCGGTGGCATTATCGCGAACGGCCGCGTGCTGGTTGGACCGAATGCCATCGCCGGCGAATGGGGACACAATCCGATGCCTGCGCCTCGGGGACCTGAATGGCCGGGCCCACGCTGCTACTGCGGCCGCACCGGTTGTATCGAGCTGTATCTGTCAGGCCCTGGGCTCTCGCGTGATTACCGAGAGCACGGCGGCGATTCCGTGACGACTGTCGAGATTGTGGCGCGCGCGGCCTCGGGAGACACACTCGCCGAGGTGTGTCTCGCGCGGTATGAGGACCGGTTGGCGCGTGCGCTGTCGGGCGTGATCAACATCCTCGATCCAGATGTCATCGTGCTCGGTGGCGGGATGTCGAACCTGGACCGCTTGCTGACAAACGTGCCGGCACAGTGGGGCGCTTACATTTTCTCGGATGCAGTGGCGACGCGCCTCGTCCGGGCCGTGCATGGGGATTCGAGTGGGGTGCGGGGTGCGGCGTGGTTATGGGATTAGATCAACTGCCAACCTCCAACTCCCAGCAGTTCGGGAGTTGGAAGTCGGGAATTGGAAGTAGACGGTCAGCGCAATTCAAAGCCCGTACGATTGTCCCTCTTCAAGAAGTCATTCGGATCGATCACGCGCTCGCCGCCGAGGCGCACGGTGTTGGTGACCCGCATGTTGGCCGCGTCGTAGTGAATCTTCGAGCCCGCACGGAGCGCGACGATGCCGAGGAGCATGACCTCGGTGAGCTGGGTGGCGTATTCGAACGGGCAGGAGATTTCCGCTTTCCCCTGAATCGCCTCGATCCAGTTCATCTCGTGCTCTTCGTGGGCAACACGCTTCAGCACCGTCTTCGGCGTGCCGTACGACTCGTGCAATGACTTTGGCAACAGCCGCGGATTGAGCCCGTAGGTCTCCTGCAGCATTTTGCCCTTGCTGCCGATGTAGAGGATCCCGCCCTCGCCGTTCAACTGCTCGTCGCCGATTTCCTCGGGCTTCGGCGGCGTCAGTCCGCCGTCGTACCACGTCAGCTTCACCGCCGGGAGGTTCCCACGCTTCGGGAACTCGTAGTACGTCGTCGTTGCGGTCGGGAAGGTCGCGCCGTTGAACGGCGTCGATCGTGTTTCGATGATCGTCGGCATTCCCAGCTTGAGCGCCCAGAACGGGTGATCGATGAGGTGCGCGCCCATGTCGCCGAGTGCGCCCTGTCCCCAGTCCACCCAGCCGCGCCAGTTGAACGGGTGATAGATCGGGTGATAGGGAACGACCGGCGCGGCGCCGAGGAACAGGTCCCAATTGAGTTGCTCCGGCACCTTGAAGTCGCCGTACATCGCCGCGGCGATCTTCGCCTCGAGCACTCGGCCCCGCCACTGCTGTGCGGTCGGTGACACTTCGGGCATCGGTGCGGGGCGTGGAATCCCCTGCGGCCAGTAGCCGTAGGGCCGGTTGGTCCACACGTGAATCTCGCGGATGTCGCCGATGGCGCCACCCGTCAGGTACTCGTATCCGGTCCGCGCCTCATCGCGCGAATGTCCCTGGTTGCCCATCTGTGTGACGAGCTTGGGGTTTTCCTTGGCCTTCTTCGCGAGGTGACGAGCCTCCTGAACGGACCAGCAGAGGGGCTTTTGGACGTACACGTGTTTGCCGACACTCATCGCCGCTGAGGCAATCGCCGCGTGCATGTGATCCGGCGTCGCGACGACGATCGCGTCGAGATCCTTCTGCTTGTCGAGCATCTCGCGGTAATCCTTGTATTTCTGGATTTTCGGAATGCTATCGACGAACTTCCGGAGATTCGCGGCCTCGTCTTGACGCGGACGGCGAGCGTTCGTGTCCTGCTGTGCCTTCGACAAGACCCGCGGGGCCCGACCGCCGCGCGTCATTGCCTGCGTCCGCTGCGGCGGCGGATTCTCGGCTGCCTTTTTGACTCCTTCGAGGCGCTCGTCCAGCAGCTCGAAGTCGACGTCGCAGATCGCGACGAAGTTCTGGCTCATCAGGGCGCGGGTATTGCTGCCCCCCATGCCGCCGATGCCAACGGTCGCGAGGTTCACCGTGTCGCTCGGCGCCTGGAATCCGCGGCCGAGGACGTGTCGGGGAACAATGGTGAGAGCCGCTCCGGCGCCCGCGGCAGTCTGCACGAATTTCCGTCTGCTGACGTCGCTCATAACGGTGTCCTTCCTGGGGCCGGACCTGCCGGCGCCCCGATGTTAACTCTCTTCGAGGCCCTGCGATTTTACTGCGAAAAGGGGACAGTCCCCCTTTCCGCGGACTGTCCGGTTTCGGAAAATGGGGACTGTCCCCTTTTCCCAGTTTGGGGAAAAGGGGACTGTCCCCTTTTTCGCGCGGCGACCGCACCGACGTAACAGAGGGCGATGAGCAGGAGCAGCGCGTTATACCCGGTGAGCAGCGAGAGATACTCGCCCACGCCCCCGACCATGGCGCCCAGCAGATTGGTGCCGTAATCGCGCGGCAGTGACGTCGAGTACTTGATGGCGGAGCCAAAGAGCAACCCCGCGCAAACGATGGGGCTGAACATCAGCGCCGCATAGAAGACCGATTCGACGACCCGGCTCTCGAAACCGATGCGACCTACAGGTATCAGGTAATTCAACGCGAGGAGAGCCAGCAGCACTCCGCCGACCACCCACGGGCGGCGGATCTCCACGCGAGACACAATGTAATTGGCCACGAGCGCCATGGTCAGTACCGCCGCTATCGCGAGCGACGCGACAACCCACGTGGATCCCCACAGCAGCGCAAACTGAATGATCGATTTCGTCTCGAGGAGCATGAAACCGGCGCCGAGGAGGAAAAACTGCCACGACCATGCCCCCTGCTGACCTCGTAACGCAGCAAGCACCGCGATCGTCGAGACGACAAGCACCAACGCGAGCGCGAATCCGTAGTGCCGAGGAAGATGCCGATTGCGCATGTACAGGAACGGCCAGTCGTCCGTCGCTGGCTCGATCGCTGGATCGCGCTGGTGGATCCTCGCAGGGCTTGGCGCATGCGACTGGCCAAACGCGGTTACCTGGTCCGGGACGACGGGCTCCTGCTTGAGTGTGGCCAGACGTGGGCCCGCCATCAGCACACCAAGGTACGCGCGCGCCTCGTGGACGTGTACTCGTGGCTCGGCACCGAACGCCACCGCCGCCGTATTTGCCAGTCGATCGACCAGCCATCGCTCCCGAAAATAGTTGTAGACGACCAGAACGCCGTCTGGCGTCAGTCGATCCCGAACCGCACGGAACGATTCTTCGGTAAACATGTAGCTCTCGAGCCGAACGCCGGAAAAACTCGACTGCATCGTGAGCGAATCGATCAAAGCAAACACCACGAGGTCGTACCGCTTGTTCGTCGTCCGCAGAAAGTGCCGCGCATCGTCGTTGACAACAGTGACCCGCGGATCCTGATACGGGCGATCCGGATGGTGCTCGCGACCGAGCCGAATGATGGTGGGGTCGATTTCCACGGCATCCACATGTTTGGCACCGTGCCGAAGTGCCGCCGCCACGTCAGTGCCCGAGCCCGCCCCAAGAATGAGGACGTTCGCAAACGAGTCGCCGAACACCATGTAGGGCCACTGGTAGAAGTACTCCTTGTGCTCGACCGGGGCCATCGACTGATGAAAGATGTTGTTGACTTCGACGACGGTGTCCTCGCCGTCCTGACCAACAGTGATCTTGTAATAGGGGGACCAGAAGGCGTCCCGCGCCATGGCGTGCACGAGCACGAGCGACGAGGCGAGGAGCGCGATGTTCAGTACGACGAGCGGTAAACGGGGCGACGAGCGACCAGGCTCCGCAGCGACGACCAGCGGAAGCGCTGCACCGAATCCGACGGCGAACCAGACTGTGGGCGACAACTCGAACCAGGAAATCAGGGCAAAGGCCACTACCCCTGCCAGACTGCCCACGATGTTGATGGTATAGCCGCCGAGCGGCGGGAGCGACGCCATCTCCCGGCCCATCCGCTGCGCGAGCGTCACAAAAAGCGCGGCCACGGTGACAAACAACACCGGCAACAACATCGTCGATTCGACGACGACCACGGGTTCGGCGGTACCGCTCGAGAAATAGATGCTGCCGGAACTCGGAATCGAAATCTCGAGTCGGAAGAAATGCACCGCGGCGATGACCGCAGCCATCAGGACTGGAAAGAAGGGAAAGAGCGGTACCCCGGTGCGCCCGCTGGGGCGTGCCTTCCGAGCGGCCAGGAGACAGCCGACACCGATACCGAGGAAACTCGCGAGGAGAATGAAATTGGAAAAGTACGCCAGGAGCCTGATGTAAGCAGGCATCCAGCGGATTAGTGCGATTTCGAGGAAGAGGACGAGAAACGAGGCGAGAAACGTCCTGACGGCCGGGGACAGCAGAATCATTCGGCCGTGACGCCGAGCTTTTTCATCGCCGCGTCAGGACACCCTTTCCACTCCGGCACGAACACGTTGCCCATGTACTGGAGATCGTCCATCCCCATTTTGGTCGTCCAGAAGCCGCTGGCGGTCAGATCCCGGAAACTGGTGAAGAAGGCGACGCCATGCGACATCTCCGGACGCGCCTTCTGCGGCCAGGAGATGTCGTCGAGCACCGCCGCACGTTCCGTCGCGCTGGATGCGAGAAACGTCTTGTCGTAGCGTCGCAGGCACTCACGATCGATCCAGGCGAGGCCGCCACGCATGGCGGTCTGACGTGCCGGCTGATCGATCATCATGAAATCCATGAACTCGGGAACGCCGGCATCGGTTGCGCTTCCGGAGCGCTCGTCCTTGGGAATGATGAGATCGACCAGCACGCTCACCGTCGCATATTCGGGCGCCGTGAAGAACTTTGGTTTGAATGCCGACGGCTTCGCGGCGGCCTGCCGCGTTTGACGCGCCGCCTGCACCTGATGATGCGCTTGCTGCGCTTCGGCTTCCGTCCAGGCAAAGCCAGCCGCGGCGGGGGCGGCGCCGAGGACTTTGAGCATCGTTCGACGGTTTAGCTGGGTCATCGAGGTCTCCGGGCGACTAGCGACTAGACATTATTCTGCTTCACCTGCTGCGCGATGAATTCGCTCGTTCTCATCGAGAGGGCGAGGATCGTCCAGGTGCAGTTCTTATCCGGGTTGCTGACGAACGGCCCTCCATCAGCCACGAACAGATTGCTGACGTCGTGTGCCTGGCAGTTGGCGTTCACCACCGACGTGTTCGGATCCTTCCCCATCCTGGTGACGCCGACTTCGTGGATGATCCTGCCACCTGCCTCCAGGCCGTAGTCGCGTTCACGCGGCGGCATCTCCGACAGCGGATAGCCGCCCATCTCCTTGATGATCGTTCTGAACGTCTCCTGCATGTGGCGCGCCTGATTGATTTCGTAATCGCTCCACTTGAAGGAAAAGCGCAGGACCGGAATGCCCCAGCGATCCACCACATTCGGATCCAGTTCGCAGAAACTGTCCTTGTTCGGGATCATCTCGCCGCGACCGGCAAAGCTCACCGTTGCGCCGTAGAAGCGGCGATAGTCGTTCTTGAGCTGCGGACCGTAGCCGCCCGGGTTGACTGGTCTGCCGGAACCGTCCACCCCGGAATAGGCATGGATGCCGCCGCCGAAACCCGCAAGCGGCATCCGTCGGCCGCCGCCGAGCTCGATGTGATAGCCGCGCGGGAAATCCAGCTTCTTGTTGTCCAGCCACCACGGCATGAACAAGTGCGCGCCACCGGTGCCGTCCTCGTTGTGGGCCGGCATGTCCATCATCTTCGGGATGAGGGCACGGACGCCAAGCCCCGTGGAGTCCGTCAGGTACTTGCCGACGTTCCCCGTGGTATTGCCCATTCCTTGGGGAAAACGCGATGACTTCGAATTGAGCAGGATGCGAGCCGATTCGCACGCGCTCGCGGCGAGGACGATGACCTTCGCACGTACGTGGTTCTCGCGGCCCGTTTTCTTGTCGATGTACGACACGCCGGTGGCCAGGCCGGTCGAATCCGTCGTGACCTCGCGGGCCATCGCGTGATCGATGATCTTCAGACGCTCGGTGAGCATCGCCGGTGTGATCAGGACCGTGGGGGACGAGAAATTCGAGTGCGTGGCGCAACCGCGATTGCACTGGCCGCAGTAGTGACAGGCTGGTCGCCCGTTGAGGGGACGCGTCAGCACGGATAACCGATTGGGTACGCACCGGATATTCAGCCGGTCTGCCGCCTGTTTGATCAGATACTCATAACAGCGTGGCTTGGGTGGCGGGAGGAAGATGCCATCCGGATCGTTGTGGAGCCCTTCGTTCGAGCCGAACAAACCGATCAATCGATCGACTTTGTCGTAATAGGGCTTCATGTCCTCGTAGGTGATGGGCCAGTCATCACCCAGGCCGTCGAGGCTCTTCCGCTTGAAGTCGTCCGGACCGTAGCGCAGCGAGATCCGGCCCCAGTGATTGGTCCGTCCACCGAGCATGCGTGAACGGAACCAGTCGAACGTGGTGCCTGGCGCATTCGTGTACGGTTCCCCGTCGATCGACCAGCCGCCAAACGCGGCGTCGAACTCGCCGAAATGCTGCGTGGGTATGGCTGCTCCCCGCCGCGGCGTCTCGTACGCCCACTTGAACATGAAGCCGTCCTTGCCCGTGTCGAACAACGGGCCGGCTTCGAGCATGACGACCTGCGCACCAGCTTCCGTGAGCACCTTGGCCGCCATCCCGCCCCCGGCACCTGAGCCGACGATGCAGACGTCATAGAGCTGGCGGTTGCGGATCACTTGCATGAATCAACTCCCCACGACGAACTTCCGGCTCCCAGCTCACCGTGTGCGGCCCGCCGCGTCGTGTTCTTCGTGTCGTCGTGCTCTTCGTGGATGCCGCAGGCAATCCGCCGTGCCGGCGTTTTGCGGTTGGGCGGCTGTCTGTAGCTTACGTTCCCGCCCGCGTAATTGGCGTCACCACGATTTTGCGGAACCACACCTTCGAGTGATCCCCCTGGATCATGATTGGGCCGGGCGCGGCTTCATCAATGTCGAGCGCACCACCCGTGATCGCCTCGAGTACGGCGTTGTCGTGGATCGTCTGGCCGTTGTGAATGACCGTCACGCGATTGCCGACGACGGTGGCTTCAACCGTCTGCCACTCGCCCACGGGCTTACTTGAATTCACAGGCGGCGCTTTCCAGCCGTAAATCGCCATGTGTCCACGGTCGAACGGTGGCTTGCCGTAATCGTCGAGCACCTGCAGTTCGTAGCGGCCGCGCAGGTAGATGCCGCTGTTGGTGCCCGGGCCAACCTTGTACTCCGCGTTCAGCTTGAAGTCCTTGAACTTTTCCTTGGAGACCAGATTGTTGGCGTGCTCGCCGTTGGTCATCACGCCGTCTTCGATCGACCAGTTCAGCGGAGCGTCGGGGCGCTGTCCGGCAAAGGCATCGAGCGACTTGCTTTCGAACAACACGACCGGCGTGCCAAAGGTGTGATGGCCATTCGCATTCGATGGCGGCCAGGTTGGCGGACGTCCTCCGCTGAGATTCAGCGAGCGTTCGCCGGTCTTCAGCGTCGCGTTGATCTTGCTCCCGCTCACCTTGCCGCGAAACTCGGAGAACGTCTGGTTCGCACCGCTCTTCGGCGTCGTGAAGATCAGCTCGTCTCCCTCGACACGCACGTTTTCCATGGCCAGCGGATGCCCGCCACGATTCAGGAACTTCGCCGAGAGTTTCCCCCCATCGTCTGTGACGTCGAGCCAGTACGCTCCGGGACGGTCGCCCGTGCCCACGAGCGTCCAGCGTCCGAGGAAGACCTTTTGGTCGGCGCTCAGCGTCACGGTCATCACCGCCAGGCTGAACAGGATGACCGCGCGAACTCGGTATGCAAGCATTTTGGCGTCCTCCACTTTGGGGTCAGATCTTGTTTCTTGCACGCGTGTCCTGTCGTTACCAAAGAGGACACTGGTGCAAGAAACAAGATCTGACCCCAGACGGATTATATTTCACTCGCCCGAGGTCAGGAGTCGCCGTGCGAGCAGGATATCGCTCTCGTCCCCGACCAGATACAACACGTCCGACGGCTGCACGTGCTCGTCGGGAGGGACGGGCGTGACATACGACCCGTTCCGCTGAATGGCAAGCGCTGTGGCTCCCGTCCTGGCGCGCAAATTGATCTCCGCCATCGTTCGATCCGCCGCCCAATCGTTCGCCTCCACCTGATGTGTAGAGACGGGAAGGTGCTGAAGGACCTGAGGCAACCCGGCAGGTGACGCAAACGGCGCCTTGACGGCCCGCATCGACACCGACTCGCGTCGGAACACCTCGAGCAACGGCTCGATGACGTTCCCCGGGATGTCCAGCCGCGCCAGCAGCTGCGCCAGCACCTCGAGCGATGCTTCCTGCTCCTCGGCGACCGCGACGCTGGCGCCATCGGACAGCAGACGTTCGGCCTCGAGCCGGTAGCGCGTCCGAGCGATGATCTGAATGGCCGGGGCGCGCTGCCGGACGAGTTTCACCATTCGTCGCGTGGCGTCAGGATCGCTGAGGAGGCTCACGATCGCGAGAGCGCGATCGACGCATGCGGCCTCGAGGCTCTCAGGGCTCGTCGCGTCGCCGTAGATAATGTGCTCCCCTTCGGCGCGGGCGTGCCGCACAGTCGCCCCATTCAGCTCGAGCACCAGATAGGAGATGCCGAGATCGTGAAGGGCGCGGGCCATCAGCCGGCCGCCCGCCCCAAAACCCAGAATGATGACGTGATCCGCGTGCCCGCCGGTCTCACCGGCGGACAGCGATTCCTTGGTAGCCGGGCGATCCACCGCCCGCTTCCCGCCAGCTCTCTCGCGCAGGTTCTCTGCTGCGTTCGTCAGGCGGACCGCAAGCGTCGGCGCGATCCCGAGAAGCGCCGGCGTCACCACCATGGTCGCGACGCTGGCGCCAAGCAGCACCTGCCATAAATCCGCCGGAAGAAGCCCTGATTCGACACCGGCACGACCGAGAATGAACGAGAATTCTCCGACCTGCGACAGCCCGACCGCGGAGGCAATCGCGACGCGCATCGGAGTAGCCGTCACGGCCAGGGCATTTCCAGCGACGATAGTTTTGAGCCCGATGATCGCGCCGGCAACAGCCATCACCAGCGGGAGGTGCGCGAGAATCATCCGGAGATCGACCAGCATGCCGAGCGAAATGAAGAACAGCCCGGAGAGCACATCCCGCACCGGGCGAACCTCGGCGTACGCCTGGTGACTGAACTCACTTTCGGCCAGCATCAGCCCGGCGAGGAAAGCGCCGACGGCCATCGACAAGCCAATCAGCGATCCAAGCCACGCCGTCCCAACGCTTGCAACAACCACCGCAAGCGGAAAGGCCTCTCGTCGTCCGCTCGACGTGACAAGACGAAGGAAGGGTGGCAGCAGCAAGCGACTGGCGCCCGCGACCGCCCCGATTGCCACGAGCGCCCGCAACAGCGCGAGCGGCATCGCGGAAATCGGCATCTTTCCTGACAGGATCGGCACCAGCAACAGGAGGATAACGATCGCGAGGTCCTGCAGCAGCAGAATGCCGACGCTCAAACGTCCGTGCGGCGCGGTCAGTTCGTTGCGCTCGGCCAACCCTTTCAGCACGATGGCGGTGCTCGAGAGCGCGACGAACAACCCGATGAACACGGCGAGCTCGGTCGAAAATTTCCCGACGCCAGCGACGAGCAAGGCAATCAGCGCCGCCGTGCCCACGATCTGCAGAATGCCGGCCACCAGAATCGTGCGCCAGATTTGACGCACGGCCGTCATCGAAAAATCGAGACCCACGGTAAAGAGCAGCAGGACAATCCCGAGCTCCGCGAGCATGTCGACATCTTCAGCAGCACTGACGACGCGCACGCCGTGTGGTCCCGCGACAATTCCCGCCAGCATCAGCGCGACGATGGAAGGGACGCGCAGCCGCGCGAGGGCGATCAGCAGAACGAGCGCAATCGCGTACGTCAGGAGGAGCGACGCGAGCAGGCCGTGATCGATCATCGGGCCGCGTCTCCGGGATATCAGGCCGTGGCTTCGGCGGTCTTTCCAGACTGAGATTGTTCCGCCCGGACCCTCACGGACGATCGGAAGAAGAACAACACGATCAGCGTAATGATGAACGACATCGCGGCCGAGCTCAGCCAGAAGGATTGCCAGTTTCGGACGACACTCCCATCGGCCCCGGTGGTCGAGAAGTAGTCGAGCACACCGCCCGAGAGCAGCGACCCGATCAGCATCCCGAGGCCGTAGGTCGCAAGCGTGATGAGGCCCTGGGCGGTGCTCCGCAGCTCCGGTGGTGCGACCTGATTCGCGTAGAGGAATCCCGTGACGAAGAAGAAATCGAAGCACACCCCGTGCAGCAGGATCGCAAGGTAGAACATCCACATGCCCTCTTGTGGATTGCCGTACGCCAGCAGCACATACCGGAGCGCCCAGGAGAACAGCCCGAGCAGGAGGATCGTCCGGACCGTCCAGACGCGGAAGAACACGGGCATCAACAAGAGCATCACGACTTCGGACATCTGGCCCAGGGTCATTTTCCCCGCCGCGTTCACGACGCCGACGTCGTTCAGATAGGCATTGGTGAACGAGTAGTAAAAGGTCAGCGGGATGCACGCCAACACAGAAGCGATGAGATACACCGCGAAATCGCGCTGTTTCAGCAGCACGAGGGCATCGAGGCCGAGGACCGACGAAACGGTGACTTTCTTGCCTTTTCCAGGCGGCGGCGTATGCGGAAGCGCGAACAGGCTGTAGATCGCCATCACGACGCAACCGGCGGCGCCAATGAGGAACGGCGTGGTATCGGCCTCGACGCGCATGAAGCCCACGAGATTGTTGACCGCAATCCAGCCGAGCGTGCCCATCGTCCGAATCGGCGGGAAGTCCCGGCCCGGGTCCTTGACGTGCTTCATCGCGATGGAGTTCGTCAGCGCGATCGTCGGGAAGTACAGGAGGCAGAACAGCAGCATCAGCGAATAGACGGCGCCGAACGAGCTGACCTTGGTGACCAGATACATCGAGACCGCGGCGACGAGATACAGCGTCGCCATGACCCGCTCGGTCGCGAAGAACCGATCCGCAACGAGGCCGACGAAGAACGGCGACAGCAGGGACGCGAGCGCGGCGGTGCCGAACACGGTGCCGGCCTGCGTTCCGGAGAACTGCAGCGTTTTGGTGAGGTACGTCGTCAGCGTCACGTACCACGCTCCCCAGATGACGTACTCGAGGAACATCATCGCGCCGAGACGCGTTCTGATGAAGGACACTACGTGGCTGGTCATGAGCTCTCTTTCGAGTCGGGGTCAAACCCGGGTCAAACCGGGGTCAGACCCTGGTTTGACCCCAACGAATCTTATGTTCGCGACGGGAACACTGGCAAGGCGCCCGCCTTCGCGGGCCGCTCGATGCCGCCTGGCCGCCGGCTATGGCGGGGCACCGCGCCCTGGCGCGCCTGACGCTGCGCGGAAGCGGGCGGATCGAGACTGAGGTGGGATCCTTCGCGGTGGCGGAGCGCGGAGGCGGGTTGGAATCAGTTCTCTGAAGTCCGGCGCGAGTCGCGGGCACGGGACATGCGGAAGTCCCTTTCCCTTGCCAGTGCTGCCCGCACGGCCATCTCCCGCGTCGCGTGCTCTTCGCTCGCGATGCACGTGTCGTCACGAAACACGTCAACCGCAAATCCATCGTCAGTCCGAGCCACCCCGCAGTAGGTCCGCGACCGACCGGCACGGACGGACCAGAGTTCCGTCCAGGAGTCTGCCATGTGAACTTCACCTCTTTCGTAATGGACCGTGGCCGCAGCGAGTACACGTCAGCGGGCCCGGACGCGGTATCCGGTCAGAGGGGGAATTCAATCGATTTTTCGGGGGAGCCGCCGACGGCCTCCGTCATCCGGCGCAAGATGCGGGAGGACGGTACGATAGGCACGATGATCGATGCGAACAGCGACGTCTCTGGCGCGAATGCCTCCAAGCTTTTGGGATCCCTGCGGTTAAAGGTCCGGCTGGCAGCGGCATGCACTGGAGTGCTCGTGGCAGGCGCACTGTTGGCGCCTCGGGCGGCGCCCACCGCCGTGCCGGCCTCCCAGGAACGCCCTGTCCCGCTGCTCGAGCAGGAGCTGCAGAGACGGGAACCCGTTCGGCTGTTCCGTCCCGTGCAGGAGATCGCGCGCCAGATCGTCGCGCACAACGTCACGATCCCCCCGCCGTCGCACTCCTATCCCCGGAGCATGCCGGACGTCCCACGGCCTGCTGCCAGCGTCGTCTCACCTGCCGGGTTTGGTGTGTTCGTGGACGGCAACGGCACAGTACTGACGCACGCGTCGGCGCTCCTCGGCCGGGCGTCCCTCAGGATCCTTACGTCCGATGGAGCCTCTGTGGAAGCACGGCTCATCGCCCATGAAGCGTCCACCGGCCTCGTTCTGCTTCGCACGACCGGTGCAAGCACGGTCGTTCCCGCTCCAATTGATAGTCTGCACGCCGAGGCCGGTTCTCTGGCGGCTACTGCCGCTCAATGGCTCGATCGGAGCATCGTGGCTCCGGTGTTTGTGACAAGCGCGGGTCGGGACTCGTATGCAATCGATGCGCACGGGGCAGCGCTCGCTGGTATGGCGCTCTACAACCTCGACGGCCAGGCTTTCGCCATCGCCACCGGCTCGCCGCGTGGCACTGCGTACCCGGCTCGCGAGGCGCTCGATCGACTGATGGCCCGCGCATCCGGGAAGGCAATCGATGCGGCGCTCGGGATGGCGTTCCAGGCATTGACCGGGCCGCTGGTCCGCGTGTTCCACTCAAAGGGCGCGCTCGTCGCCGACGTCGTCCCTGATGGACCGGCGGCGATCGCCGGTATTGTTCACGGCGACGTCGTCACCGCGATTGGCCCGACCAGTGTTGATTCTCCCGAGGCGGCACAGAAGGTCATCGTGACGCTCAGCCCGGGCATGATGACGACGGTTGAGATCGCGCGTGGCACGCGCACGTTGCTGCTCAATGTGACGGCCGGATCGGCATTCGACCTGTCGCGTCCGGTCCCTGGGCCGAACGACGAACGGAGAACGTCTGTCTCTGCTCGTGACCTGCTTTCGGTGGCGGAAATCGACGCCGTAGCGGTTTTTCCGTACGCTGCCCTGCTCGAAGTGAACGGACAATCCGTCGCCACTCGCGAAGCGGCGCTGCGCGAATGGCGGCGTGCGCGGTTCCCGAAGACGCTCTATCTGGATCAGGACGGGGTTCGATTCTTCGTGGTGATCGACGAACCGAAATGAACGAGATTTTCTCTGTCGGGCTGATCCTGATGGCGGCCCTTCTGGCCGGTCACCTGGCGCAGCTTGTCCGCGTTCCTGAGGTCACCGGATATCTTCTCGTTGGCGTCGCCATCGGTCCGTCAGCGTTGGACCTGATCTCACACGAGAACCTGACTACGCTCGGCTTCCTCAGTGAAGTCGCCCTGGGGCTGATTCTCTTCAACATTGGCTCGATCTTCGAAGCGTCGAACTTTCGACGCGTGGGCCGCGGTGTCGTGCGCGTGACGCTCTGGGAGGCCACGCTCGCGTTCGTGCTCGTCTGTGCCACGCTGCTCATGCTCGGAATGGAGTGGCCGCTGGCGCTCCTCCTGGCCGTGGTCGCCATGGAAACGGCCCCGGCAACGACGCTCATGGTGCTGAACGAATACGACGCCAAGGGACCGATGACCGAGCGCCTGTTGGCACTCGTCGCGCTCAACAACATGTACGTCCTCGTGACGTTCGGGGTTGTCTCGGCGGGGCTCTCCTTTTTTCAGCCCTCGAATGACGGTTGGATGTTGAACACATACCGCGTGGTCCATGGTCTTGGTTGGACCATCGTGGGATCGATCGCGCTCGGGGTCCTCGTCGGAGTCGTCACCGAGTTTTTGGCCGTGCGCGCCAAAGAGTCGGGCGAGGCCCTGATTCTGGCGATTGGCGTCGTGTTGATCACGGTCGGCGCCTCACGTTGGCTGGGGCTCTCGCCGTTAATTGCCACACTGGCGCTCGGTGCAACGGTGGCCAACGCATCCGAGTATGGCGACCGTCTGCTGCACGGACTGGGCCGGGCCGACCCTCCACTCTACGCAGCATTCTTCGTGCTCGCTGGCGCCGAACTGGTGCCGTCTTCAGTACTCAACTTAGGAACCGTCGGGGCTGGTTACGTCCTGGCGCGAGCGATGGGAAAAATGATTGGCGCACGGATTGCGCTGCGCACGGAACAGCTGTCTCCGATTGTCCGGCAACAGCTTGGTTTCTGCCTCATCTCCTCGTCGTCACTCGCAGTCGGGCTGACGATTCAGATTCGCGCCGCATTTCCTGCATATGCCGCAACCGTTACTGGGATCGTCCTCGCCGCGGTCGTCGTATTCGAAATCGTTGGACCCTTACTGACCCGCCGCGCGCTGGTGCGAACAGGAGAAGCCAAGACGATGCCCGCGCCACTCCAGGCCGCACCTGACGCCGAAATCCTGACGTAGGAACTGACGCAGAACGGGAGGACGGCTTGCCCGCCGTAGCGCGCAGCGCGAAGGCGGGGAGTTACAGTAAGACTCGCAACAGGGCTCGCGCCGCGCGGAAGTCGGCGACGCGGTATCTCGCCTTCGTGCCGCGTCCAACTGCGACGGTCACCGCCGATGACGGCAACGCCACAAACAGATCGTCGTCGGTGCGATCGTCGCCGAGCGCGAGGATCGCTGGGAGATCGCCCTCTGCTCGATCGATGTGCCGCGCGACGACCGCCTTCCCAATGCCGCGCGGCCGTACCTCAATCACCTTCTTGCCTTCGAGAATCTCGACGGCCTGCCCGTTCAGTGCCAGCCTCAACCGCACTCGCAGATCGTGCGCCCGGTGCGCGGCCAGCGCGGGATCAGCGAGGCGATAGTGCCACGCGAGCGATGCTTCTTTCCTTTCGAGCAAAGAGCCCGGTGTTTTCGCCGTCACCCTTTCGAGGAGGGGGGCGATTTCATCCATCCAGTCTCCGTTCACACTTCTGGTAGGCTCCCAGACGCCATCGCGCAGTCGGCAGAAGATCCCGTGCTCTGCCCACAGGAACACTGGCAACTCGCCGAACCATCGTTGGAGATCCGAGCGCGGTCTGCCGCTCACCACGTGGACCGCGGTACGCGGGCGTGCGGCAAGTGACGACAGCAAGGCAAGAAGAGGTTCGTCCGGCACCGCGAGATCTGGCGTCTCGACGATCGGAACCAGCGTTCCGTCGTAATCCAGGAGAATCGAGAGCTCTGTGGCCTGGGCCAGGGCCTGCAGCTGACGCTCGAGTTCGGGTTCGATCGCGTTCGGGTGAGGCACTCTACAGGGAGTACCCCTTTCGATACTCGCGGGTCAGAAACTCATTGGCCGCGGGATTGTTCGTCACGCTCATGTTCTTGGCGTCGTAGTGCAGCTTCGAATTGGCGCGCAGCGCTGCAATTCCGAGCAGCATGATTTCAGTAAGGTGCGCGGAATACTCGAAATCGCAGGAGAGCTGATCCTTTCCTTTGATCGAGTTGATCCAGTTCATCTCGTGATCACCGTGCGGTACGCGCGGCAACCGCTCCTTTGGCGCCCCGTACGAGTTGTGCCGTGAGACCGGCAAGAGTCGCGGGAATCCGCCGTCCTGCAGCAGCTTCCCCTTCTTGCCGACATAGAGTATTCCTCCTCCTGGATTGAGTTTCGCTCCCTCGAGCTCAGGTGGATCGGGCGGCATCAATCCACCGTCGTACCACGTGAGCTTCACCGTCCCCTTCTTCGACGCCATCTCGTAGTACGTGGTGGTGGCATCCGGGTACGACACTTTGTTGAACGGCGTCGATTCCGTTTCGATCACCGTTGGCAATTCGAGGCCGAGCGCCCACACGGGAAAGTCGATGAGGTGCGCTCCCATATCGCCGAGCGCTCCCTGTCCCCAATCGACCCAGCCGCGCCAGTTGAACGGGTGATACACGGGGTGGTACTCGACCTCCTGAGCGACGCCGAGAAACAGATCCCACGCCAGGCGGCTGGGAACTTTGTAGTCCCCCTTCATGGCGGCGGCCAGCCGCTGCGACAGTCCGCGCTCGTCCCAGCGTAAAGTCGAAGGATCCACGGAGAGGGGCGCCGGGCGAGGTACGCCCTGCGGCCAGAAGCCAAAGGGGCGATTGGTCCAGACGTGCACTTCGTGCACGTCGCCAATCGCACCCCCCTGGATGTACTCGACAGCGCGCCGGTTCTCGTCGGCTGAATGCCGCTGATTCCCCATCTGGGCGAAGACCTTTTTCTCTTTCGCTTTGCGCGCGAGGTGCCGTGCCTCGTGTACCGACCAGCACAACGGCTTCTGGACGTACACGTGTTTGCCCACGTCCATGGCGTTCGAGGCAATCACCGCGTGCATGTGATCGGGCGTCGCGACGATGATGGCGTCGAGGTCCTTTTGTTTCTCGAGCATCTCGCGATAGTCCTGGTACTTCTGCAGGCGCGGCACCTGCTGCTCGACGAAACGCACGAGCGTCGCGCGGCTGTCCTGGTCGGGCCATCGCTCGTTGACCGCCAGTTGCGCTTTTGACGGTCCGAAATCGCGGAAGACCGGCGTCGTCCCCTGGCTGTTTGGCTGCGGAGGTTGTCGTGGCTGCTGCGGCCCTTCCTTGACGGCCCGGGCAAACTGCTCGAGCCGCCCGTCGAGGAGATCGAGATCGACGTCACAGATCGCCACGACGTTCTGGCTCATGACGGCTCGGGTGTTCGAGGCCCCCATGCCGCTGAAGCCGACGGTCGCGACGTTGACAAGATCGCTTGGCGGCTGAAACCCACGCCCCAGCACGTGCCGAGGCACGATCGTGAACGCCGCGCCGGCGGCTGCGGTTCTGCTGACGAATTCCCGACGAGTGACTTTCATTGCTCCCCCTGTTTCCGGGGCTCGGGGCTCGGGGCTCGAAGACCAGAGACCAGAGACCAAAGACCAAAGACCAGAGACCGACGACCGAAGACCTACGACTATCGCGCAACACTCAGGTTGTTCGTCACCTCGAACACGCCCCCGACCTCTCTCGCTTTCATCCCCGCAATGGTCTTGTCTCCCTCGGTGTCAACGACACCTTCAAGCGTGACGCGACCATTCCTGACGATGATGTGGATTGACGGCTGGCTCTGAAAGCCGTACCGCTCCAGCGATTCGGTTCGATAGATGTTCCGGGCGATGGCGAGACGAATACGGTCGTCTCCCTGCGACACGGGCAAAACCTCGATGTCGTTGATGACCTGTTCGACGCCTCGCACGTCCTTCACTTTCCGCTCGGCATCACTCTTCAACGTCGGCCGGATCACCTGCCCCAGCAGTCGAATGGTACCGCCGGGTTGTACCTGAAACGCGAGGTGATCGAAGATCCCATAGTTCGTCAGCATGAGCAACTCGCGCTGTATTTCGTATTCGAGCCGTTTCGTGCGGGCGTCCTTCTCCTGCGCGAGCGCGCTCGGCGCGATCAGGAGCACGCACAGCAACGTCAAGCAACGGCTGGTCATGAAATCCTCCAGTGCATTCATTTTAGTGCTCCTGCTCGTCCCTTGTGACTCCCGTGGATGATCCGCGCGCGCAGAAACCCGAGTGATACCATCGTGCTGCGGCGGATTTTAGTCAAATGGTTGACACGGCGGACGAGACTCGCATTCCTGCCTACCAGCAAGCCGTCGACGAGGTCGTCCGGGAACTCAGGACCGATCCGCATCGTGGGTTGAGTGAGGACGAGGCCCTCGCGCGGCTCGAACGCTTCGGAAAGAACGAACTCGACAAGGAAACGCCGCGGCCCGCGTGGAAAAAGTTCCTCGCACAGTTCCGCGACATCCTCGTCATCCTCCTGCTCATCGCCACAGCCATCTCGACTGCCTTGTGGCTCTTTGAAGGGCATTCGGCGCTTCCCTATGAGGCCATCGCCATCTTCGCAGTCGTGCTGCTCAATGCCGTCATGGGCTACGTGCAGGAGGCTCGCGCGGAATCCGCTGTTGCTGCACTCCAGCAAATGGCGGCGGCCCATGCGCACGTGATCAGGAACGGACACCGCTGCAGCATCGATGCGACGGAAGTCGTACCGGGTGATCTCCTCCTCGTGGAGGAAGGAGACACGATCCCGGCCGACGCACGAGTGATCCACTCAACGGCGTTGCAGACCGCCGAAGCGGCGCTCACCGGCGAGAGCCTTCCGATTTCAAAGGCTACGGCGGCTCGCACTGGCGAACTCGGCATCGGCGATCGCGACAACATGATTTTCAGCGGGACTGCTGCCACCTACGGCCGCGGACGCGCGATCGTCGTGACAACCGGCATGCAGACGGAGATGGGGCGCATTGCCGGAATGCTGCAGGACGTCACAGCGGAAACCACGCCGCTGCAGAAACAGCTCGACCGGGTTGGAAAAACACTCGGCATCGTCGTCGTCATCATCGCGGTGGTGATGATTGGGACGATCATCTTTGTCGAGAACGTCACTGGGTTTGCTGCGATTGTTGACGTGCTCATTCTCGGGGTGGCGCTCGCTGTGGCGGCGGTGCCTGAAGGGTTGCCGGCCGTTGTCACCGCGGTGCTTTCACTTGGCGTGCAACGCATGGCCCGGCGAAAAGCGATCGTCAGGCAGCTGCGAGCCGTGGAGACGTTGGGGTCCGCCGACGTGATCGCCTCCGACAAGACAGGAACACTCACCAAGAACGAAATGACGGTACGAGCCGTGGCAACGGCCAGCGGCCGCGTGACTTTGACTGGCACCGGTTACGAGCCTCGGGGAGAGGTAGTTCTCGATCGCGGAGGCAGCATCAGCGAGCCACTCCGTATCGAGCTGGATCGCACGTTGACGGTGGGCGACCGTGCGAACAATGCGGTCTTGCAGGAACGCAACGGCCGGTGGTCGGTTCAGGGGGATCCGACCGAAGCCGCCTTGTTGGTCGCCGCGCGGAAGATCGGCCTGGACAGGGATGCCTTAGAGGTGCGATTTCAGCGTGTCGGCGAGGTGCCATTCTCCTCGGAACGCAAGTTGATGAGCACGGTCCACACTGATACAGAGCGGGGCGACCGACTACTCGTGTTCACCAAAGGGGCCCCAGACGTGCTGCTCACTCGGTGCAACCGCGAACTGACGGGCGCGGAGCTGCGACCCCTGAGCGAGGCCCGGCGCACTGAGATTTTGAAAGTGAACGAGGACCTCGCCGGGCAGGCCTTGCGAACGCTTGGGATCGCGTTCCGGTCGCTCTCGAACGATCCAGAAGCCCTGGATCAAGTGGACGAACGGGTCGAACAGGATCTGGTGTTTGCGGGTCTGGTCGGCATGATCGATCCACCGCGAGACGAAGCGCGCGAAGCCGTCGCACGTGCCAAATCAGCTGGCATACGGTCGATCATGATTACCGGCGACCACCCGAAGACCGCAGCCGTGATTGCCGCCGATCTCGGAATCGCCGAAGACGGCCGAGCGATGACCGGCACGGAACTCGACCGCACGCCGGAAGACAAGCTGGTGGAGACGGTCCGCAATGTGTCCGTCTATGCTCGCGTCAATCCCGAACACAAGCTGAAGATCGTCAGGGCGCTGCAGCGTGACGGCGCGGTCGTAGCCATGACCGGCGACGGCGTCAACGATGCGCCGGCGCTCAAAACCGCCGACATCGGTGTCGCGATGGGGATCACGGGAACGGACGTCTCCAAGCAGGCTGCGGACATGGTGCTCGCAGATGACAACTTCGCGACGATTGTCGCTGCCGTCGAGGAAGGCCGAGGGATCTTTTCCAACATCCGCAAATTCCTGCGCTATCTCCTCTCATCGAACATCGGTGAAGTGATGACGATGTTCTTCGGCGTGGTACTGGCCAAGCTGATCGGCCTGCATCCATCGTCCACGGCTGATGCAGCCGACGTCGTCCTGCCGCTCCTGGCGACGCAACTGCTCTGGATCAACCTCGTCACCGATGGTGCGCCAGCACTGGCGCTCGGACTCGATCCCGTCGATCCGCGGTTGATGTCCAGTCGTCCCCGGCCGAAACGGGAGCCGGTGATCACGCGGCGAATGTGGGCCGGGATCTTCGTCGTTGGTGCCATCATGGCCGCTGGCACGCTCTACGTCCTCGACGCATCCCTCACGGGCGGCTTGATCGCGGGAACCGGAGACCTGCGCTACGCGCAGACGATGGCGTTCACGACGCTGATGATGTTTCAGTTGTACAACGTCTTCAACGCGCGTTCGGATGACACGAGCGCGTTCAAGGGGCTCTTCACGAACGTGTGGCTGTGGAGCGCGGTCGGCCTTTCCCTGGTGCTCCATGTCGCCGTGATTTATGTGCCGTTTCTGCAACTGGCATTCTCCACCACACCGTTGGCCCCGGGAGATTGGCTGCTCTGCGCATCGGTGGCGAGCTCCGTTCTCTGGCTGCGCGAAGCGAATAAGCTCGTGCGACGAGTCGCGAAGCGTCAACATTTCCGGTGAGACGTTCCTGATGTCGGTAATGCATCCGTAAGCAATTGGCATCAGTCTCGAGGTGGTCATGACTCGTACTTCCACGTCACGCGTGATCGGGTGGACGTTCGCTGCAATGCTGCTGGTGGTCGCCCTGTTCTGGGCCGTTCCGCGCCTAATCCAGCGAGACGCGGCGGCTCAGGCAGTTCCACGTCCGGTGGCATCGCGGGGCGCACTGCCACAGGCTGAACAAGCGACGATTGAGCTGTTTGAGAAAACCCGCGGGTCGGTCGTGTTCATCACGACTCAAGCGCAGGTCGTCGATGCATGGACGAGAAACATCTTCAACATCCCGCGCGGCAGCGGCTCGGGCTTCATCTGGGACGATCATGGTCACATCGTCACGAACAATCACGTCGTCGAAGGGGCCTCGGCAGCCAGGGTTCGCCTGAGCGACGGGCGGGATATCGGCGCGTCGCTCGTGGGCGTGAGCCCCGCGCACGATCTTGCGGTGATTAAAGTCGACGTATCGAATCCGCCGGCGCCGCTGCCAATCGGCAGCAGTCACGATCTGCGCGTCGGGCAGGCCACGCTGGCGATCGGAAACCCGTTTGGCCTCGATTGGACCTTGACGGCGGGGATTGTGTCGGCGCTCGATCGTTCGCTGCCATCCGAGGACGGCCGCAACTTGATCGAGCATCTCATTCAAACCGATGCGGCGATCAATCCTGGAAACTCCGGCGGACCGCTGCTCGATAGCGCCGGCCGGCTGATTGGTGTGAACACGGCAATTTTCAGCCCGTCAGGCGCGTCAGCGGGCGTCGGGTTCGCGGTGCCAGTTGACACGGTCAATCGCGTCGTGCCGCAGCTGATTGCCGCCGGCAAGTACGTGAGGCCGGCGCTCGGCATTCAGGTCGATGACCGCCTGAGCCAGCTGGTGACTCAGAAGCTCGGCGTGAAAGGAGTCGCCGTGCTCAGAGTGACGCCGGGATCCCCAGCCGCAGCAGCCGGCCTGAGGGGCGCGCGCGCGCAGGACAATGGCGCGATCGTTCCCGGCGACGTCATCGTCGCCGTGGACGGCGAATCGGTGGACAGCGTTGCCCGGTTGCTGGGCCGCCTCGACGAACGCAAAGTGGGAGACAACGTCCGCCTGACGATCCTCCGTGACGGTCAGAAGACGGAGGTCAACGTCACGCTGCAGGCCGGGACACAATAAGTCGCGGCTGACGCGTGTCAGTCGCTAGTCGTTAGTCGCTAGTCGTTAGTCGCTAGTCGTTAGTCCAGGGGACCGCCTACTGCTTTTCGCCGGCGCGCGTCATTGCCGTCGGGCAGGTGGCACCGGCAAGCATCGAGAGCACGATAAGCGGCGTTCTACCCCGGCGTTCGATTGCGTGCGGAGTGCCGCGCGGAATAGCGGTCATCGATCCGGGACTTATCGACACGGCATTGTCGCCGAGCCGAATCGCCCCATCGCCGGCCACGACGTAGATCACTTCATCGAGATCCGCGTGAGTGTGTCGCGCGACCGCCTCGCGGAGTTGCAGCACACGCGTCATCGAATCGGGCATGCAACTGAGGATCGATTCCTTGAGCGGGTCGCGTCCGATGAAGTTCTTGTCCAGGAACGCAGGAATGGAAACGGTGACCGGCGGCCCGGCGGGAACTGACACGGGCGCTGGCGGCGGTTCTGGCGCGGGAGGCGGCTCCGGTACCTTCGGCAACGGAGCGCGACTCAGGGCCACGACGATTTCAACCGGGCGCACGTTCCGAATCGTGACATCGCGTTCGAGCGTGTAGAAACCCTCATGCTCGAACCGGAACCGGTACTGACCGTCCGCGAGCACGACCGTCGCGACGCCCTCGGCGCTCGTCTGAGCCTCAGCGCGCGCGGGACCTGAAACCGTGACGTGCACCCCCGCGAGTGGCGTGCCGCTGACGTCGCGGATGGTTATCGGCGTGGGCCTCGGCTTGCTCCGACGTGCAGTAGCCGTCGTTTGCGCGGGGGCTGGAGCCGTCGTTTGCGCCGGGGCGGGCGCGGCTAAACAAAGAATTGTCGCAATTCCAAGGACGTGCTGTAAGACTTTCATGTTTCCTCGCGACCGCCCGCTGGACTGGATCGTCAGAACCTCAGTCTGGTGCTGATGGGCTGTATGTCGCCCTGATTGAAGTTGCAACCGTCGGGCCACAGTATCACGTCGGGCCGGGCCCGGCCGGCCCGCCGTGGCGCAAGGCGAGCAGGCGCGGACTCGCAACCGATGTCACTTCAAAGTCTTGATAAACAGGACCAACGAGTCGATTTGCGTGTCCGTCAGAACGCCAGCAAAGCTTGGCATCCCGGCCCCGCCCCGCTCGTAGCCGGCCACAACCTTGGCGGAAGGCGTCAGGATGGATTCTCTGATATATGCCTCGTCTGCGACGATCTGCACGACGCCGCCCGCAAACGTTCGTTGACTCCCGTATAAACCCTTGAACGGCGGCCCGAGTTTGGCCATCGCCGCATTGTCGATTGAGTGACACGCCATGCACCCGTAGAGTTGATAGAGCCTCCGGCCCTCTTCAACGCTGACCGGCACCGAGGCAGCAACCGTCGTCGATCGCGGTGTCAGATCGACCGAGATATCGCCAAATCCCTCCGACCGAGGAACGAACGTCGCAAGCTCGTACGGCGTAAAGTAGGCGCTCTCCTGAAAGGGCTTTCCATCGGCGGTGCTGAGCGACCAGGCGAGCCGCATCT
This sequence comes from Vicinamibacterales bacterium, assembly GCA_049642465.1. GTDB lineage: Bacteria > Acidobacteriota > Vicinamibacteria > Vicinamibacterales > 2-12-FULL-66-21 > CAWDPQ01. The sequence goes on from JBAROV010000088.1 coordinate 37,948, forward strand.
GCATCACTGGCCTCATGCCCGGCACCCCAATGAACAGTGCTCGTCCGTCCTTGGAGACGTAAGCGCTACTTGCCGGCAGCCGGTCGATCCCCGTGGAACCATCCGCCTTGAATTGTGGGGAGCCGTACTGGTAGGTCCGCTTGTAGTGCCAGCTCGTCAACGAGTAGTTGTCCGGATCGACGGCCTTCTTTGGATCGAGCGGCACGTCGAATCTCAGGAGCACTCCCTTGTCCATCGGCACCAATTCCCGCGGCACCGTCGACGGACCGCCCGTGTAGCGCACACGTCCCATTCCAGCAAGCCGATCGGCGGTCGTGCCCCACCCGAAAATCTGGAATCCCGCAATGTACAGATGACCGTCTGCCGGATTGACCGAACCGTTGAGCGGCGGATAGTCAAACGCGCGGGTCAGGCTCACCACCGCGGCCTGTAACCTGTCGGTTCGTTCGTTCAGCAACACTCGAAACAACTCGGGGTTGTTGAAACCGATGTGAACGAGGGAGTCGTTGAGCGGTCCCATGCGGGCGCCGAACAGCCAGACCTGCGACAGCGCCGACTGGTTGGCCGTGTGCGGAATCCACGTCAGCGGATCGGCAATCGGCGCCGGATACACTTCGCGCGGCAGCTTGTCGCTGAGAAATCCGTAAAACTGCGCGTCGCGGACGATGTGCAGCGGAGTGCTTGGAACGTAGTGCCCCTGCTGGTCGCTGGCCGTGACGAGTCCCGTACGAATGTTGACGCCCAGATTTGGCTGACGGAAGCCGTAGCCGAGCAAGGTGAAACGCTGACCGTCTGCCGAAATGCGCAAGATGGTGCCGTTGTGCTTGCCGATGGTGGTGGCTTGCTGATTGCCCTTGGCAATGACGAACTCGCCGCCGGGAGCAAGACGCAGGGTGTTGGGGAACTCGCGCATGTCGGCTGTTTGCGCGAACACGTTGGAGAAGACTTCGTGAAGATCCGCTTCACCGTCTCCGTTGGTGTCGCGCAGCCGCCAGATGGCGTTCCGGTCGAAGACGTAGACCTGTTCGTCGCGGATCGCAAGAGTCAGTGGCTCGTGCAGGCCGGAAGCGAATCGGTTCCAGCGCACCGTCCCGCCCGGTTCGTGCATGCCTCGCGCGAACCACACGTCACCATCGATCGTGACCACGACTCCAGTGCCATCACGGAGAAACTGCACGTCGGCGGGACGCACATTACGGCGCCACGGATTGTCCACTGGCAGCGGGATGTCGTCCACGACGTATGCGTCATTCGACTTTGAGCGCGCAACCCTTGTAGTGACCGTCTGCGGCCAGCGCCGCGCGGGTGGATCCGACGGAATCGGGCGCGGTGTCACCGACGGAGCCGGACCCTTCTCCGCCATCGCGACGCAGAACTGAATCGGCCCCTGGTGAGGCGGGACCTGAACGGCCCAAACCGGCACCGTCTCCACCTTCAATGACAAACCTGGTTGGGCGCCGACCGACAGCGCCGCATCACCCTTCTTGGCGCCTGGGATCAGCCAGAGTGCCTTGGCGGAGGGGGCCACGTCGAAGTGGCGTTCAATGGTCGGTACGCCGTCGCGACTTCCCGCAGTCATCCATTCGCGAACGTCGGTTCCTGCGACGGTGTATTCGAGAACCACTCCGTCGCGGACCAGGCGCAGGGCTTTCAGGCGCCCCATGTGCTCTGGCAGCGGACCGCGTCCGACTTCCTCCGGGCTCGGCGCCGGTTCGCGCGGATCGATAAATGTGGGCCGATCGCCACTCTGCCATCCCGGGTAGATGCCGTTCGACAGCCAGGCTACCCCGTCAGGTTCGGGAGCAGGAAACTGACCGCCGGGTGTCTTCTTGTCGGGCGAATGATAGGACCCGGGAGCCAGTGCTTTGGGAGTGACGCTTTCACCGCGCCAGACGGCAGCGACCCGCAGGAGATCGGTGTCGAACCCGACCCAATACCCGCCCCCGAGGTTCAACACGAGCCCGCGAGGCGTCAGATTGTTTGCCGGAAGCCCGGCTCCGACGTTGCGCGCGTCAATGATCGACGAGAAAAAGGGATAGTCCGCCTCGACCCAGTTGCCCCACGTCTGCGTCGGGATCGACTTCTGGCGTGCGGCCAGAACGGGACGGGAAATGGAGTGCGACGCACACACCACGGCAACCATCCCCAGGCCAGCTGCCGCGTGCCACGCTTTCATCCGCATCGTGTTCCTTTCGTCCCGACCGGCGCCCAGCCCCGTATTTTAGGCCGGCCCGGCGCCCTCCGTGGCAGTGGCCTTGCACGACCGCCCTTGGCAGCGGAATATCCGGCGCGAATCAGACCGACTTTGTTAGATCCGCGCCATCACTGTAATTCCCCCTGCACCATCAGCCATGACGATATATCTGCGGCGTCTTGCGGCGGTGATGGTGCTGTGCGGACTCACCGCCTGCTCCATTCCACCCCTTCCATCTCAGCCCTCGCACACCGCGCAGCTCGAAGTGCGCGGGACGACGTTGATGATGGTGGGGGCACGCGGGTCGTTGAGTGCGTGGGAATTCGACGGCCAGCAATACCGTGAGGTAGAAGCCAGGTGGACAGCCGACGGGGACGTCATCTCGATCTCGACGGCGGGAGCGATCGTGGCGCGTCGTCTCGGCGCCGCGACCGTGCGCGCGCAGTATCGCAACCTGACCGGCACCGGCACCGTGCACGTGGTCCCGAGCGTTGCCGGTACCTGGCGAGGAACGCTGACCGTCCTCGACTGCTGGCAGAGCGTGGTGACGTCACCGGATCCGTGTACAAACCGCCGCGGTTCGAACGCTCCGTTCTCCTTGACGGTGTCGCAGACAGATTCTGCGGAACTGGGCAATCTCACCGGCACGATAGCGGCGTTCACCCCCGCGGCGACGGGGAGCTTCGTCGGGCTTCTCGACTCCGGCGGTGTGTTCTTCATCCAGGGCTACATCGAACGCGCACAAGACCGGCTGCAGGCGCCGGTGACGTTTCGCTGGATCCTGGAAGGCGAGCGGCTCGTTCCGCTGAAAGTCGATGATCGAATTGAGGATCAGATCGACGTGCAGCTCAGCATGCGTGTCGGCTCCGAGGTGGTGCCCTTCTCCGAGATCTGGCGGCTCTCTTCGCTGACGCGCTGACGCGCGTGGTTTACAGGAGATCAGGAGATCAAGAGAGAAGAACAGGAGGTCAGGAGATCAGGAGCACAATGTTTATCTGCCCCAAAAATAACTCCTTACCTCTTGATCTCCTGTCGATGCCTTCTGATCTCTTGATCTCCTGTGAACCACACGCGTGGCTCTCTTCGCTGATGCGCGTGGTTTACAGGAGATCAGGAGATCAAGAGAGACGAACAGGAGGTCAGGAGATCAGGAGCACAATGTTTATCTGCCCCAAAAATTGCTCCTTACCTCCGTACCTCCTGTAAGCCTCTCCTGACCTCCTGATCTCCTGTAAACCCCCGCGTGCGATACTCGCAGCGGATGCGCGTCACCCTCAGGGACTCTCGACTCGGCCTCCTGAACTCCACCACCCGGATTCCCTTCCGCTACGGCACGGCGGTCCTCACCCGATGCCCGCAGGCGACCTTGCGGGTCACGATCGAATGCGACGGCCGCGTGCAAGCCGGTTACAGCGGCGATTGTCTCCCGCCAAGCTGGTTCGACAAGACCCAGGGCAAGGACTTTGCGATCCAGATCGACGACATGCTCCGTGTCATCGCGCTCTCGCAGAAGATCTACGCCGACGCGTTTGCGAGAAACACGGACTTCTTTCCCGCCTGGCATTCAAGCGAGGAGCAGATTCAGCGGCGATGCCTCGAATGGAATCTGCCGCCGCTGCTCGCAAGCTTTGGCTCGAGTCTGCTGGAGCGCGCCATCCTCGATGCCGCGTGCCGGAGACACGCGACGAGCTTTGCTCGAGCCGTGCGCGACAATCTGTTCGGCATCGATGCGGGACTGGTGCATCGCGATCTGGCTGGTGAGGCGCCACGGGATTGGCTGCCCGAACGGCCCGCGTCATCCCTGTACGTTCGGCAGACCGTCGGCCTGGGCGATCCGCTCGAGGACCAGGACATCCCAGACGCCGATCGGCTGCACGACGGCTGGCCCCAGGCAATTGAACACTACGCCACCCGTCGTGGCGTCCGCTACTACAAAGTCAAGGTCTCGAACCAACTCGACCACGATCTCGAACGCCTCACTCGCGTCGCGAATGTACTGGAGCGGCACCTCGGACGTGACTACCGTCTGACGCTCGACGGCAACGAGCAGTACAAGCGAGCAGAGGATTTCGAAGCACTCATCGAGAGGATCCAGGCGCGTCCCAATCTCGCAACGCTTTGGGCCAACGTGCTCGTCATCGAACAACCGTTCGACCGCGCGATGGCGCTCGACTCCGGTCGTACCGGCGAACTGAAAGCGCTCTCGCGCTTGAAGCCAGTCATCATCGACGAATCCGACGGCACGCTCGACGCCTACGCGCGCGCAATCGCCGTCGGGTATCGCGGAGTCAGCAGCAAGAACTGCAAAGGCGCAATCCGGAGCCTCCTCAATGCCGGTCTGACCTGGCTTGGCAACGGCCGTGGCGGCCGTCAGGAGTTCTTGATGACTGGTGAGGATCTGTGCAGCGTGGGCATCGTTCCGACGCAGTCTGACTTGTGCCTTGCCGCGACGCTGGGGCTGCAACACGTCGAACGGAACGGCCACCACTATCATCCCGGGCTCACCTATCTTCCAGAATCACAACGCCGCGCGGCGCTGGCTGCGCACGGCGATTTCTACGTCCGCGAGCACGACATCATCGGACCCCATATCGTGGACGGCCAATTCCGCATCGCGTCACTGCAGTGTGACGGCTTCGGCTTCGCGGTGGAACCAGATCTGTCGGCGATGGAACCTGCCGAATCGTGGCAGTTCGAATCGTTAGGATTGTGAGATGCCAACCATCAGAACCACCGTCGTCGGCAGCTATCCGGTTCCCACGTGGCTGCGGGTGTTCAGCACGCGTGAGAGCCTCCGGGACGCGATGCTGGCTGTCATCAAGACGCAGGAACTTGCTGGCATCGACGTCGTGGCCGACGGTGAGTTGTACCGGTGGGATATCAACCACGCGGAAACGAACGGGATGATCGATTACTTTCTGCGGCCGCTGCAGGGCGTCGCTCAGGATCTGACGCTCGAGCAACTGCATCGCTGGCGGAGCGCGCCGGGCCATCAGTTCCGATCGGCCCCGCCCGGAATCGTGATCGGGCCGATTGGGAGCGGCCGGTTGAATCTCGAGCGCGACTATCAGTTGTTCCGAGATTTGACCGACCGGCCGAAAAAGTTCACCGTCACCAGCCCGTACATGCTGGCCAAGACGGTAGGGGACGAGCATTACCGCGATCTCGATCGGCTCGTCCTCGCGTTGGCTGACGTCCTGCGAGAGCAGGTGCGGGCGATTGACGCCGCGATTGTCCAGATTGACGAGGCGAACGTTACCGGTCATCCGCACGATGCGCGCCTGGCCGCACTGGGCATCAATCGCGTGCTCGAAGGCGTACGGCACGAAAAAGCCGTGCATCTGTGCTACGGGAATTACGGTGGACAGACGATCCAGAAGGGAACCTACGAAGCCCTCGTTGGGTTTCTCAACCTGCTGCAATGCGATCACCTGGTGCTGGAAGTCGCGCGCCGGCCGCCGGACGAACTCGAATATCTGAAGGACGTGCGGCGCGAGATTGGATTGGGGATTGGCGTCATCGACATCAAGGACAACGAGGTCGAGTCGGCCGAAACGGTCGCGCGCCGAATCGAGCGCGCGGCCAAGGTGCTCGGCATTGAGCGCGTGCGTTACGTGCATCCGGACTGCGGGTTCTGGATGCTGCCGCGGAGCGCAGCGGACGCGAAGATGCGGTCGCTGGTACGAGGACGGGATTTGTTCGAGGGTTAACGCACCGGCCGCGCGAGCGTGACCCTACTAAAAAAGCCAGGCGCACACCGCGACAGTGGCGATTGCCGCGACGATATCTCCGACGAGCGCAGCGGGCACCGCGTGTCGAGTGCGACTGACGCCAACGGCGCCAAAGTACACGGCCAGCACGTAGAACGTCGTTTCCGATGATCCGTACAAGGTGGCGGCCGCACGAGCGATGAATGAATCAGGACCGTGCGTCTTGATCAGATCAGTCGTGAACGCGAGCGAACCGCTGCCGCTCAGCGAACGAAGGATTGCCAGCGGAAGCAGTTCCGCCGGGAAGCCGGTCGGCGCGACGACGGGCCGCAGGCCAGCCATGAGAAGGTCCATCGCACCGGATCCTCGAAACATTCCAATGGCCACGAGAATCCCGACCAGGAACGGGATGATTCTCACCGCAACCTCGAAACCCTCCTTCGCACCCTCGATAAAAACGTCATAGACCTTCACCCGTCGGATGATGCCAGCGAGGGGAATGGCCACGAGCAACACCGGCATGGCCCAAAGCGAGATCGCGTCGAGCGCGGCGCGGATCATGACACCTGCTCCACCGCCGATGGCGCCTGCTGGGGATAAAAGCGCTGCAGCAATTTTGCCGCGACGAGGGCCGCCACGGTGCCGATAAAGGTCGCGATCAGTGTGGGGGCGATGATCGCCGTCGGGTTCGTCGAACCCGCTGCCGCCAGGACGCCGATCATCGACGCCGGTATCAGCTGCACACCGGACGTGGTGACGGCCATGAACGTCACCATCGGATTGCTCGCCGTGCCCTTGTCGGGGTTGAGGGTCTGCAGTTCTTCCATGGCTTTGATGCCGAGCGGCGTCGCGGCGTTGTTGAGGCCGAGCATGTTGGCGGCAAGTGCCAGCACGATCGCGCCTGCCGCGGGATGCCCGGCCGGCACCTCAGGAAACAGCCAGCGCAGGAGCGGCCTGAGGGCGCGGCCCACCAGCGATACGAGTCCCGCGGCCTCCGCCACTCGCATCATCCCCAGCCAGAGCGTCATGATGCCAACGAGGCCGATGGCGATCTGAACCGCGCTCGACGCCGATTCCACGGCGCCTCTGGTCACTGCCTCCGCCGTGCCATTGATCGCCGCGACAACGAGCGCGACGGCCATGAGTCCAAACCAGATGTAATTGAGCATGCAGTGATGGTAGCGTAGCGCGCGTGACCCGTCTCCTCCTGACCGCGTTTCTGCTCGGTGCGGCGGCTCTCCTGCCCTCACGCGCGACGGGCGTCTCACAGACCGCCACGCGGCCGCTGAATTTCGTCGTGCTCGTGATCGATGACACGCGATGGGATTCGATTGGCGCCGCCGGGAACCGGATCGTCCAGACACCGCGGATCGATGCGCTCGCGGCCGAAGGCATTCGATTCGCGCAGGCCCGTGTTGTCACTTCCATCTGCATGACGAGCCGCGCCTCGATTCTCACCGGGCAGTACATGTCGCGGCACGGCATCGACCGGTTCGGCAAACAACTCACCCCGGAAGCCTTCGCGCGGACCTACGCCGGCGCGCTCCGCACGTCAGGCTACTGGACTGGACATGTCGGTAAATACGACGTGGGCACGGCACGGGAGAGCGATTACGACTTCGTGCGTGCGTATCACGGGCGTCACTGGATCACCGACGGCGCAGGAGAACGCGTGCACGTGACCGAAAAGAATGCTCGCGACTCGCTGGAGTTCCTGCGGACCCGGCCCAAGGACAAACCCTTTTTGCTCAGCGTCGGCTACTTTGCAGCGCACGCTGAGGACTCAGCGCAAGAGCAGTATCTGCCGCAGGGGTGGAGTGCCAAGCTCTACGAAGGCATCACGGTCCCGCCTTCTCCGCTGTCAGCGGAGAAATACTTGCGTGCCTTGCCACCGTTCCTGTCGAAGGACTCGAACGAAGGACGTATTCGTTTCAAGTGGCGGTTCGACACCCAAGCGCGCTACCAGGAGTACATGATTCGCTACTACCGCCTGATCACCGAGGTGGATGCGGCAATTGGCAGACTCGTGGACGAACTGAAGGCACAAGGTGTGTACGAGAACACACTGATGGTCTTTATTGGGGACAACGGCTACTTCCACGGCGACCGGGGGCTCGCGGACAAGTGGTACCCGTATGAACAAGCGCTTCGCGTACCGCTCGTCGTCCGCGATCCTCGCCTGCCCGCGCGACGCCGCGGCGCGACCCGGGACGAGGTGGCGCTGAACATCGATGTGGCTCCCACGGTACTCGCTGCCGCGGGCGTGGCCGCCCCTGATGTCATGCAGGGCCGCGATCTTTCGCCGCTGTATCTCGGCGACGCGGTACCGGGCTGGCGGGACGAGTTCTTTTACGAACACCCCACGATCACGTCACGTGATCGCATCCCCTCCTCTCAGGGTGTGATCCGGCGGGACTGGAAGTATGTGTATTATCCGGAGTTCGAATACGAGCAGTTGTTCAATCTGAAGAGCGATCCCGAAGAGATTCGAAATCTTGTAGGCGATCCCCCGTCTGCGAGTGAACTCTCGAAGATGCGGCAGCGCCTCAAGGAGTGGCGACAACGCGTACGCTGAGTGATCCGTCTGACGCATGTCAGTCGCTGGTGGCTAGTCGCTGGCCCGGCTGACGCTTGTCAGTCGCTGGTCGCTGGTCGGGTCTGCCCGTGCCCGGACCTGTGCGCCGCGGCGCCGCTGACCCGATGTGGCTCCGCCGCGCCTCAGGCCTGGACGAGTGTCACTTTACAGATTCAGCCGATACATGGAAGGAAAGGCGACTCTGTCTATCTCGGGATCTTCTCCTCCGGGACCGGCAGCCCGGACCGATCTGTCACGGACAGTGTTGGGAACGGATCTCCAGTGCGCCGGATCCACTCATCGAGTTCACGTGCGAGGCGTTTCATCTCCGGGGCGACCGAAGGCTCTCGGACCAGATTGCGCAGCTCGCCCGGGTCTGCGGACAAATCGTAGAGTTCCTCACCGTAGCTGACGTATCGCACGTACTTCCAGCGCGGCGTGCGCAGCATTCGGATCGGGACGCGCCACGCCTGCTTGCCGTAATACTCCACCACCAGTGATTCACGCACACTTGGAGCGCGCTGGTCGAGTATTGGACGGAGCGATAACCCGTCCACGCCGCTTGGCATTGGAACGCCCGTCAGATCGCAAACGGTCGGAAGCAAATCCATCAGGCTCGCGAGGGCATCCGTGCGGGCCGGGCGGATTTTGCCCGGCCACGAAATGACCAGCGGAATGCGCACCACCTCTTCGTACATGGCCGGTCCCTTGTAGGGTAGTCCGTGCCCACCGCCGTGATCGCCGTGATCTGCACTGAAGATCGTAATCGGAGGATCGCCGTCACGACCGAGTGCCGCGAGGACTGTTCCAATCTCGCGGTCGGCGGTCTCGACCAGTTCGTTGTAGAACGCACGGTATCGCCGCCAGACATCAGGGCCCGCGGCGATAAAGGGCCTTCCCTGATCCTGTTCAAGGTAGTGGCGTTGGGGGAACGGCTTGTTTCGGAGATCGTCGATCAGATTCGATGGGAGCCGCACGTTGGCCATCGCAGACGCGGCTGGTGTCTGCGAGAGGACGCCATAGATCTCGTGCGGGTTGAGCCAGGAGACGATCAGGAACAGCGGTCGCGTGGGTTTCGTCGCCGCTCGCGCTCGCAGGAATGCCACGACGCGCGGCGCAAGCGTCGCATCGTCAACTCTCTCGTCGTGCACCTCGAATCCATACTCGCCTGGCGTGCCGCCGAGGTGCCATTTGCCGAAGTACGCAGTCTCGTATCCCGCTGCCGCCAGCACGCGGGCGAACGTTGGCAGCGAGCGATCGAGCGCAGGGGACATCCCCGCGGCAGGACGATCGGTGCCGCGCCCACGACCCTCCGCTGTGTTACCCATGACGCCGGTCCGGTGTGGATACCGTCCCGTCATGAGGGCTGCGCGCGACGGGGAACATTGCGGCGTCGCCGCGAACGCCCGGGTAAACAGCACACCTTCGCTCGCCAGCCGATCCATGGTCGGCGTGCGAACATCGGTGGCACCCGCCGCACCGAACGCATCGGCGCGCTGCTGATCCGTCAGTACGATCACCACGTCGGGACGCTGTGAACTCGCCTGAGCTGGCAAGCGCCCGTCGTGCAGGCGTGTCGCAAAGTCAGGGCGCGGCGTCGCCACAATCGACAGCACGCCGAGGATTGCCGTCACCATCCAACGCCCGCGCACTGTGACCAGTGTGACCCTCCCGACAACGACCGTCCAGTGACGTAATATACGAACGCAACTGGACGGAATCAAAGGAGAACTTCCCTCGATGGCACGCAAAGCCGCCTACTGGGTCAGCACGGGTCTTCTTGCCCTGATGTCGCTCTTCGCCGGGTACACATACCTGATGGCCACGCCGGAGGCAGTGACCGGGTTCGCGCATGTGGGTTACCCACAGCACCTCCGCGTCCTGCTTGGTATTGCGAAACTGACCGGAGCCATCACACTTATCGCCCCTGGGTTCCCACTCCTCAAGGAATGGGCGTATGCGGGGTTCACATTCGCGTGGATCGCTGCGTCAATTGCGCATTACGTTGCGGGCGACCGGCCAGCCTTCCTGTTTCCACTTGTCCTGCTGGTATTTCTTGGAGTGTCGTACCTGACACGACCGGCGGACCGACGGTACTCAGTTCGTCCGATGATCGCCTGAAGAGGCCGGATCGAGATCCGGCCTCTTCGAACGGTGGTCGCGCGGGCGTCAGAAAGCCTGCGTGATCCGCACGACCTTGTCCGCGACCGTGATCGTCCCGCTGCGAGCGCTGCCGCTGGTGTTTGCCGCTACCGTGAACGTCACGGGGTTGTCGCCGGCCTTCGGCGTTGACGGCGAAATGGTGATCCACGGCACGTCCGCTCGAGCCTCCCACCGACACGCCTCCTGCGTTGCCCCGCCGCACGTGATCGGATCGCTGATCTGAATCACGTTGAACGTGCCAGGGCCGCCGCTCGACCCAAAGGCAATGGCATCGGTACTCACGGAATAGTAGCAACCCGCCTGAGCGATTTGCAGGTTCTGTCCAGCCGTGACAGTAGGCCATCGCAGTTTCACGACACTCTGACGCGGGGGGCCCCAGTTGTCGGAGACCCTGAACGAGACGGCGCCGGATCCGTTCCCGGACTGCCCGGCAACGACCGAGATCCACGAGGCGTCAGGCTCCGCGGTCCACGTGCATCCTGCTTGGGTCGTGATCGTCGCTGTCAGGTCGAACGGCACAGACATGCAAGGCGTGAACTCGATCGGCGACACGGAATAGTCACAGGCGACTGGTGTCTCGCCCGTTTGCGTCACGAGGAACGTCCGATCGATGACGGCAATTCCACCGGTCCGCGTCGCGGGCTCGCTGTTTCTCGCCACTGAATACGTGACGGTTCCGTTGCCGTTTCCGCTGGTCCCCGCTGTGACAGTGAGCCACGCCACAGCGCTGGTCGCCGACCACTGGCAGTGGCTCGGGGCGGTCACGTTGAAGCTGCCAACTGCTGCGTCCTTGCCGAACGAGGCGCTCGTGGGCGTGATATCGAGCGTGCAGGCCACCACGCCGTCCTGCCGTACAGCGACAGTCTGACCTGCAACCGTCAACGCGCCCGATCGCTCAGTGGTATTCGCGTTTGCTGTCAGGCTGACGTTCACACTGCCGTTTCCGGAACCACTGGCGCCACTCGTAATGGTCATCCAGCCTCGATCTGACGTCGCGGTCCAGGAACAGTTGGCTGCCGTCGTAATGTTCACCGAGCCGGGTCCACCAGACGATCCGAAGGACAAGGACGCGGTCGAAAGAGTATATGTGCACGGAGTTGGCGTCGGTTCGGTCGGTGAGCTCTTGCCACAGGCGACTAGACCTGCTGCGAGCACCACGAGCGAGGCGACGCATATTGCTACCTGTCTTCGCATGTCGCCCCCAATGATTGGTACCAGTGTCCAAAGCAACACGGCCGCCAACGGGCGACGGCCTCGAAACGCCTGAACTCGGCCCACTAAACGCCCCAAAGCCGATTCAGGGCCGTCTCCACTGGGAAATCTCCCGCCAAACGAGAGAATTCCCCCACCTCGGGCCAGCCTCCGGCACTGAAATCGGCATTGTCACCGGATCGGATCTTGATCCAATCCTCGGCGGAGCACGTGCGAAAGCACGCGAATTCACATGACTTCGCGCTACCCGTATTCGGTGGTTATTGCTCTCCTGGCGGCCACGATGGCGAACGGACCCATCGTTGCCCGCGATGCCGACCCGCCTTCTTCATTCCTGACGGGACGCGCGTTTCAGTACCAGGTCGTCGCCGGCGACACCATCACGCTCGTGAGCGCCAGGTACGGCATCCATCCATCTGAGATCATCGAGCGTAATAGACTGAAGCCAAATGCGGTCTTCACTCCGGGACAGATCCTGGAGCTGGAGAACCTGCACATTGTTCCCGTTGTCGATGACGATGTGGCGCTCGTGATTAATGTGCCGCAGCGTATGTTGTTCCTGGACGAAGGCGACCGCGCGTCGGGTTATCCGATCGCCGTCGGACGTCGGGATTGGCCGACACCACTCGGCGACTTCAACATCGTTGTCAAGGAGACAGAGCCGACGTGGGATGTTCCTGAATCGATTCAGGAGGAAATGCGGCGCGAAGGGCGCGTCGTGCTGGAGAAGGTTCCCCCTGGCCCCGAGAATCCACTCGGTGCGTTCTGGCTCGGACTCAGTCTGGGATCCGTCGGGATTCACGGCACCAATGCGCCATCGAGCATCTTCCGAAGCACCACCCACGGGTGCATCAGGATGCACCCCGACGACATCGCGGCGCTGTTTCCGCGAGTGGTGACCGGCACGCGCGGCCGAATCGTCTACTCGCCGGTCTTGCTCGCCAAAACCGCCGACGGAATCTTCGTCGAAGCCCATCCCGATATTTACCGGCGAATGGCCGGCGATCCACTCGCCCTTGTGCGGGACATCGCGAATGCCGTCGGGATCGCGAACGAGATCGACTGGCTGCAGGTGGCAAGGGCACTCAAAGCGAGACGTGGCATGGCGGTCCCTGTGGCCAGCGCCACGTCCCCACGCTCATCGCTGAATTGATTCGACGTACTTCACGAGATTTCGAATGCGCAGCACGGTGACGTTCTTCTCGTCATATCGAAACACATCTCCCCATATCGGCATCTCCTCGACGCCGTGGGCCGGGCTCTCCGTTTTACCTGTCCCCTTGATGACGTACTCCACGTCAACGGCATCGAACTTCCCTCCATGCCGTTTCGCGATAGTCGTCAGATCGGCAACTGGCATTTTCATCGCGGGCGCAGCAGGTCCGTTGCCCGTGCCGTCCAGCCCGTGGCACACGGCACAGTAGGCCACGTAGTTGTCCCGCCCTTCCACCGACACGATTGGCACAGCACGGCCGGCCTTGACCTTCGGAACCTGCGTCTGACCGGACGGGGTCTGCGCGGATATCGGCGCGCCCAGGACCCAAGCGAGGACGAGGCAGCCGGCAACAAGAATTCTTGCAGAGCAGCTCACCATAAATACCTCTCAGTCTTACGTGTTGTTCAAAACCAAACCTTTCAGGCCGGATCGGCTACAGCCGACCGGATCTCAGAATTCCGATCGCCAGGCCGATGCCAAGCACACCGGCCACGACGAAGCCCGCGAGTCCGAGCGACGGATAACCGCTCAGCGATGAACTCGCCGCGGCATGCATGACAACGGCAGAGCCGATGACGATGGCGGCGATGACGATCGCAAAGCTGAGACGATTGCTCGAGCGGTCCATTTCTCGAATGAAGTAATCGAGGTTTCGATGGATGAATTGGATGCGCAAACCGTCGGTTCGTGCCTTGCGAGTGATGTCCGCAAGGTCACGCGGCAGTGCACGGAGCGCGCTCAACGCCTCATGCCCGACGTCTGCGGTTCGGTACGCCACCGCCGCCGGCGTGTGTTTCTGCCGCAAGAGGTATTCCACGAGCGGAGCCGCGTGTTCGACCATTTTGAATGACGGATCCAGGTCACGCCCGATACCCTCGATCGTGCTGACCGCTTTGATGAGGAGCAGAAGATCGGCAGGCAGTTTCAACCGGTGGCGCGACATCGCGTCGGTGATTGACGAGAGTACCGTCCCGAGTGACAGCGCGCCGAGCGAGAGATCGGCGTACACATCCAGCATTTCTTCGATGTCGCGTGCCAGTTCGGCCATGTCGACTGGCCGCAGCGGCGTCGCCACGCTGACGACAATCTCGGCGAGCCGGTCCGAGTCCCGGCGCGACACAGCGAGAATCGTTTCTGCGAGACGCTCGCGCATCTGCCGGTTCAACCGTCCAACGATCCCGAAGTCGATGAACGCGACGATGTCGCCAGGCAACGCGAGAACATTGCCCGGATGTGGGTCGGCGTGAAACAAGCCGTGGACGAGGATCTGTTTCAGTACGACGTCTGCACCGCGGCGGGCGACGACCCGCGGGTCGAGTGCCCGTCCGTCCTCCGTGCCCACGGCCGATACCTTGATCCCGTCGAGGAATTCCATCGTCAAGACTGCCGGCGTCGTCAATGGCCAGCAGATGACCGGGTAGGCCACGGTCGGGTCGCCGGCGAACTGGCCGGCCACACGCTCGATGATGTGTCCCTCGCGTGAAAGATCCTGTTCGCGGCGGATCGTGCGGGCGAATTCATCGACCAGCTCCGACAAGCTGTAGAGGTGTGCGTCGGTGACGTAGCGCTCGGCGAGGGTGGCAAGATCAGCCAGAATCGCGAGGTCCGCCTCGATCACCCTCTCGATGCCGGGCCTTCGCACCTTGACGGCGACCACTTCACCCGAGTGAAGAGTCGCCTTGTGGACCTGTGCGATTGAGGCCGCGGCAAGTGGCTCGGGACAAAACTCCGCGAACAGCTCACCAATTGGCCGGCTCAGTGCCTCTTCAATCGATCGTTCCGCGACACCTGGCGCGAGGGGAGGCACCGAGTCCTGCAACAACGCCAGTTCCGCGATGACATCGGGCGGCAGAAGGTCGGCTCGTGTGCTCAGCGCCTGACCGAACTTGATGAAGGTGGGTCCCAGCGCCTCGAAGGCAAGGCGGATGCGCGTCGGCCGACTCAGCTCCGTGTAGCCGTCGTGTCCAAGTGCTGACAGTACTCGCCGGCCCGCTGCCAGATACGACGTCAAGTGCAGGGCATGTACAACATCAGCAAAGCCAAACCTCACGAGAACGGAGACAATCTCGCTGTACCGGCGCATGTGACCGACGCGAGCCACGCCCCGCCTGACCATGCCCGCGTCTACTTGCGGCGTCACTTCGGGCTGCGGCAAAACGGCGCGGGACATCACACTCCTTCGCAGTGCAATCCAAATACCTATCCGGCACCTGAGCGGGTGTGGCGATCAAAGGAGTGAGCGCTGCTCCCGGGCCGAACTTCGCGTGTTTTTTCCTCCTACCGGGGAATTGTCCACGCCCGTGCCTAATCGTTTGTGTGAATTGCGGCGGCGACGGCCGCTCCCGTCGGAGTGCCGATTGCATTGAAGATCAGTGAATACAGCGCAAACGCTTCGCATCGAAGGAGTCAGCGTCATGCAACCCATCAAGATCATCCTGGTGCCGACCGATTTCAGTCCGGCTTCCAAACGGGCGCTGCGGTACGCCTGTAACCTCGCCGATGCGACCGGCGCGTCGCTGCAAATCATCCATGTCATGGAGAACCCGTATCTGCCAAACGCATTCAGCGGGTATTACGCGCCGCTGCCAGGCGAATTCCTCGAGGACCTCGATCGGCGCACGCGTGCCGAGCTCGAAGCGCAACTGACGGCCGAGGAGAAGAACAAGTATTCGGCGGTGTTCGTGCTCCGCATGGGATCGCCCGCGCACGAGATCCTCGAGTACCTGAACGATCAGGACGCGATTGACCTCGTGGTGATGGCAACCGCAGGCCGCGGCGGCGTCGCGCGTCTGATGATGGGAAGCGTCGCCGACAAGGTCGTGCGCGCCGCGCCCTGCCCGGTCCTCACACTGCACCCGGCCGAGCAGGTCGCGACTGGAACAACGTTTCGAGCTGCTTGAGGGACGCGATATGCACCAGACGTCATACGGCCTCAGAGTCACTCTGCCGCTCTCCTACGAGGCGGCGATCGCGCGCGCAACTGAAGCCCTCCAGGCTGAAGGGTTCGGCGTGCTGACCAGCATCGACGTGCAGGAGACGCTGCGCCGCAAGCTCGATCGCGCGTTTCGCAAGTACGTCATCCTGGGTGCCTGTAATCCGACGCTCGCGGACCGCGCCCTGCACGCGGAACTCGAGGTCGGTCTGCTGCTCCCCTGCAACGTCATCGTCTACGAGCAAGGAGCCAACGAAAGCGTCGTCGCGGCGATGGCGCCGCTGGCAGCGTTGGGAATCGTCGGCGACAATCGCGAGCTTCGAGCCGTCGCAGAAGAGGCAGACGGCCGGCTGAGGCGCGCCTTGGCAGCTCTGGAGGCGTCGAACCAGCAGGCCGTCGTGAAGTGAGATGGACGAGATTGCATATCCCCGGATGCATTCGGACCGGCGGCATGCCCCGTCGCGCGAGGCGTTGCTCCGGCGCATTCGCGCAGAGTTCTGCGAGATGCCCTCTCTCCGGCTGACATGTCACCAGGCGCAGCGTCTCTTCGCACTGCCATGCGATATCTGTGAGCGCGTGCTGGTCGACCTCGTTCGAGAGAACACGCTGACACTCGGTCCGGACGGGCGATATGGCCTGCGGGGCAACGTGGGATGGGAGTTGTCAGAGGGCGACGTGGCCGAGTGCCATGAACGGTCTTGACGGCCGTTGAGGCACTCGACGAAGGTCGCTACGCGGCATCCGCTTTCTTACCGATCACCGCCGGAAGGTCGTGACTGCAGATCGATCTGAACGCCTCGAGGACCGCGCCGGGCTTGACGCCCTTGGCGCCAGAACCGGTGACCAGCACGATGTCGTTCAGAGACAGAATCCCTGCCAGCTTTCCTTGGGCATCGACGACCGGTAGTCGCCGGATCCGTCGCTGCTTCATCCTGTCGAGCGCGGCGAGCACGTCTTCATCGGCGCGGCATGTTTCGACAGGCTGTCTCATCACGCTGTCAGTCGAGATTGCCGAGGCAGGTCGATTCCGTGTGCCGAGGGCAATGCAGATGTCTCGGTCCGTGATGACACCTATCGGCCGAGCTGCTTCATCCGTCACGGGCAGAATCCCGCAGTCGGCCTTCCAGAGTCGCTCGACCGCGACGGCGAGATTCGTGTCCGCCCGGCAGGTCTCTGGATCCGTGGTCATGATGTCCTGAACCTTCATAGCCGTTCTCCTTCGATGCGGATCGCGATGCAACCTGCGCGCCCGGCAAATGTCCACGTGAAATACGAAAAAGTCCGCACCGACATCGTTTGAATACCGCCACCGCGCCACTGTGCAGCGGCGCGAGGGTTGCAGTCTCTGATGATGTGCTCCGCGTGGGCGGGGAGGGAAATGTGGCAATCAAATCTGTTTGGTGTCCGGTGCTGCAAACGCACGTCACCTGTGTAACGGACCTCGAAGGCGCCATCGTGAAGGTGGTATGTGCCGAATATGAAGAGGGGACCCGGACGTGTCGCATGAAGCAGGCGGCGGTGAGGGCGGGTCCGCTCTCGAAACTGCTCATCCAGGCTTCTGAAAGCACGCTGACGGATCGCACGCTCCACTGCACCATTGCCTGACGGAGATTCAGTATGCGACTCACAGACATCATGGGAACAGCCGTCGAAACAATCGGCCTCGAAGCCGCTGCCGAATCCGCCTGGCAACGCATGCGGCTTGGACGTTTCCACCACCTCGTTGTGCTGGATGGCCACTCGGTCGCCGGGATTATTTCCGATCGAGATCTCGGGGGCACGCGCGGCGCGCGCGTCCGGGAAGGGCGTCGCGTGGCCGACCTGATGACCGGCAACGTCGTGACCGCAACCCCCACGACCACTGTCCGGGAGGCTGCAAATCTGCTGCGCGGACGCTCTATTGGGTGTCTCCCGGTCCTCGATCGCGGTTCGCTGCGGGGCATCATTACAGTCACGGACTTGCTCGAATTGATTGGGCGCGGCGTGGAGCGACCGACCGCCAGGGCTCAACGAGCCATCATGCGCGGCCGCGGTCCCAGGAGAAAGCCCTTCAAGGGAATGAGGAAGAGTTAAAGCCCGGACGGGTACGTGTCAGCCAACTCCTCGGATTCCCACAGCGGTCCGCGATCGAGCGGCTCGACGGCACGTGTCTCGTCAAGGTGAAACACGTAGTCGAATTGTTGTCCGAGGCGCGCTTCGAAATAGTGGCTCGCGCGCTCGGTCGACGGGAGGTAGAGCACACCCACGGCGCGTTCCAGGCGGCGAGTGGACAATGCAGCCGACAGAACGTGATCGGCCCGAAGTGAGAGGAGGAACTTGGGAATGCGAGCCTCCTGAAACAGCCGTTCGTAGCTGCCGGCAAGCGGCGGACGCAGCTGCTTGCGGTACGGCGGCGTGTCCCACGCCGAGGCCGCCGTCACCGTGCCGGTACTCGTCGTGAAGCCAACTAGCACCGAATCGTCGCGACCGAACCTTTCACGAACGAGCTGCCCAACGTTCAGCTCGCCGCGCGCAGCCATTTCGGTAGCCCGCGCATCGCCGAGATGTGAATTGTGCGCCCAGACCACGAGCTTGGCTCCCGGCCGGCCCTGTTCCAGGAACACACGCAGCTCGCCGAGCGTGTCCACCATGTGCCGGTCGCGCAGGTTCCACGATTCAACGTGTCCTTCGATCATCGTGCGGTAGTACTGCTCGGCGTTCTTGACGAGCCGGGCGTTTTGCGCGGCATGGAAATAATCGTCCGCCGCGACACGGCCGTCCCTCTGCGCGTAGTCGGCGCGTCGCTGGTGCAGCTCGAGAAGCTGGGTAATCACCTCACGCTCGCACGAAGGTGTCAGCCCCGTGGCCGCCGCATAGGCGTAGGTCTGCGCCTGGCCGCCGAAACGATCGAAACAGGCATAGCGGGCTCGCGCACGATCGGCGCCGGCCGGATCCACTTTGCGGAGATACGACAACACGGCAGCCATCGAAGCGTGAAGACTGTAGAGGTCGAGGCCGTAGAACCCCGCACGCGTGGATTCGGGTCTGCTGTCGTTGTGAGTCCGAAGCCATCCGACGAAATCCAGGACGTCCGCATTACGCCACATCCACGTCGGAAACCGTTGGAAGTCCTGCAGCGACTCGATCGCTTCGACATCTGCTCCGACGCCGCGCACGTACCTGTTGATGCGATACGCATCCGGCCAGTCAGCTTCGACGGCTACGGCAGCAAACCCTTTTTCCTCGATCAATCGCCGAGTGATGAGCGATCTGAGCCGATAGAAGTCGTGGCTACCGTGGGTGGCTTCACCGAGCAGCACGAGACGCGCCTCGCCGATGCCGGCAAGTAGCGCGTCGAAGTCCGACGGTTCTCCATGCAGACGCACGGCTCGACGTCGAACAACATCAATGGTGTCCCCGATATCCATGACGTGCGGGCTATGTCTTGGCGGAACCGGCGATGCCGTCTACCAGTTCGGGTCGTACCGCGGAACGGAACCGAACCCGGACAATCTCGCCATCGGCGCGCGCGATCTCGACTTGCTGGTCGGCTCCGTCGGAGGTGCGTTCAAGGCGAATGGCAACGGGATTTCGCACGACGTGATCCGAGTGCTGCCGATCCATCGCCGCCTCGATCACAATGTCGCCGCCCTCGAACACGATGGACGCAAGCGGGACGTCGTGCATCAGCACGCCGACTCCATTCACCGCCTCGACGGTCATGAGCCAGCCGCGGTGAACCCGGTTGAAGCTGTCGAGGAATTCACGCCAGCGGCCCTTCGGGATTGTCTCGATCGACATGTTCCGCTCCTTGATGCGTTCCAATGTCAGCCGGCGAGCCGCTCCCGCGTGTGCACTCGGTCCAGGAGATCGCGAACTTCATCGTCTGTGGTCTGATCGAATCGGGCGTACCACGATCCGACTGACGTGAAGTGTTCCGGCACGCTGAGGCATACGACTTCGTCCGCCTCTTGTTCGAGCATCGCAACCGCTTGGCGTGACCCGACAGGCGCGGCAACCACGATGCGTGCGGGTTGCTGCTTTCGTGCAGCCTGGACTGCCGCACGCATCGTGAAACCTGTGGCCAGGCCGTCGTCTACGAGAATCGCCGTACGCCCGCGCAGGAGCGGGGGCGCATGCCCGGCGCCATGGCGCGCCTCGCGGCGGGCAAGCTCTCGCATCTCTTCTGCAACGACAGCGTCAACCGCTTGAGCGGGGATGCCCAGCCGCTGGATCAGATGCGCGTCGAGGATTTGGATCCCGCCCGAAGCCAGTGCCCCCATGGCCACCTCGCGGCAGCCCGGTACGCCGATCTTTCGCACAATGAACAGGTCGACCGGGGCGCCCAGGACGCGGCCGATTTCGTATCCGATCGGTACCCCGCCGCGTGGCAACGCAAGGATGACCGGATGCTCGGACGCCAGACGGTGCAGCGCGAAGGCCAGCTTTTTCCCGGCGTCGTACCGATCCAAGAACTGACGGCCCATGGGTCTCTGCAGGTGCAATAGACGAACCGGCCGTTGGCGTCGAAAATCGCTGAAATCCCGGGCCTCCCTGGCGACGCGCGTGGGGAAAAGTCCACGGCCCCGGGAATAAATCAGTGTGAGCGTTTACGGGACTGAATCTCGGTCAGCATGACCGGCGACGTCGCAAAGTTCTCGAGCTCGATCGTGTTGCCGCGGGCGACAATCTTTGTCGCGTACGACAGCGTCCCTTTTCCCTTCCCGTCGCGGCCAATCTGCATCTGAATCACTGTGAACGGATAGTCGATCGTGCGTGGCCGGGCCGAGGCTTCCCAGAACCCGATCGGACGGTCCGTCGCGAGCACGATACGTCGCCCGCCGTCTTCGCCTGGCACCTGGTGCGCAAACCGCAGATCGTAGGCCAGTGAGTCCGGTGTCCGAATGGTTCCTGTCGGACGCTTGTCCTGTAGCTCAGCGAGCAGCGCTGCCGGTCCCTTCTTGAGGAGCGCATCGACGAGCGCCGCTCGCTCCGCCTCACTCGACCACCGAGTGACATCGATGAGCACCGTTCCGGCGCCACTGCCAAGATTGTTGTTGACGATGGCTGTTGCGGTGAATGCTTCCTTTTCGCCGCTCGTTTGGAATGTTCCGGCTGCAGAAGTCGTGAGCACCGCCAGCGCGACGGCCGCCAAAACTCGCTTTTTCATTTCGTCCGTCCTTTCGCGTTCTGAAAATTACAGACCCGATATTGAGACGCAGTTTCGTGCCCCGGGGGGTTCACACGGCTGCGGGAGGTGCAACCAAGCCATTGACGGTAAGGGACTTGGCCTATTTGCCCGAGGGCGCCCGGCGGCAGGCGCCTTGCGTGTCACTCGAGAAAACGCGCCGCCTCATCGGAGGGTTCATGAAACTGTTCCTGTCGTTCGTTGCGGCCGGACTGCTCGTAACGAGCAGTCCAGCTGTCGGCTCCGCGGAACCTGCGAATCAGAAGGGCAAGAAGCACGCGAAACATGAACGCGTCGAACGCGACGTGCGCGTGCAAACTGCTTCGGTCCGCATCGTGTTTTCCGCGCGAGAGCTGCGGGTGATCCGGGAGTACTACACGCCGCGATATCGCAACTTGCCGCCAGGACTACGGAAGAAATATGCGCGCACCGGGCAGCTTCCGCCGGGATGGCGAAAGAAGATGGAACCATTTCCTGGTGTCGTGGAACGTGAGCTCGTCGTGCTGCCGTCCGGTTACCAGCGCGGCGTCATTGATGGGCACGCGGTCATCTTCAATCCCCGCTCGCAAGTCATTGTCGACGTCGCCGTTCTCTTTTGATTCCTCGAGACTGCGCCGGCACCCCGGCGCAGTCTTCTCTTCCCCACCCTCCCGTACGGTATCTTGCGCTCCTGGAGCGCCCGACGATGGCGATGTGGTCCGTGCGACGCCTGAACACCGTGAGCGAGGCAGACCTTCAACAACTCGCGCGCGTCCTGATCGATTGCGTCGAGGGAGGTGCGTCGGTCGGGTTCATGCATCCGCTCGAGCTGCAGAGAGCCACCGTGTTCTGGCGTCATGTCGCGGACGAGGTGGCCACGGGACAGCGGGCGTTGATCGTTGCCGAGGATTCAGGAGGTATATGCGGCACCGTTCAACTGGTGCTCGCGCAGCCAGACAACCAGCCGCACCGCGCCGATCTCGCGAAGATGCTGGTGCATCGCCGCGCCCGGCGTCACGGCCTCGGAGCAGCGCTGGTGCGAGCCGCCGAGACCACGGCCCGGGGCTGCGGTAAGACGGTGCTCGTGCTCGATGCGGTCACTGGCGGTGAAGCCGCGCGCTTATACGAGCGTCTTGGATGGCGCCGCGTGGGTGACATCCCTCGCTACGCGTTGATGCCGGATGGAACGTTCTGCAGCACCACGGTTTTCTACCGGGATCTCGATAGCTAGCGTCGATTGCCGCTTCCATGCGTCGTTTGTGGCTTGGCGGAAGAGCCACGCGCAAATCTTCCCAGTGCGCCCGGAAAAGTCCTCAGGTGCGCCAGGACGCTGCGGCACAACCTGAGTATCACGGCCGTCGAGGCTGTATGACGGGTGGCATATCCGTTGCCTCGTCATGTGGCTGAATGCCGGCAGCATCGCCGCAGGGTGCGGTGACGGAAATCCGTCGGCTCGAAGGGAACTCCGAAGGAGGACGCATATGCGAACGCCGTCCGCCCTTCTCGCGCTTGTTCTCGCTGGCTTCACCGGTTCGATAGCCGGGGGATCACTCCTGGCGGCAGGCCACGGCACCACTACGCGACAGGCGACACACACTTCGAAAAAACCAGCGGAGCCCCCCGTGACGCCCGTCACCGGACCAAGCTGGTTGCACCATTTGAATATCCCGTATGGAGGAACGAGTCTGGGGCGTGGCGCGGGCCGATACGGACCAGGCCCGAACGAATCGAGCCCGCCCGGTCGTGGTTCAGTCCCCATTGTGGTTCGGGAGTCGGTGATCTTGACCGGCGCGGATCTGTACCGGCTGAACTGTCAGGCGTGTCACACAGCCGAGGGAACGGGCGCTCCGCCTGAGATCAAGTCCGCGCTCGACCTCATCCGTGGCTCGTCGCTGGCGCTCGTGCGCCAGCAGCTCGAACGCGAAGGAATGGCAACGAACAGCCCCAATGTGCGGGCGGAAGTGACAAAGGCTCGCACGGATCTTTACCGACGCATTCGCGAGGGGGGACAGCGGATGCCGCCTCACAACCATCTCCAGACAGCGGACATCGACGTGCTCTACGCCTATCTGACCGAGCTGGCCCACGCACCTGACGCGCCGCCGGCATCTCGGCGCACAGTCAGTTGGTCGAGACTGGGTGAACACGTGATCAAGGGCACGTGCCACATCTGCCACGACGCGGTCGGACCTCGTCCGACTGCTGAAGCGATGCTCCAGGGGGTTATCCCTCCGTTGAACATCCTTCGCGCGGATAACTCGCAGGCTGCTTTCATCTGGAAGGCCAGGAATGGCGCGCCGCTCGTGACGGCCCATCCCTCCTTCCACTACCGGGGACGAATGCCGGTGTTCTATTACCTGCAGGAGGAGGAACTGGCGGCCGCCTACGATTACCTTGGCGCATACCCGCCGCAGGCGGCGGCGGTCAAATAGGAGAGCCACGCCAAAGGCGAGGGCGCAACCTTCACCGTCCTGGTCCTCAGATCGTGACGCGTGCTTTCGTTTTGATGGCCTGGTTTGCGGCGATACACGCGCGCGCCGAGCCGATCGCTTTCTGCGGTCCGCACGCGAGCGGAGCGCCAACGCGAATCGCCGAGCAGAACCGTTGCATCTGGAACCGGGTTGCCGGCGGGCGAACGTTTGCCGAACTCGGTGCCGTTCCCGACGCGGCCCGTGCGGCGCCCTGGTTGGTGTTCGAGGCCATCGTCTCTGAGGTTTGCGCGACGGCGCCCATGCCGGCGGGTGTCACCTCAATGCCTGTTTGACGGCCGCCGCCCTCCTCGAAGAGCAACGCTTCGCGCTCGCGCAGCATGATGAGCGTGCCTTTGGTCCCGAAATACATCTCGTAGTAGTCGTCGAAGGCGTTCGATTCAATCGATGAGAAGACGGCGGTGCGTCCGCCGGGATACTCGAAGGTCACGTAGACGTGATCGAAGACCTCGCGGTTTTCGGGAAAGCGATACAGTCCGCCCGACGCGACGACCGCTTCGGGGGCTGACCCCAGAAACCAGTTCGCCGCGTTCACCTGATGGCTGCAGAGTTCCGCCATGAGCCCCTGCGAGTACTTCCAGTAGAGCCGCCAGTTGTACAGATGTTCGAATGTGGGATACCCCCATTTGGACGGATCGTAGTCGGGCGTCGGTGGCTCTCCCTTGCGGCGCCAGCTGCCGTTGCGATGCCAGGCCAGACGCACGTGGTAAATCTCCCCGAGCGTGCCGTTCTTGATGATCCCGTCATAAGCGGCCTGATACATCGGGTTGTAGTTGCGCTGATACCCGATTTCGAGCACCTTGCGGTTCCGCTCGGCAGCCGCACGCATTCGCTCGCAGCCCTCGACGTCCCACGCCATCATCTTTTCGCACAGCACATGCTTGCCGGCTTCGAGGCACCCGGCAGCAAGATCGGCGTGCGCCCACAGCGGCGGCGCCATGATGACTGCCTCGACGTCTTCTTTCTGCAGCATCTCGCGCCAGTCGGAATAATGCCTGGCAGGGGGCTGTTCGTTTTTCGCGAGTACGGCGTCCGCGAGCTTCAGTTGCGCCGGATTGATATCGCACAGGGCACGCACCTCGCCGTATTTCGGATCGACGTTGCCCAGTTGCGCCCGTCCTTGCGATCCGACGCCGATGAAGCCAATCCGCACGCGTCCACCCGGCATTGGCCCGCGCAGTCCGGCCGCCACGCCGAGCGCCGCGAGCGCCGGCGTTCCGGCCAGCGCCTTCAAGAAATTGCGGCGTCCCTGGTCCATTTGTTCGGGTGTCAGATTCATACGGCTGCCTCTCGTGCGCGCACGTGTGCCAGCCGTGGGCGCATCCACAATTGATCGAGTCCTGCAATGGCGCCCGTGCGAAACGTCAAGAGCACGACGACCGCGCACGCCTCGATCAGGTTCTTGTTGACGATGAGATACGTTCCTTCCGCTCGCGCGTCGACCGATCCCATGGGAATCGATGAGAGGTAAAACATCGCCAGCAGGCCGAGCGCCCCGGTACAACCGGTCTGAGTGAGAAGACCCAGCATCAAGCTGAGTCCAACCGCTGCCAGCGCGAGTGCGATGAAGACATCGAAGGATCCAATCCACGACGCATTGCCAATCCAGTGAAAGATCGGCGCCAGCGGACCGGTTGACGCTTTCAAGTACGCCGCGGACGACCAGGATGCGACGGGCGCACCATTCTGGCCCCAGGCTGGGTTGAGCAGCTTGGTATAGCCCTCATAGAGGAAGTGCCAGCCAATCAGCGTGCGCAGAATGACGAGCGCAAGCTGCTGAGCATTCGACAAGTGGATGGTGGACATGGTGCGCAACTCGGTCGTTACAGCGTTTGCACGCGGGTTCCCAAGCGACTCCCCATCACGATCGGCCGCGTGGGGCCCTCATCTGGCGTGATCAACGCGAGCACATCGGGGTGTTCCTCGCAGTACCGGCGAGCCATGTCGAGCCCACCGACGAAGATCGCCGTCGAAAGCGCATCGGCCGTAGCTGCCGTGGACGCGACAACCGTGGCGCTGAGGACGCCATGCGCCGGCCAGCCGGTTCGCGGATCGATGACGTGCCCATAGCGCCGGCCATCGGCAATAACGAACTGTTCTCCGCCGCCGCTCGTACCCACCGCCGCCTCCCGAACCCACAAACGGGCGAGCGCGCGGCCGGACACGAGCGGCGACACGAGATCGACTTGCCAGCCGCTGCCGCGGCCGCCAAGAGCAAGCAGGCTGCTGCGGCCGGCCGAGAGGAGCACGTGCTCAACTCCTGACCGTTTCAACCCGGTACTCACACGATCGAGTGCGTAACCCTTGCCGATCGCTCCGAAGTTGAGTTCGATGCCGGGACGCTTGAAGCTGACGGTCCCGTCATCGCCATCGAGCTGCACCTCGTCCAGCCCGATCGATGCGCGGGCCGCGTCAATCGCGCTCGCGTCCGGGACGCGCCCTTCGCGTCGCAGGAATCCCCAACAACGGCTGAGTGGCGTCGAGGTGATATCGAATGCGCCGCCCGTGTCCGCGTGAAGCCGCTGACACAGGCTGAGGAGTTCGAACACGTGTGGCGGGACGGCAACGGGCTGCGACGCGGCGCATCGGTTCAGGATCGAGATCGTGCTCGTCTCCCGGAAGACGCTCAGTTCGGCCTCCAGCGCGTCGATTTCATCCAGCGCCGTCCGCGCTACCGGCACGAACGCGCTGTCCCGGGCGGCGAGCGTGATCTCGAACCGGCACGCCATTGCAAGACGATGGATCCGGATCCAGTAGCCGTGCGTGGTGGCGTCACCATCCCCCCGACCTCGCGAGAAAGCACGCAGAAAGTCGCGACGAGCGCTGGCCGTATTAGTTGCCGGCATTCGGGCCGTCTCTATGTCGTCTCGGGAATTGCATTGGGCACGAAGTCCACGATGAGACCGGCGTGCACGTCCCAGAGGATCAGATCCCGGCCCACGAACCGATATTCCAGCTCCCGCGGTAACGGAGGCAGCGCGGCAAGCAGGCACGGCGGCATCATGGAGATGGATCGTCCCGCCGGATAATCGACATTGACCGCTGCGGGAATGTGCACGGAATTCTCGTCTTCAACGATGGCAAGGAGGTCATCGATGCCTCCTGCTTTCAGGCCGTCAGCGACGAGAATTCGGAAGTAACGGGCCATGGCCGGCGAAAAGATGTCCCCTTGCTGCGCATCGGCCCGTGCCGTGCGCATCGCTGCCGCGAGCGCGCGTTTCGAGGCGAAGAGCGCCGCCGGATCCCCGGTCACCACTTCAGGCGGCAGGGGCCCTTCCACCCTTCGGTGGAGCCCCACATACTCGTCAACGCGTTGAAGGAAGGTGTGGCGCATCGGATCGGTGGCTTCCTGACCCCCGACGGCCGTCGCCAGGCTCACAAACAGGAGAACAGCACCGTAGCGCATACGCACCTCCAGGAATCACTGACAAGGTCTTCGCGAAGGGCGTGCCACTGGGGATGCGGCAAAACCTCGGAAAATCGAGACCTTTGCCAGCATCACGGCGACCAGGCGTGGACTAGTTCACACCCCCTGCGAAGAAAACCCCGCAGGCGGGAACAGCACGCGCCGTTCCAGGTGGGCGATCCGTCGGGTGTGCGAATTGCACGCTCAACCACAGTCCAATGCCGAAACTTGCCGCCGCGCTGCTGTCGGGCGCACTGGTCGTCTCCTGGGCGTCTCCGTCCTTCACGGTCGCCCCGCTCCCGAACCTCGCTGGAACCGTCAAGTTTGCGGTGATTGGGGACAACGGGACAGGCGACGCCGCGCAGTACGAAGTCGCGGATCAGATGTCTCGTTTCCGTCAGCAGTTTCCGTTCGATTTGGTCCTGATGATGGGAGACAACTTCTACGGCGCACAGCGGCCGTCAGATCTCATCGCCAAGTTCGAGCGCCCGTACAAGGCGCTGCTCGAGGCGGGCGTGAGATTTCAGGCTGCGCTCGGCAACCACGACGAGCTGGACTCGGTGAACTACCCCCCGCTCAACATGGGCGGGCAGCGCTACTACTCGTTCGTACGCGGAAACGTCCGCTTCTTTGTGTTGGACACCAATTCCCTGGATCCCAAGCAGCTGCAGTGGATGGAAACGGCGCTCCAGAGCTCGCGCGACGAGTGGAAGATCGCGTACTTCCATCACCCGCTCTATAGCCATGCGGGCCGTCATGGCGATGCGATTGATATCCGGTTGCGGCTCGAACCGTTGTTGATCCAGTACGGGGTCGGTGTGGTCTTCTCGGGACACGATCATATCTACGAGCGCCTGAAGCCGCAGAAGGGGATCACCTATTTCGTGTGTGGTTCGGGGGGCAAGCTGCGAAAAGGCGACCTGGAGCGGTCAGAGCAGACCGCGGCCGGTTTCGACCAGGATCAGGCGTTTACGCTCGTCGAAGTTGCGTCCGACGAACTCCACTTCGAGACTATCTCGCGCGCGGGAAAGACTGTGGATACCGGCACCATCCGCCGCAACGCGTCGCGCGCGGGAACCTGAGGCGAGGATGTCATGAAAGCCGTCGCCGTAATGGACCACCCCACGAGTCGCACCGGAGCCAGCAGGTTCCCGCAACTCTGGCGCTTCGCCATGGAGTATCTTTTCGCACTCCCGATTGGCGCCGGGTTCGCCCTCATCTGGGCCAACGCGGATGCCGAAACGTACTACCGTTTCGTCGACGCATCGGCCGTCATCGTCAACGACGTCGCGATGGTGCTGTTCTTCGCGCTCATTACGAAAGAGATCGTCGAAGCGACGGCACCGGGTGGGGTCCTGCATACCTGGCGGCAGGCGGCCATGCCGGTGCTGGCCTCGGTTGGTATCGTTACGGTTCCGGTCGTGCTTTTCGCGTTGCTCGTCCGCGTCTTCGACGAACCCATGCTCGTCCGCGGCTGGACGACGGTGATGCCCATAGACATTGCACTGGGGTACTTCACCGCGCGGATTATTTTCGGGCGGCACGCGGCGATACCGTTCTTCCTTCTGCTCGCCATCAGCGCGAACGGCCTCGGGTTCATCGCGCTGGCGATCGTCGATCCCCTTCATGAGGTACGACTTGGCGTGGCCGTGCCGCTCATGCTCGCGGCCGTGGCATCGGCGCTCGTCTTTCGTCAATGGAAGGTGAAGAGCTTCTGGCCGTATGTGATTGTCGGGGGCGGATTGTCCTGGACCGCGCTCTTTTTTGGCGGGTTTCATCCGGCGCTTGCGCTGCTTCCAATCGTGCCATTCCTGCCACACGCCGCACGCGATCCGGGCTTTTTCGTGGACGCCCCGGCCAGCGCTCCTGATGCGCTCAACCGATTGGAGCTGTGGTTCAGACATCCGGCGCAGGCTGCGCTGTTTTGTTTCGGACTGGTCAACGCAGGCGTTCATTTCAAGGCACTCGAGCCTGGTTTCTGGAGTCTGCCGCTCGCCGCATTCGTCGGTAAACCCCTCGGTCTCATCGCCGGCATCGCACTCGGGACGGCCGTGGGCTTCCACTTGCCGCGCGGTGTCCACTGGCGCGATTTGATCCCGTTGGGATTCATCAGCGGCACCGGCTTTACGATGTCGCTGTTCTTCGCCACCGCAACGATTGGCCCGGGGCAGATGCTCACGGAGCTGAAGATGGGTGCGATCCTGAGCGTGGGCGCGTGCCTCATCGCGATCGCGGTCGGGCGATGGCTGCGAGGCCCCAGGTTCGGGCGTTGATCACGAACTGGTTCATCTCTCCTTGAACGGAGGACATCATGGAAGGCATGCACCCGGTGCAAAGCTGTCGCTGGGGGACACCGACACTCTTTCTCGCCTGGCCGATGTGGTGTGATGCGTCGCGGTACGAGTGGAGTTGCACGCGCATCGACCCGCCGACGGTCCTCACTGATTCCGCAAACTGCCAGACCTGCCCGCGTTGGGAGCCGATGCTATACGGCTCGGTTGTAATGTCGAAGACGCGAGCGGGCAGCTTCACGCAGCCGCCCTCGTGAGACGTATCGGACGCGCTGTAGCCCTCGGGCCCGCGACAAGCGAACAGAAACCTCGTGACGGACGTTCAGCCAAAAGGCTAGAGTGTTCCTCGAGGAGGACTATATGGCGATTCATAAAGTCATCGAGGTGATCTCGCAATCAGAGAAGAGCTGGGAGGACGCGGCTCAACGCGCCGTCAAAGACGCCAGCCGTACCGTCGAAAATATCAGGTCGATCTGGGTCAAAAACTTCGAAGCGGTCGTCAAGAACAACGCCATCGTCGAATATCGGGTGAACGCGAAGATCACGTTCGAAGTCAAAGGGTAACAACTGGAACGTACCGTCATGCCGTTTACGCTGCGGAGCGTAGCCTTCCAAGATGGCGGACTGATCCCGCGTGAGTTCACGTGCGACGGCGGCGATCGGACGCCGGCGTTGACATGGGTCGATGCGCCCGAGGGCACGCGTAGCTTCGTGCTGATCATGGATGACCCCGATGCTCCGAGTGGCACGTTCACTCACTGGCTCGCGTACGACATTCCTGCCAGCGCAACGGAACTAGCCGACCGGCCGCCCGGCAAGACGCTGCCAAACGACTTCGGGCGCGCGGGGTACGGCGGCCCATGTCCTCCGCGTGGCCACGGACCGCACCGTTATTTCTTCACCCTCCATGCGGTCGACCTACCGACGTTGAGCGTCCAGGGCAAGACACGAGCGGCGCTCGAGCGCGCGCTCGACGGTCACACCTTGGGCGCGGCGCGCCTCATGGGCCGCTTCGAGCGGAAAGGCGATCGCTGACGGGCGAGCGCCGGCCGCCCGTCAGTATGAATGGTGCCGTGCGATTTCTTCCCTGCTGAGACGGAGAAACCGCGCGGCGTTGTTATAGAAGATGTCCCGCTTCTGCTGTTTCGATAGAAATGGCGCCTCGTCGATGACGGCAATGGCGCGCTCGATCGCCCCGGGCCACACCATCTGATCCGATCCAAACATGACCCGGCCGCCGAACCCGGACTCCAGGATCCTCTGCAGGTATCGATAGAACGCGGCGCGGGGCTGGGTGTAGACGATCACGCCAATATCGACGTGGACCTGAGGGTGAGCGTACAGGACCGCCAGCAAATCGTCGATCATCGGATAACCGGCGTGCATGATGTAAACGCGTAGCTTCGGGTGTTTGACGACCACGTCCTCGAGCGTGAAGGCACTGTGCATGCGCGCGCGATACTGCCTGGCTCCCAGGTAGACCGCCCCTGGTGGTCCGGTACCGATATGAATTCCGACCGGGATATCGAGTTCTTCGGCCAGCGCCCAGTAGGGCTCCATGCGTGGATCGTCCGGGAGAATGCCGACATACTGGTTCGTCACCTCACCGAGCACTTGCACGGCTCCTCTGGCGTGCATCGCACGAAGCGCCTCAGGAGACGGCGTCTCCTTGCCACCGAGCTGGAAGGCCAAGGCCGGGATGAAGCGACGCGGGTTCGCCTTCGTCCAGGTGGCTACCCGTACGGCATCTCCGCTGAGCACGCCAATGATGTTGCGCCGCTCGGCGATCGCCAGCGTCTGGTTCATGACCTCATCGTCTGTCACTGGCGACCAAATCGGGTCGGGGCACGGCGGTTTCTTGAACCTGGCGATGAATGCCTCGGTGTAGGGCGCCTTCGGATCCCACGCGAGATACTCAGGAATTGGTGTGCACATGCCGAGTGGCGGCGGCCCCTGCTCATCGGCGGCGAGTGCGTGCATGTGGACATCGATGATCGGGTCGCGTTGCTGCGCCACGAGGGGTGGCCAACAGAGAGCGACCAGCACGGCAAGCAATACGCCTCTCATGGCCGGACAGTATAGGGTCATAGGGTCAACTGTCCTTCACGGTGGGCGCCATGCCGGTGCGCTCGAGGAGACGCAGGACGTCATCGCGACTGGCTTCCAGCTTCGACGCGGAAGCCAGAACGTCGTCGGCGACCACCGGGTACCAGGACCCGCGTCCGTTATCGAGCAGGCCGGCGATATCGAACGGCTCGATCGCGCGATCGATGCGCGCCTCCAGCGACCGCCGCGCATCACGGCTGGGTAACGAGGCAGCGAGCAGCGAACAGGCGGTCAACTCGCGCCCGAAGGTCGGATGCTCGCGCAGCAGAAAACCCGGCGCGAGATCCGCCCGCCCGAGCCTGCGGGCCGCTTCGCTGAAACTCGCCGCGGCAAAATACAGCAGGCTCAGTCGCTTGAATAGCGCCGGATCGTTCATCGTCGCGTAGAGCGCGGCGACGAGTTGCTCGGTGACGTCGAGTTCCGCCAGGGTTGTCTTTTCGTACCTTTCGAGCGCGGCCTCGCGCTCTTGGCCCGGTGAGGTACGCTCGAGGAGATCGACCAGCCGGATGATGCCCAGAAGAGTCAGTGGAAAGCCGGTCGAGAGTAACGGATCGATGACTCCGGCGGCCGATGGCAGAAGCGCCCACGATGAGCCAGCCACCCGCGCACTCCGAAACGCCAGCCGGGACGCGTGAACGAACGGCAGCGCGGCTCGGGCCGTGCGGAATTGATCGGCCACGGACGGCAGCGCCGTCAGCAGGCGATCCCACGCGATCTCTCCTTCAGCGGCGCCAAATTCGGCCGCAGTGCGATCGGTCAACGCCGCTCCCGCACTGGTCAATCCGTTGTTGAAGCGAAGGACCCAAATCCATCCGCCTGGGAATACATGATGGACGGCCGCGTCATCTATCGGGTATGGCGGCAAAGCCGCTGAGGGCCGGAGTCGATCCCAGCGTTCGACACCGTCGAAATGCGTGTAGAGACCCTGAGTTGCCGGGAGCCAGCGCCCTGGCGCCTGTCCGAGTCCCAATTCGCGGTGGAGAAACCCTCGCGGTCCGCTGGCGTCAATCACGAATCGCGCCGTGATGCGAACCGACTTGCCCTCCCGGTCCCCGTCAAGAATCGAGGACTCACCCTCATGACGAATGCCTGTGAGTCGCGTCTGATCGAGGTACACCGCGCCTTCACGTTGCGCTTCTTCCGCAAGCGCTTGATCGAACTGCGGCCGATACCAGTGCATGTCTGCAATTTCGTCGTGCGGACTGGCTGCCACCATCAACTGACGTTCGCGATTGCGATCGTCTTCGAACGCGGCACCGGGCTGGTGGAAGAAGAAGGTGAACCCGCGCTTTAAACCGCACGCGACGTCCGGCCGCGCGCGCTGCCATGTCCCCCACTTCGAGAACGGTCGGATTCTCGGCAGGTCGTATTGGTCGGCCAGTTCTTCAATCAAAAGATTGGCGAGCGGTGTGGACGATTCGCCGATTGCAAACCGCGGATGACGACCGCGTTCCACGAGCGCGACGCGACGGCCACGCTTGAGAAGGGCAAGCGTCGTGAGCGACCCGGCGAAACCCGAGCCAATCACCGCGACGTCAGCATCCACCCGGGCAACAGGAATCAGCGGCATCAGCGATCGCCATGACCGCAGACGGTGCAAGCTCGCGGTGGAAGGATTTGCTGCATCAGATTCATCTCGCGAAGTCGTTCGGCACGCTCAGTTAGGCAACACGGGCAGTGAGCGAAGCGATCGATATCCCAGAGATCCACGAAGACTCGACCGCGCCCGCGCGCGTGGCCGAGGCTCAACGCCAGGTTCCGCTCGATGTCGTCCAGATTCGGCGTCGTGAAGGCGTCTTGGTCCAAAGCCTCCAAAGTGCCATTGCCAGATCGCGTCGGCACGAGGGAGATCACCGAGGCGCCGCAATCGAACGCTGTATCAAGCGACCGCATCAACCAGACATCCTGCTCATCATGCGGAACAAACGGTGGTGAGAGAAGAAGGAACACCCGCAACGACACTCCACGGTCCAGCAGCGCCGCTGCAGCTGCTGCGAACTGCTCGGGCGTGACGTGCTTGTTCAGACGCTCGAGCGCCACGGGATGCGCGGTTTCCAGGCCCATCGCGACTTCGAACGCTGGCCTCGTGTGCCGATCGAGCGCCGCCATGAAGCGATCGACGCGAGGACCTACCAGCGCGGGATGTGATTCGACGACGACCCGGGACAGTCCGGCCAGCGCCCCGGCCACGGCGTCGTAATCTGCTTCGGGTACTGCGCGCGGATCAAAAAAACTCCCGGCATTGTAAAGCTTCATTCCCGAGACAGCGCCGTGGTCGGCACCGAGCGCCTGTCGCGCAGCGGATACTTGCGCGGGAATGGCGCCGCGCGGGGTGTCACTTTCGATTGTGTACGTCCAGAGATCGCACATCGCGCAGCGCCAGGGACACTCGCGACCGGTCAGGAGCACCGTTGCCATCCGAGCGACGGCTCCCTGCTCCGTTCGCTCGTCTTCGGTAATGAGACCCTGATAGCGCCAGGGATCGTGTTGAGGACGAGCCCCTCGGCGCTCGAGCACGAAGCGATCGCGCGCTGACGGAGTACTCGGATAGAGCGTCGTCATGCTCTGCCGCACGCGCAACTGCGATCACGCATACAGATGCTCGAACGCGTGGCGGTATTCGCGCGCCGATCGTCCGAGTCTGTGCTGCATCGAATCAATCGAGGTCGCACCGTGCTGGAAACGGCGCTTCGGAAACACCGGCATTTCGATGCCTGTGACCCCCCTGATACCGCGGCGAACGATTTCCCCCTTCAGCGAGTACAACCTCGCGACGTCGTAGTTTGTGAGCTCCGCAAACGGGATCCCTTCCGCAACTTCGACGACGTTGGGGCGGGTGTACGGACTGAAGCCGGCGAATCCGTAGCGCATCGCGGGCGCATAGGTCCTGACATAGCTCCGGCTGAGACCGCCACTATAGGTGAGCGAGTGCTTGATCCGTCCGACGCCCCATCCTTCCTGATAAAGCATCAGGTTGTTGACGACGCTGCGAATCGTCAGCTCGGGATTTTCCTCGATCGGATAATCCTTGAGGTTCTCGTCCCCGCCGTCGCCGTCGGCAAGATGACGCCATTCGGGATAGCGCTCGCGAATCCCCTGGCACAAGCGAAGCCCCATGGCTGCGCACTCGACGTCAAGACTTTTGTAGTCCTCGATGACACGAAGCGTCGCTTCAGCGTCGAGGTCGTCCGGGCTTCCAGGGATCTCTTCAAGAAACATCGACAGCCCCACCGCCGATAGAAAGGCGCGCGCCTGCCTAACGTCTGGCCCATCCCCCAGATCCAGCACGAATGCCTTCAGCCGCGCGGGTGACAGGCCGAGACGCAACATCGTGTGATACGTGACGAGGAACACGGATCCGCTGTCGATACCGCCCGAGAAACTGACGCCGATCGGTTCGGGCCGCAGAGAACCCGAATCGATGCTGATGAGCCATTTCGCGATCTCATCAGTCAGCGCCCCGATATAGCGGCGCCCGATTTCGTCCAGGTCGGCGGGCAGCGCTCCTCGAGATGGCGTGAAGAAACGCGTGTACGTGGGATCCGGATCCGGACAGCCCACCAACGCCAGCTCTACGATGTAGTGCGCGGGGACCATGCGGGTGTAACTCGGATGAAACTGGTCGCCGAGCCCGGCGTCCTGGAGTGCGCGCTGCAAGGTGTCGATTCGGTCCGACACGAACAGCGCCGGCCCCTCGTGCCGCTTGGCGAGGAAGTACCGCATCGGACGATCCATCGAGCGCGCCAGCCGCACGGTGATGCCATCGACCGCGACCAGCGCAAACGATCCGTCGATGGCGCGTACCGCTCTCGGGTCACCGGAGAGGACGCGGCGCCTGGCTTCGTCGATATCGCAGTTGTGGATCTGGTTCAGCTTCGGGTCGAGCAGGTCGACCACTCGTGCGATCGGACTTGGCATTCGGTCATTCTAGGACAATGCCGGTCAACGCAAATACTGCGTGAACCAGCGCGCGGCCAGTCGCTCTACCTCCTCGAGCGCTCCCGGCTCTTCGAAGAGGTGTGTGGCGCCTGGAACGATGGCGAGTTCAACCGGCGCCTGCATCTGCCGCAAGGCGGTCCGATTCAGCTCGATGACCTCGTCGTCTTGGCCACCCACGATGAGCAGCGTTGGCGCTTTGACGCGCGGCAACGCGTCGCCCGCCAGATCGGGACGTCCGCCCCTCGACACCACCGCGCCGATCGTGTCCGGCCGCTCCGCGGCGGCGATCAATGCCGCGGCCGCTCCGGTGCTCGCGCCGAAACAGCCGATCGGCAGCTGCCGCAGACCGGTCTGACGGCGAGCCCAGTCGGCGGCGGCGCTGACCCGCGGCGCGAGGCGAGCAATATCGAAGCGATACTGCCGTGTCCGCACGTCGACCGCTTCTTCCCGCGGCGTGAGCAGGTCCATCAGCAGCGTCGCGAACCCTCGCCCGTTGAGCGATTCCGCAACATGGCGGTTTCGCGTGCTGAAGCGGCTGCTGCCGCTGCCGTGCGCGAAGACGATCAGACCACGGGCATCTGGCGGCACGCGCAGGTCGCCGCTCACCGCGGCGCCGCCAGCTGCAATTTCCACAGGCTGAACAGTGATCGTACTCACAGTCAGACGCTTTCGTGTTACGGCACGACGACGAGTCGATCGTCGACGTTTCTCACGCCCGGCGCCGCCCACGCCGCTCGGCGGGCCTCGTCACGTTCGAACCACGCATGCACGTTACCGGTGAGCGTGACTTTCCCGTCGACGACCGCCACATTGATCCGGCGCGCGTCAACTTCGGCGCTGCGCTTCAAGGCCGCCTCGATCTTCGTCTTGACATCCGCCGCGCTGACGTGCGGCTCCACGAAGATGCTGTTCGTGACGCCACGAACGCCGATGAGGTCCCGGACCGCACTTTCGGCCGTGGTACGCTGGTATTGCCAATCCACGCGTCCCTTCAGCGTCACCCAGCCGTCGCTGACGGACACGGAGATCTTCTCCTCCGGGACGAGCGTGTTCCACTTGAGTGCGGACAGAACGGATTGGGCGATCTCCGAGTCCGTCCGTTGCTGTCCGCCAGCGAGATGCACCTCGAGCTCGTTGGCCACCGCTTTCACCCCATACACACCCAGCGCCACACGCTCGGCGGTGCCTCTCTCTGAGTAGCTCTTGACGTCGCCGCGGAGCGTGACAACGCCTGTATCCACCGAGACTCCGATATCCGCTGCGTCGATGCTGGGCTCCCAGTCCAGAGCATCCTGGACGTACTCTTGTAGTTGTCTGTCGGTCATGATCGTCCTCCCTGTGGCGCGGCCTTGCACATCCGCGCCAGACTTACCGCTCTTTGCAGAGAATGCCCGGCGGATCTCGGGAGTGGCGGCGAATTTCCGGGAGCCGTCTTGCTACCGTGACGTGTGCAATCCCGATACCTGCCACTGACGGGCGACCGGATTGACAGTGGAATCGCCGCAGGTGGACCGTGGGATCTGTGAAGGCCCCAAGCCCTTGCGGCCGTGAAGGGAGCGTTACGGGTGCATCGGTTTTCGAGACTCAATCAGCAGGACGCCTGCGACAACCGGCGGAACCGCCATCGCGAGCATCACGAAGACGAGCGTCGAGGTCGTGTAAAACTCCCCGTCGATCAGGGAATATCCCACCACCACCAGAAGTCCGGCGACAACCAGAAGCACGCGACCGCCTCGAACAGACCGGATCCGGCCGGCCCAGGTTTTCTAGCGCGGCCGGCCGGGCGCCGGCGGATCGCCGCTCGACAAACGATGCGCGACCTCCCGGAGAATCGCAGGACCATCGTCCTCGACTCGCCCTTTGATAATCCGTCGAGCGAAATGTCCCCAGAACCCGCCAAGCAGATCGACCTCGGACCGGTTGAAGTACACGAAGTAGCTGCGGCCGCTGCGCCCGTCGCGCACGAGCGCGGTGATCCCCAGACACGCGTCGAGATAGTGCGTGGCGAAGATCTGCGTTCCCGTGATCAGCACTTCGACGCCTTTGATTCCGGCGGGCCGAAAGATCCTGACGTGCGTGGCGCTGATCACAGCCTTGCCGCCAAACCGTTCCTTGGACCAGTAGATGAACTCGTCCAGGTGCGCCTGAGCGGCTGGATTGCGCTTCAACGCTTCCGCAATCGCCGGGGCGCGGTCGGGCAGGAAAGTGGAGTGCTGCAACAGCTTGTCGAAGGCAACCGCCGGCGATCGCGGTCTGTGGCGATCGTGGTAGGCGTCGAGCGCCGAGTGTCCCTTCACCGAGTAGGCGGTGACCCGCTGGAGCACCGTTCGCCTGAACGCGGCCAGCATCGGGGCCTTCCAGTCCGTTCCGGCATCTCGAATGACACGCCGGAACGCATACATCTCCGCTGGTGACAGTTTCAACCCGCAGTCGCCGGGGCGGCATTCCTCGAGATCCTTGAGGTCCCCATCGTCAAGCGTCAGCGTGTCGAGATCCTCAATCCGCGGAGGGTTCGAGAATCGCTGGACTGCGAGGACGAAGCTGCTCTTTCTGAATTCCGCGACGTCGTGCATCCAGGCAATCATTCGATCCGGCGTAGCGCTGTCGGTCAGTTCGATGGCGGAGAACACGGCCAGCTCGTGGCCTTCGGTGTTCAACACCCTGACGAGGGGCAGGCCACGCTCCAGAGTCGCGCGGTCCTCCAGGCTGACGACGACACTCGGGCCGAAGAAGCCGAATGGATCCCCGTGCGGATCCGGCGCCGTCGACAGACCGAGGAGTACGGCGGCCCACAGCATGGGGTTCAGCAATCGCTGACGCATGCCGCTTTGACGTGCAAGACACGAACCGGGGAGCTGGAACCGAAGTAGCTGACCACGGCAGCTCGCTCGCGTGCTGTTCGGAAATAAACACCAACCGACGTGAAATTCTTCGCGGTCCTAGGCGCCGATCATCTCTCCGATCTCTTTCTTCGTCTCCTCGAACTGCCGCTTCGCCCGATCCGCCACGCGCTCCATCGTCTGCTCGCATGAGCGCGAAACAGCGCTCCACTGACGCCTTGCGCGGCGGCGAAGACTGCGCCGAAGCTCATGGCCGGACGCCGGCGCCACCATCAGGCCTATCGCGCACCCGGCGGCTGCGGCTCCGACCAGGGCGGCGCTGATCGTCAGAATCGTCTTCGGGTTTGACATCATGACCCTCCGCCGGTGGAAGTACGCAACAGCTGTGCCCCGGCCGCGGGCGCATCGATCCGCCGCGCCGGAATGCCGACATAAACCCCGCCGGCATCGAGCGTCGCGTGCTTCGGGACAAAGCTGAGAGCCCCGATCTGGCAGTGCGCGCCGACCGTCACGCCAATCTCCACGATGCTGCCGATTCCGACCGTCACGTGGGAACCGAGCCTCACCGGGGCGGTCTTGACGATACCGTGTTCCACTGTGTGGCCCGAGATGTGTGCGTCGGCGCCAATAACCACGTCGTCGCCGAATTCGAGCAGATTGTAGTCGCTGACCGACAGGCTGTTGACGTAGACACGCCGCCCGACCCGCGCGCCGCTCAGGCGCATGTAGGCGGTCCAGGGAGGCGTTCCGCGCAACATCTGCCCCGCGAGAAGGCGAGCGACGTGGTTGACAGCGACCCAGCGGAGCCAGTCGAGCAGTGGCCACTCCAAATCCGCCATGCGCATCTCAACACCCACAGGAGTGCGCCACCCGAGCAGTTGCGTCACTATCGCCGAGACAGGCAACAGCGTCAGGGCGAAGACGGCGTATGAGGGACCGGCAGCTAGGGCGAATATCACCACCCTCGCTCCCGGTGTCACCGGCAGCGACGCGAGATACGACCAGACCGTGACGACAGGAGCCAAAGCAGCGGCCAGGATTATCGTCTCGACGACAATCAGGCTGGCCACGGTCCACATCACTCGCCAGCGCATGCCGGTCACCGTTTGACGCTGGGCGGTCCGCAATTCGCCATCTTAGAATCCAAACTGCCTCAGGTGATGGTCCATGTGCAGGTAGGCCCACCGAAGCCAGGCGGCGCGCGAGAGACGGCCGAAGATCGGATGGACCTGACCGTCGAGGTTGGCGGCGTCGGTCGTCATGACTTCGACAAGAGCCTCGAGATCCTTGACGTCCGCTCTAAACTCAGCGGGCTTCGTTCCCCCGCACTCTTGATCGATTTCCGGATTCGTGAGAATGCCAGTTCGCCACGTGAAGGGAGCGTAAAGCGCGACCACCTTCACGAGGGTTCGATGGATCATGCCGCCCGTGGGTACTACGCGCGTGCGGCCCAGCGCCATGCGAGCCGAGTCTCCCAAATGACAGATCATCTGGTGTGCGGTCATTCGGCCCCAGCGCCGCGCGCTGTTCGCACGAACGTTTTGTAGCCGGCGAAGAATCTCGGCGGCGTCGGCCGGATGCGCCAGTGTCTTCATCGATCATGGATCAGGCGATTCCGCGGTTAGCTTCCAAGCAGCCGACTCCCGCCCGCTTCGTCGAACGCACTGAGCGCCAGGCGACGACCTTCCTCCGCGTCGGCGAGGAGTGCCTGGAACTCCGGGCGTTCGCGAAGCGCGTCGAACTCGGGACGCTCGGAAAGCGTCGCGGCCACGAAGTACCCTTTCGATACCGCCCTGCGAAGGTAATCGAACCCTTGCTCGTACTGGCCCGCGTCGCAGAGCAGCCATCCCTGTTGGAAGTTCGCCTCCGGATCCTCCCGGATTTTGAGATGACCGAGCGAAGCGTCCACGAACATGTCCGCGGGACGTCGATCGAGCCACGCCGTCAGGTAATCCGTCCACGATCGAAAAACGGGAATGCGTGAACTCCCACGCATGGCGACCAGCATCCGGCGCGCCTCCTCTCGGCGTCCCGACAGTCCGAGGCCAATCACCCGAATCCCATCATCTGCCCCGGCGACGACCAGCGGCATTTCGATGGCCACCAGGCTCTCGATGTCGCCAGTCATCAGCAGCGTTTGATCCAGACTGGTTTGGACGTTTGGATCCAGACGCCGAGCCTCGGCGTGCGCAGCGATGGCTTG
Organism: Vicinamibacterales bacterium; assembly: GCA_049642465.1. Taxonomy (GTDB): domain Bacteria; phylum Acidobacteriota; class Vicinamibacteria; order Vicinamibacterales; family 2-12-FULL-66-21; genus CAWDPQ01. The sequence continues at coordinate 78,370 of JBAROV010000088.1, forward strand.
GTCAAAGAGACCGCAATATCGGCACGCGTGCACGAGCCCGGCAAAGAGCTCCGCATCGTTGCCGTGACGGTTGGCCTCTCCGAGGAGGCGCACCATCGCGTGCGTGGCCCGCCCGGTGTCGGCCTCGAGGTTCGCGTAGTACTTGTGCGCGAGCGACAGGCGTGGATTGAGTTCGAGTGCGCGTCGGAAAGCTTCCTCCGCCTGTCGCTCGGTGTCCGTGGATCCGTCGATGTACTTACCAATCACACGGTGACAGCGACCAAGATGGGCCCACGCCGGCGCGAAACGCGGATCAAGCTCGAGACATCGCTCGTACAGGTCGCGCGCCCGTGCGAGGCCGTCGTAGGTGCGCGCCAGTTCGTTCCCCCGGAGATAAAGCTCGTACGCGCGAGCGTCGTGCGGCACGTCCGGCCTTGGCGACGGCAATCCCCTCGTCAACGCGAGCGAGAGCGTTTCCACCACTCGGCGGCTGATGTCGTCCTGCAGCTGAAAGAGGTCTCCCATCGATGACTGAACCGTGTGCGATGTCAGGAGCGTCCCGCTCGGGGCTTCGACGAGCTGCGCCGACACGCGCAGCTGCCCGCCGGCGCGGAGGAGCGTCCCCATGACCACACGATCCACGTCGGCGTCCGCAGCCAGTGCTTTCAGATCCGGCGTGTCCCCGGCGAAGCGCGCGGCCGACGCGCTGGAACGCACGATCAACGATTCGATGCCCGAGAGCGATCCGGCGATTGCGTCTGGCAGGCTGAACGCCAGGAAATCCGCCTCATCGTCTGGACGCAGGACTCGAAACGGCAGCACCACGATTCGCGTCAACGGTTGCGCAAGCGCCACCATATCGGTGCCCGAAGCGCTGCGAACACCACGCAGCTCCGCGGCCATTTCATCGGCTGACGCCCAGCGATCGGCGGGGCGCTTCGCCAGCGCGCGCCGGATCACACGATCCACCGCCGTGATCGCAGGAGAGCCGGTGAGCGCCGGGGGCTGCTGATGAACTGTTGCGTGCAGAACGTCGATCACCGTATGACCGCCAAAGGCCGGTCGGCCTGCAAGCATTTCGAACAGAATCGCCCCTACCGCGAACAGATCGCTTTTCGCGTCCGCTGTCTCGCCCGTTACTTGCTCGGGCGCCATGTATCTCGGCGTTCCCACGACGATGCCGGAACGAGTCAAGCCAACCGTCGTAGCCATCGAGTCTTCCAGTTGCGGCCGCGCGAGCCCAAAGTCGAGGAGCTTCACACCGTAGGGGGTGACGAAGATGTTCGAGGGTTTCAGATCGCGGTGGACGATGCCGTGCGCGTGCAATGCGGAGAGGGCGGCGAGTATCTCGAGCGCAATCGACACGACCTGAGGCGCGCTCATCGGTCCATGCCGCAGCTGGTCGGCCAACGGCTGGCCGCTCAGCAGTTCCATCGCGATGAACAGCTCGGCCTCGTCTTCGCCTATCTCGTAAATCTGACAGATATTCGGATGGTTCACGCGAGCAGCCGCTCTCGCCTCACGCCAGAACCGGCTGCGCGACGTCTCGTCGGTTGCCATTGCCGACATCGTCTTCAACGCTACTGCGCGGTCGAGCCGTTCGTCATGCGCTTCGTAGACGACGCCCATGCCGCCCTGTCCTAGCTTGCGGGTGATGGTGTAGCGGCCGATACGCGATGGCAGACCCGCCTGGCGCGTGATGTCCGGCGCCTGCGACGGATCCGCAATCGGCGTTTCGCGCGTCAGCTCGTCCCCGGGTGGCGATTGCGGCTGAGGCTCCGGCGTATCATCAGCGAACTTGGAGGCCACAGCGGTTGATGATATCCAAGAACCTGACGACTGACGACTGACGACTGCAGACTGACGATTGCATTGCGGATTGTCGATTGAGGATTGGATTGTCGATTAATCACTGGCTCCGAAGTGTTGCCATCGCGTCGACGCGTGTCGCTCGCCGGGCAGGCAAATATGATGCAACCGCGGCAGTTGCCATCAACAGCAGCGCCGCGCCACCAATCGTCAACGGATCGAGAGGGTCGACTTCGAACAGCATGCCCCGTAGTAGACGACTGGTCATCGTTGCCCCGATCAGTCCGATCGTCGCGCCGAGACCGGCCAGCCGGACGGCCTCGGCCAGCACGAAACGACGTACGCGACTCGCCGTAGCTCCCAAGGCGAGCCGCACGGCAATTTCGCGATCTCGCTGGCGCACATACGCCGCCATCACCGCATAGAGGCCAACCGTCACTAATAACAGCGCCGAGACGCCAAAGATGGTGAGGAGGAACGCGGTGAACCGGGGGCGCGCGAGCGGAGGACCGAGGAGTTCGGTCAACGGCACCACTCGCATGACTCGCACGGCGGGATCGACGGCCTCGATTCGCTCGCGGCCGGCCGGACCCACAAGTTCGATTGGCGCGGTGGTTCTGAGAACGAGCGTCGTGGCTGTCATTTGAAACTGCGCCGCAGGGAGATAGAGCGTCGAGCGCGGGCTCGTGAGTTCGCGATAGCGCGTGGGTGCGGCGACGCCGACGATCGTGTACCACGGGTCTCGGGAGTTCGGGCGGCCCATCGTCAGCCGCTTACCGAGCGGGTCCTGCCCGGGCCACGTCCGTGCCGCAACATCTTCACTGACGATCGCGACCGGCAAGGCGCCGGCGCGATCGGCTGACGTAAACGGCCGTCCGCGCACAACCGCGACCTCGAACGTCTCGAAGTAGTTTGGATGCACGGACTCGAGGTCGAGCCACGGATTCACAGCAGCCTCCGCCTCACTCTGTCCGTCGGCCGCAAACCGTGGAAGGTCCCACCCCTGACCAGAGAATGGGGCGATGTTCACCGGCGTCGCAGCCACGGTGCCAGGGACACGTGCGAGCTGAGCCATCACATCATCCAGAAACTGCGCGTGCGCACGAGGTTCGGAGTACTTCCCCTGCGGCAGATAAAGCTCAAACAGCACGAGACCGTCCGCGCGCAGTCCGAGGTTGACCGACTGCAACCTGAGAACACTTTGGATCAGCAGTCCCGCGCCTGCGACAATCGTCACGGCAAAACCGACTTGCGCGACAACGAGTGACCGACGCCCATGCGTTGCGACCGAGCCGGCCGCGTCACCGCCCCCACCTCGCAGATGAGAGAACACGTCCGTTGGCAGGGACAGCAGCGCGGGTATGAGGCCGGCCAGGAGCGCCGTGACGAATACGACGGCAACCGAGAACAACACGACCATGGCGTCGATGCGGACCGACTCCACACGGGGTAAACCGTCGGGCACGAGGCTGATGAGGGCCTGGAGGCTCCACCAGACGGCTACAAATCCGACGATGCCGGCCTGCGCCGCGAGCACCAGGCTTTCGGCTAACACCTGCCGCACGATTCGGCCGCGTGCCGCCCCGAGTGCCAGGCGGACGGCGAGTTCCCGCCGACGCGCCTCGCCACGCATCAACAGAAGATTCGCCACATTGGCGCTGGCAATCAGCAGCACGACTGCGACAGCGGTGCAAAGCGCGTAGATCGGCGTCTGAATGTCGCCGACGACCGCGTCTGCGAAGGAGCGCACCACGGGAGTGAGCCCGCGAATCACACCGGGTGGCGCTTGCGAATCCAGCCGCTCGCTCAACGCACGGATTTCGCTCGTCGCCTGATCAAGCGTCGTTCCGCGTCGAAGCCTCGCAATGAGGTTGACCTCCCGGCGTGCGGCGTCCCCGAAGGGGCCGGTCGTCGGGACGGAGCTCGTCGTTCGCCACACTTCGACCCCAGCGGGGTAATCGAGATCCGGTGGCATGACGCCGACAATCGTGAAGGGCTGTTCATCCAGACTCACACGACGGCCCAGAATGTCGTGTAATGCACCGTAGCGGCGTCGCCACAGCCCACTGCTCAACACGATCACCCCCTCAGCCCCATCCTTGTCATCGGAACGGGTGAGCGCGCGCCCAAGCAGAGGCCGCACGCCCAGCACGTCGAAGAAGCCACCAGTGACGAGTGCAACGTCCGCATAACTCGAGACACCGTGATCGGCCATGACCGAGCGCCCGACGCCATTGCGCGTGACGCCGGCAGCGTTCTCGAGCAGTCGGCTCGCGTCTGCGACCGATTCGATCTCGGTATTGCCGAATGGATAGCGCGCCGAACCAGCAGATGAGAGCTCCTTCCACGCAACGATCAGACGGTCCTGCTCGTGCACGGGAAGCGGCCGAAGAAGCACGCCTTGAATCAGCGCGAACATCACGGTCGTGCCGGCAATGCCCAACGCGAGCGTCGCGATCGCCGCTCCCGTGAAGGCCTTGGCGCGCCATAGACCGCGGCAGGCGAGACGAAAATCCTGGGTCACGCTTTCAAGGGTCATGGGATTCTCAATCGGGTCTTCAGCGGCGTCGGCCGCGCCGTCGGCCGCTGCGATCTCCGACCGGACCTCCACCACCGGGACCACGACTCCTGCCTGGTGGACGACTCTCGCGGTGAGGATGACCGGAAGGCCTGGCGTCTCGCCCAGGGCCCGCGACGGGGCGCCGGGCGGCGGCGGAGCGTCTGGCCGCGTTGAGCTCGGCGCGCGCACGATCCTCGCGTTTGCGCGCACGGATCTCCGCGAGACGCTGGGGCAGCGGAATCTCGAGCCGCTGCTTCGGTTGCGCAGCGTAGTCGAAATCCGGCACCGTTACACGCGGCAAGCGTTTGCCGATCGCGCGTTCGATTGCCCGGAGATCGCCTTCCTCTTCGGAGGAGACGAACGTGAACGCCTCACCCTTCGCCTCCGCGCGACCTGTCCGGCCGACGCGGTGGATGTAGTCGTCTGGCGCGCGCGGCACATCGAAATTCACGACATGCCCGAGCTCGCTGACGTCGATGCCACGCGCCGCGATGTCGGTCGCGACCAGCACCGGGAACGTACCATTCTTAAACCCCGCCAACGCAGCAGTCCGCTGGGATTGCGAGCGATTGCCGTGAATTCGCTCGGCGCGGACGCCGGCCCGCACGAGAAAATCCGCGAGTCGGTTGGCGCGGTGCTTCGTGCGCGTGAAGATCAGCGCCTGGTTGATCGTCCTGTCACGCAGGAGGTGGACGATCAGTGCGGACTTCAGAGGCGACGGGACAGGATACACGGCGTGCGTAATGCCCGAAGCCGGCGCAGCCTGACGCTGGGTCTGAATCGAGACTGGATGGCGCAGCATGTCGCCTGCCAGCGCGACAATCGGCGGCGGCATCGTCGCGCTGAAGAAAAGCGTTTGCCGCCGGGCGGGGAGCCTGGCCACGATGCGGCGCACCTCCGGGAGAAAACCCATGTCGAGCATTCGATCCGCTTCGTCCAGGACCAGGTGCTCGATGTGATTCAGCTTCGCGTAGGGCGAGCGCATGTGGTCGATCAGGCGCCCGGGTGTCGCGATGATGATGTCCACGGCGCTGCGGAATGCATGCTCCTGCGGCCCCATGCCAACGCCACCGTAAACGGCTGCGCCGGTGATCGGCGTGTGCACGGACAGGGCGCTGAAGTCCTCGAGAATCTGTGCCGCCAGCTCCCGAGTGGGCACTAGAACGAGCGCCTTCGTCGTTCTGCGCGGTCGGCCGATGAGGCGATTGATGATCGGCAGCAGGAAGGCGGCGGTCTTGCCGCTGCCAGTTTGCGCGCACGCGATCACGTCGCGACCTTCGAGCGCAGGTGGAATCGCTTCGGCCTGCACCGCAGTGGGGCGGACGAATCCGAGCTCTTTGATGGCCCTGACAAGGGCCGGATGCAGGTTCAAAGCGCTGAAAGGCACACCCTATTATGTGTCGCGCCGATCGGACTCACTTCTGGAGCCGGGGCGGCTCCGTCATCCAGACGTTGCCGGTGTGTTCCCCCAGGTTGAAGATGATCTTGTCGCGCGCGACCGCGATATCGGGCGCTCCGAGGTAGAGGTTCTTCCAGGACAGCCCCCTGCCGTGGAAGTGCTGAATGCCGATGGGAATCCCGACTGGCCGCTTCGTCGATGAGTCGACGCGTTGTGCCCACAAGCACGGAGAGCCGTCCCGATCCGACCAGAAGTACAGCACATTGGCCAGTGGCGACCAGGCCGGCGCGTCGCCGTCCTGACTGACGACAATCCAGTCCTTTTCGCTCGATACCACGGACCTGTCCACCTTCGCGACGAGTATCCGCGCGGGGGATAGTCTGTCCGTCCTGCCGTTGAATGCGATCCAGCCCCCATCGGAACTGAAGCGCGGACTGTAAATGCCATAGCCCGGGTGACTCAGCCACGCGTCGTTGTGAGAACCACCAATCGTCAGCAGGCCGACACCCGACGCGTCCCGCGGAGTCACGTACAAGATTCGAGTCCCATCGGGCGACCAATCCTCCACCTGGCCACAGTGATCGCACACCTGCTCAGGTGTTCCTCCACCTGCCGCGACCACGAAGATGGGCATCCTTTCGTTTTGCGGAAACGAGTACGCCACGCGGGTCCCGTCACGACTGATTGCCGGATAGTGATCTTCGGTCAGTCTGGTGAGCACGGTCTCGCCGCTGGTTCCGAAGGTCTTCAGCACCACGGCGAACCGGCCGGCGCGACGCGAGCGGAACACTAGCCTCGTGCCGTCGTCTGATAGCGTCGGGTCGTAATCATCGGCTGCGTCCTCGGTCACACGCTTCAGCGGTCCCCCGACCTTGGCCCGGTTCGCGTCGATCGGCAGGCTCCAGATATCAGCCCCAATCGTGCGACTGACGAACACCAGGCGGCCATCGGACGTCACGGAGGCAGCCGCTTCGTCTGTCGTACCAAACGTCGCCCGTTGTGGCGCGCCGCTCAGTTGCCAGCGGTCCGGGGAGATGGCGACCTGCCAGATGTTGGAGGAGTCGCCAACATTGGCGTGAAAGAGAATCCGGTTTCCCGTTGAGTCCCACGCATCGGGAAACGGCAGGCCCTGGAACGCCCGGAATCGTTCCCGCAGAAGAACGGCGCGGGCCCTGACAGGAACGGGCGTTCCCCCCGGAACCGCCGCCACATACCAGTCGATGTTGTTTTCCGGCGGCGCGTCGCGCTGGCGCTGCGCCCAGAACAGCAGAGAGCGTCCGTCCGGCGACCAGACGTGTGCCTGAGTCCGATGGAAATCTGGCGCGACCGCCGTGGGTGGACCACCCGCGGCCGGAGCCACATAAATCCGGCCGCCCCCGTGTTCCGCGACGCCGTACGCGATCCAGCTTCCGTCCGGGGAAAAACGCGGCGAAAACCCTCGCGCCGCGAGCAACCTTTCTTCACCACCAAACGTCGGCACAACATAGATACCGCCGCCGAGCCGGCTGGATCGAAATGCGATTCTGCTTCCATCCGCCGAAAACGCCGGCTCGACATCGTCGGCCGCCTGACGCGTCAGCCGGAGCGGCGGACCATCTGGAAGCTGCTGGACCCAGATATCGAGGTTCCCCTCGCCGCTGCGGTCAGAGGCGTATGCGAGCATCTTCCCGTCGAGCGAGACAGCCGGGTAATCGGTCCAACCAGCATCGGACGTGAGCTTGGTCAGGATTGGTGTCGATGCGACGGGCGATGCTGCCCGACTGATCCGCCACCACGCCGCGAGCAGCACCCCGACGACGATCGTCAGCGCCGCTGCCAGGAGCTGCATTCTCCGGCGAGCCGTCGGAGCCGCGGCACGCGCGACACCGGGACGCGCATCGGATTCCTCCTGGAGATCCTCGAGCGCAACCTTCAGGTCGGCCATCGACTGCCACCGCCGCGCGGGGTCTTTGCGGAGACAGCGGACGATCAACTTCTCGAGATCGCGCGCCAGGCCGGGAACATGACGGCTCGGTTGTTCCGGGTCTGTCGTCAGGACGGCCGCCAGCGTGGACATCCTCGTCTCACCGCTGAACGCACGGCGGCCCGTGATCATTTCATAGAGCACCACACCAAACGAGAAAATATCCGATCGCGCGTCTGCCGCCTTCCCTTCGGCCTGTTCAGGCGACATGTATGCCGCCGTGCCGAGAACGGTCCCTTCCTCCGTCTGCACGGCCGCCTCGCTGCGGCCGGTTTCCGTCCGGACGCGTTCATCGACCGACTTGAAGCCCGCCGATTCCGTCAGCTTCGCGAGTCCGAAATCGAGGACTTTGATCGACCCCTGGTCGCTGACCATGATGTTGGCCGGCTTCAGATCACGATGGAGGATCCCCGCGCCATGCGCGGCCGCCAGCGCGTCAGCGATCTGGACGGCGTATTTGAGCGTCTCGCCGATCCGCAACCTGTTCTGCGCGATCGCCAGGGCGAGAGATCGCCCCGCGACGTACTCCATGGCGATGAAGTCGCCATCGCTCTCCCGCCCAATCTCGTAGATCGTGACGATGTGGGGATGATTCAGGGCGGAGGCGGCTCGCGCCTCCTGCACGAAGCGCTTCCGATTCTCGGCGGAAATCGATCCGTCATTGCGGAGCAGTTTGACAGCGACGGGCCGGCCGAGGCGCGTGTCGAAGGCGCGGTACACGACCCCCATGCCGCCTTCACCAAGCGGGGCCAGGATCTCGTAATGAGAGATCATCCTTGCGGTCATCGGGGGGACTGCTCGAGTCGACGCAAGCTTACGATGAACTGACAAGCCCGGGCTCACTGTTTCGGCAGCGATTTGATTTCGCTCCTCATCCTGTCGCGGCGATCGAGGATGGCTCGAATCTCGTTTTCAGCCAGCCACGCACCGAGCGCAGCGTCGAGCTGTTTTTGTGTCAGGCCGTCCATCCTGGCCCAGCACGCTTCATCGATTCGGGTCATCTTGTGGTGGAGCTCGAGGCCGGGGCCGAAGGCGCGTGAATGGTCGATCAGAATGAGGTTCCAACTGCTGTCGCGCAGCATGTTTGCAAGGTTTCTGTCGGCGTTGCCGATGAGATTGTCGAACATGGCCATTCGCACCCGTTGCGCGTCCCACGCCGCCACTTGCGATTCACCCGGTGACTCCTTGCCCGTGCCATCGACGACGTTCTCGACCCACAACTGGGCGGCGCCATCGACGCCTTGCATCTGCCGAGCGACGGTCGGCGGAACCATGTCCAGCTTCAGGAGCTTGTCGAGCTCGTAGGCGGCGATCTCCGTTTTATAGCGCTCGCGGAAACCCCGGTAAGCTCCAGAGGGCCGCGCTCTCCACGCGATCCTGGCCGCGGGCCCGCCCGGCCGCAGGGTGCAGCGCGTCAAGTTGGTTTTCGGAAACACGTCAATGCTCGCGCACTCGGCGGTCCTGAGATAGTCCTCGAATTCCTGGTGGTGGCCGATCCAGATCTTGGAGCCAGGCGTTTCGGTGGCGGCGGGTGGCTGCTGACCGAGAAGGCCAGCCACGCACAACAGAACTGCGACGACGATCCACAGTCGACTCATGAATCCCCCTGTGCGAATATACGTCGCAGTGGATCGCGGCGTCCTCGCCGACTTCTCATGAAACCCTAATCATTTCGAAAATCCTGCAATGCGTCTCGTCTTCGGAGAATGCGAGTTCGACGGCGGCCGGCGCGTGCTTCTGCGCCACGGAAGCGTCAGACCGCTCTCGCCCAAGGCTTTCCAGGTACTGGAGCTTTTGCTCGAGCGACGCCCGGAGGCTGTGACGAAGACGGAGCTCCTCGAGCGTCTCTGGCCGGACGCGTTCGTCTCGGACGCGAGCCTGCACAACGTCATCGCAGAAATCCGCGCTGCGCTGGGCGATGCCCCACGGGCGGCCCGGTTCATCCGAACGGTCGCGCGCTATGGATACGCGTTTCATGGTGATGCGCGGATCACGCCCGCCGTCGAAACGTGGAAAAGTGCCGTCCCCGGTCCGCGACTCGCGTCGGGAGAACACGAGTGGCTGCTCGCCGAAGGTCCGAACCTGGTGGGAAGGGGCGCCGACTGCAGCGTTCGGATCGACTCCGCCACTCTTTCGCGCCACCACGCGCGAATCGTCCTGGCGAACGGGGAAGCCACGATCGAGGATTTGGGGAGCAAGAACGGAACGGTCGTCAACGGACACGACGTCAAACACCCACTCGTGCTCAAGGAGAACGACCGCATCCAGGTTGGCGCCGTCACGGTGACGTACCGCGTCATGGCGTCCCTGCCGTCGACACTTACCCGGCGTCAGTGAACGACATCAACAATCCACAATCCAATCAACAATCCACAATCCAATCAACAATCCCTAATCGAATCGACAATCCTCAATTCAATCGACGATCCTCAATCAACGCCATCGTCACTCGTCAGTCCTCAATCTGCAATTGACCGCAATCAACGATCATCCGGCGAAGTTGTAGTCGTACGGCTTGCGCATCCGGCGCGCGATGTGCGCGTTCGCTTCCTTGTCGCCCTCACCGACGAACTTCTCTTTCGCGGGATTCCACTGCAACGTGCGGCCGGTGCGGAGCGCGATGACGATCAGATGCCCGACCGTCGCCGACTGATGCCCGCCTTCGACCGGGCAGATTGGCTCCTTGCGCGTACGCACGGCGTCAAAGAAGTTCGCCATGTGATCGTCGCTGACCTCGAGCCGGACGGCGGGATTCTCCATGGGCGTCTCGAGAATCTCAGGGTTGCTCGCATTGATCGTCGTCCGATTCACCCAGATCCAGCCGTCCGTTCCCGCGAACCTGACGCCGTTTCGCTGACCATCCGGTTTCAGCGCAACACCGAACGGGCTGTCGTCCACCGTCGTCCGGACGACTTGCGTGACGCCATTTCCCCAGGTCAGGGTCGCCTCGAACTCTGACGGGGTGGTGAAGCCGCCGGGAATCGGCTCGGTGAGGGCCCGCGCCTTGATCCCGGTCGGTCCGTCCAGTCCGATCGCCCAGCGCGCGGAGTCGTTGTGGTGAGCGCCCCAGTCGGTCACGGGCCCTCCCGAATAATCGAACCACCACCGGAACGTCGAGTGGCACCGCTCCTTGAGATAGTCCACCTGCGGCGCCTGCCCGAGCCAGTAGTCCCAGTGGAAGCCGGCGGGCACGGGCACCGGCGTAAACGGCCCCTCACGCAGACCGGCTGGAAGAAATACGGTCACCTCACTCAGTTTTCCGATCCGGCCGTTGCGAACGAGCTCGCAGGCGAGCCGGAACAGCTTGTTGCTGCGTTGCTGGGTCCCTGTTTGCAGGACGACCTTGTTCTTGCGCACGGCTTTGACCAGCCGCTTGCCCTCGTCGATGGTGAGCGTCAGCGGCTTCTCGGCGTAGATGTCCTTCTTGGCGGCGGCGGCCGCGAGGTTGATCAGGGTGTGCCAGTGATCCGGCGTCGCGTTGATGATGACATCGACGTCCTTGCGATCGAGGACCTTCCGGAAGTCGGTGAACTGTTCCGGAGCCCTCGTCTCGGTCCCGAATTGCTTTGCGAACGCCGCGGAATGCCCCTCGTCCACGTCGCATACGGCGACGACGTCGCCAAAACGGCTGGCGCTCTTGAGGTCGCCGCGCCCCATGCCGCCGCAACCGATGAGGGCGATTCCAGGCCGATCGTTTGCGCTCGGTCCGCCCGGCACCTGAGTCGAGGCTGAGAGCTCCTTTTCGACGAACCACCGCGGCAGTCCGGTCGCGGCAGCGATCGCCGCGCAACGGCTGAGGAACGTTCGCCGGGTCACCTGAATGCCGCTGGACATATCACTCCTTCTCGTTTTTGCCCTCGTCTTCGATCCAGAATACGCGAATGCTGGTGGCCCGGCCCTGCGCCTTTCTGGTCCTGGCCATCGCTGTGCTCACAGGCTACATCGGGGCGGCCGAAAAAATACCACCCGCCACCGGCCGTGTCGACTTCGATCGCCAGATCCGCCCGCTGCTCTCGGATCGCTGCTTCCGCTGCCATGGCCCGGACGCCTCGAAGCGCGAGGCCAAGCTTCGACTCGACTTGCGCGAGGGCGCGTTCAAGAAACTGAACGCCGGCTGGGCCGTCGTCAAGCCCGGCGATCCCGCCAGGAGCGAACTCGTACGCCGGATCTCCTCGGAGGATCTCGAGGAGATGATGCCGCCCCCGAAGTCAAACCTGTCATTAACGGACGACGAGAAAGCGTTGCTCGTACGCTGGGTCGCCGAGGGCGCCGAGTACCGGCCGCACTGGTCGCTGGCGCCTGTGGTCAGCCGGCCTGCGCCGGTCCTCCGTGGCGGAGCGGTCGCAACCAATCCCATCGATGCGTTCGTCCGTGCGCGTTTGGACCAGGAGGGACTCCCGCCGGCGCCGCGGGCATCGCCCGAAGTCCTCATCCGGCGTCTCGCGTTTAACCTGACCGGTCTTCCGCCGACATTCGGTGAGATCGACGCATTGCTCGCAGATCAATCGCCCGGCGCCTACGAGCGCGCCGTCGACGGCTATCTGGCGTCGCCAGCCTATGGCGAGCGTATGGCGATGGACTGGCTGGATCTCGCACGCTATGCGGATACCTACGGATATCAGGCTGACGTCGACCGTGACATGTCCCCGTACCGCGATTGGGTCATCTCGGCATTCAATCGAAATCTTCGTTACGACGAATTCCTGACCTGGCAGCTCGCCGGCGACTTGCTGCCGAACCCCACGCGCGTGCAGCGCATTGCCACCGCATTCAATCGCCTGCACCGGCAGACCAACGAGGGCGGCAGCATCGAAGAGGAGTTCCGAACCGAGTACGTCGTCGATCGCGTGAATACGTTTGGAACGTCGATGCTCGGCTTGACCGTGGAATGCGCCCGCTGCCACGACCATCGGTTCGATCCGATTACTCAGCGCGACTACTATTCGCTCTTCGCGTTCTTCAACAACATCGACGAGTCTGGACTCTACTCGCATTTCACGAATGCGACGCCGAGCCCCTCGCTGCTGCTTTGGCCGCCTGACAAGGAGGAGCAACACCGCCAACTCTCGGCGCAGATGCGGACGATCGAGGCGGAACTTCGAGCGTCGGCGCGATCGGCCCGCCGCGCCTTCAGCGCACAACCGAAGGACGCCACGATCCAGCCTCCGGCGCCTATCGCGCACCTGCCGTTCGACGCGGTGGCTGGGGAGACGACGCCCGACACCGTGGCGAAACAAGCCGCGCAACTGAAGGACGGCCCTCTGTTGCAAAATCGCGCGCTCCGATTCAGCGGCGACAACTCGGTGGTCCATCCAGGCGTCAAGACATTCGGGCGGACGAATCAGTTCTCGGCGGCGCTGCGCCTCCAACCCACCGAGCGCCAGGATCGCGCGGTCGTTCTGCACCAGTCCCGCGCGTGGTCCGACGCCGGCAGCCGGGGTTTCGAGCTGACGCTCGATCATGGTCGTCCCTTCGTCGGGCTCATCCACTTCTGGCCTGGCAATGCGATCGCCGTCCGCGCGCGGCAACCGTTGCCCCTCAATGCGTGGTCCCAACTCGTGGTGACCTACGATGGATCCAGCCGGGCCGCAGGCATCCGGATCTACTTGAACGGGCAAGCGCTCGAGACAGAGGTCGTTCGGGATCGGTTGTACAAGGACATCACCTACAACCGCACGGCGGGCGACAACGTCCCCGAGCAGCCGCGATTGACGATCGGCGCGCGCTTTCGTGACAGCGGATTCAAGAACGGCCTGATCGACGACCTGCAGATCTTCGACACCGCGCTGACTGACGCCGAAGTTGGAGTGATGGCCGGCCGCGCGCCCCGCAGCGACGCCCTGTTCGATCATTTCCTTACCCGCACCTACCAACCGTACCTGTCCACGCTGGCGCACCTCACTCGCCTTCGGAACGCTGAAAACACGCTCATTGCCGGCATCCCGGAAATCATGGTGATGGAGGAGATGCCGACCCCTCGTCGGGCTCATCGGCTCGAGCGCGGCGCCTACGATGCGTCCCGTGAAATCGTGCCGCGCGACACGCCGGCCAGCCTGCCGCCGTTTTCAGCAGGCCAGCCGCGCAACCGGCTCGGCTTGGCGCGCTGGCTCACCGACCGACGGAATCCGCTCGCGGCTCGCGTCGTCGTCAACCGCATCTGGCGAATGCACTTCGGCCGCGGCATCGTCGCGACCCAGGAGGACTTCGGCAGCCAGGGCAGATTGCCGACGCACCCGGAGCTGCTCGACTTTCTCGCGGTGCACTTCATGGAGAGTGGCTGGGACGTGAAGGCGCTGCACCGCCTGATCGTGACGTCTGAGACCTTTCAACAGTCGTCGCTCATCGCGGCGGACGCCAGCGCCCGCGATCCAGACAACCAGCTGCTCGCACGCGGCCCGAAGCAACGACTGATCGCCGAGTCAATTCGCGACAGCGCGCTCGCCGCGAGCGGCCTGCTCGATCGCACGATCGGTGGTCCGAGCGTCAAGCCGTATCAACCGGCCGGCCTGTGGGAGCAGTCTGGCACGGGCAAGACCTACAAGCAGGACACCGGCAGCAGTCTCTACCGCCGCAGCCTGTACACCTTCTGGCGGCGTACCTCGCCACCGCCCTCGATGCTCACCTTCGACGCCATGTCTCGAGAGGTCTGCACCGCGAAGCGCGATGTGACGACGACACCGCTGCAATCACTCGTTCTGCTGAACGACCCGCAGTTCGTCGAGGCCGCGCGGCGGCTGGCCGAGAACCTGATCAAACGATTTCCAGACGATCGATTTTCACGAAACCGCGCCGCCTTCCGTGCGCTGATTGGCCGCGCTCCCGACGAAGTTGAGTCCCGGATTCTCTCCAGGATGTTCGACGAGCAACGAACGCTCTTCGCACGGCACACCGACGACGCGGGGAAGTTGCTGGACGTCGGGGAGTCGGAATGGGACAAGGCGCTCCCGAGCGTCGAGCTCGCGGCCCTGACGACGGTGGTAAGCGCGATCATGAACCTCGAGGAATTCGTGGTGCTGCGATGACGAGACCGTTATGTGACTCCTCGGCAGAATCCTGCTCTCGTTGCCGCATAACGGCGGCGCGCAAGGCACGCCTGCGACGGAGCGGAGCGGGGCATGGGGCTCCCGCGAGCGACGGAGTCGGGGTCCGGGGCAGCGCCCCGGTTAAGCAATGAGCGACTGCCACAAGTGCGTGGGTGCGCTGCCGCTTGCCGGCATGTCCCGGCGGGAGGTCCTGAATCGCTTTGGAATGGGCCTGGGCGGCATCGCGCTGGCCAACTTGATCAATCCCGTCGGACTTCGTGCTTCGGCCCAGACGCCGCAGGACCGTGGCGTTCTCCAGGGTCAGTTCCATGTCCGGCCGAAGGCCAAGCGAGTGATCTACCTGTTCATGGCCGGCGGGCCGTCGCAGATGGAGACGTTCGACTACAAGCCGGTCCTCAACGAGCGGAACGGCGAGCAGTTGCCTGACTCCGTGCGGCAGGGGCAGCGGCTCACCGGCATGTCCGGCAACCAGTCGTCCCTGCCGCTCGCCGGATCGCAGTTTGGCTTCAGCCGTCACGGCGCCCACGGCACCTGGGTCAGCAACCTGCTGCCGCACACCGCCAGGATCGTGGACGAGCTATGTATCGTCCGCTCGATGTGTACCGACGCGATCAACCACGACCCGGCGATTACGTTCTTCCAGAGCGGATCGCAGATCGCCGGCCGGCCGAGCATGGGAGCGTGGATTCACTACGGGCTGGGCAGCGACAACGAGGATCTTCCCGCGTTTGTCGTGCTCATCACGCCGGGCAAAGTCGATCAGCCTTTGTACTCGCGCCTGTGGGGCAGCGGGTTCCTGCCGTCGCAACACCAGGGCGTACAGTTTCGGAGCGGCACGGATGCCGTGCTCTATCTCAGCAATCCTGAGGGGATCTCACGCGACAGCCGCCGGCTGCTCCTGGATCGCCTGAGAGATCTGCACACACACTCCGCCGAGCGGCTCGGCGAGAACCTGGACGGCCGAATCGCGCAGTACGAAATGTCCTACCGGATGCAGGCCAGTGTCCCTGGCGTCATGGACGTGTCGAACGAAACAGAGGAGACCTTCGAGCTCTATGGCAAAGACTCACGCAAGCCCGGCACATTTGCCGCCAATTGCCTGCTGGCGCGCCGTCTCGCGGAGCGGGGCGTCAAATTCGTGCAGCTCTATCACCAGGGATGGGATCAGCACGAGAATCTGCCCCGTGACATCGAACGGCAGTGCCGCGAGACCGATCAGGCGAGCGCCGCGCTCGTCATCGACTTGAAGCGGCGGGGCCTTCTCGACGACACGCTCGTCGTCTGGGGCGGCGAGTTCGGCCGGACCAGCTACTCGCAAGGCAAGCTGACGTCAAGCAACTACGGCCGCGACCATCACCCGCGTTGCTTCACCGTGTGGATGGCTGGCGGTGGGGTCAAACGCGGACTCGTCTACGGTGCGACTGACGACTTCAGCTACAACGTGACCGAGGGGTCTGTCCACGTGCACGACTTTCACGCGACGCTGCTGCACCTGCTGGGCATCGATCACGAGCGATTGACCTACTTCTATCAGGGCCGCCGATTCCGGCTCACCGACGTCCACGGCAAGGTCGTACTGGCGCTGCTCGCCTGAGCGCGCGGGCTGAACTGCAGACTGGCGACTGCAATCGGCAATCGCCAATCCCAATTGGCAATCGTCAATCACCGCAATCGTCAGTCGTCAGTCCGCAATCTGCAATCTGGGGAGTGGGCGGTACAGGACTCGAACCTGTGACACTCGGCGTGTAAAGCCGATGCTCTACCAACTGAGCTAACCGCCCGCCTTCGCGGCCTATCTTTGCAGAGGACGCTGCGGCGGGTAAACCCGCAGGCCCGCTGCCTGCACCATCTTCGCACAGTGCGCGCGACGACGGCGAGTTCGCCCCGACGCGCGCTGACGACCCGCTTACCGTTTCGGTGGCACGTCATGCGGCCGCTGAAAGGCCCGCAGGAACCCCATGACTCCGGCGGAGATCGCACCGGCGGAAGCATTCGATCCTGTCACCAGGATGTCTGGCACGAAACGGTTCGCGCTCTTCACCAGCTCCGAAATAACGTTAACGAGTGCCGTTGTCTCGGCGCCCAGCGCTTCCTTCTGCGCCTCGAACCCTTTCGCCCGCGCCAGGCCGACCGCCTCGATTTCCGCGCCACGCGCGCGGCCTGTCTGCTCGATGTAGGTGGCCTCGCCGTCGGCTTCCGCCTTCCGCGCGCGCGAGCGGTTCTCTTTGATTGTGATGTCTACCTCGGATCCGGCGAGGTCGCGCTGCTTGTCCGCAAGACCCGTTTGCTTCTCCATGGCAATACGATTGAGCTGCGCTTCCTTCTGCGCCGTAAATGTCGCTTTTTCTTGATTCGCGATCTCGCGCTGCGTCAGGACCGTGACGATCTCCTCTGGCAGGATGACGTCCTGGATGTACACGCCGCGCGTTTCCACGTTGTACTTGCGGATCTGCTCGGTGATGTATGCCTGCGCCTGCGTCTGCACGGCGGCGCGGTTTTCAATGAACTGCACCGCCGCCATCCCCTGCAGCGTGTCGCGGAAATAGTTGCCGACGACGGCCTGCAGCACCTCGTTGACGAGATTCTGCATCGTCCCGACCATCGAGATGACCTTGGGCGCGAGCTTGTCCGCAACGTGGATCTGGACTTGTAGATCGATGTTGAAGACGAATCCTTCCTTCGACTTCGCGACGATCTGCTTCAGTGCCTTGTCCAGCGTGTGCGCCTGTGACGAAGCCTCCGCCCAGTTGAGCGTGAGGATCGCCGTCGGGACCATCTCCGCCTGATAGATGCGCGGATTGATCGCGTACTTGCCCGTGCGAAGCGGCTCCTCCCAGATACCGCGGTGGCCTGGATGGACGATCGAGCCGAACTTGAACTCATCGCCGGAGACATCCTCCGTTGGCAGACCCACCGCCGCCTTGATGACGGCCACCTCGCCTTGTTTGACGACGAGCATCGGCACCGTCTCGACGTGCACGAGATACGGATTGAGCGCGTACGACCCGTAGAGCAGCGGATCGTGCTGCAAGCCGATCCGGCCGCCGGCGTCGAGGAACTTCTGGTAATCCTGGTAGTTGTTGTGTCGCTCGTTCTGGTTGCCGATGAGCACGTCAGCGATCTCGCCGTCGCTGCGTCTCTCCGCCTCCATCTTCTTCACATCGTCGAACCGGCCCAAACGGCACGCGATATCGCCCGAGGGCAGCGGCTCGCCTTCGAGGGTCTCGACGATGCCGACCATGTCGATCGTCTTCTCGACGCTTGCCTCCTTCAGCCGGAGCGGCTCGATCACCTTCAGCGTGAGATCGTCAGCTTTCAAGCCGAAGAGAGCCGGACCGAACTTGCCGCGATATTCTTCGTTCACCGGCAGGCCGAAGCTGCGGCTTCGCGTCAGCACGAGAAACGCAACCGGATGCAGCGGCACGATCGCTCCAGGCGGTAGCACGGGACGCTGAACACCCTGTTGTCCGCCACGCTCGATGAAGCTGCGGACATCCGTGAACTGACCGAACTCACGTTTGTAGACGCCGGATTTCCAGCCGGTCGGCAGAGGCGCGCCGACCTGCGCGATGACAAGCCCAATCTCTCCCGTCGGAATCTGCACCCACGGGTGCTTCTCAACGCGATTCATCGGCCACCATCGGAGCGCGATACCAGGCATCAGCAGGTCGGCCTGATACCCGGCCTCGCCGCGAAGGGCGACAGGACTGTCTGACCGCTTTTGCCGGCCCCAACGCCTGATCACCAGTCCCACTTCGTTGGGGCCGATGCGGTGGATGGACATCACGACGATCGGGAGAGACAGCAGGACCACCAGCGACAGACCGAGATAGATCCCGAACGTTAGCAGGGAGAAATCAAACACGGTGGGCCTCCAAGTGCCGGCGGGGTTAGCTGACGGGCTCGAGGTTGGAGTTCCTCTATTCCGCGTCCCGTTGAAGGAGCCGCGAAAATTCGCCCCGTGGCGCGGTCATCGCGCCGGTGGTTCCCCCGCGGCGCCGATTGACGACGCCTTAGGCTAACTATTCAATATAGGCCTTTCCGCGCGGAATGCAACTCACCCGACCGATACGGAACGAGAGACAGTGTCGACTGACGACTGCAGACTGACGATTGCATTGACTGCGGATTGACGATTGGATTGTCGATTGACGATTGCATTGTTGACTGACGATTGCACTGTTGATTGGCGAATGAATCAACATTGCTCGATCTGATGACCCGCGCGAGGCAAGGCGCGACGTGGTTCAACGGTCTCGAGGAGGCGGGCTCGCCTGCCCAGACGAAGCTCGCCCGAAGGGCGACCAAGTTGGCGGGGTCGACGGGACTCGCGGTCGAGCGCCGTCCAGCCGCGGCACCACATTCATACTCACCTTCTCAAAGACCGCCTTCGCAAAGTCGGCTAAAACACAATCCGGGTTCGTCATCGAGCCGACGAGCGACGGTTGGGAAACCGCACACAACACAAGTGCGACCACCGCAAGCTCGGCTGTCGCGGTGCCGTCGGATAAACCGTTCGCACTCGGACGCACCCGTCCCGAGATCGAACATCGCAGCGATCCTCTGGATTCCACGAACTGCACCAATTCAGCAGATTTCAACGGACCTGTCGTTGGCCGTGTACTTGCGACTCGAACCTCCTATGGCTTCCCCACAAGAACGCCGCGATACTCGTTTGGGAAAGCAATATGAGCTCTAAAGCGGAAGTCTGGCAGGGCACCCTGGCCCTGCTGGTCCTCAAGACGCTCCACGCGATGGGCGCCCAGCACGGGTACGGCATCGCGCGCCGCATCGAGCAGACGAGCGATAACCTGCTGTCCATCAACCACGGGACGCTCTACCCGGTTCTCCTCAAGCTCGAACAGGAGGGCGCCATCGTGTCGGAGTGGGGCGTATCAGAAAATAACCGCCGCGCCAAGTTTTACCGGATCACCAAGGCCGGCCGGAAACAGCTCGAGTCGGAAGTCTCCGAGTGGGCGCAGGCGACGGGAATCGTCGCCCGCTTCCTTGCACTGAAAGGAGCCAAAGGATGATCGGGACACTGCGCCGGGCATTGCTTCGAAATTGGAGGCGTTTGCTCGGCAGCTTCTCCGGCCAGCGTCACGAGAGCGATCTCGCCGAGGAATTCGAAGCGCACATTCAGCTGCTGACTGAAGAAAACCTTCGCCGCGGTCTCGGACCAGAGGAGGCTCGTCGACGCGCCAGACTCCAATTCGGCGGCATCGAATCAGCGAAGGACAGCTACCGGGACCAGCGTAGCCTGCGAGGCCTCGATGCCCTCGGCAAAGACTTCCGCTACGCGCTTCGCGGGCTCCGCAAGAATCCCGGCTTTGCGATCACGGTCATCGTTGTCTTAGCGATCGGTCTCGGCGCGAACACGACACTGTTCAGTATCGTGAACGCTGTGCTCCTGCGGCCGCTGCCGTATCCGGAGCCCGATCGCTTGGTGTGGGTCGGAGAAACGCGCGCGGATCTGCCGTTTTCTTCGACGAATCCAGGCGCCCTCTCGTACCAGAATTTCCTCGATTGGCGGAAACAGCAAACAGTGTTCGAAAGCATCGGCGCCTATCAACCGGCTGGTGGCAGTCCTGCCGCCTTTCTGATTGGCGGGGAGCCCGTGAGGATGGAAATCCAACGCATGTCGGCCGATGTCTTTGCGGCTCTGAAGGTCGCTCCCGTCATTGGCCGTGTTTTCAACAATGATGAGGATCGCCCCGGCGCCGCCGCACGTTTGGTGGTCTTGAGCTACGACGCATGGCAGCGTCGTTTTGGTGGCATACCGGTCGTCGGACAAAGCGTGAGTATGAACGGCTTCGCGTACACCGCTCTTGGAGTCATGCCGCCCGGGTTCAGTTTTCCGTACAACGGCGTGGAGGCTTGGCTGCCGTTAGGGGGCATACCGGCACCGCCACGTACCTCCCACACCGGTCACGCCGGCGAGAATCTCGGCGCGATTGCACGGCTCAGGCCGGGCGTGACCTTGGAGCAGGCCCGAGCGGAAATGGCGACGATTACGGCGCGGCTCGAACACGCGTACCCGGACGCCAACAAAGGTTGGAGAAGCCGCGTCGAGCCACTGATGAACGTGGTGATCGGCGATGCCGGGCGACCTTTATGGATCCTGTTCGGAGCTGTCGGCATGGTCCTGCTCATCGCCTGCTCCAATGTGGCCAACATCCTGTTGGCTCGCGCGTCGGTACGGCAGCAGGAAATGGGCGTACGGGCGGTGCTTGGCGCCAGCCGGGGGCGGATCGTCCAGCAGTTACTGGTGGAGAGCCTCGTCCTGTCCTTCATCGGCGCCGCGCTGGGTCTGTTGCTTGCTGGCACGGGCATCGATGTTTTTGTCCTGCTGGCGGCGAGTGCGATTCCACGCTCCACCGAAATTCGTCTCGATGCCGGTGTGCTGGCTTTCGCTGCTGGCCTGGCGGGATTGACGACCGTCGTTTTCGGCCTCGCGCCGGCATCGATGAGCAGCGGCAAGGAGCTTCGTGAATCCTTACAGGCAGCTGGCGATCGTGGCGGTGGCGGCGAGCGCCGGCGTATGCGACAGACGCTCATCGTCGCCGAGGTGGCACTGACCATACTGCTCCTCACCGGCGCCGGCCTGCTTCTGCGCAGTTTCCAGCGTCTCCAGTCGGTTAACCAGGGCTTCAACACTGAACACCTCCTCAGTTTCGACGTCACATTGCCTGGCGCAAAGTATCGAACTCCGGAACTCCAGAGCCGGTTCTTCGAGAGTTTGATCGAGCAGCTGCGAACGCTGCCGGGCGTGGAAGAAGCCGGGACCACGTCACGCGTTCCGTTGCAGCAGAAGAGGGGAGATACGTTTCCGGGGATTCCTTACTCGGTGGAAGGCCAGGAGAAACCGTCCGGCAGTCCGCCGGATGTAATGGAGGGCATCATCGCCAGCCCCGGATACTTCCGCGCCATTGGGATTCAACTTCTGCGCGGGCGTCTCTTCACTGAACAGGACGGCCTCCACGCTGACAACGCCGTGATCGTGGATGAGGAGTTCGTCAAACGTCACTGGCCAGGCGAGGACCCGATCGGGCGGCGTATCCGGTTTGGAGCCGGTTTTCGGAGACACCTCACCGTGGTTGGCGTCGTCGCACGCGTGAAATTGAACTCGCTGAGCGAACAAGGCGGATTTGTCCAGGCCTATTTGGCCGCCCGGCAGTTTCCGGACATCAAGGCCTCGGTTGTCGTGAAGAGCCGACTCGCGCCGGCAGCGCTGGTCGGTTCCATACGGGAACAGGTGCGCAGCCTGGACCCGGCCCAGCCGATTCACAATTTGCGCACGGTCGAGGAGATCCGCGACAGCTCGCTGGCCGCCGAGCGCCTTAGCTTGAGCGTGCTGGGTGTGTTTGCGCTGGTGGCCCTCAGTTTGTCTGTCGTCGGCCTCTATGGCGTGCTTGCCTATTCGGTCGCGCGGAGGCGCCGCGAAATCGGCGTGCGCACGGCTCTCGGCGCCCAGCGAGGGGACGTGGTGCGTATGGTCATTGGCGAGGGCATGCGGTTGACGTCGCTAGGCATCTTAGCGGGAATCCTCGGGGCGCTCTGGCTGACCCAGTGGCTCTCCAGTCTGCTGTTCGAAATCAGGCCCTCTGATCCCGCGACCTTCTCGGCTGTGTCACTGCTGCTGCTGGTTGTGGCGCTCATCGCCTGCTGGATTCCCGCGCGTCGCGCCGCGAGGATTGATCCGATACAGGCATTGCGGGAGCAATAAATCAAAAGTCGAGCTATCGTCCGATCTGGTCCCGGAATCTGGAGGGCGGACATGAGGCATCATGTCTTCGCGATTGCTTTCATCGGACTGCCGAGCGCTTTTCTTGGACCTGTACTAATAAAGCGCCGGCGCACGCTCCATTCGGCGAATCCGGAGGAAAGCGCATGCGTGTATTGCCGGCAATCCTGCTGCTGATCGCGGCGCCGGCTGGATCTTGCCGGGAAGCCGATGGACAGGACCTGCCCGACAACAAGGTTGTACCACTCGTCGACCACCATCAGCATCTCCTCAGTCTCGCCGGAACAGCGTTGCAGAATGTTTAAGCCTTCGTGAACGATTGACTTACGAGGGAGAACAACCGGTCGTCGGCGAACACCTTGTCGCCACGCTGGGCCGGGCCGGCATCAAACGCGCAGTCGTCTTGTCAGACGCGTACTGGTTCGACTCTCAGCCTCGCGCTCGAACTCTGCGTGATATCGAAGTCCGTTCTCTACGGATCTGATGGTCCCCTGTTTGGGAACGTTCACGACCCGAGCGCGTATCGCGAATTCCTCGTTGAACGCCTCGAGATTTCGGACGAGCAGTTTCCACGTTTCGTACCACTCCTGGTGGAGGATCAGTCCGCGCGTTACCGGTCCTACCCATGCGGAAGTGATCAGCGGGCGGTTCGGTGTCACATTCCCATCGCAAAGGAACTGATCAAAAAGATCGGTCGTTCACGATTACGGAAGCGGCTACCCGCTCTCGTCTCACCGACAGCGGCCACTCTACGGTAAGTCCGCGTAAACCTCGCCGAAGGCATTCCTGACTTGAGCCGACACTGCTTTGCCATGTTCAGGTAGTGCCTCGCGAGTCCCCAGAAAAGCAAGTTCGAGAAACGGTCGATTGAGCCGGCGCGCATCATGGGCCGGGAATAGGCGTCACACAAATTCCTCACATGTCGTCACGACGCGCGCCCTGTGCGCGCGCTGTAGTCGGACCTATACTCTCGCCGGGTAACGCATGAACAAGGAAGAACGCGAGTTCAACGAGAAGTACGGGCCGTGGGTGATCAAGAAGAAGTACGTCAGCGTGTTTCAGGTCCCGGATGACCCCTCTAGCGTCTGGACGCGGGCTGGGAAGACGCGTACTACGAGTCTGCAAAGCAGATCGTCGCGGGCGTCGTGGAAGGCATGCTCCTGGGCATCCACGGTGTGGCCGGCGTTTTTCTGCTCCGCCTCTACCTTGAGCTCACGTTGAAGTACATCATCCTTAACGCCCGGTGGCTGAAGGATCCACACCAGAACGCGACCCCGGCTGAAGTGAAGGACATCAGGAACACGCACGATTTGCTATGGCTGTGGTACGCAGCTAAGGCGGACTGCAAAGGCAAGATCCCGGAAGAATCGTGGAAGTCGCTTGACGTCGAGTTCGTGGAGACGCGGACTGGGAAGCCGAGATGCAGAGTTGGATGTAGGAAGTGCGATGCCGATTCGAGAGCGAAGTGCGTCAGCGTGCGGCTTCATCGTGACTGACTTCCGAACGGGAGGACCGCGCACCCTAATGCACCCCCAGCGAGAGATCGGGCTGCCACCTCCCGATCTCGGCGCCTACAAATTATTTATTTTCAACGAGTTGTTGGCGGGGTCGACGGGACTCGAACCCGCGGCCTCCGGCGTGACAGGCCGGCGTTCTAACCAACTGAACTACGACCCCGATGCTGAACGAAGAATCGCCGAGCGCAGAGTGCAGATTCGCAGATTGGATTGTCAGACCAGCCCGCTATTC
>JBAROV010000156.1:0-2733 GCA_049642465.1 Vicinamibacterales bacterium
ACGCATCGGTCACCGACGTCGGCCGTCCCGACGTGTCGTACGCGATCGTGGTCGCGTGGGAGAGCGGATCGGTGACGCTGGTGAGCTGGTGGTAGGTCGAGTCGTACGTGGCGCTCGTCGTGACCGCATCGCTCGTGCCGTACAGGCGCGTCACGCTTGTCAGGTTGCCATTCGTGTCATAGCCGAACCGCGTCACGCGGCTGAGCGGATCCGTGATCGACTCGAGGATCGGCGTCCCCGACACCAGCGTTCACGACGGACGGCTCGGATCGCCTGACGCGGAGAGCCGACAGCGCGGCGGATATTCGGAGTTAGGCCGTGACTTTTCCCACTTCAGGCGTCTATCGAATGTCGCCCCGGCGCCCTGCACATATAGGGCAGCGCTCAGGGTGTCGCAGCGATGTGAACCAGTTCCCGGCATGGCGATTACTCATATACCACCAGCCCACCCTACCGCCGCAGTCCGGACATCGAATACTGAATGCAATCCAGCAAAAAGCCAATAGGCCAATCGCCGCTAGACCTGTTGAGAATTCTGGCTTGCGATCACTCCACACTAGATCGTTGAAGGATAGGAATGCTAAGCCCCATACCGCTGTGGTGGCCAGGAATAGCATGTCGAACACTCGCACTTTCCATCGTTGTCCAGTCTGTTCGAGCCAGTCTGACATCTGGTTACCTGTTCTATTGGCAGTTGCCCGCCAACGCCTGCCCCAATGCATACGGGAGGGATCCGAGATTTGCCCCAACCTGGTAAGCTGCGCCGCTTAGAATACCCGACAGCACTGTATTCGCGCCGACTGAGATTACTGTTCCGCGAACTCCAAGGTTTGCAACCCCCTGAAACCGCATTAGGTCTGGAGCGGCCATTTTCAGTGTTGTTAACCCAGTCGCATTAGCTACGGTTTTTGCGGACCCGAACGTGAACGCGGCAGTTTTGTCTCCGTTTTTCGGAAGGAACGGAATATAGTCCGTCCAGCTCGGCACGTCCCATCCAAAGGCCCGTAGTACATCGAACCACGACATATTGGCTGCGTTGAGAGAAAACTCTCTGTTGGCTGCGAAGCACTCCCCGAACGGCGGATCAGCCGGTGGCTGATTTCCACCTCCGGTCCCTTGTCCGGCTCCACCTCCGCCGCCACCGCTCGGACCAAACCCGGCGACCGGCTTCAATCCCAGAGGATCAATGTACCGCGTCGGCGAGTTCACAACATATGCGAACACGTTGATTCCAGCTGCTAGGCCTACAGGATCCTCCGTTAGGAACCGCTGCAAGCGAGGGTCGTAGTATCTCGCGCGATAATAGAACAAACCCGTTCCGTCCGCTTCGCGTCCTGTGTACCCGATTGTGTTTGGAGTTCCACTCCCGCTCGTCGAGAGACCACCAAACGACTCGTAGGTGTACGACGTCTGCACCGCCCCTGAGCCGTCCGTCAGCGCGATCGAGCTCTGGAGCGCGTCGGCCAGATAGTAGCGGGTGGTCGACGAGTCAATGCGACGGAAGTACTCGTCGATCCCCAGCCCCGTCAGCGTATTGGCCGTCGGCGTCCCCGACGCCAGTTCCTGCACGGGATTCAACCCGTCGTAGAGGAATTGGGTCGTCATCCCACTCACGGTTTTGGCCCGTCGCCGGCCGAATCCGTCATATGCGAAACTGGCGCTGACCGGGCCGCTGATCGCAGTTAACTCGTTGCGCGCATTCCACGTATACGTCCGGGTCCCATCCGACGTCAGGTTCCCGTTGCTGTCGTACGAAAAGCTCGTGCCGCCCCACGTCGCGATCTGGTTCGCATCGTCGTGCGTCGCCGACGTCAAGGCAGCCGGTAGATTGGATCGAGCGTACGTGCCTTCGACCGCCGCGCGTTGTCCGGCGGCATCGTACGTGTAGACCAGGGTGCCGATCGTGCTCCCACTCAGTTTGTACGTGAGGCCGGTGAGTTGCGAGTCGTGGTCGTAGCTGTACTCCGTGACGATTCCATTGGGCAGCGTCAGCGACGTCCGGCGATTCGCGTTGTCGTAGGCGATCGACACCGTCGCCGTCCCTTG
The DNA here is from genome assembly GCA_049642465.1 of Vicinamibacterales bacterium. Taxonomy (GTDB): domain Bacteria; phylum Acidobacteriota; class Vicinamibacteria; order Vicinamibacterales; family 2-12-FULL-66-21; genus CAWDPQ01. Next base: position 2,047 of record JBAROV010000156.1, read on the forward strand.
CGTCACCGCCGTCAACCGGTCCGTATTGTCGTAGGTGTACGAGACCGACGTCTGCCCGGTCACCTGCGCCGTCGCGCGACGACTCGCGGCATCATAGGTATAGGTAATGGTGCCTTCAGGCGTCTGTTCCTGCGTCAGGCGATCCAGCAAATCGTACGTGTGCGTGATCGTCCCGGCCCCCGAGTCGACCATCTGCGTCGCGCGATTCCCCGCATCGTAGGTGGTCGTGATCGTGCTCGCATACGTCGGCGGATTGCCCGTCGTGTCGAACCCCGCGAACGTCCGCCGATCCAGCGCATCGTAGCTATAGGTGGTCACCTTGGATTTGCGGTCGGTCCAGGTCTTCCGGTTCCCGTTCAGATCGTAGGTGAAGCTCTCCTGCCGCGTCAGCGGATCGGTGCGCGTCGCGACCTGGTCCATGTTGTTGTAGGTCCACGTCGTGGTCTTGCCGCGGGCGTCGGTCAGCGTGAGGACGTTGCCGTTCCCGTCGTACGTGAACGTCGTCTCACCGCCGAGCGGATCCGTGATTTTTGTAGCCTGATTCAGCGCGTCGTATTCGAATTTCGTCACCCGCCCGCGGGCATCGATGGACCGGATCACCCGGCCAGCCGCATCGACGAACTGCGTGTACGAGTTCCCCAACGGCGTCTGGACGCCGATCACGTCAGCCTGGTCGTACGTCACGGT
>JBAROV010000170.1:0-6700 GCA_049642465.1 Vicinamibacterales bacterium
CGCTGCACGCGTATCTCGTCAACGAGATCCAGGAGGTCTACCGGCTGCAGGGCGTCAACATCAACGACAAGCACATCGAGGTCATCGTCCGGCAGATGATGCGGTGGGTGAAGATCGAGGAGGTGGGCGACACCGAATTCCTCATCGAGGAACAGGTCGATCGCTACCGCTTCATGGAAGAGAACGAGCGCGTGATCGCGAGCGGCGGTCGTCCGGCTACCGGTCGTCCGCTGCTGCTCGGCATCACGAAGGCGTCGCTCTCGACCGACTCGTTCATCTCCGCCGCGTCGTTCCAGGAAACGACGCGCGTGCTCACCGAAGCGTCGATTTCAGGCAAGGTGGATCACCTCCGTGGCCTGAAGGAGAACGTGACGATGGGCCGGTTGATCCCCGCAGGCACGGGCTTCGAGTATTACCGTCACGTGCGGATCCCGGCGGACGAGCCGCCGCCACCGCCGCCGCCAACTCCGGAGGAGCTGGAACTCGAAAGGGAGATGGAGTACTTCGTCGAGCCGGAAGAAGCGTTTACGAGGGACGAGATCGAGTAGCGTTTCCGGGGCTCGGGGCTCGGGGCTCGGGGCTCGGGGCTCGGGGCTCGGGATGCAGCCTGGCTCGCCGTAGCTCGAAGAGCGAAGGCGGCCGAAGGAGGGCGGTGGTCGAAAGATCACCGCCTTTTTCTTTGTACCCGGGAGTCAGCCGGCGATGACAAGCTTCGCTCGAATTATTTGAAATCACCTGTTGCCAGGACCTGGGGGTACGGCCTTGAGTTCTCAAGGGCTTACATATGCGGCGGTAACAGATAGCGGCAGGGGCGAGGCGGTGGGGGCCGGCCGAGATCGTCCTCCTTCTCTCCTGGCGCCAGTTTCTTTCGCCGCCCGAAGGGCGGATCGCGCGCCGTCACCGTCTAAGGTGAGGAGGATGTGATGGCCGCCACGCGGGTCGACTTCAAGCAGATCAAGGCGAGCGTCGCGATCGAGCAGGTCCTCCAGCGATACGGCGCGCGCGTGCGTCGAATCGGTGGCGAGCTGCGGGGGCCGTGTCCGTTGCCGACCCATACGTCGCGACGGAGTCGTGACAGCTTCTCGGTGAGCCCCTCGCGGAATGTCTGGTCGTGTCGATCGCAGTCGTGTATGCAGGCGCGTGGCGGGAAACCTGGCGGCAACATCCTTGATCTCGTCGCCCTCATGGAGGGCTGCACTGTCCGCGAGGCGGCGCTGCGGCTTCAGGACTGGAGTGGCACCTTCCCGCCGCGACGTCCAGTGCCGGCGGATGACATCCCGCCTGCCGCGAATGCGCCCCTGCCCTTCACGTTGCACCAGATCGACCGACATCACCCGTATCTGGAAGCACGGGGCCTCACGGAGGAGACGATTCGTCCGTTTGGCGTGGGCCTCTATCGGGGGAAGGGCTTTCTGCGCGGTCGGATCGTGATTCCCATTCACAACGAACACGGCGAGCTCGTAGCGTACGTCGGACGCGCCCTCGGCGACGAGGAAGCCAAGTATCGATTCCCCGCCGGTTTCAAGAAGTCGCAGGTGCTCTTCAATCTGCACCGCGCGTGTGCGACCGGCGCGCGCACCGTGATCGTGGTCGAGGGCTTCTTCGATACGTTCGCCGTCCATCAGGCCGGCTATCCTGCGGTCGTGGCGCTTATGGGATCAACGCTGTCGGCGCACCAAGCCGAGCTCGTGTCGCACGCCTTTGATCGAGTCCTGCTCATGCTCGACGGCGACGAGGCGGGGCGGCAAGGCACTGCCACGATTCCCGCGCGTTGGCGACACGCACGCCCGTCAGCGTCATCACCCTCGGGGAGGGCGCACAGCCCGACCAACTGGCACCAGAACAGGTGCATCGCCTCATAGGCGGACACGCAGACGATGCGTGTCACAGAACTGGTGTGGCAGCCGTAATAGGCTCACGAAAGCCTGCCGCACCGGACACGTCATCTCCCAACGGAGGACACGGACATTGATGCTTCATTGGCGACCGACGCTGCTCACCGTCACGCTTGCCATGATGCTTCCGTCAAGTGCGGGGACGGCAGTGCGGGCGCAACAGGCTCCGCCGGGTCACCTTGAGCGGGCACCTCACGTGGTCAAGACCTTCGATGGTCGCGAGTACGAAGCAGAACTCGCCCGCCTCACCGTAGCAGAGACGCGCGGAGGCGGTTCCGCCAACACGATTCGTCTCGCGTTTCTCAGGCTGCCGACTCGCGCGGCAAAACCCGGCCCGCCGACGGTCTTTTTGATGGGTGGCCCAGGTATCCCGGGAAGCGTCATGGCGCGTGTGCCTCCTTATGCGACCCTGTTCGACCGGTTGAGAGAGTCCGGTGACGTCGTGATTCTTGATCAGCGAGGCATTGGGATGTCCTCGCCGGTACTGAGCTGTCCGTCAGTGGGCAGCCTGCCAGCGACTGTCTTCCAGAGCCGGAGCACTCTTGGCGGCGAGCTCAGGCAGCGGACGACCGCATGCGCGGCCCAATGGAACGCCCGCAACGTCGCAATCGCAGAGTACAACACGGCCGCGAGCGCCGACGACGTGGAGGACGTCCGTCGGGCACTTGGCGTCGAGCGGCTCAATGTCCTGGCGTTCAGTTACGGAACCCACGTGGCGCTCACGGCTGTGCGCCGACATCCGACATCCTTTGCGCGTGTGGTGTTGGCCGGTACTCGAGGGCCAGATCACTCACTGAAGTTACCGAGCACCTTCGACTTCGTCTTCCGGCGGCTCTCGACGCTCGCGACGGCCGAGGCGATCGCTGGACGCCAGTTGCCGAACCTGGTGGAAATCCTTCAGCGTCAACTTGACAAACTGGAGCGAGCACCCATCGACGTCACCGTGACGGACCGTGGCCAGAAACGTCAGATTTCCCTGGCCATCGGTAAAGAGGCGTTCCAGATCCTTCTCACCAACGCCATCGATGACGCCCGACTGCCGGCGCTGCTCTACGCCATGAGCCTGGGCGATAACACGCTGTTGGCCAGCGTACTCGAGGGTGTCTACAACGGGCTCGGCCAGGGCGAGACGAACCTCATGGCGCGAACGGTCGACTGTGCATCGGGCGCGTCGGCGGAACGTCTCGCGCGAGTCGGTCGTGAAGCCGGTTGGGCCCTGCTGGGGAATCCGATCGACAACCTGGTGCGCGCTCCCGAATTCTGCCAGGCATTCGAGCGCATCGATTTGGGAGACGACTTCCGACGCCCGATCTGGAGTGACGTGCGAACGCTCTTCGTGAGCGGAACCCTCGATGCCAAGGCACCGGTTTTCGAGGCCGAGGAGATTCGGCTTGGGTTTCCGAATTCCGCGCATCTCCTCGTCGAGAACGGATTTCATGAAACGCTGCCCATTCCGGACGTGCAACAGCTCGTTGTTGAATTCTTGGCCGGCCGGGACGTGCCAACGCAGCGCCTTGTCGCACCAGCTCCGACGTTTCCCTCGATCGAACAGGCCAAAGCGCGAGGAACACAGGGACGATAGAGACAGACGTGACGTCGAGCGAGGTCGCACCGACGTCCTGTGGTCCGATTTCACAGGTCCGATTGACGCAGGCGCAGACAGCAGCCTTCGACATGAGCACGGCGATGAATGCGGCGGGGCAGGTGACCTCGGTGACCACCGCGCTGTCGAAGACGACCACGCTCGGATACGACCGCGGCGATCTGGTCAGCGTGCAGACACCGCTGGGCCACACTACGACACGGTTTACAGATGGCGTGGGGCGCGTCCTGCGCGCCATCGATCCGCTCGGCTCCGTGACCAGCTTTGAGTACAACGCACACAACCAGATCACGAAGATCACCGATGCGCGAGGCGGGGAGACCACGTTTACCTATGACGGTAATGGCAATCTGCTGACGCTCACCGACGCACGGAACAAGACGACGACGTGGACCTACAACAACATGGACCGCGCGGCGACGCGGGCGGATCCGCTCACACGTCAGGAGACGTTCGGCTACGACCTGAATGGCAACCTGACGACGTGGACCGATCGGAAGGCCCAGGTGACGTCCTACACGTACGACGCACTCGACCGGCCGACGTTCATCGGGTTCGGAACAACCGGGACCCCAGCGACCTACGCGAGCACGATTACAACGACGTACGATGGCGGCGATCGGCCCACACAGGTCGTGGACTCGGGGGCCGGCACCATTACTCGGACGTACGATCTTCTGGACCGACTGACCCAGGAAGTCACGCCAGAAGGGACGATCAGCTATACGTACGATGCGGCCAATCGCCGGGCAACGAGCACGGTGACGGGACAAACGGCAGTGTCCTACACGTACGACAACGCGGACCGGCTCACCGCCCTCACCCAGGGGACTGCGACCGTGTCGATGAGCTACAACGATGCGGACCGACGCTCATCTCTGACGCTGCCGAACGGCATCGTCATGGAGTACGGGTACGACGACGACTCGCGCCTGATTGGGCTGACCTACAAGCAGGGCGCGTCGACGATTGGCACGTTGACGTACGGGTACGATGCCAACGGACAGCGGGCCAGCGTCGGCGGAACGTGGGCTCGCACATCGTTGCCATCGGCGCTCACCTCGGCGACGTACGATGATGCGAACCAGATCGCCACATGGGCTGGCACGTCATTCACCTACGACAACAACGGAAACCTAACAAGCGACGGCACGCGCCCGTACACCTGGAATGCGCGGAATGAGCTAACCGGAATCGGTGGCGGTGCAAGCGCCACCTTTGCGTATGACGGATTTGGCCGTCGCAGAGCAAGGACCGTCAGCGGAACGACACAATTCCTCTATGACGTCGTGAATCCGGTGCAAGAGTTGTCGTCGGGTTCGCCGATAGCTAACGTTCTTTCCGGCCTCGCGGTAGATGAGTATTTTCGACGAATCGATGCGAGTACGACTCGATATTACCTAGCCGACGCACTTGGCTCCACGACCGCGTTGGCAGACAATTCTGGCGCGGTGCAGACCTCCTATACCTTTGAACCCTTTGGGTCGGTATCAGTCAGCGGTGCCGCGACCACAAATACAATCGGCTTTACGTCGCGCGAAATTGACGGAACGGGCTTGTACTACTATCGGATGAGATACTACCATCCCCAACTTGCACGTTTTATAAGCGAAGATCCACTTCAGCTTGTCGCCGGCGATGTCAACTTTTACGCGTATGTGAGGAATACTCCGATCGACTTGGTGGATCCCTTGGGCCTCAGGCCCCTGACGGACTGTGAAAAGGACAAATTAAAGGATTACATCCCGAAAGAAGATCTCGACAATGCAGACATAACGGAGGGCAAAGTTCCGTGGTACACGCCTGAAGACGTCGTAGGGATTACGCGCGGCAAGAAGATCTATTTTCGGGCCGGAGCTTACAACCCTGCCAGGGTTGAAGGAATTGCGCTGTTGGGTCACGAGCTCTTTCACGTTGGTCAGATAGGGCTGGCATGAATTGGCTCAAATACCTGTGGTCCCTTCGCGGGGGATACGAGAAGAGCAAATACGAAATTCCGGCATTCGCAAAAGAAAAGGAGATCCTCGAAGACATGGTAAAGAAGCAGCTAAAAGGATGTAAGCAATGAGCCACTCACTGGCCAAGCTGACGTTCTATCTCTGTCTCGCATTTGCGCTCGGATGTCAAAGTCACGTTTTCGAGAAAGGGTTCTACCGAGAAGACCTTGCGAGTCGAGTAGAGCGAGCGCGAAAGCTTCCTCTTGACCAGCAGTACAAGCTTTTCAGGTATGGAAATGACGTAATTCATCCACCATTGATGGACATGCCAATTCCAATTGCGGAGCGAGGTAAAGAAGCGGTTCCATTTCTTCTGGAACAGCTGCAGACAGATGACGACGACCGTGCTGCGGAAGACATTCTATTGGTCTTCTACCGGATGGCCAGTCTAGGGACTTATCCAGTGAAATCCGACTCGACTGTGATGGATGCACTCCGCACACGGGTGGCGAGCTTGGAGAACAAGGAACGGCGAACGACCGCAGAAAGGACGCTGAAGCGCATAAGCGAATTCTGACTTGCAGGTCGTCGAGGCCAAGGGCAGTACCGAACAGCAGGCCGGCGAGCTGATCGTCATGAACCGCACCGGATCGCTCGTCATCCAGGACGCGAAGGGGCGCGATCGCGAGCGCTACCCGATCGTCTACGGCGCGCGGCTGAAGGTGCGGGACAGCCAGGCCGTCGAGCAGGGCCAGATTCTCGTCGAGTGGGATCCGTACACGTTCTCGATCCTCACCGAGGATACCGGGACGGTGAAGTACAAGGACCTGATCTCGGATCTGACGTTCCACGAAGAGCTGGACGAAGTCACCGGTCTGTCGCGGAAGATCGTCGTCGACAGCCCGGACGAGAAGAAGCAGTCGATGATCGAGGTCCGCGACAAGGCGGGCAAGGTCACGCGCAAATACCACATGCCGTCGCACGCGCATCTCATGGTCGAGGACAACGAGGCGGTCTATGCCGGCCAGGTCCTCGCCAAGATTCCCCGCGAAACGACGAAGACGAGCGCCTGCGGCTGCGGCGAGCGAGCAGAGCGAGGCGAGCCGCCGCGAGCGGGGGTGGGGCCCCGCGAGCACTAACGAAGGACATCACGGGCGGTCTGCCGCGCGTGGTCGAGCTGTTCGAGGCGCGCAAGCCGCGCGAAACGGCCGTGATCTCGGAAATCGACGGCGTCGTCCGGCACGGCGGCATCGTCAAGGGGCAGC
>JBAROV010000174.1:0-1525 GCA_049642465.1 Vicinamibacterales bacterium
GATCGAAGTCGTCTTGAACTGGTCGCAGGCTGACGCCTGTCCAGCCTTCTGCTAAGACTCCGCAACCTCGCTCGTATCTCGCGGCAACGTACCGCCCATCAGGCGAGCGCTTCTCGTCCTTCACCACGTTTTCGCAGGGATCGAACCCACAGCTCGCCAGAGCCAGGGCCTGAAGCCAAATGAAGACACTCCGCACGGCAACAGGCTACTTCAGCAGAGCCACCTGCTCGAAACGTCCGGGACCGCGCCGCGGTCGAAATCCTGGCTTCGTGGCCAGGGTCACTCGCCGCGTTCCGCTCGCATTCGCGGCAACACAAGTGAAGCCAACTTCCCCGCCGCCCTTTGTGCGCGCTCCACCAGCGACTCACGTGGCGGCGCGGCGACCGCTTGCACGACCCCGGGGCGTTCCAGTCCAAGCTGCGACGCTAGTTCGTCCGCTGCGCGCTTGATCTCCGAAAACAGGTCGCCTTCCGTGAACACGGCATGCGTGTAAGAGTCGTGATAGGCGTCCGGACCGCCGAGGTGAACCCAGAAATCGCACTGCAATACAACCACGAGCCGTCCGCTATGGAATCCCTGTATCTCGAGAAACGGCTCGTCCAGTGTCCGGGCCCGCTCTCTCACCGCCGCGAGCAGCTCGGTCACGTCCCGAAGCTTCATCGTTTTCTTTAGGTCGGGGTCGCGCACCTGTGCCGTCTCAAGCGACGTCAGTTGCGCCGAGAGCCGGACAATTCCCTCCCAGAGACGGGCATCGAAGTAGCTGTCCGGGCCAAGGTCCGGCCGGTACGTCTCCTGAATGAATGCGATCCGGTGAACGAGGCCGTTCGCGCGACAGATCGCTGGTAGGCGGTCGACACCCCGAACGTACCCCACCAACATCTTGAAACCATCAATAGGCTCAGCCCCGGTTGGAACAGCAATCTGAGCTTGCACCGGACGGTTGCCGCTGGGAGGTCTCTCCACCGAGGGCCGTTCGGTGCCTCGTTGCGCTGACTGCGCGTACAGCCCGTGCGCGATCCCAATCGGAACCAGGAGTAAGAACATCGTGGGGGAAATCCAGGGGTCCCAGTCTTGGCTGTAGGTAAAAGCGGCAAGGGCGACCACGTACGCCACAAAGCGCCATGACGTGACGAAGCGCGCCAGTTCGGAACGGTTTTCACGTACCACTCTCGCACCGGCCACAAGCAGGCCGACCGCCAGGACCGAAAAGAGGAGCAGGAACGCGCCGAGCGCCACACGCATGCGTCGACCTCAGTCGGTGCCGGCTACCCGACCGCCTTCTCGATCGCGTCCGCGAGCGTCTTCACCACCTTGACGCGCGCGTGGTACTTGTCGTCGGCCTCGACCACGGTCCACGGCGCGTCGGCCGTGGAGGTGCGCGTCAGCATGTCCTCGATGGCGGCCGTGTACTCGTCCCAGCGCGCGCGGTTGCGCCAGTCCTCCGGGGTGAGCTTGTGCGAGCGGAAGGGATCCATCTCCCGGCTCTTGAAGCGCCGGAGCTGCTCTTCCCGCGACATGTGCAGCC
>JBAROV010000176.1:0-32717 GCA_049642465.1 Vicinamibacterales bacterium
CAGACCAGCGGGATGGCGTGCCGTCCGGTTCTTTGCCCCACTCAAAAAAGCCGTAGGCCACGTGCATCAGATCGACGGCCGCAAGTTCCTGCCGCGCGCGAAACGGGATGGAGAACACCAGCACGCCCCCGAGCACCCACGCTGCCGCCAGCTGCAGTCGGGGAAAACGCGATCGTCGCGCTTCTGCTCCGAAGCCGCTTTCCGGCACACTGCGCGTCGCCACCCGCGGCACTGAGCGCCCCGCCGCAAGCCCCAGCGCAATCCAGAACACATACGACACTTCACGCACCATCAGGGGATTGCTCACCAGACTCGTGACGAGAAACGCGACCAGACCACTCGCAAGACCCGCGAGGCGGGCGTCGCGCGTCATGTGCAGTCCCGTCCACATTCGTTTGCTCGCACCGACGAGGATCCACAGAAACAACGCCAGGCCAATCAGGCCCAATTCCGCGCCGAAGCGGAGGAAATCGTTATGTGGGTTCATCCGGCCCGGCCAGAGCGCGCGCAGTTGGGGCGACGCGAACCCTCCAGCCACGAGAAAGAAGCGGTCGAAGCCGATGCCAAACAACGGCCGCGTAGCCAGAGTCTGCACCCCGGCCCGGATCAGCTCGACGCGGACGATCAACGATTGCATCGCCATCGTTCCAGCCACATCGCGACCGACGGTCCACTTGTAACTGAGAATCATGACGAGGACCGTAACGAGGGCAAACGCGACGATGGCGCGAACCGCTGCAGCCTTTTGGCGAATCACGGAGAACAGCAACGCCGCGAGTCCCACGAGGGCAGCGGCAATGCCTGACCGTGATCCCGTGAGGTAGAGCGCGGCCATCAGCGGAGTACCCGCCAAAACCCAAAGTAATCGCCGCCGCGACGCCGCCATCGCCACCCCCAGCGCCACCAGCCAGCACAGCGCGAAGTACGAACCGGCCGCGATGTAGTCCCCAATCTGCGGCGAGATCCGGAGCCCGGCGGATGTTGCGCGCAGAGCCTCGATGGCGCCTGGACTGCGGAGGACGATTTCCCCTAGTCGAACGACGCTCATCACGGCGAGACCCGCGCCGCCGAGCACGAGCATGCGCAGCGCTCGCTCAAAAAAGGTGGAGTCCAGTTGGCAAAGGGCGGCCGCCACCACGTACAACGCGAGCCCTTCGAGAACTAGCGTGGCGGTGACCAGGACCGCGAAGTCGCCGGGTTGGACGAAGTAGTCGCGAACCAGGAAGCGCAGTAACGATAGAACGTACGCCGATGGGTACGTGGTTTCGACCTGGTAGACACGCAGCCAGACGGTAAGCGAGGCGACGATCGCGACCGCGAACAGCACGACGGGGGTTGAGATCCGGGCGGTCAGCGCGCGGCGGAAGAGGCTGCCCCGTGGGATAGCGCGCACGACGCAACCCGCCATGGATCCAACGACCAGGACCTCGGTGACCCGCAGCATGGGAACCCCCGCGAGGTGCGACAGGATGGTTCCAAAACCAACGAGCGCGATAGTAACGAGGAGAGCCGCCTCAGGTCGGGCGATTGCCAGGGTGCAGAATCCGGCGAGGGCCGTTCGCACCGTCCAGTTGCTTTCGGGCGAGAGGGCGACGGACACGAGCACGACCACAAGTGGCAGGAGCAGGATGACCCAGCCGGCCGTCGCACCAAGTCGTCGCGCTCGGTCGCTCAACCAGCACCTTTAACGCCGACGATTGCGTAGTCCATGTGCGTAAACATTCGCGCGTTGAGCTTCTCGACGTTAGCGTTGAACGCTTCGACGAGTTCGGGCGGGAGAGCATCCGGCGCGGTGAGTGGAAGCGTCTGGAGCCGCTGTTGCTTGGCCACCGGCGAACGCCATTCGATGGATGCGGCAGTAAATCCGCTCGCCAGCACGAAGTACTTCAACGTCTCGGGATGAAGCGGCCACCGATGCGTGATATCGCGGATGTAGCTCTCGAAGAAGGCAACCCAGCACGCGGGGTTCAGGGTCTCGAGAATGATCCGGCCGCCATTTTGAACTTTGTGAAAGGCAAGTTCGAGGAATCGGAGCAGGTAGTCGGGTTCGAGATGTTCAACGACTTGAACGGCAATTACGCCGCCCAATGATGCGTCAGGGAGGCTCGAGAGGTGTGTCACCGCATCGGCTTCCGTGACGTCGAGTCCTCGTGCCCGGCATTCTTCGACCATCTCATGGTTCAAATCGATGCCCTGGGCCTTGATTCCGCGGCTTCTCAGGAGATCGAGAAGCTCACCCCGCCCGCAGCCTACGTCGAGAACGTTCGAGGCTCCCTCGAAGAACGGAACGTACCCTTCGAGCCGTTGACGGATTGTCTCTCGCGATCCGCGGAACTGGTTTTCGAAGCCGACGTACTTGTACGCATCGAGTGCGCCATGAACCTCAGACTGCTGCACCCGGTGAACCTGGTGCCCTCGCTGAACCCCTTGAACCTGTTGAACCCTTTCCCCAAGTTCTCGCTTCATCGTGAGCGCGGCCTGATGGGCAATGGCGACCGTTGCCCGAAGCTCGACTTGCTCAGCGCTCAGACGCTCTGCGCGCGTCATCAGCGATTCCCAGCGTTTCAGAAAGCTGTCTCCCATCGCACTCAACGCCGCGTTGAGGACCAGATCGCTGCTGGCGTGATCGCGATCCTTCGTGTCCACGTAGGCGGTAATCTGCTGGAGGAACAAGAGGAGTTGGGAGTGGAATTCTGCCTGGACGGCCGCCGTCCTGTTGAGCACGGCGATCGTTTCATCCAGCGCCCGCTGGGAGACGCGCCCGGCCGTCGCATTCCGATTCAAATGATCGACGAGCTGTGAATTGAAGGTCAGTTGCCGCTGCAGAAATGGTGCAACGATGCGCCAGATGAATGTCTTCAGCCTGCCGGCTGGACCGCCAAACGCCGGCGCTGCCGGCAGGATGTTCCACGACTCGTTCAGCGGCGTGAGTTGGTGGTCGTCGTACCCTGGCGGGATCGCCGCGAGTGGCGAAGGGCCGCGGAACGTTTTATCGAGCGCGGTGAGCGCGTCGTTGTACCGGCGGTCCGCCTCGTCTCGCTCTTCCTTGAGGCGCCGTAGTGTGGCCTCGAGCGTTTCGGCCATCAGGCGCGTGTGCGAGGCCCGGCAGTCGCGGCAATCAGACCGTCGGTGGGACTGCTGGCGGAGGCGTACGACCGTTTCGGAATGCGGCCGGCGAGGAACGCGAGGCGTCCCGCCTCCACCGCGAGCTTCATCGCGGTTGCCATCGCCACCGGATCCCGCGCCAGCGCGATAGCGGTGTTCATCAGTACGCCGTCCGCCCCGAGCTCCATGGCAATCGCCGCATCGGACGCGGTGCCAACGCCGGCATCGACGATCACTGGCACCGTGGCCTGTTCGCGAATGATCAGCAGGTTATTCGCGTTCTGGATGCCAAGACCCGAACCAATCGGAGCGCCGAGCGGCATCACTGCCGCAGCGCCGGCATCTTCGAGCTTCTTACAGACGACCGGATCGTCATTCGTGTAGGGCAGCACCACGAAACCCTCGCGCACGAGGACGCGAGTCGCTTCGAGCAGCGCCACGTTGTCGGGGAAGAGCGTGCGCTCGTCGCCGATGACCTCGAGCTTCACCCAATTCGAACCTGCGACTTCCCGCCCGAGCCGTGCGGTGCGAATCGCCTCGTCGGCCGTGTAGCAGCCGGCCGTGTTCGGGAGCAGAAAAATCTTCGACGTGTCAATGGAATCGACCAGCGAGCCCTTCGACCGATCGGAGAGATCCACCCGCCGGACCGCGACCGTGACCATCTCCGTGCCGCTCGCGCGATGCGCGTCGGCCATCACGGCGTTCGACGGGTACTTGCCCGTGCCGACGATCAGGCGGGAACGAAAGGTTTTGCCTGCGATAACGAGAGTCTCATTCATGATCTTTTTTGGATCTGCGGCCTCTACGAGCCAGTGGCGTGTCACAGCTGAATCGGTATCGCTGCGGGCACCCACGCGGGTCCTGTCGCGCGGCTGCCCATTCGGATGCAAGCGCGCCGCGGCGAGGTGCCCGGGTCCCCGCGCTTGATCCGCATGGGCGCCCGCCGCGCGCCACCCGCGAGCCCGCCGTCACTACCGATTCAGCTGTTACAGCCGAATCAACCACCCCCGACAATATTCACCACTTCCACCTCATCCCCTGCACTCACCACCGTCTCTTCATACTTCGCCCGCTTGACCATGGTGAGATTGTGCTCGACCGCAACCAGGCGCGGATCGAGGCCGAGACCTGCGAGAAGGGCACTGATCGTCATGGGACCGGCGATTTCGTGCGGTTCGCCGTTGAGGAAGAAGCGGATCGTCAGAATTCTACCTCGTTTGCCCGAATGGCGCAGGCATGCCGAACGGCTTCAGCAAGCGTTCGAGCAGGTCTGTGCCGCTCTCGAGGAGATGCATTGGCAGCGCCGGTTTCGGCGCATCCTTCTCGCGCGCCACGGCCATCAGCCGCTCGTAATCGTCGCGCATCGCCTCGGGCGAATGTTCCCGCAACCAGTAGCGTTGCGCCGCGTCTCCGAGCGAGCGTCGCAGCGTATCGTCTTCGGCCAGGCGACGCATCGCCAGCCTCAACGAGTGATCCTCGTCCAGAATATCAATGGCCACAGCCACCGGTTCCTGGTCGACCGAACGGCCGCCAAAGTGCGTCCAGGTGCGCGGGTCGAGGGTTGGCAGATCGACGGTCTGCACCAGATCGACGATGATGGACGGTTTGCCCGCCGCCAGTGCGCGCAGCCACGGGCCCGAAACCTCACGCGCCGTCGGCCAGCGAAGATTGAGCGTCACATCCACGGCAGCAATCGCGTCCGTCAACTCCTGATCCGTAGCGAGATAGCCGGTTTCAATCACCCGGTCCTCGAGAGCACGCGACCGAATCTCCGCGGCAAGATCGAAGTATGGTGCGCTCGCGCCGCCGAGCATGAGCCGAGCGTCAGGCGCGTAAGCAGCGAGTGCCTGGAACGCATCCAGAATCTGAGGAAGGCGTTTCTCGAGAGTCAGACCACCGAAACACCCGAAGAGCACCGCCTCCTGTGAGATCGCGAATCGTTCGCGGACGCGCTGCCGTGCAGCTTGCTGTTGCTCGGGGCTGACGCACGTTCCCTGACTGAGCCGCACGTATTCGATGGTGACATCCTCCATGTCCGCCGCGAGATGCGCGGCCAGCGGTCGGCTATGTACCGCCGTGAGTTTGGATGCCTCGACGGCCAGTCGGGTCATCGGCCACATGTAATAAAGGTAGGAGTCGAATCCGGCGACCGCCAGCTCAGCTGCGTCGGGCGATTCGTCAGGATGATTGGCGCGGAATTCGGCTCGATACGCATCCGCGGCCTGTCGGGTCAGCAGAGCCGCCGCTCGAGCATGATGCAGGTGCGCGTCGTGCAAGACGAGCAGGCCAGGAAAGCGGAACAGGTACGGCCAGAGGTAATCGTGAAGCGACGAGTTTCCGAGCTGATAGACGGTCAGATCGTACGGCGTTTGCCGATGCCGCCAGACGAACTCGTGGGCCGAGTGTGCGTCGGAGGCAAACGAGGCGACAGACTCATCGGTGAACACGTCGATCTCATGACGGGCTCGCAATGCCGGCACGAGTTCGGCACTGCAGGTCGCGACGCCGGATTTAACGGGAGGCCAGGGGCTGAACCACGCGATGCGCACGAAACATTCTAGTCCGGGGGGCTTCGCCCCGCCCGGCCCCCCTACACTTCTGTTGGATGGCGGGGCCCCTGCACCCCGCCAAGCTCACTCCGCTACGCTCGCTCTTCGCAGCTCGCTCCGCTGCGTTCGCGCGCTCGCACGCGCTTGATTCGGCTTCGCCTTGGCGCCGTAGCCGTCTTACGGCGGAGGCGGCTCGTGTGGCTCACTCGCTGCGCTCGTTCGCGTTTCCGCTGATTGGGCTGTGATAGCATCTGAGGTTTGACGCCCCGTTTGCCGCCTGGACCTAAGAGCCCGCGGCGAGGGGACGTCGGACCATCGCGCCAGGGCAGAGGACCGGCGCGCTTTTTTTCGTCCCCGCTTGAGAAAACATTCACAAGCGGCTGTCAGGGTGCCAGGGTGCCAAGGTGCCAGGGTGCCAAAACTGGAAACTGGTAACTGGGAACTGAAACGATGCACGGCTGGGTTCCTATCCTGATCATGATTGGGCTCGGCGCCGGTTTCGGGGCGTTCAACATCGTTTTGTCCCACCTGCTCGGCCCGAAAAAGCCCACTCCGGAAAAGCTCGCGCCCTATGAATGCGGCATGCCGCCGGTCGGCGACGCGCGTGAGCGGCATCCGGTGAAGTTCTACCTCGTGGCCATGATCTTTTTGCTCTTCGATATCGAAGTGGCGTTTCTCTATCCCTTTGCGATGGCGCTGCGAGATTTGCGGTGGCTGGGGTTCATCCAACTCGTGGTCTTTTTCGCGATCCTGACCGCCGGCTACGTCTACGTCTGGCGCAAGGGGGTTTTGGATTGGGGCAAGGAGCGCTCCTAATCTATGGCCGACATTGAAATCCCGGTTCTAACGACGACGGTTGACAAGATGGTGGCGTGGGCGCGGCGGTCGTCCATCTGGCCGGTGACCTTCGGCCTGGCGTGCTGCGCGATTGAGATGATGGCGATGAGCGCCTCGCGCTACGATATCGCGCGATTTGGGGCGGAGGTCTTTCGCGGTTCCCCGCGGCAGTCCGACCTCATGATCATCGCCGGCCGGCTGTCGAGGAAGATGGCACCGGTGCTGCGCCGGATTTACGACCAGATGCCGGAACCCAAATACGTGATCTCGATGGGGGCGTGCGCGTCGATTGGCGGCGTGTTCGACAACTACGCGATCGTGCAGGGGGTCGAGCAGGTGGTCCCGATCGATGTCTTCGTTCCGGGCTGTCCACCGCGCCCCGAATCCCTCATCTACGGCATCGTCCAGTTGCAGAGAAAGATCGACAAGTCGAAGGCGTTCGCGTGACCTCCGTCGCCTCGTCAATTCCCGGTATCGTCGAGGCGCCGTCTGCCGACGGCATGCCCACGGTGTACATCCGTCGGGAGGAGCTCGAGGCGGGCTGCCTGGCGATTCGCGACGCGGGGTTTTCGGTGCTGCTCGATGCGATCCCGGTGGACTTGTACCCGCGCGAGCCGCGTTTTGAAATCAGTTACTTGCTGCTGAATCCCGGTCTCGATGGCAAGCCCGCGAGGCTGCGCGTGAAGGTACAGATTCCTGGAACCGATCCGCGGTGCCAGACGCTTTGTGGCGTGTGGCGCGCGGCGAATTGGGCAGAGCGTGAGGCCTACGACCTCTTCGGTATTCACTTCGACGGACATCCTGATCTCCGGCGGATTCTGATGCCGGACGACTGGGAAGGCTTTCCACTCCGTAAGGACTATCCGGTTCAGATCAAGGACCCGGTTAAAACGTACGAACCGCTGCAACTGTCGGAGGAGGAATTCATCGCCAACCTCGAAGCCGACCGCGAACGAGCGCGGAACGACTGAGGGGGGGACGTATGGCTGACGCGGGCGGCGCCGCGAAAGTGGTCGAGAGTGCGCTGGACGCGGCCATTGCCCTGCATCGAACGGTAAGGGATCGGGATCTGTCGGCGGTGGTCAGGGCGGCAGAGACGATCCGCGTGGCATTCGCGGCAGGCGGGAAGGTCCTGACGTTTGGCAATGGCGGCAGCGCCGCCGACGCGCAGCACCTGGCCGCGGAACTCGTCGGCCGGTTCGAACGAACGCGCGCCGCGTTTGCGGCCGTCGCGCTCACGACCGACACGAGCGTGTTGACCAGCGTCGCCAATGATGACGGCTTCGCCCACGTGTTCGCCCGGCAGATCGAAGGATTAGGCCATCCCGGCGACGTGGCGGTGGCGATCTCGACGAGCGGCGAATCGGCCAACGTGCTCGAGGGGCTGCGAGTCGCGACGTTGAGAGGCATGCGGACGGTGGCGTTGACCGGACGCAGCGGTGGTCCGGTTGGCGCGGCCGCCGAGATTCACATCAACGTTCCAGACGACTCGGCTGCACGCGTGCAGGAGGTCCATCGGACGCTGATTCATGCAATCTGCCGGATTGTGGAGGGCCAGGAATAGCGTGAATCGGCTGAATCGGTATCGCCACGGGCACCCACGCGGGTCCTGTCGCGCGGCAGCCCATTGGGATGCGAGCGCAGCGCGGCGAGGTGCACGGGTACCTGCACTCGATCCCAATGGGCGCCCGCCGCGCCACCCGCGAGTCCGCGTGCCGCTACGATTCGCTGATTGAGAAAGACAATGCCTGAACTTCGAACCGAAACGATGACCGTCAACATGGGGCCGCAACACCCCAGCACCCATGGTGTGCTGCGCCTCGTGCTCGAACTGTCTGGTGAGACGGTCCTCAAGGCGGATACGACCATCGGCTTTCTGCACACCGGCATCGAGAAGACGGCCGAGCAGAAGAAGTGGCAGCAGGTCATCCCGCTCGTCGAGCGCACGGATTACCTCGGCGCGCAGTCCAACAGTCTCGCGTTCATCCTATCGGTCGAAAAACTTCTGGGGATCCAGGAACAGATCCCGGAACGCGTCCGCAACATTCGCGTCGTCATCGCCGAACTGCAGCGCATCGCGAGCCATCTCGTGTGGCTCGGCACGCACGCCCTCGAAATCGGGGCCGTCTCCGTGATGATGTACTGCTTTCGCGAACGCGAACTGCTGCTCAATATCAATGAAATGCTCGCCGGATTCCGGATGTTCCCGAGCTATTTGCGGATCGGTGGACTGCGCGAAGATCTGCCCGAGAAGTTCCACGAAGCCGTTGGTTCGTTCCTCGACCGGTTCCCCAGCAAGCTCCAGGAAAACGAAGACCTCCTGACGAAGAACCAGATCTGGCTGAAGCGGACGAGGGACGTTGGCATTCTCTCCCGCGAAGACGCGTTGGCTCTCGGCCTGGTGGGGCCGATTGCCCGCGGCAGTGGCATCCCGTACGACGTGCGCAAGGCGTTCCCGTATTCAGGTTACGAGACGTTCGAGTTCAACGTGCCGACCGGCACGAACGGCGACGTCTACGACCGCTACCTGGTGCGGATGGCGGAAATGCGCGAGAGCGTCAAAATCGCCCGCGAGGCGCTGAAGCGCGTGGTGCCGAGAGGCCAGTATGACATTCAGGACTACCGGATCGTGCCTCCCCCCAAAGACAAGGTCTACACCGAGATGGAAGCGCTCATTCAGCACTTCCTGATCTACTCGCAGGGTTTCGCGGTGCCCGCCGGCGAAGCGTACGTGCCGGTCGAAGGTCCGCGAGGCGAACACGGCTTCACTGTTTTTTCCGACGGAACGAATCGTCCCTGGCGCATCAAGTTGCGCGCCCCGTCGTTCTACGCGTGTCAGGGGCTCCCGGATCTGATCGTCGGCGGGCTCATCGCCGACGTCATCGCCGTCATCGGCTCGACGGACGTCGTCATGGGAGACGTGGATCGATGAGCTTTCATCCGTTGATGGTTTACGATGCGACGCACTTTCAGAAGTCCGATCGCCGGTTTGCGGAAGAGGGTCCGCCGTTTACGCTGACGCCGGACCGCCGCGCGAAGCTCGACGAGATTCTCACGAAATATCCGCCCAATCAGAAGCGCTCGGCGGTGCTGGCGGCGCTCTATCTGGTGCAAGACCAGCAGGGATATGTCAGCTCCAACGGCATGCGGCACGTGGCGCCGCTTCTCGACCTCACGCCAGCGGAAGTGGAAGACGTGGCGACGTATTACGTCATGTTCTTCAAGGAGAAGGTCGGCAAGTACGTGCTCCAGGTCTGCCGGACATTGTCGTGTGCGTTGAACGGCGCCGAGCGGGTGACCGAGGCGCTCGCCGAGAAGCTCGGCGTCCAGGTCGGGGAAACGGATCCGTCGGGGATGTTCACGCTGCTCGAATTCGAGTGCCTGGGTGCGTGCGACCGTGCGCCTATCGTCATGGTGAACAACGAACACTGGCACGAGCGAGCCACCCCGGAGAGCTGCTCGAAGCTCGTGGATGATCTGAGAGCCCGTGGCACACAGGTGCTCTCCGGGTGTTTTCTGCGGGTGGAGAAATGACCGTGCGGAGCGGCGGCGCAGACAGCACTCAGAATCGCCACTCGAAGCGGGCAGTCGTGTGTAAACAGCGGCCCGAGCGAAGCGAAGGGCTGGCAGGCGATGGGGGTGGGGCCCCATCGCAAAACTAATAGATGGACCCAATTCTCACCAAATACGTCCGCGAGCCGAACTCCCACACCCTCGACTTCTTTCTGAAGCATCAGGGGTATGACGGCCTGCGCAAGGCGCTCGGCATGAAGCCGAACGACGTCATCGAGATGGTGAAGGCGTCGGGTTTGCGCGGGCGCGGCGGCGCGGGCTTTCCGACCGGTCTCAAGTGGCAGTTCGTGCTGAAGGACACGCCGCTCCCCAAGTACATCTGCTGCAACGCCGACGAGAGCGAGCCGGGGACGTTCAAGGATCACGTGCTCATGGAGCGCAACCCGCACCTGCTATTCGAGGGTTGCCTGATCGGGTGCTGGGCGATTGGAGCGAAGGTCGCCTACATCTACATCCGTGGTGAGTTCTATCACGTGCAGAGCATCCTCGAGGCGGAGCTGGCCAAGGCGTACGCCAACGGCTACGTCGGCAAGAATATCCTCGGCACCGGCTTCGACTGCGACATCGTCATTCATCGCGGCGCCGGGGCATACGAAGCGGGGGAAGAGACGGCGCTCATCGAATCGCTCGAAGGCAAGCGTGCGCAGCCGCGCATCAAGCCGCCGTTTCCGGCGGCCTCGGGTCTCTACAACTGTCCGACCGCCGTCAACAACGTCGAGACCCTCTGCAATCTCCCCGTGATCCTCCTGAACGGCGCGGAATGGTTTGCAGGCCTCGGTCCCGAGAAGAACGGTGGTCCGAAGTTGTTCTGCGTCAGCGGTCACGTCAGCAACCCCGGCGTCTACGAAGCGTCAATGAAGACGACGCTCCGTCAGTTGATCTTCGATTACGCGGGTGGCGTGCGTGAGGGACGGAAGCTGAAAGCCGTCATTCCCGGCGGATCCTCCGTACCGATTCTGCTCCCCGATCAGCTCGACATCCCGGCGAGTTTCGACGACGTCGCGAAAGCCGGGTCCATGCTCGGCTCGGCCGGCATCATCGTGATGGACGAGACGACCTGCATGGTCTGGATGGCGCGCAACCTGTTGCACTTCTACAAACACGAGTCCTGCGGCAAGTGCACGCCCTGTCGCGAGGGATGCGACTGGCTGCACAAGATTCTCACCCGCATCGAGAACGGTGAAGGGGAAATGCGGGACATCGACCTGCTCGCGAGCGTTGGGAACAACATTGCCGGCAAGACGCTCTGCGCATTCGGCGACGCCGCCGCAACGCCCGCGCTGACGACGGTCAAGAACTTCCGGCCCGAATTCGAAGCGCACGTGCGCGAGGGACGATGCACGGTGCCGGCGCCCTGGCGCGCCTCGAAGATGCCCGTAGGAGCGCACTAACGCGGAGCTGACGCTCCGCGCCACGAGTGATGCATATCAACCCAACGATAGTCGCGCACCTCGGACTCATCTTCGTCATCTTCAACATGCTCGTGCTCTCGGCGGCCTTCATGGTGTGGCTCGAGCGGAAGGTGTGCGCGTACATTCAGGATCGGGTCGGCCCGAACCGCGTCGGGTTCGAAGGAGCGCTGCAGCCGTTTGCGGACGTCATCAAGCTGATGTTCAAGGAGCAGCTGCGGCCGAAGGCGGCCGATGCGCTGCTGTTCGCGATTGCCCCGGTCATCTCCGCGTGCACGGCGTTTGCGGCGTTCTCCGTCGTGCCGTTCGGCACCGAAACAACCCTCTTCGGTCTGCTCGACGAACCGATTCCGCTCCAGGTGACGGACGTCAACGTCGCCGTGCTCGTCATCTTTGCCATTACGTCGATGGGCGTCTACGGCATCGTTCTCGCCGGTTGGTCATCGAACAGCAAGTACTCGCTCCTCGGTGGACTTCGATCCTCCGCACAGATGATCAGCTATGAGCTGTCCTACGGCCTGGCACTCGCGGCGGTGATCATGCTGGCGGGTTCGCTCTCGTTGCGCGAGATCGTCACGAATCAAGCGGGGTATTGGTGGGGCTTCATTCCGAAATGGTACTTGTTCCTCCAGCCGCTCGGGTTCTTCATCTACATGTGCGCCGGCGTGGCGGAAACCAACCGCGCGCCGTTTGATTTCCCCGAAGCGGAGCAGGAGCTCGTCGCCGGTTACCACACCGAGTACAGCTCGATGAGCTTTGCGCTGTTCTTTCTCGCCGAATACGTGAACATGGTGACCGTGTCGGCCGTCGCGACGAGCCTGTATCTCGGGGGCTGGCTTGGGCCGTTTCTGCCGGGCTGGCTCCAGTGGATCTGGTTCCTGGTGAAGGTGTTCCTGTTGCTGTTCTTCTACGTGTGGATGCGTTGGACGCTCCCGCGCTATCGCTACGACCAGTTGATGGAATTCGGATGGAAGTGGCTGCTGCCGGCGTCAGTGCTCAATCTGCTGGCTACGGCGGCATTAGTTCTATGGATCGAGTGATTGCTGAAAGCGGACAGTCGTTGCTAACCAGCGGCCCGAGCGCAGCGAGGGCTGGCAGGCGATGGGGGTGGGGCCCCATCGCAAACTAAAAAATGGACGTCCTAGCCTTTTACATCTTCGCAGCCATCGCGGTCGTCGCTTCCCTACTCGTCGTCGGGCAGCGCAACCCGATGTACAGCGTCATGCTGCTCATTACCTCCTTCGGAGCGCTCGCCGGTCTCTACGTGCTGCTCGATTCCCCGTTCACGGCGGTGACGCAGATCATCATCTACGCCGGGGCCATCATGGTCCTGTTCCTCTTCGTCGTGATGCTGCTCAACGTGCCGCGAGAAGAGTCCGTGCCTTCCCCGATTGCGGCGCTCGTTGGGCCGACCGGCAGACGCGTTGGGGCGGTTCTCGCTCTCGTCTTCGGGATCGAAGTCGTGTGGGCGCTGTCGAGGGTCGGACTGAGCTGGTTTTCACAGGACCCGGCCGCCGAGTCCGTCAGTTCGGTGGCGCGCATTGGCGCCGCGCTCTTTCGCGATCACGTATTCGCGTTCGAGGCGACGTCGATTCTGATTCTCGTGGCGATGGTTGGCGCGGTCGTGATCGCGAGGAGAGAGCACTGATGGTTCCGCTCAATTACTACCTGATCCTCTCCGGGATTCTCTTTGCGATCGGCACGGCGGGTGTCTTTCTCCGCCGCAACCTCATCACCGTGCTGCTCTCGATCGAGATCATGCTCAACGCGGTGAACCTCACGTTTGTCGCCGTGGGGCGGTATCTTGGCAGCGTCGACGGTCAGGTCATCAGCTTCTTCGTCATGACGGTCGCCGCGGCCGAAGCGGCCGTGGGACTCGCACTGGTCATTGCGCTGTTCCGTCATCGTGAGTCGCTCAGCCCCGATGCGTTCACGGCGCTCAAGTGGTGACCATGCGCAACCTGCTGGTACTGATTCCGCTCCTTCCATTCGCCGGGTTCCTCATCAACGCGTTGGTCGGGCGCCGGCTGCCGAAGCACGTTTCCGGGACGCTGGCGTGCCTCACCATGCTGGCGTCGTTTGCGATTTCCGTGACCGTCGTCGGCAGGCTGTTGACCGGCGAGGGAACCTCCGGCGTTGTCGAGCAGCGTCTCTACACGTGGATTGCTTCGGGTGATCTGCAGATCCGATTTGCCCTTCGGCTCGATACGCTCGCGTCGCTGATGATCCTGATCGTGACGGGCATCGGGTCGCTGATTCACATCTACTCCGTCGGCTACATGCACGACGAGACACCGTCCGAGTACGCGAGGTACTTTTCTTATCTCAACCTTTTTGCCGCCTTCATGCTGGTCCTCGTGCTGGGCGCCAACTTTCCGGTGATGTTCGTTGGCTGGGAAGGCGTGGGCCTCTGCTCGTACCTGCTGATTGGCTTCTGGTTCACGAAGGCGTCCGCAGCCGATGCCGGCAAGAAAGCGTTCGTGGTCAACCGGATTGGAGATTTCGGGTTCATTCTCGGAATGCTCCTCATCTTCGTCACCTTCGGGACGCTGGACTTTCGCGAGGTTGCGTCCGCGGCTGCCGGCAGGGCCGTCGAAACCACGGGCATGGGCGTCATTTCAATCGCCACCCTCCTGCTGTTCGTCGGCGCGACAGGAAAGTCAGCGCAGATTCCGCTGTACATCTGGCTGCCGGATGCGATGGAAGGTCCGACCCCCGTTTCCGCGCTGATCCACGCGGCCACGATGGTGACGGCTGGCGTGTACATGATCGGTCGGAATGCCGAACTGTTTTCGCACGCGCCGATCACGCTCGCCATTGTGGCGGGGATAGGCGTCGCAACGGCGTTCCTGGCCGGCACGATAGCTCTCGTTCAGAACGACATCAAGCGGGTGCTGGCGTATTCCACGGTTTCGCAGCTTGGATACATGTTCCTGGCGATGGGCGTCGGCGCGTACGCGGCAGGGATCTTCCACCTTTACACGCACGCCTTCTTCAAGGCGCTGCTGTTCCTCGGCTCTGGTGCGGTGATCCACGCACTGGCGGGGGAGCAGGACCTTCGGAACATGGGCGGGCTGAAGAAATATTTGCCCGTCACCTACTGGACGTTCCTGATCGGCGCGCTGGCGATCGCGGGTGTGCCGCTGCTGTCGGGCTTTTTCAGCAAGGACGAAATCCTCTTCCGGACCTTCACCGCCGACGGGACGCCGGGCCACATCGTGATGTGGGCGATCGGCCTCGTGACGTCGCTGCTGACGGCGACCTACATGTTCAGACTCGTTTTCCTCGCGTTTCACGGCGAACGGCGCACGGCCACTCACGAATCGGAGCCGGCGCACGCCGCACACGGGCACGGCGCCCACGGACATGCGCCGCATGACGCGCCACCCAGCATGGCGATTCCGCTGATGGTGCTGGCGGTGGGATCGGTCCTCGCCGGCTATATTGGCGTGCCACATGCGCTCGGCGGCAGCAACCGGATTGAGGAGTTCCTGCACCCCAGCTTCGAGGCACATGCGGCTCCCGGCGAGATCGCGGGCGCAGAGACGCCTGCCGGCCGCCTCGAGGGGGCCGCGACAGCCGCAGAAAGTGCCGAATCTCACGACGCCACTGAATTGATGCTGATGGCAATCTCCACCGGCATCGCGGTGGCGGGAATTGGTATCGCCGCATACTTCTGGCTGCGGCAACGCGGGGCAGCCGATGCGATGGCCGCGCGGTTCAGACCGATCTACGTGCTGCTGCTGAACAAGTACTACGTTGACGAGGCTTACAATGCCCTCTTCGTCCAGCCGATGAAACAGCTCTCGACGAAGGGACTCTGGCGTGGTGCGGATGCCGGACTGATCGACGGTGCGGTCAACGGTGTGGGTATCGCGGTTCGGAGCACGAGCACGGTGCTCAGGCGCGTGCAGACGGGTTCAGTCCGAACCTACGCGGCAGGGATCTTCGTGGGCGTCGTCTTGATCGTGGGTTATTACCTGGTTCGTTAGCCAATGCACGTCGCACTGATCGCGTAAAACTATGCTGCTGTCCTCGATTATTTTTCTGCCGCTCGCCGGGGCGATCCTCGTCATGTTGGTGGGCGGCAGGGGAGACCGTCCCGACCGCGCATCGGCTGTCCGGTGGGTCGCGTTGATTGCGTCCCTCGTGGCGTTCGCAGCGACGCTGTTGCTCTGGTGGCGGTTCGATCCGGTGAATGCGGGGTATCAGTTCGAGGAACGTCACGCCTGGATTCCGGCCTTTGGCATTCAGTACTACATCGGCGTTGACGGCATCAGCCTGCTTCTCATCGTCCTCACCGGCTTCCTGACACCACTGGCGCTGCTGTCGTCCTGGGAATCGGTGCACAAAGGCGTCAAGGCGTTTTCATTCTTCATGCTGGCGCTCGAGACGGCGATGATTGGCGTCTTCGCCTCGATTGACCTGTTCCTGTTCTACATGTTCTGGGACGCCATGCTGATCCCGATGTACTTCCTCATTGGGATTTGGGGATACGAGCGGCGCGTCTACGCGGCCGTCAAGTTCATCCTCTACACCATGGCCGGCAGCGTCCTCATGCTGATTGCGATTATCGCGATCGCGTGGGCGTACAGCGAGGCCAACGGCGGGGCGTACAGTTTCAACCTGCTGGAGCTCCAGGAGCTCTCGCTGTCGGAATCGATGGAGCGATGGTGCTTCCTGGCGTTCGCGCTCGCGTTTGCGATCAAGGTGCCGCTGTTTCCGTTTCATACGTGGCTGCCCGACGCGCACGTGGAGGCTCCAACCGCCGGCTCCGTGATTCTCGCGGGAGTGCTCCTGAAGATGGGAACCTATGGGCTGCTGCGCTTCGCATTCCCGCTGTTCCCGCAGGCGGCGATCGCGTTTGCGCCGGTGCTGGCGATGCTGGCGGTCATTGGCATCATCTACGGTGCGCTCGTCGCCATGGTGCAGCCCGACATGAAGAAGCTGGTGGCGTACTCGAGCGTCAGCCACCTCGGGTTTGTCGTCCTGGGCCTCTGCGCGTTGAATACACAAGGCGTGCAGGGGGCCGTCTACCAGATGCTCAACCATGGTGTCAGCACCGGCGGTCTGTTCCTGGTTGTCGGCATGCTGTCGGACCGCAGACACACACGGCTGATTGCCGAGTACGGGGGGCTGAAGGGGGTCGTTCCGCGGCTCGTCGCCGTGTTCCTGCTCATTACCCTGTCGTCGATTGCGCTTCCGGGGATGAACGGCTTCATTGGTGAATTCCTGATCCTGGTTGGCGCATTCAAATGGGATGCGAGGATGGCCGCCTTCGCGGCGACGGGCGTCATCCTGTCGGCGGTGTACATGTTGTGGATGTTCCAGCGCGTCAATTACGGTCCCGTCACGCCGAAGAATAGGGACCTGCCAGATCTCACCGCGCGCGAATGGTGGGTGATGGCGCCAACGATTGCGATGGTGGTGGTGATGGGCGTCTTTCCGGGAGTATTCCTGCGCCCGATGGAAGCCTCGGTCAACCGCGTGATCCAGCACGTCACCGGGCAGCAGGTTGCGCAGGCGCATGCCCAGCCATCGGGCAATTCCGAGCGAATCCGTCAGCATTTCTCAAAGTTCTCGGGGCCCCACCCCCGCTCGCGCGCGCTCGGCGGCGACCTTCGGCCGCTTCCCTCCGGCGCCTCGCGCGGGCCGCAGGCGCTTCGCGAAATCAAGAACACGCGTCCATGACCGACTATCTGGCAGTTATCCCGATTGTCATCGTTACCCTGGGTGGCCTTGCGGCGATGCTCGCCGCGGCCATCGTCCGCCCTGGCGACCGGATGCCGATCGCCGGGTTTGGTCATATCGTTCTGGTTGGTGCAGCCGCTGCCTCGGTCTTACTCTGGGATCGCGATGCACAGGCGTTTGGGGTTATCCGCGCCGACAACTTCACGTTGTTCATCAACCTCGTACTCTGCGTGGTCGGCGTGCTGACGATGTTGATGTCGAGCGAGGTGGTGGAACGCGATCGGCTGCCGGCCGGTGAGTACTTTGCGCTGACGCTCTTCGCGATCGTCGGGATGATGATGATGGCGGCGGCCACCGATCTGCTCGTCATCTTTATCGCGCTCGAAGTCTTGTCGCTCGCTGTTTACGTGTTGACCGGCCTGCGCCGGGGGAGCGCAGCCGGCGCCGAGGCGGCGTTCAAATATTTCCTCCTCGGGTCGTTCTCGAGTGCGTTCTTCCTGTATGGCATCGCGTTCACGTATGCGGTTGCGGGCTCGACGCGCCTCGATCAGATCGGGGTCGCACTCTCGGCCCAAGGGACGGGGGCGCCGCAAACGCTAACGTTGCTGGCCGTCGGGTTGCTGGCGGTCGGCTTCGCGTTCAAAGTGTCGGCCGTGCCGTTCCACATGTGGACACCGGATGCCTACGAAGGCGCGCCGACGATTGTGACGGCGTTCATGTCCACCGGCGTCAAAGCCGCGGCATTTGCCTCGTTCGCCCGAGTCTTTCTCTCGCCGTTCGAGCCGCTGCAGACACATTGGATCCCGGTCCTCTCGGTCGTGGCGGCTGCGACGATGATCGTCGGCACCCTCATCGGCGTCGTCCAGACGAACATCAAGCGGATGCTTGCCTACTCGAGCATCGCTCACGCAGGCTACCTCCTGCTCGGAATCATTGCCGCCAATTCGACGGGCAAAGCTGCCATCCTGTTTTACTTGCTCGCGTACGCCGTCACGAATCTTGGCGCGCTCGGCATGGTGGCGCTGCTCGGCACGCCGAAGAACGATCACGATCAGCTCCGGGATTTCGCAGGCCTGTGGAACTCGCGGCCGGCACTGGCCGCGTTGATGACCATCTTTCTGCTCTCGCTGGGCGGATTTCCTCCGACCGCAGGATTCATCGGGAAGTGGTACATCTTCACAGCAGCCGTCCAGGAAGGGCACTACTGGCTGGCCATCATTGGAGTACTCACGAGCGTCGTGTCGGTCTTCTTCTACCTGCGCATCGTCGTGATGATGTACATGAGCGAGGGAGCGCCGGGCGCCGAAACGGGCCGGCCGGCCGTGTCCGCACCTGCGATGGCGGGCTTGGCACTGGCCACGGCTGCCGTGCTGTATCTCGGAGTGCTGCCAACGCGAGTCCTGGATCTCGCGCGGGATTCGATCGCCACCATTTTCTGACGCACTTGGGCGCCCGTCTGAGTCACCGCCACGGGCTCCAGGGCGCGCGCGGCGCGCCTGAGATCTGGCTCGTCCTCGGTCTCTTTTTCGTCACCTTTGCGACGCTGATGCTGGAGGTGCTCGATACGCGCCTCCTCTCGGTCCTGACCTGGTATCACCTGTCATTTCTCGCCGTATCCGTTGCCATGCTGGGGATGGCTGCCGGGGCGGTCTTCGTATTCGCGGGCGGCGATTGGTTTGCGCACGATCGCGCCGCCCGGCTCCTGCCCGCCATCACGATGGCCTTCGCCCTTTCGCTGCCGATTTCGCACGTGGCCAATCTCGTCATCCCATTTCCCGTCGTGCGTGCGGGAACGCCTGGAGAGATTGCCGGCGTCGCGATCTCCACGCTCGTCCTGACGATTCCTTTTGTCGTGTCCGGACTCGCCGTCACCATCGCGTTGACGCGCACGAGCGACCGCGTCGGGATTCTGTATGGTGCGGATCTCGTCGGGGCTGCCGCCGGGTGCCTGGCGATCGTGGGCCTCCTGGAGCTCACCGACATTACGTCGACGGCATTTGTCACGGCAGGCGCGGCCGCGATTGGCGCGTGGTGCTTTGCACAGCACCTGGGCCGGCGTGGCGTCGGACCGATGCTGCTCGCCGCGGGTCTGTTCGTCTGTGCCGGTTTGAACAGCCAGGCACGGCATCCGCTCGGTGTGATGTACCCGAAGAGCCGCGGTCTCTGGATGGACGAACGCTCGCTCGATTATTCGGCGTGGAACGCGCACTCGAACGTGATCGTCCGCGTCCCTGCGACGAGCGCGCCGTTTCTCTGGGGTCCCGCGAGCGACGCTCCGAAGACGCCTGTTCGAGCGGCGCTGGCGGCAATCGATGGCGATGCCGGCACGGTCATCACACACTGGGACGGCAAGCCGGAATCCCTCGGGTGGGTGCAGTACGACGTCACCTCACTGGCGTATCGGATCCGCAAGGGCAACGTCGCCATCATCGGCGTGGGTGGCGGGCGCGATGTCCTCACCGCGATCTGGGCAGGTAATCCACGAATTACCGGCATCGAGATAAACAGCGCACTCATGCGGATCCTGACGCAGCGCTATCGCGAGGTTACGAAGATTGCCGACTATCCGTCCGTCACGCTCGTTCACGATGAAGCGCGGTCGTATCTGACGCGCGCACCCGGCCGCTTCGACGTGCTGCAGATGTCCTTGATCGACACCTGGGCCGCGACAGGCGCCGGCGCGTTCACCTTGTCGGAGAACGGTCTGTATACGCGCGAAGGCTGGCAGGTCTTCCTCCGTGCATTGACACCGACGGGCGTGTTCAGCGTGTCTCGCTGGTACGATCCCGGTGCGCCTTCAGAAACGACGCGACTCCTGTCGCTTGGCGTGGCGGCATTGCTCGATTTCGGGGTGACTGAGCCTCGACGACACCTCGTCCTCGTCACGCGCGAGCGCGTTGCGACGCTGATGGTCTCGCCCTCAGCCCTTACGGACGAGGACGGACGTCGGTTGAAGGAGATTTCGGGTGCGCACGATTTTGCGATTGAAGTGAGCCCGTGGAACAACAGCGGCGGCAACAACACACTCGAGCGGATTGCCGCGTGCACTTCGCTCGACGCGCTGGAAACTGCGACCAGCCATCCTTATCTGGATTTTCGTCCGCCGACCGATCGCCGTCCGTTCTTCTTCAATATGCTCAAGCCTGCCGGGCTGTGGAAGGGTGGCAACCAGGGCGGTGAGGGAATTGTTGCCGGAAACCTCGGCGCGACGCGGACGCTCATCTCGCTGTGCGGCGTCGCCTTGGTACTCGTCCTTGCCATCATTGGATGGCCGTTGATGCTTGCCGGACGCCCGCACACCGCGTCGGGACTGTTTCCCGCAGGCGCAGCCTACTTCGCAACCATCGGACTCGGGTTCATGTTCGTCCAGATTCCGTTCCTGCAGCGGTTCTCCGTCTACCTTGGACATCCGACCTACACGTTTTCGATCATTCTCTTCCTCATGATCCTTTCGGCCGGCCTGGGCAGCTTCGCTTCGGAGCGGTTGGACGTCGGTCACTCCCGACGCATCTTCGTGCTTCCCTTCGTTCTCGCGCTCGCGACGCTTCTGGAGATGCTGCTCCTGCAACCTGCCGTCGAGTCGACGGTTGCGTGGGCATTGCCCGCGCGCACGCTGATCGTGGCGGCCTTCGTCGTGCCCCTGGCGTTTGGGCTGGGGTTCTGCTTTCCCGTGGGATTGCGCCTGGTCGGTCGCAGCGCGCCGGCCCTCAATGCGTGGATGTGGGGCATCAACGGGGCGTGCGGCGTGATGGCTTCGATTGTTGCCGTGATGGTGTCGATGTGGGTCGGGATCGAGGCCAATCTGGTGATCGCGGCGGCGTTGTATTTCTCGCTCGCCCTGCCAATGCGTCTGCTGCAGCGCGCGACCGAATGACGGCGAAACGATCACGCTGACGGGTCAGCACGACGACACAACGACACGACGCACACGACGGCAAGCAAGGATTGGTCTTCGGCTCGGTGGCTCAGTCACGTTATGACTAGCGACAAGCGACTGGCAAACGTCAGACGGACCAGCGACTGGCGACCAGCGACTGACGAGCGTCGATTAGTTATGCCTGACGCCTGTCGGTCTCGGGTGACCGCTCTGCGACTGCTGCGGCGCCGCGGACCCGATGTGGCTCCGCCGCGTTCACCCTGGGCATCCGCCGACTCAGGGCAAACGGTGCCGCCAGCACCGCCGAAGTCACCGGGAGAGCGCTGAAATCGCGCTGCCAACTATCTCGTCCTGCTCCGGCAGCACGGTACGACAATCGAGCACCACTCGATCCTGTTCGATGCGCGCGATGATCGGCGGGTGACCTTTTCTCAACCGTTCCTCGATCTGAGAGGCCGTGAGGCTGTCATGCGAGAGCGCAATCAGGCGAGTCGGTATGGCCGATCCGGGCGCGCTTCCGCCACCAATGGTCGAAGCGCCGGAGATGACCGCCGCATGCAGATCAGCTGACTGAACACGCGCCACGATCTGCTGGGCTCGCGCGTCAATTTCGGATTCACTCATCAGGATCATCCGCACGACCGGGATCTCCGCGGCACGCTCTCGGGCGTACGCCTGCAGCGTGGCTTCGAGTGCGGCATACGTCATCTTGTCGGCGCGGACCGCTCGCATCAAGGGATGCCGGCGAATAGATGCGATGAGCGACTCGCGACCGACGATGATGCCGGACTGCGGACCACCGAGGAGTTTGTCGCCGCTGAAGAGAACGAGATCCGCTCCTTCCTCGACGGAGCGTTTCACCGAAGGTTCCTCGCGCAGCGCATCCGGCGCCTCGTCGAACCCTAAATAGCCGCTTCCTTGATCTTCAGCGACCGGGACGTTCAGCTTGCGGCCAAGCGTCACGAGTTCAGCGAGCGAGGGCCGCTCCACGAAGCCTTCGATTCGAAAGTTTGACGGGTGCACGCGGAGGATCAGGGCTGTCTTCTCACTGATTGCTGCCGCGTAGTCCGAGGCGCGGGTCCGGTTCGTCGTGCCGACCTCTCGAAGGATCGCGCCGGACTGACTCATCACGTCAGGTATTCGAAACCCGCCGCCAATCTCAACCATCTCGCCACGCGAGACGATCACTTCACGACCCGCGGCAAGTGCTGCGAGCGTGATCAGCGTTGCTGCGGCGTTGTTGTTGACGACAAGGGCGTTTTCTGCGCCGGTCAACTGTGACAGGAGATGGTGCGCGTGAGTGTCGCGTTTACCGCGCGCCCCACGGTCGAGGTCGTATTCGAGGTTCGAGTATCCGCCGGCAATTGCGGAAACCCGCTGAACCGCTGGCGCGCTCAACGGTGCTCGTCCGAGGTTTGTGTGGATGATGACGCCTGTCGCGTTGATGACGCCGCGGAGCGAACCCGTGCGCGCGGCGGCCAGGCGTGCCGGCAGCGCCTTGGCGATTGCGTCGGCGAGGTCGGCAGGTAAGGTTGTGCCGGAGGTTGCGGCCTGTCGCCACTGAGCGGCCTCTTCACGGAGCGCTTCCACGACGGCCGGCCGGCCGAACTGCTCTTCAAGCGTCTGCATGCCCGGACGTTGCCTTAACTGTTCAATCGAGGGAATCGCTCGGGTGACACGTTCCACCGGGGCAGGATATCATCCGTCTTTCACTCAAATGAGCGTCGACGAGAACACTCCGCCAGCGGTTCCCGTGCCCGATTACCGGCCGGTTGAGCGGTTCTGGCCTTACCTCGATGTGCCCGAGCAGCCGACGGAGGAGGAACTCGCCAATCTGAATCCGGAGCTGGCCGAGGCGCTGTTCGGCCACTCGCCGTTGCCGTTCTCGGTGTCGCTGGAATTTCCCCCGTTCGAAGGGCCCGACTACGCTCGTGCGGTGGAACTCGCACGCGCCTCGTCCGAATATCGCGAGGTCGGAGACGGGGCGTCTGTTCGCCATCGCGCGCGGTTCTACCCTCAGGAGGTCGTGAAGCTCCGCGATCTGTTCGAGATCGTCGGCCGACTCGACAGCTGCGACGTACTCGTCGATGATCGGCCTGTCCCGTATGCACGCGAATTATGGCTCCCGTTGCTTTGGTTCCTGATCAGGTAACGTCTCGGGGCTCGGGGGGCGAATTAGAGCGAGACGAGCCGCACTAAACGAATGGCTGAACTGACCGACATCCAAAAGGACCTGTTGACGCTCGAGGCGGATCTCAAACGCCTTGAAGCGGAATACAACATGTTCTTTGCCGGCCGCTTGCCTCGTCCGCCGTGGGAGACACGCGGCCGAGTGGAAGCCATGATCAAACGCTGGGATCGCGGGCACATTCAGGGATCCGCGGAGCGTTTTCGTTTCGAGAACCTCCAGACGCGCTTTCAGAAATTCACGGAGCTCTGGGATCGCGGTCTCCGCGCGCGTGAGGAAGGACGACCAGGACCGTTTGCGCAGCCGCCGCCGAAGCAGCGCCCCGGCCGGGGGGCGGACGGCAAAGTGCTGCACGTGGCTGCTTTCAAGGACCCCGTGAAGGAGATGGACAAGCTGCATTCGCTGTACGATTCCTTGATGGACGCGCGTCGAAAAACCGGAGAAGACCCGGTTCCATTTCACAAGTTTGCGGCGCTCGTGAAGGATCAGGTGACGAAGCTGCGCGACGCCGGAAATCCTGAGGTGGCGTTTCGGGTGGTCGTGAAGGACGGGAAGGTAAACTTTACGGTGCGGGGAGCGAAAACTGGCGAGAAGTGATTGGACCTTGTTTAACGACCGGAGACCGGAAGCGCCGTGGTTCGGCGCCTCCGGTTCCGTTCGGGGACTTAACTGACTTTGGTGACGTTGCCGGCCTGCGGGCCTTTCGGACCGTCAACAATCTCGAATTCGACCGCCTGGCCTTCTTCGAGCGTACGGAAGCCGTTCCCCTGGACCGCCGAGAAGTGTACAAAGACATCGCTGCCCCCGTCACGCTCGATGAATCCGTAACCCTTGGCGTTGTTGAACCACTTGACCTTGCCTGTGATGCGCATCGTACTTTCCCTTACATTGGCGCGGCGCGTGGCGCCGCATGACACCTTCCGCACTGTGATCGCGTCGAGCACAGCACGGCAGACATAAAAAAAGACCGCGAGTCCGCGGCCTCGGCTTACGACGCTGGCCCGCCCAGCGTCGGGCCGAATATTACCGTTCCGGAACCCGGAATGTCAAGAGAATCAGTGGTATGCGTGCCCTTTTGAGTGTCTCGGACAAGACCGGCCTTGTTGAGCTCGGCCGAGGATTGTCGGCGTTGGGTGTCGAGCTCATCTCGACGGGCGGCACTGCCAAGGCGCTCGCCGCAGCGGGTCTCCCGGTCACAAACGTATCGGATGTGACCGGCTTTCCGGAAATGATGGATGGCCGTGTCAAGACGCTCCACCCAAAGGTGCACGGGGGGATCCTGGCGCGCCGGGATCGCCCTGATCACCTTGCCGCGATCAAGGCGCAAGGGATCGCGCCAATCGATCTCGTCGTCGTCAATCTATATCCGTTCGCGAAGGCAGCGAGTAATCCAGACACGACCTTCGATGCGCTCGTGGAGGAAATCGACATCGGTGGTCCCAGCATGGTTCGCGCCGCGGCGAAAAACTTCCGCGACGTGCTCGTCGTGGTCGATCCGGCCGATTACTCGAGCGTGTTGACTGCGCTGCAACAGTCCGGTGGCCCATCACTCGACCTCCGGTTCGAATTGATGAGGAAGGCCTTCGAACACACGGCTGCCTACGATGGTGTCATCGCGATGACGCTCGCTTCCATCAATTATGACCAGGGCGAAATGGTTCGCGGTAAGCTTCCTTTGCATCCCGAGCGTCGCGAACTGCGTTACGGTGAAAATCCGCATCAAAAAGCCGGATGGATTGAGAACGCGATCTGTCCTCCTCCATGGAAGGTGCATCAGGGGAAAGAGCTTTCTTACACCAACCTGCTCGATCTCGATGCGGCGGCCAGAATTGCGCTCGAGTTTTCCGAACCGGCCGGCGTCGTGATCAAACACACGAACCCGTGTGGCGTCGCGACGGGGGTGTCGATTGCGGAGGCGTACGTTCGCGCGCGAGAGTCTGACCCGCTGTCGGCGTTTGGCGGGATCGTCGGACTCAATCGGTCGGTTGATGTGGAGGTGGCGAGGGCGTTGACGTCGACCTTTATCGAGGCCGTTATCGCCCCGTCGATCGACGAGTCGGCGCGCGAGGTCCTGGCGATCAAGCACAATATGCGCGTCGTGACGGCTGATTTCGCGGAACTCGCGAAAGCGCTCGACGACGGGGTTGAAGAAACGCGGACATTTCTGGGAGGCACGCTGGAGCAGCAGCGGGATCGCGTCAGCGAAGCGCACGACCCGTGGCCGGCCGGCGATTTTCCCAAGGTCGTCACGAAACGTGCACCGACCCCGGATGAATGGGTCGGCTTGCGTTTCGCCTGGCGGGTCTGTGCACACGTGAAGTCGAACGCCGTGATCTTCACCGGTCGTGATCGCACTCTGGCGGTGGGCGCCGGGCAGATGAGCCGGGTCGACGCGGTCAAAGTCGCAGTGATGAAGGCGTCTGGTGCGCTCAGCGGCTCGGTCGCGGCGTCGGATGCCTTCTTTCCATTTCGCGACGGTCTCGACGCCATTGCCGCGGCCGGCGCCACGGCGATCGTCCAGCCGGGCGGTTCAGTGCGCGACGCCGAAGTCATTGCGGCCGCGGACGAGCACGACATTGCGATGGTGTTCACTGGGCGCCGCCACTTCCGCCACTGACGTGAGAGCCGATTCGGTCGCCGGTCTCCGGTCTCCGGTCTCTGGTCCAGGTCAAAGACCACAGACCACGGACCGACCACAGACCACAGACCGGAGACCAAAGACTTCCTGCTAACCGTGACGCGAGCATTGTCCCGCCGTGCCGTCCTCTGGCTGCTCCTCGTCGCAGCGGTCTTCCCCTATTTCGTCGGTCTCAACGATTCGTCGATCTGGGATGCCAACGAGGCGTTCTACGTCGAAACGCCGCGCGAAATGCTCGAGAGCGGAGACTATGTCAGTCCGTCGTTCAACTACGAGCCGCGCTTCAACAAGCCCGTTCTGAGTTACTGGATCGTGGCGGCGTTTTATCGTCTGTTCGGGATCTCTCCCGGCGTGCAGCGTGTGCCCATCGCGCTTGCCGCGCTGGTCCTCATTGCCGTCGCGTTCTTCCTCGCCCGGACCGCATCCCGGGCGGGACCAGCGGATGCCGCCGGACGGATGGACGCGGCGATGTGGGCGGCGCTTGGCCTTGCGCTGACGCCGCGGCTTCTCATGTTCTCCCGGCGCATCTTCATTGACATGTACATCACGATGTTCATGGCGCTGACGCTCTTGTGTTTCGCCCTGGCGGAGCGATATCCAGCAAAGCGTCGGTTGTTCCTCGTTCTGATGTACGTGTCGGCGGGGTTGGGCGTGCTGACCAAGGGCCCCGTCGCGCTCGTGCTGCCAGGGCTCGTCTTTGGAGCCTACTTGCTGCTGCGCCGAGAGATTTGGCGCGTTCGGGAGATGATGATTCCTGTCGGCGCCGTCATTGTGCTGGTGATCGTCGTCCCATGGTACGCGCTCCTCTACGCGCGACACGGCTGGACGTACATCGGGTCGTTCCTGCTCGGCGAAAATGTCGCGCGCTATACCGACGGGTACGGAGTCGACAGCGTCCGCGGGCCCATTTTCTACCTGCCAGTACTTTTCAGCGATTCGTTTCCGTGGTCCGCATTTCTGTTTGCGGCGGCGGTCGCAGGCTGGCGCAGCCGGCGGAGCACGATTCCTGACGAGCGCGTGACGCGATTCCGGCTGCTCCTCTGGCTGTGGGTCGGCGTCATTGTTCTCTTCTTCTCGCTGTCGGCCGCCAAACAGGACCTCTACATCTTTCCGATCATTCCTGCGGTAGCCGCGCTCTCCGGCCTGGCCATCGCGCGAGGTCTTGCTCAAGAAGCACGCGCTGCCCGCGCGATTCGCATGACGACGGTTGTCATCGGTCTCGTGGTCGTTTTTATCGCGGCTGGCGTCGTCTACCTCTTCCGCGAAGGCGGCAGTAGTTATGCGCTGGATGGTGCACTGACTACGAGTCTCGTCGGTATCGCCGGCGGCATGGTCGTCACCGCGCTGGCGCTTTCCTACCGGTTATGGGCGGCGCTCGTGGCGCTGACCGCGACGTTCATCGTGCTGAACTGGGTGTTCGTATTGCGTGTCCTGCCCTCGTTCGAGGCCTACAAGCCATCGCCGAGCTTCGCGCGGACCCTGGAGCCGCTGCTCACCCCGGACGCGGTGGTGGCGACATACGACGAGGCGCTCCCCAGCCTCGTGTTCTATTTGCGAAGGCACGTCGATCAGTTATTCGAGGAGGATCGGATTGTCGCGTTGCTCGAGGGCCACCGCCCGGCGTATGCCATCCTCTCACGCGAGAACTACACCGCCATCGCGGGTCGACTCGATGCGAGGACGTGCATCATCGAAAGCCGGCCCACCTTCGATGTGAAGCTCAAAACGGTGCTCGCGCGCGAGCCGCTGCCCGAGCTCGTGCTGGTTACGAATCGTTGCGAGCAACGCGAAGTTCCTCGAGCGAGACCGTAGCCGGCCCGAATTTGCCGACAACGATACCGGCAGCGCGGTTGGCGAGGCGTGCCGAATCGAGCAGCGACCCCCCTGCCGCAAGCGCGAGGGCGAGGGTGGCAATCACGGTGTCGCCCGCGCCGGTGACGTCGGCCACCTCGCGCGCCTCGGCAGGCAGGGCCGTTTCGGTTTCCGGCGTCATCACCCACAGGCCGTGTTCCCCTCGGGTGATCAAGACGCTTTCGCAGTCAGCGCGTTCGCGAAACAGCCGTGCCGCTTCCCGCGCGTCGGGTTCGGACCGGATTCGCTTCAGCGTGACCGCTTCGGCTTCGAGATGATTGGGGGTGATGACCGTCGCCCCTTTGTAGTAGTCGATGTGCGGCACCTTTGGATCGACGAGCAGCGGAATGCCTCGACGCCGCGCCGTCGCCAGTGCTCCTCGTGCGACTCCGCGGGAGACCGTTCCCTTCAGGTAGTCCGAGAGAACCATCGCCCCCGCCTCGGCTGACCGTTCCTCGATTCGCTTCACAATCTGCGCTTCGACTGCACCAGACACTTCGACATCGCTTTCGTAATCGACCCGAGCGACCTGCTGATTGCGCGTGGTGACGACGCGCAGTTTTCGCGTCGTGCAGCGAGATGGATCCTCGACCAGGCCATCGCCCTGGATGTGATGAGTCGAGAGCGACTGGCGCACGCGCCGTGCCTCTTCATCCGCACCGATGACGCCGATGAGCTGTGCCTCGCCGCCCAGCGCAGCGACGTTGTGCGCGACGTTTGCCGCCCCGCCGAGCCGAAACGTTTCATGATCGAATCGAACGACCGGCACGGGAGCTTCGGGTGAGATCCGCTCGACGCGACCGATCACGAAATGATCGATCATGACGTCGCCGATGATGAGGACAGACCGACCGCGCAGCCGTGAGACAAGCGAATCGCGCGCGGTCATGCGTCAGGCAGCGCGCTGTTGTTCAATCGTAGGGAGCGTCGATGCCGGAATGCGATCGGCGGCATAGGGCAGCGTCACGAGCAGGAGAAACAGCATCAGGAATTCGGAATCGCCGAAATTGTATTCGAACATCCCCGCCGCCAGCATCGCCACGACGCCCGCAAGGCCGGCGGTGTACAACCA
This sequence comes from Vicinamibacterales bacterium, assembly GCA_049642465.1. Lineage (GTDB taxonomy): Bacteria > Acidobacteriota > Vicinamibacteria > Vicinamibacterales > 2-12-FULL-66-21 > CAWDPQ01. The sequence continues at coordinate 28,791 of JBAROV010000176.1, forward strand.
GCGGATGCGCGAGGAGTGCACCTTGCTGGCAAAATCCCGCATCAGCACGTAGACGAACCACAGCCAGATGACCAGCGCCGGCAGCCCGCGCTCGGCCGCGATTTGAAGCGGCACGTTGTGCAGGTGCGGATTCATCTGCTTTTCGGCTTGCGGATCGCGGTAGTGCTGGTAGACGAGGCGTACAGTGTCGGGGCCCACTCCCGTCAACGGATAATCCTCGATGATCCGCAGACCGGAGCGGAACATGGCGACTCGATCGCGGTTTGACGGATCCGTCAGACTGAACGTCGAATACAGCCGCTGAGCGATCGGTGCCGGGGCAAATGCCAGGAAGAGCGCGGCAGCCACCGGGAGAACGCCAATCAGCCTGAAATCGCGGACCAGGAACAACACGCCGATCCCCGCACACGCGCCGACCCAGGCGTTGCGGGTCATGGTCAACGCGAGCGCCACGAGCAGCGCCGGAAGGACGGCGGCCGGCCACGTCCGATCCTGCTTGCGAAACATGAGCCTCGCCACGGCAGTGCACGCGACGAGCATGATGACGCCGGAATACGTCATGTAGTGACCCAGGAACCCCTGCACCCGGCGCCCGAGATGGTCGTAGTTCAGGACTCCGTATTGAATAATTCCGTATGCCGCATGGAGTGCGCCGACGGTGATGACGACATCGACGGCCGTCACGCTTCGGCCACCGCGGAACAGGCGATACGCCAGCGGCACCACGACAAATAGCAGCAGCTGTCTGCTGTCCCACATGCTGATGTCGGGGGCGATTGAGAACACGGAGGCAATGACGGTGATGGCCGCGTAGACGGCCAGGGGCCAGAACATGCGCGGCACTTCGATGCGTTCGCGATCCCGGATGACGAGCGCGATGCCAAGCGCACTCGTCACGGTGAGCAGGATTTGCGCGGCAGCGATCGAGAATTGCGTGGACGCGGCAAAGGCCAGCATCGTGAAGAATGCGGCGTTTTCAAGCTTTGACGGTCGATTTGCCACCGCCGAACCAGCAAACGCGACGGCCGGCGGCTTGCCCACACCGCCACCCTGGCCGGCGCCCCGGCCGCCAAATTCCGCCGCTTCCCAGTTCGAGATACTCGTCATGCCGTCCGCTTCAATAGCCGCTCCGCGGCGGCGAGCACATCATCTGACTTCAGCGTCGTGAGACAGCGAAAATCCCCCGGCACACAATGCCGTTGGTCGCACGGACGGCAGGCGAGGCCCTCGATCCCGAGTGACTCCATCGGGTACGCCGGGTTCCGCCACGGGGCGGATCGAGCGGGCAGCGTCGGCCCGTAGAGGCCCACGACCGGCGTCGCTGTGGTAGCAGCAATGTGGAGCGGACCCGTATCCCCGCCGATGAACAGGTGACTGCGCGCGACGAGCGCGCGCAACTCCGCCAAATCGAACTCGCCGAATTCGACGATTCGGCTGCCGAAAGACTCGCCCGGTCCTTCCCGCGCTTGACGCAGGATGCGGGCGGTTGCTTCCCGGTCCGACGGCCCGGAACTCACAATGACTCTCCGTGCCGGATTGGCCGTCAGTCCAACGATGAGTCGGACGAACGCCTCTTCCGGCCATCGGCGGAACGCATTGCCCGCGCTGACGTGGATCACGATCAGCTCGTGCTCCGCGGATACGCCACGGGCGAGAAGACGCTCAGCCACGCTCCGCTCGGCGCGAGCGTCGCTCGCCATTTCCACGCAGTCGTGGACGGGATCCGGCGGGGTTCCGTTCCACCCGCCAAGATCAAGAGCCTGCAACAGATCCCATTGATTCACGACCGAGTGTCGCGGTCGAAGTTCCCGGGCACGCGGCACATCCCGAGTGTAGATCCACCGGCGGCCCGGCATGGCATAGCCAATCCGTTGCGGCGCCCCGGTCGCAAACGTCAGCCATCCGCTGCGCGGACCTCCGTGCATGTCAATCACTGTATCGAACCGTCGCCGTCGGAGCTGTGATGCCAGCCGCAAATCGTCGAAAACCCGCGCCAGGCCACGAGAGCGCCGGATGACGATGACTTCATCCAGATGAGGGTTGCCCGCGACGACGGCGGCGGCGTCCTGTTCGACGAGATACGCGAGGTATGCATCAGGCAGCGCCCGCCTCAAGGCCCGGATGACGGGTGTCGTGAAGACCACGTCGCCAATCAACCTGAGCCGGATTAGGAGAATAGCCTGTCTACGGCTCGACGGTGGCTTCATCCAGCAGCATGACCGGGATATCGTCCTTTATCGGGTACACCCGCTTGCACTGGCCGCACTTGAGTGCCGTGCCGTTCTTGACGAGCTCTACCTTCGTCTTGCAGTTCGGGCAGGCCAAAATTTCGAGTAGCTCGGGATCCACGGGCATGCTGGCGCTCCGGACGCGGTCGGCGTTGCGTCTCGCGACCGCAGAAGTCATTATAGTCACGAAGATGCGGCTCTCGACGGTTCTCTTGCTTGCGGCCGGCGTCCTGAGCGCACACGGCGCGGACGCGCAGGTGACTGCTCCCGCCCCACCTCAGGCCCCGGCCGGCTATTACTTCCTCCTGGGACGACAGCTCGAAGTCGAGGGCAAGATAGACGAGGCCATTGCCGCCCACAACCGCGCGATAGCCATGGAGCCCTCGTCTGCCGAACTGAAAGCGGAGCTCGCGGCGTTGTTCGCGCGTCAGGATCGTGCGCTCGACGCGGTTGGCATGGCTGAAAAGGCGTTAGCGCAGGATCCGAGGAACGTCGAGGCGAACCGCATCCTCGGATCCGTCTACGCTGCCCTCATCGAACAACGGACGCCGCTTCGTCCTGGCGATGACACCTCGAAGTACCCGTCGATGGCGATTGCGGCGCTCGAAAAGGCCGCGCAGGACGGCGTGGGCGATCTCGGGCTGAACATGTTGCTCGGACGTCTCTACGTGCAGACTCGCGCGTTTGACAAAGCCATTCCTCCGCTTCGGCGCGTGATCGACGACCAGCCGGGCTACTCGGAGGCGGCTTGGCTTCTCGCCACGGCACTCGAACACACCGATCAATCCGACGCCGCGATCGACGTGCTTCGCGTCGCGCTGCAGTACAACCCGCGGTTCTTCCGCGGACAGGTTCGCGTGGCCGAATTGAATGAAAAGCTGGGACGTTGGGACGAGGCGGCCAGCAGCTACGCGCGTGCCCAGCAGTTGAACGCGCGCATGGCGACCGATCTCACGCCACGTCGCGCGGCGGCCCTCATCAATGCGGGGAAGGCGGCGGAAGCACGAGACTTGCTGAAAGTGCTGGCGGCCACCAACGAGCCGGATATCTCCGTGTTGTATCTCTACGCCGTGGCGCAGAGGCAAACGAAGGATCTCGCTGGCGCGGAGGCGACCGCAAAGCGTCTGCGCGAAGCGGCGCCAACCGATCCGCGCGGGATGTACGTTCTCGCGCAGATTCTCGAAGCCAAAGGGGACGCCGTCGGCGCGGAAGCCTCGCTTCGTGAGCTTCTTGCCCGCGACCCGCGAGACGCGACGGCGCTCAACTATCTCGGTTACATGTTTGCCGAACGCGGCGCGCGGCTGGACGAAGCGATCGACCTCGTCCAGCGGGCGCTCAAAATCGAACCTGACAATCCGTCGTTTCTCGACAGCCTCGGTTGGGCCTACTTCCAGCAAGGACGTCTGGATCTGGCCGATGGGCCGCTCACCGACGCCGCCGCCAAGCTTCAGAGCAGTTCCGTGGTGCAGGATCACCTGGGCGATCTTCGTTTCAAGCAGGGGCGATACGCGGATGCGATCGCCGCCTGGGAACGATCGCTCACCGGAGACGGTGAATCGATCGACCGTACGGCGATCGAACGCAAAATGCGCCAGGCCAGGGAGAAGCAGTGAGTGCGTCAATTGGCAAAAGTCCTGGGGATTCTGCTCGCTGTCCTGGTCTCGGCGTGCGGCGCGAAGCACTTCGAACTCCCGACCGG
>JBAROV010000091.1:0-97488 GCA_049642465.1 Vicinamibacterales bacterium
ACTTTCTCCTAATCTCCTGAGCTATTGTTAATTCCTCCTGATCTCCTTACCTCTTGTCAAAACGATCGTCCGATGCGGTCCTGCAGCTTCTCCCGATACCCCCGGCTCAGTGTCAGCCGTGCACCGCTGCGGAGAAACACCACGTATTCCCCGTTGAACCACGGTTGCAGTTCCTTCACGCGCTCGATGTTGACGATGTGGCAACGATGAATGCGGTAGAAGACATCCTCATCGAGCTGCGCCTCGAGCGAGTTCATCGTTTCGCGCAGCAGGTGCGCCTCATTGCCGACGTGCAGCTTGACGTAATTTCCAGCCGCCTCGATCCAATCGATCTCGTCGGTGCGGACGAAGAAAACGCGACCGCCGCTCTTGATCACGAACCGCTCCGGTCGCTGCGGTGACGAGCGGAGATCCTGCACGAGCTCGAGCAACCGTCGTTCGAGTTCTCCCGCGTCCTTCCGCTCGAGGTGTTGCCGCGCCCGCACCAGGGCCTGCTGGAAGCGTTCTCGATCAAACGGTTTGAGCAGGTAGTCGAGCGCATGCACGTCGAAGGCGCGTAGTGCGTAGCGATCGTAGGCGGTGACGAACACGACTGGTGGCATCCGAGCGACGCCCACTTGTTGGATCACTTCGAAGCCGGTGGCGCCAGGCATCTGCACGTCCAGGAAGACGAGATCCGGCTGCAGCTTTTGAATCGCCGCGACCGCGTCAGGGCCGTTCTGGCACTCGCCGGCGATTTCCACCCAGTCTTCCTTGGTGAGCAGCATACGCAGCCGTTCCCGCGCGAGCGGTTCGTCGTCCGCGATCAACACGCGTGTTTTCGTGGCGGTCCGAGTGTGTGTCATGCAACCCGCATCGCCGCGCCGCCGGCGCCAGGAGGCACGCGCGTCAGCGGGATTGACATCTGCACGGCGAGTCCCTCCGTGCCTTCGGAGAACTCGAGCCGGTGGGCCGTTCCGTACAGGCATTCGAGGCGCGCGCGCGTATTCGAGAGGCCGACGCCCGCATGCAGCCGCGACCGCGCCTGACCGCTGAGGCCGACGCCGTTGTCGCGTATTTCGATCCAGAGCGCGCCGTCGCGAATCCTGGACGAGATCTGCACCAGCCCTCGTTCGCTTCTTGGCGAGACCCCGTGTTTGATCGCGTTTTCGACGAGTGGCTGCAGAATCAACCGAGGCACTTCAGCATCAAGCGTTTCCGCGTCGACGTCATAGAGTACCGATAGACGATCCTGGAAACGGATCTGTTCGATTTCCAGGTACTTCTGCAGAAATTCGAGCTCTTCTTGGAGCGACACGGCGGACGCGCCGGTGCCATCGAAGGTCAACCGCAAGAGATCGCTTAACCTGCTGATCATCCGATCCGCAGATTCCGGGTTGGTGTGCACGAGAGTCGAAATCGCGTGCAGCGTGTTGAACAGGAAATGCGGGTGCAATTCCGCCTGCAGCGTCTTCAACCGGGCTTCGACGAGCCGCGTCTCGAGTGTCGCCGCTTTGATGGCGCGCGCCTGGGACTCTCGACGGTAGTCGAGCGTGTAGCTCAACCCGATGATGGCGGAATACGTCATCAGCAGCCAATCGAGCTGCATCAGGTATTGCCGCTGCGCGAACGACCCCCACGAGATCGTCGGCGGCTTGCCGGCCGACGGCCACAAGGTCAGACGCACGAGGATCATGCACCCGAGATGCACCACGGAAAAAAACGCCGCGGCGACGATGTGGACGGCGAGCGCCGCCGCCCACCGCTGCGAGTCGAGTCGATAGCGGCGAGCGAGGTAAAAGATCGGAAGCGTCAATGCCGCCGGCACGAACCAGTACGCCGTATTCAACAGGAGCAGCGGTCCGACGGCGATGTCGTACGGGACCTTGAGGTTCAGAGTAGCGAGCCTGTAAGCCTGGGCCGTTGAAAACAGGCTCAATACGGCAGCGACAAGCAGGATCCAACGGACCGGAGGGGTCCAGGCTTTTTGCATGAATGCCAACTATCAAGTGGTCCGATAGGTTCCGTCAAGACCTCAGGCGGCCCCAAGTCGCGAGAATTTTCCACGTACCACAGTCGTGAGTAGTGAGCGAAGGGACTAGATGCCGTCACGGCGGGTCGGAATGGTCCCCTGAAGTGATGAACGACCGAAAAGCGGGATGAGTGGCTCGCTCCCTAGTGCGCTGCCAGCACGATGAGCGTGGCGTCGTCGTCGAAATGCCCGCCGGAAAAGGATGTGACAGCCTCCGTCAGGCGGGCCTCGAGCGCTGGCGCGCTGCAGCCGCGATGATCGATGGTGAGCTGCACCAACCGCTCCTCCCCGAATTCCTCCTCGCTCGTCCTGTCCGCGGCGCGAGCTTCCGTAATGCCGTCGGTGTACAGCACGAGGCGGTCGCCGGCGCCGATACTCACGCGCCCCTGGTCGTAGCTGGAGTCCACGAACACGCCCAGGACGGCCCCCCCTGCGCTCAGACGCTCGGCGCGACCGTCGCCGCGAATCAGAATCGGTGGGTAGTGTCCGGCATTTGCATACGTCAGTTCACCGGTCTCGGTGTCAATCACGCAGTAGCAGAAACTGATGAACCGTCCTTCGGCGATATGGCCGCAAAGGATCCGATTGACCTGCGCGCAGAGTTCGCGCGGCGCGGTCGCTTCGGTCGCAAACGCGCGAACGGCGGCCTGGAGATTGGACATCAACAGCGCCGCCGGTATGCCCTTGCCGACAACGTCCGCAATACACAAAGCGAGGCGGGTCGGGCCGAGCGCGAGCGCGTCGAAGCAATCCCCCCCGACGCCCAGCGCGGGCTGCCAGGAAGTGGCGAGCTCCCATCCGTCGTACTGCGGGAGTGAGGAGGGCAGCAGCTTGCGCTGGATACGGCGCGCTTCGTCGAATTCGCGTTGTTCGTGCTGAAGGCGGTGACGTCGCTCGCGCCCCTGCTCGATCTCCGTGCGCAGTGTCGTGACCAGCTGCTTGTTGTCCCAGGGCTTTTGCACGAAGTCTCGAACGCCGCGTCGCATCGCTTCGACAGCAAGGTCGACCGAGCCCCAACCAGTCATGACCACGACAGGCAATGTGCTATCCACGGCCTGAATGCGCGAGAGCAAGTCGATGCCCTCGCGGCCCGACGTCGTGTCGCCCGTGTAATTGAGATCCATCAGCACGAGGTCGAACTCGCCGCGTTGCACGGCCGCGATCGCCGCGTCCGGCGAGTTCACCGCCTCCATCTGGATGCCTTCCGGCTTCAGAAGCAGGCGAAGCGCATCGATCAGATCGGGCTGATCGTCTGCAATCAGGATGCGGGGTTGCAATGCACAGGCGAAGCTCATGCCGGGACCTCTGAAGTCAACTCTCGTGCCACATAGCATTTGACGTAAGAAACGGGGATTGCGTGCGCTAAAAGCGGGCAGCGCCCGCCTCGCCGTAGCCCAAGGCGAAGGCGCGGGTGTTCGCCTGCGAACACTCGTGGTCCCGCAGGAGAACAGGGGAGCGGCTTATTCTTTTTCTTTGCGTTTCGAAGTCGGGGCCGTCGTCCCTGGTTTTCTTAGACGAATCCCACCCGAAAACGATTCAAGCTCGAATTCGGCGCTGCCTGAACCGAGCGTGAAGATCACGCGCCGGCCGCGCTGCACGTCACGAACGTCGGCTTCCCCTTTGACCGGCAGGTTGCTGTTGAAGCTGCCGTTATAGGTGCGGACCGCGAATGTCGCGTTTGACGATTCGGGGATGGCAACCGTGATCGTTCCGTTATGCGACGTGAGGCGATAGTGCCCGTCATTCGCCACGGTTCCTTCGTAGGCGATGTTTCCATTGATCGTGCTCGCTTCGACCGTTGATGCGCGCATCTCGCCGAGCACGATGGGACCATTCACCGTCTCCGCGATGATGTCGCCGCTCGTGCCTGCGATCGCGATGCCCTGGTTGACGGTGCTGAGGTTGATCTTTCCTGCGGCGTTTTCAACCGTGATGTGGCCTTCGGTTGACTTCACCGTTACGCCATTGCCGCCTTTGATCACGATGTCGCCGCGGTTCGTGTCCACGGAAATCTCGGCTTGAGTCCCTTCGATCGTTACGTAATTGAACTGCCCGTCCACCTTGATTGGCATCCAGTTGGGGGCGTTGATGTCGTAGTCAACTGATCCTTGAGGGCCGCGGTCGTTCGATGCTGACACTCGAAATCCGGTGGGCACAGCTCGAACGTTCACCCGCGTTCTCGAGGGATGCCTTGCCTGCACCCGCAGCGTATCGCGCTCCCAACCGCGGATGATTACTTCGCCGGCAAAGTTTTCGATGAGCAGACGGCTTCCTCGCTGGACTGGAACGGTCTGATCGGACTCCGGCGCGCGCGTGCCTGGCTGAGCGCAAAGCGGGGCAGCCAGAAGGAGTGCCGCTGTGGCGAGGGTTGCGACCGTTCGAAGTCTATTCGTCTGCATTGGGTCACCCGCCAGCGCTCATCGACATCGCGGCTGCGCGTCGAAGCAGGCCGAGCTTCCGCTTCTTGGCAGCGACGAGATGCTCGCTCAAGTACGGATTCATCGGATCGTTGGCCAGTGCCAGCCGGCACTGCTCGATCGCGGCATCGATCGATTTCAGGTTTGCTTCGAGGACGCGCACCGTCTCGGGATCGAGTTTGTCCCGCTCCTCGGCGAGTGTTTCCTGCAGGTCCACGATCGCATCGTCGTAATGGGTCACCGCGAATCTCGCCGGCGCCACCAGACGGGAGTCGAGGTCGGGCCCCGAGGCGTCGATGACCGGGATATCCGTGCGGTCGCCTCCGAGCCGTGCGAGCCACACCATTCCGCCAGACAGAAGCATGAGCGCAAGGCTCGCGGCGACGAGTTGGGGAAGCGTAAAAGAGAACCGACGTTTCGCCCGGATCTGCCACGCGACGCGCGGCCACAAGTCATGCTCGGGCTCGCTGTCGGTCACGGTACGCGCGCGGCTGACAACCTGGCGCAATTCGGCGAGCACCCCACGGCATTCCGCGCATTCGGCCACGTGCTGCGTAACAACGGAGGACTCGTGCTCCGGGAGTTCACCGTCCAGGTAATCCGACAGCCGTGTCGTCCAGAGATCGTGATTGGTCATGGGTTTCACCTACCGCAAGTGTTTTCGCAACATCATGCGGGCCCGGTGCAGTTGCGCCTTTGAGGTCCCCGGAGAGATGTCGAGCAGCGCGGCGATCTCCTGATGTTTGTAGCCCTCGACATCGTGCAGGACGAAAATCTCGCGCGCTCCGTCCGGCAGTTTCACGATCGCCGTTTCAAAGTCCATCGCGAGGTCTCCAGACTGTCGCGGGGCGGGCAGCATTTCAAAAATGTCTTCGCCATCGCGTAACCGCTGACGTCTCGTCGCATCGGTCCGGAATCGTTCGATGACGACGTTCACCGTCAATCGGTGGAGCCAGGTGGTGAATGCCGAGTCACCGCGGAATGTTCCGAGTTTCTGCCAGAGGCGCACGAAAACATCCTGCGTGAGTTCATCCGCGTCCCGGCCTCCAGCCATCCGCCGAACGAGGCTGTACACGCGGGGCAGATGCGTCCGATAGAGCTGCTCGAATGCGCGGACGTCTCCCGCTGCGGCCTGCGCCACAGGGTCCGCCGCGGCCGCATCTCGGCGCGGCTGAACACGCTCTGGGATGTCGGACTGCAGCGAAAACGCCTCCGTCGTGGGATGTATGGGTTGCCTCCGGCGCGACCGCTCCGCTCCCACCCCACGGCGCAAGCGTGCGCCGCGGGGGCCCCGGTTTGTCGCGGTCGCGTTTTCGCGGGCCAACCAACGGGCGGCCCCCTCTAAGTCTGTGTCATACACGCCACAAGTGGGCCCGGGCTCCATCGCCTCGGTCCGCCCGAGTGGACCGAAGGGCGGCGTTGCCGCGATAACCACTCGCAAGCTCCTCTCCTGCACAAGCTTGGACGGATCGACAGACCGGGAGGGTTGGAACGTTATCGAAGGACGTAGTACGGGTCCAGGGCGCTACCTTCCCACCATCGTTTCGCGTCCGAGAGTCGGAAAATCGCGAAGTGCAGGTGGGGTGTGTTTTTCGGAGCGTTGCCGGAAACCCCCACGTAGCCAATGATTTGCCCCTTGCTCACGTGCTGCCCTTCACGCAATCCATCGGCGTACCGATTGAGGTGGGCATAGTAGTAACAGAACCGCTCGGTTGGGTCGAACTGATAGATCGTGATCCCGCCAGCCTTGCTGTAGAAGAGCCGCGCGATGGTTCCATTTTCAACGGCGAGTACGGGGGTGTTCATCGGAGCCAGGATGTCGATGGCCTCATGGGTTCGGCCGCCCGATCGTTGTTCGGTAAAGGTGCGTGAGAGCTGCTCCGGTTTGACGCCTTCGACGGGTATCAACAGGTCCCGGTCCTTCAGCTCGGCCGCTGGCACCGCGCCGATCACGGGTCTGGCCGGCGGAGGGGGAGCGACGACCGGCGACGGTTCCCCCGACGTCGCGACTGGCGCGGGTTGCCCGACCACGACCGCATCTCCTGCGTCGTCCAGGCCGTCGCTCGGGTCGAACAGACGTTCGACTGCGCCCGGCGTTACCGGTGGATGCGCGCGGCTGGCGGCACTCGATCCGATGATGTTCCCGTAGTGCCAGACGACGACGCTGACCACGAAGGCGCCGGAGATGAAGCCGACGCCGGCACCCGTGGCGAACACGCGGGCGAAGCGGGCAGCGTTCTTCACTGGGTGAACACCACCCGCGTGCCGGGTTTCACCAACCCCGCAAGCTTCAAGACATCCCAATTCGTCAGACGAACGCACCCGTGTGATTCGGTTCGCCCGATCGTGGACGGCTCCGGTGTTCCATGAATGCCGTAGTGGGGTTTACTCAGATCGATCCAGACCAGGCCGACCGGATTGTTGGGGCCGGGCGGAATCGTCGCCTTGGAGTGCGATGGGTCCGCGTCCCAGAAGAGATCAGGGTTGTAAAGAAACTTCGGATTGAATTGAACGCCGTTCACCTTCCACTCGCCGATCGGCAGCGGGTCGTGTTCGCTGCCGGTGGTGACAGGTGCGTACAACAATACGCGGCCGGATGAATCCTTCACCTCGAGGTCCGATGTCGATGCTCTCACCGTGACCACAACGTCGGGGCGCGACATGATGTCACTCGCCGGCTTCGTGGTTCCGCGTCCGGATGTGCCCGTTGCTTTGTTGTTCGCTGCCTTGTTCTGGCGCCCGGCCTCCGCCGTGATCGGAGGCGGCTCGACCGGACGAACCAGCGGCTCGACGTTTGGAACCTGGATGCTCGCTCCGGCTTCGAACGCGATGTTTGGATTCAGTTCCTGCAGCAGCGCCGGTGTCGAGTGGAAGCGTTCGGCGAGGGCTTCGACAACGGATGTATACCCAAGCTCCGGCAATCTGGCTTTTTCCACCATGTCTTCCGGGATGGATGGCGGGAAGGGGCCTCGCACGTCTTCCTCGGTAATGGTGTAGGTCGTTAAGGCCGGGACTGCGGGTGCCTGTTCCTGACCACGCTGCTGCTGAAACAGTGCGAGCGCACGTCTGGTGTTTTTTCCGATCCTCCCATCGATGACTCCCGGCGAGAACCCGGCGCGATCCAGCATGACCTGCGTTTCAAGGCCGGGTGGAATCTGCGCGGCCGGAGGAGTCGGCGACGGAGGTTGTTGCAGAACGATTGCGGCCAGCATGGCGACGAGGATCATGATTGATTAGCTCCCTTGGACGGTGGCCTCGAGCGCGCGGCGATCGGCGCCGCGACGGCGCTCCGATGTATCCGGAGCTTCGAGGAGGTTCACGTCGATGACGCGGAACGGCCGTTCGGGCGACAGTTGCCGCATGAGCGAGAACGAGACGTTGAACACCGGCGTGTTATTGCGCGTGCGTCCTTCCGGACGGCCGTGGTGAGCGTGGCCGTGAAATACCGCGGTGACCGGAAATCGCGTGAGCGGCTCCTCGAGTCGGCTGCACCCAAGGAAGGGATAGATCTCGCGTGGCTCCCCTTCGATAGTTTCCTGAATCGGCGCGTAGTGGAGGATGGCAATCACCCGCTCGGTTCGCAGTCGCGCCAGTGCCGACTCCAGCTTGAGCGTCTCCTGGATGCACTCGTGGACGAATTGCTTGATGGTGTCTTCGCCCCAGGGACCGAGGGCGCCGCGCCCGAATCCTCCCGCAAACCCCTTAACGCCGGCGAATCCGATCCCGTGGATCTCGGTCGTTTCGCCGTCGAGCGTCACGACGCCAGCGTCCTGCAGGATCTGTCGGATGTCGGTCTGCTGATTCGATTCGAAGTCGTGATTGCCCAGGACGGCAACCGCCGGTATCTTGAGCGTGCTCATTTCGCGAACGAGCGCTCGCGCCTCGTCTGCCGCCCCGTAGTCGGTCAGGTCTCCCGCCAAGACGAGCACATCGGCGCTCTCGGTAATCTGCGCGAACAAAGGCTGCAGCGTTCCAGCCGCAGCACTTCGGCCGTAGTGCAGATCTCCCAGCGCGGCGATGCGCACGAAGTCCTTTCGCGAAGTTCCAGGCATGCTCCTCCTGTTCAGTATCGGAGCAAGATGTATTCCGCAAGATGTATTCCGGACGGACGGCCGCTGAAACTCGCGATATCCTCGAATTATGGCGAGAGGGTGGGAATCCAAGTCCATCGAAGCCCAGCAGGAGGAGGCATCGCGGAAGCGCGATGCCCGGCCGCCCCTTACCGAGGCGGAACGGAAACAGCGCGAGCAGCGACGCACGCTCGAGCTGGCGCGCACGCGCACAGCCGACGATCTGGCCCGTGCCACGGCGCCTTCACACCGGCAGATGCTGGAACAGGCTCTGCGGGCTCTCGATGAGCAGTTGCGGCAGCTCACGTCCCAAACAGCCTAGGAGAACCTGAGACCCGGCCAGACGCGTCTATATACTTACGCCATGTTGTTGAGTCGCGCGCGCTTGCAGCTCTCCGTGGAGTTGCCGTGGAGAATCCCGCTGCTCGCGGTGATCCTCGCCCTGGCGTGCGCGTGCGGACGATCGGACCGTGAAACGGCCCCCCGTCAACCGACGGGGAATGCCGCGGAGGCCCCCCAGGATCCGACCGCCCCGCCGCCGAAGCCAAAGGTCGTAGCGTTGGGCGACAGCCTGACGGCCGGCTACGGATTACTCGAATCGCAGTCGTATCCCGCAGTTCTTCAGCAGCACCTCGACACCGAGGGTTACGAGTTCGAGGTTGTCAACGCGGGGGTATCAGGCGACACGACGGCCGGCGGCCTCCGCCGTCTTGACTGGGCGCTCGAGGGGAACGTTCGGGTGTTGATCGTCGCGCTCGGGGGAAACGATGGCCTGCGGGGACTGGCCGTCGCGGAGATGAAACAGAATCTCACCGCGATCGTCCAGCGGGCGAAGGAACGGGGAATCGCAGTCATTCTCGCGGGCATGGAGGCGCCACCAAACTTTGGTCAGGAGTATGCGACGGGGTTTCGACAAGCCTTTCGCGATGTCGCGCTCAAAGAGCGCGTGATTTTCATTCCGTTCCTGCTCCAGAACGTTGCGGGTCGTCCGGAGTTGAATCAAGGAGACGGTATTCACCCCAACGTGCAAGGCACAGCTATCGTTGCCGACACCGTGTGGAGAGTGCTCCGACCGGTGCTCGACCAGATGGCGGACGGTTCATGATCGAGCTACGCGGAGTCTCCAAGGCGGTGCCGAGCGGCGCCGGGACGCTCACGATCCTTCATCCGCTCGACCTGACCATCGACAAAGGTCGCGTTGTCGCTATCACGGGACCGTCCGGCAGCGGCAAGTCAACGCTGCTCGGTCTCATCGCAGGCCTGGATGCCCCGTCAACTGGCCGGATCCACCTGGACGGGGAGGACATCACCTCGCTCGACGAAGATGCGCTTGCCCGGTTGCGTGGGGTCCGTGTCGGCATCGTGTTTCAGTTCTTCCACCTGCTGCCGTCGCTGACCGCCTTTGAGAATGTTCTCATTCCGATGGAAATTGCCGGTGTAGCTGACGCGTCTCAGCGTGCCCGGTTGCTGCTCTCGGAAGTCGGGCTCGACGACCGCATGCATCATTACCCGTCACAGCTCTCGGGAGGCGAGCAGCAACGCGTCGCGATCGCACGTGCACTCGCGAACAATCCGCCCATCCTGCTGGCTGACGAACCGACTGGTAATCTCGACAGTGCGACGGGCCACCAGATCATCGAGCTGCTTCTCTCGATCAATCGCGACCGCGGCACGACGCTGGTGCTGGTTACCCACGATCCCGAGCTGGCGAGAGTTGCAGACGTGACGATTGCGCTTCGAGACGGCCAGGTCGTCAGATCTGAAGACGCTCGAGCCCTCGCGGCTCGGTCAGCATCCCGATGACGTTCGTTGTTCGCATGGTCGTGCGCGAGCTGCGGGCTTCGTGGCGGCGTCTCCTCTTTTTCTTCGTTTGCGTGGCGATTGGCGTGGGAGCGATCGTGGCGCTGCGATCGGTGATCCAAAGCGTGCGGACGGGGCTCATGCGGGAGGCACGGGCGATCGTGTCCGCCGACGTGCTGGTTTCCACCAACCGGCCGTGGACGCCGCAGGTTCGCGAACGACTCGACCAGCGGCTCGCCAGCGCTCCCATATTGCAGCGTCTCGAATCCATCGAGACCGCGACGATGGTGCGCGGGGAGCAAGGCGCCGCCGCGAAGATGGTCGAGTTGAAAGGGGTCCAGAACGGATTCCCGCTGTACGGGCAACTCGTGCTCGCCGATGGTGTGACCTTCAGCCACGATCTGCTCGAAAACCGGGGAGCGCTCGTCCGGCCGGACCTGCTCGTTCACCTTGGGATTCGAACGGGTGACCGTATTGTCATCGGCGGCCACCCATTCACGATCCGCGGTGTGATCGAACAGGAGCCCGGGCGGCGTGTGGGCGCGTTCAGTTTTGGCTCGCGGGTGATCGTGGATTACGCCGATCTTCGCGCGACGGGCCTGCTGACGTTCGGCAGTCGTGCCAGCTATCAGCTGCAGCTGCGCGTCGAGGACGAGGCGGTTCGGTCGCTCGTCCGCGACTTGCGCCGCGATTTTCGAAACGACTTCATCAACACCCGCTCGTACCAGTCCACGGAAGACGATATTGGCGAAGATTTGCAGCGCGCCGAAAACTACCTGAGCCTCGTCGGCTTCATCATGGTGATCCTCGGCGGCATCGGGGTGTGGAGCGTCACGCGGGTCTTCGTCCGCCAGAAGATCCGGAGCGTTGCGATTCTCAAATGCCTTGGCGCCACCACCGCGCAGATCCTGTCCACCTACGTGGTGCAAGTCATCCTGCTTGGCTTGACTGGCAGCCTGTTGGGCGTCGTCATTGCGTGGATCGCCATCGCCTCGATCCCTCCCTCGCTGGCGGCGTCGTTTGGTGGCGTCTCGTACGGCTTGACGATTTCAGCAGTGCTCCAGGGCCTGTTCGTCGGACTGATTGTTTCCGTGCTGTTTTCACTGGCGCCGCTTCTCGAAGTCCGGCGGGTGAAGCCGCTGCTGTTGCTGCGCGGGCTGGACGCGCAGATCGCTCGTGCGCGAGTTGACTGGATTCAGGTTGGCGTGATGGCGATTGTCAGCGCTGCGCTCGTGAGCATCGCCGCATGGCAGGCCGCTTCCTGGCAGGTCGGTCTGATCGTAACTGGCGGATTCGCCGTCGTCACGCTGCTGTTGCACGGCGCCGGGATCCTGCTGGTGCGTGCGGTCCGGCCACTCGCTGCCGCGCCGTGGTTTCCGCTTCGCCACGCCGTTGGCAGCCTTCGGCGGCCGGGCAATCAGACGCGCGTCATTCTCTTGGCGGTCGGCTTGGGCAGTTTCTTCGTGATCGGGGTGCGTGCGCTCCAGTCGAACCTGATCGAGGAGTTCACAATTACGCTCGATCAAGCCGGCGCTGACATGTTCCTCATTGATATCCAGCAGGACCAGCTGGAGGGGATTCGTCAGCTCGTGAAGGCCCGTGCCGGCGTCGAACCGCGGCTGATTCCAGTCCTGAGAGCCCGCGTGACCGGTGTCAGCGGCAAGGAGAACAACCTCGACACAGTCTCTGACGTGCGAGGCCGTGGCGGGTTGAGCCGTGAATTCGTCATCACCTACCGCAACCATCTCGAACCTAACGAAAAACTGGTCGAAGGCACGTTCTGGAGCGGCCAACCGCCGCTTCCCGACGACGCTGCGGAACTGCAGGTCACAGTCGAGAAGGGGATTCACGAACGGTCGCGAGTCGCCGTCGGCGATCTGATGCGGTTCGATATCCTCGGACGCATCGTCAACGCGCGAGTCGTGGGGATCCGCGAGGTCGAGTGGGGAGACGCCCGCAACGGCGGCTTCATGTTCGTGTTTCGTCCCGGCCCGCTCGCGCGCGCACCCCATAGCTACATCGCCACGCTCCGGGCGCCCGACGCCGTCGCGGAGCGAGCGACCTTTCAGCGCGACCTCGTTGCCGCGTATCCGAATGTCTCGGCAATCGACGTGCGCGAAGTGCTCGCGACCATCCAGGGGATCGTCGATAACGTCACGCTTGCGATTTCAATCGTCGGCGGGGTGGCGGTCGCGAGCGGCGTCCTGATCCTCATCGGGGCCGTTGCGATGACGAAATTCCAGCGCGTGTACGAAGCCGCCATTCTTCGCACGCTCGGCGCGAGCACCCGTCTCCTGACGACGATGCTGGCGCTCGAATACAGTGCGCTCGGCTTGCTTGCCGGCTGTATCGGCGCTGCCGGAGCTCTGGCGCTCACCTGGGGCATTTCCCGATACGTGTTCGACATCCCTTGGCACCCCGCGCCAGGCGTGCTCGCCGCCGGCGCGTTTATCACGACCGCGCTGGTCGGTATCATCGGCGTCGTCGCGAGCTTCGACGTGCTGCGGAAGAAGCCGCTGGCGACGTTACGGGCGGAATAGGCAAGTCACCGCTGAAAACAGCTGGATGATCTTGCCGGGCTATAGACCCTGCTATAGCGACCTACTACCAACGTTCGTTGACCGTCACGCTGAAACGAGCCGACGGCGTCTTTCACGACGAACACGAAGACACGACGACCACGAAGAAACCAGAGCCCTGCGTGCCCCGACGCCGGCCGAAGGCCGGCGCCCGGCACGGCCTCGTCGGGGCTTGCAAGCGTGACGTCTTCGTGACCTTCGAGTCTTCGTGCTCTTCGTGCATCCCGCAGGCATAGCGTGACTCGGCCGTCGTGTTCGTCGTGTCGTCGCGGTCTTCGTGAATGCCGCAGGCAGGGCTCGTGGTTCGTGGGCCTCGCCAAGCGAGACGTGGGGGATGGTTGGAGGCCTTCGCGATCTCATTGGAGGCGACGATAGCGTGCTAAGATGATCTTTTCCGGATGGAGTCGCGGGCCTGCGTGGGCCAGGCCGCGCGAGCGGGGATCACGAGCATGGATTTGTCTCCATATAAAGAAGCGCTGCTCCGCAAGCGCGGGGAGATTCTGTCGGCTGGCGGTGGCATCAAGCCATTGCAGACAACAGAAACGAACTCGCGCCAGGGCGATCTCGCCGATCAGGCCAGCGGGAACAACGAAGTTCACATCCAACTCAAACTCAAACAGACGGACGCCAAGATTCTTCAGGCCATCGAAGAGGCGCTCTGGCGGATGGAAAAAGGCACCTACGGCGTGTGCCGCGATTGCGGCGAACCGATTGCGCCGGCGCGGCTGAATGCCATTCCGTGGACGCGCGTCTGTATCACGTGCAAGGAAAAGCAAAGCTCGTGAAAAGCGCCGAGATGCTCGAGCTCCTGCGGGCCTTCTACCGGGACAAGCTCGCGCTTCGGCAGCGTCACGTCGCCGCCGCACGCTATATCAAGGACTACGAGCTGAACAACGCCTACCAGTACATCATCGCGCGTGAAGACGTGCAGGTTCGATGGCTGCAGGACGCGATTGTCGACATGGGCGGGCAGCCGGAGGACATCGGGGAGCCGGACGTGAAGCCGCAGGGGAAAGGGAAGGCCGCGCAGAACGCACTGCTGGCAACCGATCGTGACCTGGCACGCGCGATGGTTGACACGTGGCGACCCCGGATCGACGCGCTGCCAAACGCCCGTCACCGCAGCATGCTCCGTGTGATTCTTGGAGAGACGCTCGAGCATCAGCGGATGTTCGAACAGGCTCTTGGCGGCCGGACGGACGTGCTCGGCAGGCGAGCGGACGGCGCGGGAACCACCGGCGCAGTGCTGGCCACGCGGTGGGTGGAGTAAGCAAAGAGTTATCTTCGTTCGTCCCTCAGCAAATTTCGCAACAACTCCCCGACACGCAAACCTGTCACCGGATCGCGAACGTCCGGTGCGATCTGCGCGAGCGGACCGAGGACGAAGAAGCGCTCGCGAAACCGCGGGTGCGGCACCTGAAGGTCGGGCTCGTCAACCATATCCTCCCCGAGCATGATCAGGTCGAGATCGAGCGTTCGCGGCGCGCCTGCGTACCGCCGCTCGCGGCCGAACGCACGCTCGATGCTCATGAGTTCCTCCAGCAGCGCGCGTGCCGAGAGCGCGGTCTCGCCCACCATTACGGCATTCAGAAAAAGCGGGTCGCCCTCGACTGCTTCGCCCTCGGGCTCGGTTTCGACGACGTCCGACAATGTGAGGTTTGACAGAATTGCGGCGAGGTGCTCTGCAGCAAACGCCATGGCCGCGCGGCGATCGCCAAGATTGCTGCCGACGGCGATGACGGCCCGTTTCTTCAAAGAGAAAGGGAGAAGAAAGAAAGGGAGAAGGGAACTTTTCCCTTCTCCCTTTTCCCTTGTTACGTCGTCTTCTTGTAGACGCGCTTCTGCGTCCCGCGGGCATTCGTCGTCTCTACCGTGAGGACGTTCCCCGCGAGCGACCATACCTGAGTCGACTCGCCCTGCCCGGTCTTGGTGGTGATGGTCAGCTTGTTGCCGTCCCACTTGGCGGTCGAGACCATTTCCATCTGCTCGCCGCCGCGGCCCATCATCGTGTTCTTGCTCTCGGTCCCATCGAGCTTGTAGGTCGACGTGATCTTGTTGTCGCCAAAGGTCCGCTCGACCGTCAGCGTGTCGGCCGCCTGCTTGACAGTTGCGCCCTGACCGAGGCCACCACCACCTCTGCCCCCGCCCCCGCCACCACCGCCGGCGGGCATTCCGCTCGCCTCTGGATCCAGCGTCCACGTGCCGGAGAAGTCCGGCTTCTGCGCGAACGCCATGGTTGCGACCGCGAGGACCGCTGTCGCAATAATTCCAACACGTGCCACTTTCATGTGTCACTCCTCCTCAAGAGAAAGACGACGACTGACGATGAACGACCGACTAACGACTAACGACTGACAATCGAAGCCGCTTTACTCATAGCGAAGCGCCTCGATCGGATCGAGCCCTGCGGCTTTCCGCGCAGGGTAGAAGCCAAAGAACACACCAGTTGCTGCAGCGAACCCGAACGCCATCCCGATCGCATTGGGGGGGATGGACGTTGGCCATGCCAGGGTTCGCTCGAGAATGTCGGACAAGGCGTACCCCAGGCCAATGCCGAGCAAGCCGCCAAACAGGCTGATGACAATGGCCTCAACGAGGAATTGCAGCAACACATCCTTGCCGCGCGCGCCAATTGCAAGCCGCAGGCCGATCTCGCGCGTTCGCTCGGTGACCGAGACCAGCATGATGTTCATGATGCCGATCCCGCCAACGAGCAGCGAGACGCCCGCGATGGCTGCCAGGAGCGTTGTCATGGTGCGAGTGGTTTCCGTACGGACGCTGGCAATTTCTTCCTGCGTGCGCACCATGAAGTCGTCGGGTTCGCCAGGCGGCAGCTTGTGCATGAGACGCAGCGTCTCAGTGATTGCGGCCGCAACAGGCGCGGTGTCGGCGCTCACAGCGGACACCGTGATGTTATTGATGTGCTGGATGCCCTGAAGCTTCTTCTGGACCGTGGTATACGGCACGAAAATCGTGTCGTCCTGATCCTGCCCGAAGGGCCCCTGGCCTTTGGAGGCCAACACGCCGAGCACCTTGAACGGCTGATTGCGTATGCGAATGATCTGCCCCGTGGGGTCGACATCCGGTCCGAACAGCGTATCCGAGACCACCGTGCCGAGCACTGCGACCTTTGCCGCGGTGTTCACGTCCTGCTGTGTGAAGAAGCTGCCGTACTTCGCAGGCCAGCTGCGAATCAGCGGGAAGTCGACCTCCGTGCCCTCGATGCGTGTGGACCAATTCTGGTTGCCCGCAATAACCTGCCCGCGCGAGTTGGCGCCAGCCGCGACGTACTGCACACCGGGAAGCGCGCGAATCGCATCCGCATCAGCGGGCATCAGCGTATTCGACATCCCTTGTCCCTGACGCACGCCGCCTTGTGAGAAGTTGCCGGCGTTCACGTTGATCAGGTTCGTTCCGGCGGACTTCACCTGCTCTTCGATGGTCGCTTGCGCACCGCGTCCGAGCGCCACCATCGTGATCACCGCGCCGACGCCGATGATCATTCCAAGCATCGTCAATATCGTGCGCATTTTGTTGCGGTTGAGCGCCTTGAGCGCGATCCGCACGGTCATGATGATCGACATGGTTTTAGCTCTGACGATGTCAACTTCCAGTTCTTAGTTATCTTTTCCCCGAGCCCCGCGCCCCGCGCCCCGAGCCCCGAACTAGCTCACTCCGCCCAAGTGTTCGGCCGGCTTCGGGTCAGCCGGGATGCTCTCCGGCTCAAGCTCCGGCGGCGGCAGTTTGGCCAGCTCCGCCGCGGCGTCGCGACGGTGCGTGATCTTCTGATCGATCTGTATCTTTCCGTCTCGAAAACGTACGAGTCGTGTGCCGTATTCCGCGATATCCATCTCGTGCGTGATCAGCACGATCGTGATCCCGCGCTCGACATTCAGCCGCTGGAAGATTCCCATCACTTCGATGCTGGTTCGAGTGTCGAGGTTGCCGGTCGGTTCGTCCGCCAGAATGATGGACGGCTGATTGATCAACGCGCGAGCGATCGCCACGCGTTGCTGCTGGCCGCCGGACAGCTGATTTGGATAGTGATGCTGACGGTCGCCCAGGCCGACGGCGTCGAGGGCGGCCATCGCGCGTTTGTGCCGTTCGACGGTTTTCATCCGGCTCCCGCCGTTGTAGAGCAGCGGGAGTTCGACATTGTCGAGCGCCGTTGTTCGAGAGAGCAGATTGAAGCCCTGGAAGACGAATCCGATCTTTCGATTGCGGATCGCTGCCAGTTCGTCTTTCGACATCCGCGAGACATCCTTGCCGTCGAGGAGATACTGGCCGCTGGTGGGCCGATCGAGACAGCCAAGGATGTGCATGAGCGTCGATTTGCCCGAGCCCGAGGGCCCGGTCACGGCGACGAACTCGCCGGCATCGATGTCCATGTTGGCGCCGCGGAGCGCGCGCACCGTGACCTCGCCGACGACGTACGTCTTGACGAGATCGCGGACGGAGATTACAGGCATTGTGTCCTTACCCTCGACCTCGACCGCCGCCACCACCACCGCCGCCGCCACCCGGTCCGCGGCCGCCGGGGCCACCGCGCTGCGGACCCATGAGCGGATTCTGACCACCGCCCTGTCCGGGTGTCGTGCGCGATTCGAGGCCAGTCGTCATCATCGTGACGACTTCCATGGTTGGCTGCAGTTCTTCTTCGTTCAAGACTTCCGTGTAAGTGCCGTCGGTGATGCCAAGACGCAGGCGCACCATCTTCAGCTGCTTGTTGACATACAGCCATGCGGTGCCGCGCGTCTCGACGACGGGCAGTGGACCAAACAGAGAATCAATGGTGGTCGCGCCCGAGGCCATCGTGCGCGACTGCGACGGCGTTGCGGCTCCGCCACGGGTGTTCGGGGTCGCCGTCGCACTGGGTTGACCACCACGACTGGCGCCACCGCCGGACCCCTGTGGTGAGTCTGTCGAACCACGGCCCTCTCGTTCGCGCAGGCGCGCCTCGAAGCGCTCACGCTGTTCGGGCGTCATGTTCTTCAGCATTTCCTCACGTCGGCGCTGGCGTTCTTCTGGCGTCATGTTCGGATCGAAGGCACGGCCACCACCACCAAAGCCGCCGCGCCCGCCCTCTTGCTGACCCGCCGTCTGATCGCCACCGCCGCGACCCTCGGGCGAACTGGCGCGAGGTTCACGCTGTCCAGCCGCTTGGGCGTTGGCTTGTGCCCCCGCACCGGCGGGCGAGCTGCGCCCCGTGCCTGTCGAAGGGGTCGAAGGGCTCGACGCACCACTCTGGTTCTGACCACGGCCACGACCGAAGCCGCCGGCGCCTCGCTGCATCTCCTGCGGAACCGGCTGGTTGAGCGCCGCGAACATTTCGTTGGTTGGGCGGAACCTCAGCGCCGCGTTCGGAATGCGCAGGACGTCGCTGCGTCGAGCGATCTCGATGTTGACGTTGGCCGTCATTCCCGGCTTCAACTTCAGTTCGGGATTCGGGACGGCGATGACCGTCGAGTAGGTCACGACGTTCTGCACGACCGCGGGCTGCAGGCGCACCTGCTGCACCGTTCCGCGGAACGTGTCGTTCGGGAAGGCATCGACTCGGAACGTCACGTTCTGGCCCGGCCGCATCCGGCCGACGTCCGCTTCGTCGATGTTCGCAAGGACCTGCATCTTCGTCAGATCCGCGGCGATCACGAAGAGCGTCGGCGCGTTCATGCTCGAAGCCACCGTTTGCCCTTGATCGACGTTACGCGAAATCACAATGCCATCGATCGGCGCGACGATAGTCGTATAGCCGAGATTGACTCGTTGATTGTTCAGCTGCGCGCGAGCCTGATTGAGGCCAGCAGCCGAGGAACGAATCTGCGCTTCCGCTGACTTGACGTTGACTTCTGCCGTCTCGAGCTCGGTGCGAGGAATCAGGTTTCGCTCCGCCATCTGCTTCGCACGGTCGAGCTTCTGCTCCGCGTCTGCCAGCCCCACCTTCAACCGCTCCAGGTCCGCCTCGGCACGGATGACGTTGGCACTCTGCTGTTCAATCTGTGTCTGGATCAGCGATGGATCGAGCTTGGCGATGATCTGGCCTTTTCTGACGATCGAGTTGAAGTCGGCAAAGAGTTGCTGGACCACGCCAGACACCTGCGTGCCGACGTCAACCGTTTCGACCGCTTCGAGCGTACCGGTGGCGCCGACGGAGTCCACGATGTCACCGCGCGTGAGTGCCTGCGTGCTGACGACCGGATCCGGCTGATTGCGGCGCATGGTGTAGACGCCGGCGCCGACGCCAACCGCGACCAGGACGAGAATAATCAGTATCAGTTTTTTCATGTCGATCTATCCTGCCGCCGTAATTACGACGGACCGCCTATGCGTGCTTCGCTCCGCCGCGCAGGCCCTTCCACCCTTCCTCGAAGAGCGTGTATACCGTTGGCACCACGATGAGCGTGATCATCGTGGATGCGAGCAACCCGCCGATCACAACGCGTGCGAGCGGCGCCTGTAGTTCAGCTCCCTCGCCGATGCCGAGCGCCATCGGCACCAGTCCGAGCATCGTCGCCAGCGACGTCATCAGAATCGGGCGGAGTCGAATGCGCCCCGCCGTCTCGACTGCCTGCCGCAGCGGCATGCTGTCGCGCCGTCTCAGCACGTTCGTGTAATCGACGAGCAGAATGGCGTTGCTGACGACGATGCCGGCGAGCATGATGACGCCGATGTACGCCTGCAGGCTGAACGACGTGCCCGTCAGTTTGAGTGCGAGCACGACGCCAATGGCCGCGAGCGGCACCGAGAACATGATGATGAACGGGTCGCGTAGCGACTCGTACTGCGACGCCATGACCGCGTAGACGAGGATGATCGCGAGGATCAGCATCAGGCGGAGCTGAGCGAAGGCGCGCGCCTGTTCCTCGGCTTCGGCGCCGAAACCGACTGAAAAGTCGGGCGGCACCCTCACTTCGGAGAGCCGCGCATTGACCGCCGCGAGCGCTTCGCTGAGCGTCGTTTCCGGTTCAGCGGTGACACGGAGGATGCGCTCCTGGTTCTTGCGCTGAATCTCTGTTGGGCCCGCCTGGTTGCGAAGCGTCAAGAGATTCTTGGCCTGAAGCACTTGTCCCTGCGGCGTGCCGATCAGCAGATCGTTCAAATCCTCGACCCGTTCGCGATCCTCTTCCCGCAGCCGCACCACGATCGGGTACTCGTTGCCGGCCTCGCGGAAGAACGCTGCCTGCGTGCCACCAACGCTCGTCCGAATGGAGTTCGCGACGCCGGTGACCGACAAGCCGAGCAGGGCCGCCTTTGGCCGGTCCACTTGAATCGCGAGTTCCGGCCGGCCATCGTCGCGGCCGATGCGCGCGTTGCGGACTTCCGCAACCCTGTCCATGACCGCCTTGGCCGCCTGGGCGACCTGCTGCGCCTGCTGGAGATCGTCGCCGCGGATCTCGAGCGCCACACGCGAATCCTCGCCGCCGCCGGTGATGCGGTTGAACTGCTGGTTGCCGCCGGACGCGCGAGTCTGAATGATGACACCGGGGATGATTCCCGGGAGCTGCCGGTTCAAGTCGCGCGCGATGATTTCGCTCGAGCGCTCCCTCCGGTCTTTGGTCACCAGCCGGACCTGCACGTTGACGCGGTTCGCGCCGCCTCCCATGAAGCCGCCGCCTCCGGCGTTGGTGATGACGTCCTCCGCTTCGGGAACAAACTCCTTGATCAGTGTTTCCATGCGGAGGGCGACGTCTTCGCTGCGCTCGATTCGCGTGCCGACGGGCAACTCGGCGGTGACGCGGACCTCGCCCTCGTCGGCCTGCGGCATCAATTCGAAGCCAATCGTCGGCAGGATCAACACGGCGGCCACGACGGCGGCGGTGCCGAGGCCGATGACGGTCGGACGATGCTGCAGCGCGAGCCTGATGACGCGGCTGTAGCGCTCGTCCATCGAGTTGAGGAAGCGCTCGCTGGCCGTATAGAGACGGCCGCTGAGACCGCGCCGTTCATCGGCAGGCGGCGGCAACCGCAGCAGTCGGGAGCAGAGTACCGGAACGATGGTGACAGCTACGAAGAGTGACATCGTCAGCGAGAACATGACGACGACTGAGAGCTGCTTGAAGAGGATGCTCGAGACGCCGCTGAGGAAGAGCAGCGGCACGAACACGGCGATGTGGGTCAGCGTCGACGCAAGGATCGCGGACCAGACCTCCTCGCTGCCTTCGATGGCGGCCTGCATCCTGTCTTTGCCGTGCTCCATGTGTCGGAAGGTGTTTTCCAGCACCACGATCGACGCGTCAACGATCATGCCGATGCCCAGCGCCAGACCGCCGAACGTCATCGTGTTGAGCGTGTATCCGTTGAAGTAGAGCAGCGCGAACGTGCCAATGACCGAGATTGGAATCGAGGTGAACACGATGAAGGTCGCCCGCAGGTTGCGGAGGAACAGGAAGATGATGAGCATGACCAGCGCGCCGCCGACGAGTGCATGCTCCTTGACCGAGGTGATCGCGCGACTGATGAAGACGGAGCTGTCATCGAGCACGGTCAACTGCACACCGGGAATCTGCTGATTGATCCGCGCGACTTCCGCACGCACTTCGTCGGCGATCTGCACGGTATTCGTGCCCGACTGCTTGGTGATACGGAGCCGCACGCCGGGCTTGCCGTTGATCCGCGTGAACGAGCGGAAATCCTCGGTCGAGTCCCGGACCTCCGCGAGGTCCTTCATGTAGACGGGGACGCCGTTCTGCGTCAGCACGACGAGATCGCGAATCTCGTTCAAGTTCTCGAACTGTCCCTGGCTGCGCACGAGGTAGGTGCGATCGCCCTCATCGATTTCCCCGAGCGGAATATTCTGGTTTTCGGTACGGAGCAGGTTGACGACGCGGTCGACTGGCAGATTGAGCGCTCGAACTTTCTCCTTCGAGAGCAGCACGTGAATCTGACGGCGTAAGCCGCCGTCAACGGTGACCGACGCCACGCCGGGAACGCGCTCGAGCCGCTGTGAAAGATCGTGCTCGGCGATTTCGCGCAGGCGCACGCGGTCGTAGTCCCCTTCGACGCCAACGCCCATGATCGGGAAGGTATTAGCGTCGAACTTGAACATGATGGGAGCGTCCGCCTCTTCAGGGAAGCGGCCGCGCACTCTGTCCAGGCGATTGCGGACATCGTCGGCGGCTTCGTTGAGGTCGGTGCCCCACGCAAAGTTCAGCGTGACGCGGCTCGAGCCCTCGGAGGAGGTCGACTCAATTCGTTCGAGTCCCGCGACCGCGCTGAGTGCCTGCTCGAGCGGGCGCGTGACGAGTTCCTCCATCTCGAGCGGACCGACGCCCGGGTAGCCGACCCGCACCGTGATGCTCGGGAACGAAATGTCAGGCATGAGGTCCACCGGCAATCGCATGAGCGAGAGCGCGCCAATCAGAATGATCACGCCCGAGAGCATGAACATCGTGACCGGACGATGAATGGCAAAACGCGGAATACTCATCGGTCGCTCCCTTGCGGCTGCTGTTGTCCGCCACCGTTGACACGTTCTCCGCGGGCACCACTGCGCCCGCGGCCGCGCTCGCCGGTGGCCGCCACGATGCGGTCACCATCCTTCAGCGCGCCAGCCCCGGTCGTGATGACCCGGGTGCCGTCCTGGACTCCGGATCGAATCTCGATCTGCTCACCGTCTCTGATGCCCGTTTGCACGGGGACGAACTTTGCGGTCATCACGGCGGCACCTTGCTGCGCCGCACCGCTGCCGGTCGTGCCCGCCGCAGCCGGAGCTGCGATGAACACGCCGGGTTTACCGTCCACGTCGATGAGCGCGTTCCGCGGCACCGTCAGCGCATCCGCTCGAGTATCCACCGTCAGTTGCACGCGTGCGTACATGCCTGGCTTCAACCGGAACCCGACATTGGGCACTTCAATTTCCATTTCGGCCGTGCGCGTGGCTGGGTCGAACACGGGAGCGACGCGGCTCACACGACCGGTGAACTTCTCGCCGGGGAAGGCATCAACCTCGACCGCTGCCTTTGTTCCCGCCGGGACGCGCTTGACGTCTCGTTCGACGAGGTTCGCCACCATCCGCACGGTGCTGATGTCAACCACCGAGACGATGGGGGAGTTTGGTCCCACGAACGCACCGGGGTCCACGAAGCGCTTGCCGACGAAACCATCCACGGGCGACGTGATACGTGTATTGGCCAGTGTGATTCGCAGCTCCTCCAGTCTCGCTTTTGCCTGCTCGAACTGCGCTTTCGCGAGATCGAGCTGGGCCAGCGCCGCCTGGTAGCGCGCTTCCGTATCGTCGTAGGTTTGCTGCGGCAGAAGCTGCCGCTCGAACAGGCTTCGCGACCGATCCAGATTTGTTCTCGCGAGTTTCAAATCGGCGTCGCGCTGACGGATCGTCGCCTGGCCAACTTGAAAGGACGCCTCGGCCTGGCGGACCTGCTCCTGTATCTCGCTGTCCTCGACCTTGGCGATGAGGTATCCGCGCCTGACCGGATCACCAAGCTTCACGCTGATGGAATCGAGCCGACCGTTGACTTTCGGCACGACCTGCACCGTCGCCTCGCCGATGAGACTTCCCACCACGAGGATCTGCTCGGTGACCGGACCGCGCGCGACGGTTGCGAACTCGACGGGCATTGGAGGCCGCGCTGCGCCCGCGCGGCCACCGGCGCCGCGGCCCGTACCGCCGCCGCCCCCCGACGTTTGCGCGCCGCCGGCAAGCTGCGCGTTCGTACCTTCCTTGCCGGTCCGGTTATAGACCAGGAAGCCCGCCAGCGCGAGCACCGCGACGATAGGTAACAGGATGACCTTACGCATATGACCCTTTGAAAAGATGCCTGCGACTATTGCGAGCCGCCGCCGCCACCACCGCCAGTGAAGCCGCCGGTTCCTCCGCCACCCGTGCCCCCGGTGGCCCCCGTGGTGGTTGTCCCTCCGCCTCCGGCTCCGCCGACAGCGCTGACGCCGCGATTACCAACCGTTTGCACCGTCTCGAAGTTCACCAGTGCTTTGCGGTAGTTGAGAATGGCGCGCAGTTCGTTGTTGCGCGCGTCAACGAAGTCGCGCTGCGCCTGGACGACTTCATAGTTGGTGGCCATCCCGACCTCGAACTTGCTTTGCGCGGCTTCCAGACGTTTCTGCGACAACTCGCGCGCCACACCGCTCGCCTGCACGCTTTCGAGCGAGCTCTGCACGGTCAAGGCTGCACTCGTCACTTCGGTTGCGATTTGCAGCTCGAGCGCTTTCAGATTTGCGTTGCTCTGATCGAGCGACAGCCTCGACCTCGCCACGTTGGCCTCTTGCGCACTCTTGCCAAGCGGATATGCGAACGAGAGACCCACCGTCCACGACGGTGCATCAAACCCCGCGATGTTTCTCAACGCGTCAAGGTAGCCGGAAGGGATGACGCTGCTGGGCCGGGCGCCGGTCAGGGGATCCACTGGTCCAGTGAATTGAAGAAACGGCCCTCCAAGACCACGCAAACCGTAGTTGGCGGTCAAGTTCAGCTGCGGACGCGTCAAGTCGACGAGGTTTCGCAGGTTGATGTCGCTGATGCGCAGGTTGTTCTTCGACTGAGCCAGATCCGTCCGCTGAGAGAGCGCGCGCGTGACGGCACCTTCCAGATTGATCGGTTCCGGGGTCGTCGGCGGCCGATCGACCGGATTGATCGAGGATGCCCACAGGGGATCGTCGGTGCCGCTCACGATAAGCCGTTTCAGCGCGAGCTCGGCGGTGCGAACGTTCGCCTGCGCCTGAACGAGCGCCTGCCGGCGCGTGGCTTCTTCAGCCTGCGCCGTCACGATATCGATGGGGGCAAGCGTGCCGATTTCGACGCGAGCCTGATTGTCCTTCACCAGACGGCTGGCGAGATCAAACGATCCTTGCGCCGCTTCGACCGCCTGAACGGCGAAAACCAGATCCCAATAGGCATTCCGCACGTTCGCCTGGGTCGTCGCGGTGGTGGAGTTCAGCGAGATTTCATCGTTCTGTTGACTGATGCGGTTGGTTTGCAACGCAGCGCGGGTCGAGTCGATCCGGAAGCCGCGCATCAGGGGCTGCGTGACGTTGAACGTCAAGTTTGACGTCCATTGCGGGTTTCTCAGGTTGACCGACGCGGGGTTGTCGAAGCGCTGGTTCGTCCAGCCAACCGCATAGTTCCCGCCGCCCCAATAGAGGTTCTGTGCCATCCCCGCCGTCCAGTTTTCTTGCATGGTCGTCGTCGGTTGCGTGATGCCCTGCGTGATCTGCTGCGGCAGCGACGTGTTGCGCGTGTTGTTCACCGAGGACGTGAGGTTCGGTCGATAATTCGCCTCGAGACCGAGGATCGTGAAATCCGCCAGTCGCGGTGTGATGCGCGCGACGGCGATCTCGATGTTCCGCTCGGTTCCTCGCTGAACGGCCTCCTGAATCGAGAGATCGACCCTCGGGCCGGGTGTCTGAAACGGCAGCGATGCGACGGCGGGCGTCTGCGACTGGACCTGCTGCATCGCCTGTCGAATGAGTTCGCGGACGTGTGCCGCGTTCTTGTCCTCGTCGGCGCGCTGTTGGGCGAGCGCCGGAGTCGCCATGGCCACGGCGATGGCGGTAATCCAGATTCGTGCAGTCTGCTTCACGACAATGTCCTCCGTGTGGTCTTGCGAGCGATGATCGAGATCAGCGGCGGCGCGAGGCGTCCGAGCTTCGGCGTTTCTCGATCAATTCCTTGACTTTGACGCGTTGCTCCGGATTCAGGATGAGATTGATGCGGTAGAGCATGACCGTTCGCGTCTTGTTCATCTCTGCGCGCAGGTTCTCCACTTTGTCAACCTGCAGCTGAACGGTCGAAACATCTGCTTTGTTTTCCGACGTCATGGTGGCCAGCATGGCCTCGAGCCGCTCGAGCTCCTCTCGCTTGGCTCGTTGCCCTGGCATCGTCGTCTCGAAAATCTTGTCGATTTCCGCCGACTGTCGGTCTGTGATTCCCAGCTCAGCACGGTCGTACAGCCACCACTTCCAGCGGTCGCGAGGCTCTTTGCCGTCGGACGGCCGGTCGCCGTGCGGTTTCTGCCCCCGATCCTGACGATCGTGGTGAATGGGTGCCGCGAGTCCATCGGATGCGGCCGCAATTACGAAGCACGCAAAAATACAAGCGGTAAGTCTTGCCATGGGCGATCTTTCACGGTTGACGGCGGCCGGTGGCGAATCCGCCGCGGTTGGTGGCGATTTCACGACCTATTACGACGTAGCGGGCTACCCTGTTTACGGGACAGCGGGGAACGCCCGCTGGCAGTCGGTCCTGATGTATCGATAACCCGTTGGATCGGCGGTAGATTCCGGATGGCAATTACCTTGCACGAAAACCAGCAGGCGGGAACCTCAGCGGCAGGATCCGCGGAGCGGCTCTCGAGCCGAAAGGGAGCGAACGATGTCGGTCCGGAATGTGATGGCGGCCTGGTTGACGCTGGTTCTGATTCTGCTCGCGCTCAGCATCGGACGAGCATCCGACCGGGACGAAACAACCGTGACCGTGCAGGTCAGCTCGGCCGATCATGAGATCGTCGAGGGGTATTTCACGCTCGGCGACAGCATGACGATGATGGTCAAGCCCGGCTCGGAACTGCACCGTTTTCTCACCCGGCAGCGTGGGCGGAAGGTGAAAATCACGCTGAGCGACGCAACGGTTCCCGAGCTGTCCCGGCTCGATCGCTAACCGCTCCAGGACTTACAAATCTCGATTTTCGTTACAGAATTGTTCCAGCCGCCGGATCACCTGCCCCACGATGTTGTTCGGCGTGGAGGCTCCGGCGGTGAGGCCGATGGTTATCGGTCCCTGTGGCGGTAACCAGCCTTTCTTGAGAACTTCGCCCCCCACGGTCGTTGAGGGCGGTCCGACTGGCCGGTGTTGCACCTCATCACTCGATATCAGGCAAGCAGGGTCCGCGATGTGCAGCGTTGTCACCCGCTCCGCGCAGATGCGCGCCAGGTTGCACGTGTTGCTGCTGTTGTAGCCGCCAATCACGATCATCAAGTCCAGCGCGCGCTCGCCAAGCAATGCGAGCACGGCGTCCTGCCGTTCCTGGGTGGCGCTGCAGATCGTGTCAAACGCGCGGAAATGCTCCGCTAGCCCGTCGGCGCCGTGGCGTTGCAACATCGCCAGGCGGACCATCTCGCCGATTTCGAGCGACTCTGACATCAACATCGTCGTCTGGTTGGCGCAGCCCACGCGCGCCAGATCGATGTCCGGATCGAAGCCCGGTGACGCGGCCGCACCGAAACGCGCCAGGAACGCGTCGCGATTGCCCCCGTGGCGGATGTAGTCGCAGACAATCGACGCCTCTTCGCGGTCGAGCACGACAAGATACTTTCCCTTCGGGTACTTCAGCGCCTGCGAGGCGGTCGCGCGGGTCTCCTCGTGTTTGAGCTTGCCGTGAATGATGGCCGTGTAGCCATCCTGGGCGTACCGGACGACGTTCTTCCAGACATTGAGAACCGAGCCGCACGTCGTATCGACGAGCGTGCAGCCCTGGGCCACAAGTTGTGCCATCTCGCCGACTGTGACGCCGAATGCCGGAAGGATGACGACGTCGTCGGCGCCCAGCGTCTCGCGATGTTCGCCTGGGTCGCTGAGAAATCGGATGCCCGCCTCGCGGAGGCGGTCGTTGACGTGAGGGTTGTGGATGATTTCTCCCGTCAAGAAAACGCTGCGGCCCGGAAACCGGCGTCGCGCCTGATAGGCGTAATCGACCGCTCGATCCACGCCGTAGCAGAAGCCGAACTCGCGGGCCAGATGAATCGTCAGTCGGCCCGAGGTAAACGCAAAATCGTTGGCTCGAATGTCGTCGATGAGGGCGCTGTCGTAGGCGGCCGCGAGCTCGCCCGCGACGGCCTCTTTCATATCGAGCCCTTTGCGAAAGATTAGGGGCTGCGTGGCGGCCACGACCTATCGGCCGCTGTAATCGCGCGCGCTCGGAGTGATCTCGTGAAGCGAGCGCAGCGATTCGGGGATGCGCTCTACTGAGAGCGAGGATTCTGGGTACAGGAACATTTCATCGGACCCGGTGGAAATGGGCGTGAGGCCCACACCGCCTCGGGCGGCACGCTCGACAGGAAGGGTCACGCCACCCACCTGCGTATCTGGCGACGTCGAGTTTCCGAACTGGAACGTTTGGCCGAGACCGATTCCGACGACGAGACCGGCAACGGCGGCAGCCGCAATCCACCGTTGGCGCCCAGCGTCTCTCGCCGAGATCGCTTTGGCGAATCGGGGGAATGCCAGCACCCTGGCCGGCCGTTCCATCGCTTCCAGGCGCCTGAGAATCTGCCCCTGTTGGATCGCGAGGCGCTCTCGCGGGAATGCCTCGTCGGCTTCCTGACGAGCGTCGGTCCGCAACCCGTCCAGCCACGACGAGAGCGATGTCAGACGCGCCCGGCAGGCGGAACATGCACGCACATGAGCCCCGGCTGCCGTTTGGGGCGGCTCACCCAAACGCGTGTCCGCCCAGACGGCCATCAAGTCCGCATCGGTGATGTGGCGATTCAATCCGAGCCGGTTAAGCAGTGACACCAGTACCCTCCGCCAGGAGCCCGCGAAGTTTACGAATCGCGCGGAACAGATGCACGCGCACGGTCGATTCGTTCAGCCCGGTAATGGCGCTGACCTCTCGCGACGTGCACCCTTCGTAGTGACTCAGCATGAAAACCGCTCGCTGTCGCTCCGGAAGCCTCACCAGCGCCTTCGCCAGTCGTTCGCGGCGTTCCTTGGCCAGCAACTGATCTTCGGGGGAAGGGCCGCCGCCGGCGGTTCGCTCGGCAAAATCGCGATCCACTCCTCCGGTGCCAGGCATCGAGACGATCCAGCGCTCTCGACGCGTGCGCGCCTTGATTCGGTCCAGGCATCCGTTAATAAGGATGCGCGTGAACCAGACCTCAAACGGGAGCTCCTCTCGAAACGTGCTCAGATGCGAGTAGGCCTTGATGAAGGCGTCCTGCACCGCTTCGTCAGCATCCGCCGCGTCTCGCAGATAGTGAAATGCGATTCGTACGGCTCGGCGCTGATGACGGCTCACAAGCTCGGCGAACCGCTCGCGGGCCTCGGCGTGGCATCCTTCGGCCTGCAGCGCCTTGACTGCGGAAGCCGCGGCGCTGTCAGCCTCACGGCCGGGTACTCCGGCCGGCTGCGCTCCTGTCATCTAATTACGCCTCGGTGCCCCGAACGTTTACCGCCGACGTGCCGCCTGGCCGGTTAATCCAGCATCTGCAACCGTTTATCGGGGAGCTACGCGCTTATTATAGTCCCCGGACCCTGGAATGCTCGAAACACCCGTGGAAACGACTTCACAAGGCAGGCCCCGCGCCTCCGAATTCGTCTTCGCGCGGCTGCGTTACGAATCGGGGGACTGGGACTACAACCCGAAGGTCGCCGCCAATATTTTGAATTCGACCGTCGAGTACACGAATATCCGGGTCTACCCCCAAGAAGTCGTCATCGCCGCCTCCTCTGAAGAGCTCCTCTCGTTTCCGTTCCTGTTCATGACCGGGCACAAACTCGTCAGGTTCAGCCGCGAGGAACGGAAGCGGTTGCAGAATTTCGTCGATCAGGGCGGCCTGCTGTTCTCCGACGACTGCAATCACGACGTCAACGGGCTGTACGCTCGCAGCTTCGAAACCGAAATGAAGACCATCTTTCCCAACGGGGGAGAAATGCCGAAGCTGCCGTCCTCGCACGAGCTGTATCGAAGCTTTTTCACGTTCGACGGAGGGCCGCCGACCACCTCACACGAACTGAACGGATGGGGTGACGAGATCGTGCACGATTACCTGCGCGCAGTCGAACGTCGAGGTCGCATCGGCGTGCTGTACAGCAACAAGGACTACGGGTGCGAATGGGATTACGACTGGCGAAACAAGCGCTTTCAACGCGAGGACAACACGAAGTTTGGCGTCAATATCGTGGTTTACGCGATGACGTAAACAGGGTGCCAAAGTGCCAAAGTGCCAAAGTGCCAAAGTGCCAGGGTGTCAGGGTGTCAGGGTGCCAGGGTGCCAGGGTGTCAGGGTGCCAGGGTGCCAGGGTGCCAGGGTGCTAGGGTGCCAGGGTGCCAGGGTGCTAGGGTGCTAGGGGGCCAACGTGCCGGCGCAGCAGCGCGGAAGGCGAGGGCGGGTGTCGTCATCGCGGCCCTCGTCGCTGTTGGGTGTAGTTCGACGGGGGTGGGCCGCCGTGGCGCGCTCGATCCTGCCGCGACGGTGCGCGTTCGGCTGGACGGTCGGATCGTCGCCGTGCCGATCGAGCATTACGTGCGGACGGTGATCCTGTCGGAATTCGCCGGGATCGAGACCGACCCGAGGATCATCGAACGGATGCTTGAGGTTCAAGCGATCGTGAGCCGGACGTATGCCCTCACGCCACGCCATACAGCCGACGGCTTCGACTTGTGTTCAACGACGCACTGCCAGTTGTATCAGCCATCGCGAGTGGTCGCGGCGCGGTGGCGTGACGCAGCGGATGAAGCGGTGCGTCGCACTGCCGGCGTGATCGTGTGGTTTGGAGACTCCCCCGCACGGGTGGCGTACCACGCCGATTGCGGTGGCCGAACGAGCGCAGCACAGGATGTCTGGGAAGGCCGCGCTCTATCATATCTGGCCAGTGTGGTTGACGATGACGCCGGCACGGCACACCTGCCGTGGCAATTTGCGCCAGGTAACGCGCCCTTACGGAGGGCGCTGAACGGTGACGATCGAACGCGTGTCGGAGCCTTTCTCAGCCGGATTGATGTAGTGAAGCGGGATTTGGCCGGTCGAGCGCAGCTCATCGCGATTGATGGCGAACGCTCGCCAATCGTCCGCGGTGAGGAGTTCCGCCTGATCGTGGGACGCGCCTTTGGTCCGCGCGCGCTCCGAAGCACATGGTTCGACGTTGCGAGGACGCCTCGAGGATTCGAGTTCAGCGGCCGTGGATTCGGCCACGGAGTGGGTCTCTGTCAAGCAGGAGCGTACGCTCGGATCGCGTCAGGTGCGGCACCAGCCGAGGTCCTGACACACTACTTTCCCGGGACGTCGGTGCATTAGCGATGTCCCGCCGAGCGGCGGGACGCGATGATGACCGCGGTACACTTGCAGCACCCTGGCACCTTGGCACCCTGGCACCTTGGCACCCTGGCACTTTGGCACCCTGGCACTTTGGCACCCTGGCACTTTGGCACCCTGACTGATGTCCCGCATCCTCGTCATCGATGACGATCCCGGCGTTCGCGAGAGCATGGAGCGCATGCTTCAGATCGCCGGCTATACCGTGCAGTCGGCAGCGACGGGCGAGGAGGGCTTCGATCTTGCTCGCGGGGGCGTGTTCGACGTGATTCTGTCTGACATGAGAATGCCCGGCATGTCGGGGCTCGACGTGCTCAGAAAACTCCGCGATGTCCGTGTGGACGCGGCGTTCATCATCATGACGGGATTCGGCACGGTGGACAGCGCGGTGGAATCGATGAAGCTCGGTGCGGTGGACTTCGTCCAGAAGCCGTTCTTCCGCGACGAGCTGTTGATGCGCGTCCGTTCGGCGGCCGACCGACGCCAACTCGCGCGGCAGGTCGAGCTACTCGAACGCCACATCCAGCCGAGCGGCTCGTTGGAGTCGTTGGTCGGTGAGAGCAAAGCGATGATTCGCGCGAAGGACCTCATCGCACGTGCGGCGTCCGCGTCGGGGACGGTGTTGATTACCGGAGAGACCGGAACGGGCAAGGAGCTGGCCGCGCGCGCCATTCACGCGGGCAGCACGCGCGCCGGTAAGCCGTTCGTCGCGTTGAACTGCGCCGCGTTGACCGAGTCGCTGCTCGAGAACGAACTGTTCGGCCACACGCGTGGCGCTTTCACCGGAGCCGCGACCGCGCGCGCTGGACTCATCGAACATGCTGCCGGCGGGACGATGTTTCTCGATGAGATCGGGACGATGGGGAATGCGCTCCAGGCAAAGCTCCTGCGTACGCTCGAATCCGGAGAAGTGCGTCGGATCGGCGAAAACGAAAGCCGCGTCGTGGACGTCCGTTTTCTTGCCGCGACGAACATCGATCTCAAGCAGGCTGTTGATCGTGGCGACTTTCGGAGCGACCTGTTTTATCGCCTGAACGTTCATCGTGTGCACCTGCCGCCGCTTCGCGAGCGCGACGGGGACATTCGGCTCCTCATCGAACATTTCATCGGCCGTTACGGCGGCGGACGCGTGAGCGCGTGCTCGGACCCGGTCTGGGATGCGCTCCTCGCGTTTGACTATCCCGGCAACGTTCGCCAGTTGCAGCACATCATTCAACGAGCGGTCGCCATCGCGCAGGGCGAGGTGCTCGATCTGGGCGATCTGTCCGAGGAAGTTCTGGCGCCGCGTGCGACGCCGCCGCCGGCAGAAGGAACAGTTGCCGCGGCGCGAGAACGCGCCGAGAGGGACATGATCGTCGCCACGCTCGCGCGTCACCACGGGGAGATTTCCTCCGCCGCCCGCGAGCTGCAGGTCAGCCGCACCACGATGTGGCGACTGATGAAAAAACATGGGATCGGCGAACGGGCGTAGCTGTCAACTCCCAACTCCAACTCCCAACTCCCACTCCCAACAGTTTCACTTTTGAAACGCGTGTGCGTTTCACCCGCGAAACGCGCGTGCGCCCTGGCGACCGGCGCCGGATTCATCCGACGCCGATTCATTGGGCAAATCGCCTCAGCCGCCGGTGCGCGGAACCGGCGCGGGTCTTGCCACAGCTTTGCAGCCTGCGCACACGGTGCCGATCCCGAATGCACACTTCTGCCACGCTGCTCATCGTTGACGACGACACGGAATTACTGGCGCTGCTGGCGGCTAGCGCCGAGGCGCGCGGCTACTGCACGGTCACGGCTGCCAGCCTGAGCGAAGCGATGGAGGCGGTCGAACGCCGGCGGCCTGATGTCGCCATCGTTGACATCGTCCTGGGGGCGGACTCCGGTCTCGACTTGCTCCCCCGGATGAAAGCGCTGACTCCGGACTCCGAGATCGTGGTCATGTCGGGGACGGCATCGATTGGCGCCGCGTGCAACTCCTACGAGTTGCCGACGTTTGCGTTCGTCGAGAAGCCATTCGATCTCGAGCGCTTGTTCGTCACCATCGCGCGGGCGATCGAACGACGCCGGATGAATCTTCAGAACCGGCGGCTCGTGTGGGAGCTGCAGACCATCAACGAAATTGCGGACGGGATCAGCCGGTCGCTCGAGCTTGACGACGTGCTGACCGGGGCAGTTCAGCGATTGGTTCCTGCGCTGGATGCAGCCGGTGGATCGATCCGACTGCGGGATGGATTGACTGGCCAGTACGAATTGCGCGCCCTCGTGGGGCCCAAGCCGCTGTCAGCGGTCTGGACCGATTACGGCGTCACGCTGCCGCATCCGAGCGAGCAGGTCATCGCCACGCGCAAGTCGATCATCATCCAGGACATCGCCGAACTCCTGCCGCCCGGCGCCGCGACAGATCTGCCGCTGCGAAGTTGTATCAGCCTGCCGATGATAGCCGGCGAGGAATTGCTCGGCACGTTGACGCTGGGGTCGACAACCCCCAATCGGTTCGAGGTTGCCGATCAGCAGCTGCTCGCGACCGTGGTCGGACAGATTGTGGTCGCGATTCAAAACGCCCGGTTGCACGACTTCGTCCGTCGCGGCAAACGCGAATGGGAGCGCACCTTCGACGCGATCAGCGATCCCATTGCGGTCTTTGACAACCGAGGGGAACTCTTGCGCGGCAACGCCGCGCTGGCGGCGCACCTCGGCCGCCCGGTGACGCAGTTGCGAGCAGCCAGTTGTCGAACCGTCGGCTTTTGCGGTGGCGGCTGTCCCGCGTGCGCGGTCGGACGGGCTCTGGCGCAAAACGGCGGCCGCGAGGAAATCACGCTCCCGGACGGCCAGATCTTCAGCGTCACCACGTTTCCCATGCTCACCGGGCCTGAGGGCGCTTCGGTCGTCCAAGTGGCGAAGAACGTGACTGAGGAGATTCGTGGCGCGCGCCGGCTCCGGCAGATGAGCGACGAGATTGCCGTGGCCAACTCACAACTCATTGCGGCGGTGGACCGGCTCAAGTCAACGCAGGCGCAGTTGCTCCAGGCGGAGAAACTTTCGGCGATCGGTCAGCTGGTGGCTGGCGTCGCGCACGAATTGAACAACCCACTGACGAGCGTCATTGGGTACGCGCAGCTGCTGCAGCAGGAAATGCACGATCAGGATGCCGAAACCCGAACGCCCGAAGAGCTCGGTCACGACCTCCGCAGGATTGCCGAGGAGTCCGAACGCGCCGCGCGAATCGTACGCAACCTGCTTGCCTTTGCACGACGACAGACGGCTGCCCGCGAGCCTCAGGATCTCGCGGAACTCTGCGCACGGGTCGTAGCCCTTCGAAGTTACGAGCTCCGGCTGACCAGCGTGGAATTGCTGACCGAATTCCAGCCGGGACTGCCGAAAGTGATTGCCGACGGCGGGCAGATCCAGCAGGCACTGTTGAACCTGGTCTTGAACGCCGAGCAGGCGATGCGGGGACGGCCTGTCCGCCGGCTGACGATTGGCGTGCGTTTCGACGATGCAGCGAGTGCGGTTGAGATGTACGTGTCCGATTCAGGGCACGGTATCGATACCGCGAACTTGTCGCGCATCTTCGATCCGTTTTTCACGACAAGGGACGTCGGTGAAGGCACGGGGCTGGGGTTGAGCATCTGCTACGGGATCGTTCGCGATCACGGTGGGCACATCCGGGTCGAGAGCAAGGTCGAGGTCGGCACGACATTTTCGGTGCTGTTGCCGGCGCTGGTCGAAGATCCCGCGCTGGCCAGCGAAGACATTCTCATCGCCCATCCCGACCAGGGTGAGCGGGAGTTCATGATGGCAGCCTTCAGCGGCTGGGGCCACCGCGTCGCGGGAGCATCGACCCTGGTTGAAGCGCTGGATCGTTACCGCCGCGGACGGCTGCAGGCAGTCTTACTGGAGCGCACGCTCCTGTCCAGCGCGGTAGGCGAATGGCGCGCGCTTCGTCGTCTGAATGGCGTACGCGTGCCGCTCATTCTGCTGACTACCACGCCGCCGGAAGAACTTGTCGAGCAATTCGGGCGAGAGGAAGCCAGCGCCGTGCTGGTGCCACCGTTAGAGTTGCGCGCACTGCGGGCCGCGGTGCGCGCCGTCTCCAAGGAGTGTGTATGACCGGTCAGCGGCCAATGCTGGTCGTCGTGGACGATGAACAGGGGATTCTCGATGTCGTGGGCCGGTTTGCCAAGCGCGCCGGCTATGAAGTGGTGACCTGCTCGGGCGGCAGGGAAGCCGTGGCGCAGATCCAATCGCACCACGCGGATCTCGCGATGGTCGATCTTCGGATGCCGGACGTGGGCGGGCTTGAAGTGCTGCGGGCGATTCGCGAAACGAACCCGCAATGCCAGGCGGTCCTCATGACCGGTTTCGCGTCGGTTGAAACCGCTGTGGAAGCGATCAAGCTCGGAGCGATGGACTACCTGAGCAAACCACTCGACTTCGGCAGACTCGAACAGCTCCTGACGGGGGTACGTGAGGAACTGGAGCGGCGCCGGAGCGTGCTGTCGATTGAAAGCGATTTGGCGCGCCGGCTGGAGTTCTGCGGCATGATCGGGCGCGGACCGGTGATGCAGGAGCTGTTCGGGATGATTCGGCGCCTTGCACCGCACGTGCGGACGGCGCTCATCACCGGCGAAACCGGAACGGGGAAGGAACTGGTGGCGATGGCCCTGCACAAAACCGGCCCGCGCCGGGATCGCCGCTTCGTGACGGTCAACTGCTCAGCGGTGGTTGAGACCCTGTTCGAGAGCGAGCTGTTCGGTCACGTGCGCGGCGCGTTCACCGGAGCGACTGAAAACAAGCCGGGCCTGTTCGAGGCGGCGGATGGCGGAACGCTCTTCCTCGACGAGATTGGCGAACTGCCGCTGTCGGTGCAGGCCAAGCTCCTGCGCGTGCTCGAGCTCGGCGAAGTGCACCGCGTCGGTTCACTCGAACCCAAGCGCGTGAACGTCCACGTGATTGCCGCGACCAATCGCGACCTGCGCGCAGAGGTGGCCGCCGGACGTTTCCGCAGCGATTTGTACTACCGCCTCAACATCGTCGAGATCAAATTGCCGCCGCTGCGCGACCGGCGGGAAGATATTTCGTATCTGACGGCTGCGTTCGTGCGAGACACCAGCGAACGGCTTCAAAAGCCGCTGCTCGGTCTCACGCCGGGCGCCGAGCGGATGCTCACTATTGCGGCGTGGGAAGGCAACGTGCGCGAGCTTCGGAACGTGATCGAACGCGCGTGCATTCTCGCGGACGGCGATTTCATCACCGAGCGCGAGTTGACCGTCAGCATGCCTGCATCCGCTCCCCAGGCGCGGGAGCGCGCGGCGATGCCAGCGCCCGCCGCCGCCTCGCCACAGGACGCGGACCTGCTCGTCAACGTCGAACGCGAGCACATTCAGCGGGCGCTCGCCCGCGCCGGGGGCAACAAGAAGGCGGCCGCGAAGATGCTTGGCCTCAGCCGCCGCGCGTTGTACCGGCGGCTCGAACGGCTCGACCTCGGGGCGACGATCACACGGCGCCGGGATGCGTCGGAGGTGATGATCGAAGCGTGAGGACGGCCCGCCTTCGCTTGTCGCGTCCATACCAGGCGACAAGCTACGGCGAGGCCCGCCGGAGCCTTGGCGAAGGCGGGGAGGACGCGAGTCGCTGGTGTGAACGTGGGTAACGGATCCGCACACTCGCCAGTACGTCGCGCACAGGGAAGCACGGACCTCCCAGTGAATCCACGGGTTTTTGCTGGCCGGGCACTTGCACTCTACAACGCCTCATGACCACGTCCGAGTTGCCGGCGGATCGTTCCGTGCTCGTCGTGGACGACGAGAATGGGATTCGAGATTTGATGAGCCGATGGCTTCAGTCTGGCGGCTACACGGTGGCGAGCGCCGCGGACGCCGACCAGGCGATCAACCTGATCGAGAACAGGCCGCCGGCGGTCGCGTTGTGCGACATCCGAATGCCCGGTCATGACGGGTTGTGGCTTGCTGACCGGATCCGTCACGAGCATCCCGAGACCGCGGTGATTATGGCGACCGGTGTCCTGGATGTCGATGCGGCCGTAGAGAGCCTTCGTCAAGGCGTTGTCGATTACCTCACCAAGCCATTGGATCGCGAGCGCGTGCGCGATGCGGTGGTTCGCGGCTACGACTGGCATGTCGCGGCCGTGGACTCGAGGCGCTGGCGCGAGTCGCTGGAAAGCGACATGCGGACCCGGCACGCGCGACTTGCCGACGCGATCGCCTCGCTGCACATCGATTCGGACACGGCGCTCGACGGCATGCTGTCGATGCTGACGATGAGCAACCCGGAGGCGTACGCGCACGCCTATCGCGTGGCAGCGCTCGCCGCGAGCATGGCGCGCGTTCTCGGCGTGCCTGACCAGGAGATCGCAACTATCGAGCGCGGGGCGCTGCTGCACGACCTTGGCAAGCTGGCGATGCCCGAGGCGGTCCTGCGCAAGCCTGCTCCATTGACCGTCGACGAACAAAGCTTGATTCGCCTGCACCCACGACTCGGCAGCGAGTTGATCCGTCACGTGCCGTATCTCACCGGCGCGTCGATCGTGGTCCGCGACGCGCACGAGCGCCTCGACGGACTCGGCTACCCGCGAGGGGTACGCAGCGACACCCTGTCGCTCGGCTCACGCATTGTCACGGTGGCCGATGCGTTTGACACGATGACGAGGCCTCGTGTTTTCCGGGATGCGCTGACTCCAGAAGAAGCCTTGACCGAATTACAGCGGTGCAGCGGTACGCAATTCGACCAGCGAGTGGTGGCCGCGCTGACGAGGATCCTGGCGGTGCACTAAGTCGCGTCTCACGCTCGTCAGTCGCCCTCCACTAATCGTCAATCCAATCCTCAATCGTCGGTGCAGTTCATTGACTTCCCTGACTCCGTCTAAGTACGATCGTTCGAATGGCACCAATGCAGCAGGCGACGGGGCTCGAGGCGCACGGCATTACGAACCTCTCGCGCGTGTATTGGAACTTGAGCGTGCCGGCGCTCTA
This sequence comes from Vicinamibacterales bacterium, assembly GCA_049642465.1. GTDB lineage: Bacteria > Acidobacteriota > Vicinamibacteria > Vicinamibacterales > 2-12-FULL-66-21 > CAWDPQ01. Next base: position 37,861 of record JBAROV010000091.1, read on the forward strand.
CGAAGAGTCGGTGCGCCGCCGCGAAGGGGCTATTTCCGTCGACGGCCCTCTCGTCTGCCGGACCGGGCAGCATACCGGTCGATCTCCCAACGACAAGTTCATCGTCCGCGAACCATCGAGCGCCGAGCATGTGTGGTGGAGCAAGGTGAATCGGCCGCTCGAGGCGCATCACTTCGACGCGTTGCGGCAGCGGCTGTTGAATTACATGGAGGGGCGGGAGATCTTCGCGCAGGACTGCTACGCGGGTGCCGATCCCCGCTATCGACTGCCGATTCGGATCATCACCGAGCACGCGTGGCATAGTCTGTTTGCCCGGCACATGTTCATCGACATCCCGGACTCCGGCGGAGGCCCGGCGCATGTGCCCGAGTTCACGGTCATCGACATGCCTGGCATGCACGCCGACCCGGCGCATCACGGGACCAACTCCGAGGTATTCATCCTGGTGCATTTTGCCAAGCGCCTCGTCCTCATCGGCGGCACGAGCTACGCGGGGGAAATCAAGAAATCCATCTTCACGGTGATGAATTACCTGCTCCCGCTGCGCAACGTGCTCTCGATGCACTGCTCGGCGAACGTAGGACCCGCGGGTGATGTCGCGCTGTTTTTTGGATTGTCGGGCACCGGAAAGACGACGCTGTCTTCCGACCCCGAACGGCGCCTCATCGGCGATGATGAGCATGCGTGGAGTGAAGACGGTGTCTTCAATATCGAAGGAGGCTGCTACGCGAAGATGATCCGTCTGTCGGCAGAGGCGGAGCCGCAGATCTACGCGACCACCAGACGTTTCGGCACGGTCCTCGAGAACGTGAAGATGGACATCGCAGGCCGCGTGCTCGACCTGGACGACGATTCGCTGACCGAGAATACGCGCGGCGCGTACCCGCTCGAGTTCATCGAGAATTCCCTCCCCTCAGGGCAGGCGGGACATCCCCGGAACATCATCATGTTGACGGCCGACGCGTTCGGCGTGCTTCCGCCAATGGCGCGGTTGTCGCCGGCGTCGGCCATGTACCACTTTCTGTCAGGCTACACGGCCAAGGTCGCCGGTACGGAGCGCGGGGTGACGGAGCCGAAGGCGACGTTCAGCACGTGCTTTGGCGCGCCGTTCATGGTGCTGCACCCGGCGGTGTATGCGAAATTCCTCGGCGAACGCATTGCGCGTCATAATTCGCGCGTGTGGCTCGTGAACACGGGATGGACCGGGGGGGCCTACGGTGTCGGCAGCCGCATGAAGATCTCGTACACGCGGGCGATGATTCGCGCCGTGCTGAATGGGGTGCTCGATGAGGTGGCCTACGAAACCGATCCCGTGTTCAACCTGGACGTGCCCCAGAGCGTTCCGGGTGTGCCGGCTGACGTGCTGAACCCGCGAGGCACGTGGAGCGATCCGCTGGCCTACGACGCACAGGCACGGAAACTGGCGCGCATGTTCAACGAAAACTTCAAGACGTTTGAGGGCGAAGCGGCGGCTGACGTCAAGGCGGCAGGACCGAGGTGATCCAGTACGAGCCAGTCATCGGCCTCGAGATCCACGCGCAGTTGCTCACCGCCACGAAGATTTTTTGCGGGTGCAGCACGCGTTTCGGCGCCGATCCGAACATGCAGGTGTGTCCCGTCTGTCTCGGTCTGCCAGGAGCCCTGCCGGTGCTCAATCGTCGTGCCGTCGAGTACGCGATTCGCGCCTCTCACGCGCTCGGCTGCACGGTGCACCCGGTCTCGATCTTCGCCCGAAAGAACTACTTCTACCCGGACTTGCCGAAGGGCTACCAGATCTCACAGTACGAGCGGCCGCTGGCGACTGATGGCGCGCTCGAATACGACGGAGCCTCGGGGTCGAGACGTGTTCGCATCACGCGCGTCCACATGGAAGAGGATGCGGGGAAGTCCTTGCACGAGGGCTTCCCCGATTCGGACCGTTTCACCTACGTCGATTTCAACCGCAGCGGCGTTCCCCTGATCGAGATCGTCACCGAGCCGGATTTGCGCTCCGCAGCCGACGCCGCAGAATTCTTCTCGCGCCTCCGGGCCATCCTCGTGAGCCTCGGCGTCAACGACGGCAACATGGAGGAGGGAAGCCTCCGCTGCGATGCAAATGTGTCGGTCCGGCCGGTTGGGACCGATACGCTGGGTGTGAAGACCGAGGTGAAAAACCTCAACTCGTTCCGCTACGTGCAGCGCGCCCTGGAGTACGAGATCGAGCGGCAGTCCGACGTCCTCCACAATGGCGGCACCATCGAACAGGAAACGCGGTTGTGGGACACGGCATCGGGACGGACGTTCACGATGCGCGGCAAGGAAGAGGCTCACGACTATCGTTACTTTCCGGAGCCCGATCTGGCTCCGCTGGAGCTCGAGCCCGCCTGGATTGACGAAATCCGCGCGGCGTTGCCCGAACTGCCCGACGCTCGCCGGCGTCGCCTCGTCGAGCAATATGCCATCCCGGACTACGACGCCCGCATCCTGACCCAGTCGGCCCCTCTGGCCGTGTATTTCGAGGCCACCGCCGCTCGGTGCAAAAACGCAAAAGCCGCGAGCAACTGGATCATGGGGGAGCTGACGCGCAAGATGAACGAGGATGGCACCGATATTACGGAGGTGCCGCTCACCGCGGAGCGCCTGGCGGGGTTGATTCGGCTCGTGGACTCAGGCACGATTAGCGGGCCGATTGCCAAAGAGGTGTTCGAAAAGATGTACGGCTCGGGTCAGAGCGCCTCGGACATTGTCGAGCGCGAAGGGCTGGCCCGGATCGATGACGAGGCAGCCGTTGCCACCGCCGTTCGCGCGGTGCTCGAGGCGAATGCCGGCCCCGTCGCGCAGTACCGCGCCGGGAAACAGCAGACGTTCGGCTTTCTCGTCGGTCAGGTGATGAAGGCCACACAGGGGAAGGCGAACCCGGCTCTGGTGAACGACCTGCTGAAGAAGATGCTGGATGCGCCCCGCGGGTACTGAAAGGCGCCGCCGCCGAGCGACCCTTCGGCGGAGCTCAGGGTCGCCCTGAGCTTGTCGAAGGGCGAGCGCGAGCGGGGGTGGGGCCCCGCGAGCATGAAAAGATGATTCAGGCCCACAACGTTTCGAAGATGTACAGCCGCGGCGTTTACGCGCTTCGCGATCTGTCTCTTCGCGTCGATAAAGGAGAGTTCGTCTTCCTCACGGGCCCAAGCGGCGCAGGCAAGTCCACGCTGCTGCGCCTGCTCCTGCGCAGCGACGTTCCATCAGAGGGACAACTCATCGTAGGCGGACGCAATCTTGCGGAGCTGACGCCGCGACAAGTGCAGTCCTACAGGCGATCGCTCGGTTTTGTCTTTCAGGATTTCAAGCTCCTGACGGCGAAGACCGTGCTCGAGAACGTCGCGTTCGTGCCGCGAGTCCTGGGCATGGGGTTGTCGCAGCAGCAGCGAAAAACCTTTCAGGTGCTGAAGTGGGTCGGGTTGCAGCATCGCATGAACGCCTATCCGCTCGAACTCTCCGGCGGTGAGCAACAGCGGATTGCGATAGCGCGCGCGCTCGTGAACGATCCGCTCATCATCCTCGCCGACGAGCCCACCGGCAATCTCGATCCGGATCTCTCGCTCGAGATCATGAACCTGTTTCGCGAAATCAACGCGCGCGGCACGACCGTCGTCGTGGCTACCCACGATCGCGAACTGATTCGCCGCGTCGGCCGCCGCGCGCTGACGCTCGATCGCGGCCAAATCGCGGAGGTCGCCTAGTGCGGGCGCTGAAGTATTTCGTCGCCGAAGCCGCCGCGAGCCTCTGGCGGGCGCGAATGTCGGCGCTGCTCGCGACGCTCACGATTGCCGCCGGTCTGTTCGTGCTGGGCTTCTTCCTGATCGTCAACCGCAACGTGCAGCGGGTCGCCGCGCGATGGGGGGAAGCGGCAGAATTATCCGTGTTCCTGAAAGATGATGCGACGCCGACGAATCTCAAAACGATCGACGACCTGATTGCTGGCAGCGGTCTCGCGTCTGACCGCCAGTATTTCTCGAAGGCAGATGCCTTGACGAAGTTTCGTCAGGAGTTTCCCGATCTGGCGGCGGCGACGGCGCGACTCGAGCGGAACCCGTTTCCCGCCTCGTTCGAAGTGCGACTCGGGTCCGACGCACAGGGCGCGGGGGAGGCGGTGGACGGTTTGGCGGCAACGCTCTCCGGTGTTCCGGGCGTGGCGGAAGTGCGGTACGACCGACGGTGGCTCAACCGTTTAAACTCAGCCGTCCGCTTCGTCGGGGGCATAGGCGCCCTCATCGTCACCATGCTGGCGATTGCCGCCGCCCTGACCGTCGCCAACGTCGTCCGCCTCGCGGCGTATGCGCGCCGTGACGAAATTGAAATCATGCAGCTGGTGGGCGCCCCGTTGGCCTATGTGCGGGGGCCGTTCATCGTCGAGGGCGTGCTCCAGGGCGGCGTCGGGGCGTTGTTGGCGCTGCTGTCTCTTGCTGTGGCGTTTGCCGTGACCCGGGCCCGGTATGGGTCGATGGCGGCCGAAGCGCTTGGTCTCGGGTCGATCACATTTTTGCCGGTCGAACTGTGCGTTCTTCTGATTGCCGGAGGGATGCTCCTTGGCTGTCTCGGGGGCTTCGTCGTCGCGCGGAACGTAAGCTGATGCGACCGACTGACCGTTGACACGCGCGTTGCGCTGCGACTACACTCGATAAATCCGATCCAGTATGAACCAGGCGAGGAGTCGCATGGCACGGTCAATCAGCCCAGCAGGGGTTCGGAGTAGTCGTGTCACCGTTCCTTCCGATTTCTACCGCGAAGAATTCATCAAACATCGCAAATGCCTCGCTGAACAACGCGAGTACTTTTCCGAGCGGGCAATCAGCGACGCCGACCAGGCGCTTGCCCGTGTCCTCGCGCAGCTCGAACAACTCTGCGCCAAGGACGACGCAGAACAAGTGATCGGACGTCTGCTCCGCACGTTCAACGCGGTGACGGGCTTATCCGGCTGGTCCGATCTGAAGAAGCTTCACTGAGCCGTCCTCTCCAGCGGCTGCGGACCGATCTCCACGACATTCTCCGTGCGGCGGTTGACGCCGTCGATCCCGTGCGGCTCGTCACGAGTGCGCTGGCGCGTGACGCGCTCGTCGGCCGGCCCGCCCATGCGGCCGTGATCGTCGGCAAGGCCGCGTGGCCGATGGCGGCGGCCCTCGATCATTACGCCGAGTACCGAGCCATACCCGGCATCGTCGCCGGCCCGGCAATCTCGGGCCACGAACCGCCACGTATCCTTGAACGCTTTTCTCCCGGCCATCCCCGTCCCAATCGTGCCAGTGTTGATGCCGCTGCTCGCGCGCTTTACTACGCATCGAGCTTGAAACCCGATCAAGCCCTGCTGGTCCTGTTGTCCGGTGGAGCATCCGCGATGCTTACGCTTCCGGCAGCCGGAATCTCGCTCCAGGACAAGATCGACGCAACTGATGCGCTGCTCCGCGCGGGCGTGCCTATCGACGGACTCAACACAGTCCGCAAGCATTTGTCTCGGATCAAGGGAGGGCGGCTGGCGGCGGCGTCGCCCAGCACGATGACGCTTGCGCTGTCCGATGTACACGGTCCCCGTGAGGACGACCCGGCGGTAATCGGATCGGGACCGACGGTTGCAGACACGACTACGTTCGACGACGCACTTTGGGTGATTCGCAACAGCGGGGCGGCTGTCCCGTCGGCTGTGATCGGGCATCTCGAGCGCGGCGTGCGTGGCGAGATTGAGGAGACTGTAAAGCCCGGCGATCCGCGTCTCTCCCGCGCCGGGTTCGAAATCATTGGAAACCGACACACCGCGCTCGAGGCGGCGCTGCGCGCCGCGCAGAACCGTGGATACGTCACCCAAGTCATACCGGCAGCGACGACAGGTGAAGCACGCGACGCGGCGCAGCAATTCTTCAGCGAGGTGAGGTGGCTCGCGTCGGATGGTCCGCGGCCGCTGTGCGTGCTCGCGGCGGGCGAAACGACGGTGACGGTTCGAGGCGACGGTTTGGGTGGTCGTAACCAGGAGTTCGCCCTCGCGATGGTGCCGATAATTGGCAATTCGGGCCGGGCCGCCGCGTTTGCGAGCGCTGGTACCGATGGCGTCGACGGTCCGACCGACGCAGCCGGAGCCGTGGTCGATTCGTCCACGCTCGAGCGCGCCCTGCGTGCCGGCGTCGATTGGCAACAGGCTCTTGCAGCAAACGACGCCTACCGCTTCTTCGAGCCACTCGGCGACCTTCTTCGATGGGGGCCAACGGGAACCAACGTGGGAGACGTCCAGGTATTCCTCGTAGCGTGATACGACCTACAATCTGAAACATGCAACGCGTCGGAAAACTCATCCTTGCTGGCCTGGTCGCCCTTATCGTTACTCTGGGCCTCGGGTACGCGTGGGGAGCCTACGGACGCTCGTCCATCGAAGGCGCCCTCGACCACGCGCGCGAGCAACTCGATCTTGCGGAGGCGAGGGGCCATCTCCTGGACGCGCGCGTCAGCCTCTACAACATGAACTTCGGCGATGCGAGCCGCCGTCTCGAGGAAGCCAAGGCGCCGTTGCGACGCACCCGCGAGCGCTATGCGGACGACGGCAAGGACAATGCGGCGCGCGCCCTGGCGACCGCGCTCGAGCAGGTGGACGAGGCGCAGCGGCTCGCCAACAAGCTCGATCAGGCAGCGAATACCAAAACCGGCGAAGCACTGGAAGCCATCAAGGTGGCCACGTCTCGGTAGATGTTGAATCACGAACAGCTGCTCAAGCTCATTCGCGAAAAAGTCGAGCATCCGGCGACCCCACGTGAACTGCAGCAGCGCTTGAAGATTCCGCCCGAGCAGCGCAGCACGTTCAAACGCCTGCTGAAAGACCTGGTGTCGAGCGGCGCGCTCGTTCAGACCCGCGGCAATCGGTTCGGTATTCCGGAGCTGATGAACCTCGTGGTCGGCCGGATCACGACAAATCCCCGCGGCTTCGGCTTCGTAGTCCCGGACAGGCCTGTCGAGGACGTCAGCGGCGACATCTATGTCGCCGGCAGCAATCTGAATCAGGCGATTCATGGCGACCGCGTCGTCGCGCGAATCGAGCGCGTGTCCGATCGGGGCGCTGAAGGACGAATCGTCAGAATCCTCGAGCGCGGTGCGTCCACGACTGTTGGCCGGTACGACGTTGATGAACGCGGGTTCGGCTTCGTCGTCCCGTTCGATCGCCGTCTGATCATGGACGTGCAAATTCCATCTGGCGAGGAACGGGACTCGAAGCCCGGCGACATGGTGACAGTCGAGATCACTCGTTGGCCGACTCCGGCGCGCGGGCCGCTCGGGCGCGTCATGGAAGTGCTGGGGTCGATTGATGAGCCGGGGGTTGACACCGAAATCATCATTCGGAAATACGGCATACCAGACTCACACTCCGAAGAAGCAACCACCGAAGCCCGGCGGCTCGGCCACGAGGTACGCGAGAAGGATCTTCGTGGGCGTAGCGATTTCCGCGGGCTAACGACGGTAACCATAGACGGCGAACACGCGCGAGATTTCGATGACGCCATCACGCTCGAGCGGTTGCCGGGAGGCAACTACTGGTTAGGTGTTCACATCGCGGATGTCGCGCACTATGTACCGGAAGGGAGCGCACTCGACCAAGAGGCGTACGAGCGGGGAACCTCCGTGTATTTCCCCGAGCGGGCCGTGCACATGTTTCCCTCCGAGCTTGCCACTGGCCTTTGCAGCCTGAACCCCGAGGTCGATCGGCTGGTTCAATCCTGCTTGATGGAAATCGATCCGCGTGGACAGGTCGTTCGTTATGAATTACACGACGCCGTGATTCACAGCAACGCGAGAACGACCTACACGGAAGTCAACGCGATGTTGACCGAGCGTGATGCGGAAACGCGGGCGCGCTATACAGATCTGCTGCCGCTCTTCGAGCAGATGCGGGAGCTCTTTGAAATTCTCAACCGCCGGCGTCATCGCCGTGGTTCGATTGATTTCGATCTCAAGGAACCTGAAATCGTGCTCGACGACGAGGGACTGGTCGAGGAGATTGTTGCGCTGGAGCGGAACGTTGCGCACCGCATCATCGAAGAGTTCATGCTCGTGGCCAACGAGACAGTGGCGCAGCACCTCGAGGATCACGCCGTCCCCAGTCTGTTCCGCGTTCATGAGGAGCCCGATCCGCTGAAGGTGGAGGAGTTCGAGCAGTTCGTGACCACGCTCGGCTACAGCCTGGCAGCTCCGAAGGGCAGCGTGAAGCCGAGGCACTTTCAGAAGCTCGTCGAAAAGATGCGCGGCACTCCCGAAGAGAAGCCGATCGCGTTTCTGATGCTCCGGACGATGCAGAAGGCGCGCTACGATGCGTCAAACCTCGGGCACTTCGGGCTTGCCGCCGAGAGTTATACCCACTTCACATCGCCGATTCGCCGCTATCCCGATCTCGTCGTCCACCGTACGCTGCGCGAGTTCCGTCATGGTCTCAGCAGCGAGGAACGCCGCGAGGAACTATTGGACGAGTTGCCGGAAACCGCGCGGCATACCTCGGAGCGCGAGCGCCGCGCGGATGATGCCGAACGCGAACTGGTGCAGTGGAAGAAAGTCCGGTTCATGGCGGACAAGGTGGGGGACGAGTTCCACGGTTACATCACCGGGGTCACGGCATTTGGCTTGTTCATCGAGCTCGTCGAACATTTCGTCGAAGGGCTGGTGCATATCTCGACGATGGCGGATGACTATTACCGGTTTGTCGAGCGGGCGCACCTCCTGCGCGGCGAGAATACGGGACGGGTCTATCGTCTTGGCGACCGCGTCCAGGTCCAGGTCGTCAAAGTCGATATGGAACGGCGTCAAGTGGATCTTGGCCTCGTCGAGATCCTCGACACGGTGCGGGCGACCGAGCAGGGGAGGGGACCGCGGAGGAGCAAGGCGGAACCCAAACGCGAGCGGCACCTGAAGGCCGGTCGCAGAAAACAACGCCCCGGGCGGCGTGAGCGCGGCGCAAAGCGCCGCCGATAGGGCGTGTCAGGGCTCTTTATGGACGCTTCTGTCCTTACCCGGTCGATCGTCATAGGAACCGCTGGTCATATCGATCACGGCAAGAGTGCGCTCGTCCGTGCGCTGACGGGTATCGATCCAGACCGATTGAAGGAGGAGAAGGCGCGGGGTATTACGATCGACCTCGGCTTTGCTCATCTGGTCGAAGGTGATGTGCACTTCGCCTTCGTCGACGTGCCAGGACACGAGCGATTTGTGCGGAACATGCTGGCCGGCGCTGGTGGGATCGACGCCGTGCTCCTCGTAGTCGCCGCTGATGAATCCGTCATGCCGCAAACGCGCGAGCACTTCGCAATCTGTCGGCTGCTGAACGTCTCGTCGGGGGCCATCGTGTTGACGAAGAGCGATCTCGCTGACCCTGACACGCTGGAGCTGGTGGCGCTCGAAGTGCGCGAAATGGTCGCCGGATCGTTCCTGGAACATGCGCCTCTGGTAGCCGTGTCGTCGAAGACCGGTGAGGGGCTGGACGCGTTGAAGGCGGCGCTCGGCGAGCTGGTTTCGACGGTCCGGCCGCGACACGCCACCGGGACTACGCGGTTACCTGTCGATCGCGTGTTTACGTTGAAGGGCTTCGGAACCGTCGTCACTGGCACGCTGGTGTCGGGAACGCTGCGAGAGGGACAATCGGTCTCGCTGTTGCCAGGGTCCTTGGCGGCGACCGTTCGCGGTCTTCAGGTGCACGGGCACCAGGAGTCGTCCGCAGAAGCGGGGCAGCGGACGGCGGTAAACCTCGCCGGCATCAACGTCACCGACATCGAACGCGGTGTGACCCTTTGCACGCCGGGTTCCTTCGCGCCGACCAGGAGACTCGACGTGGTCGTCGATCTGTTGCCGGCATCAAAACCGCTGCGTCATGGCGCACGCGTCCGCTTTCATCAGGGCACCAGTGAGCTGATCGGCCGGATTGCGCTGGCCGGGCGCGGCGACGAGGGGCCCGCGAGCGATCCACTCGTCGAGATTCAACCGGGACAATCGGCGCAGGCTCGATTACGACTCGAGCGGCCTGCGGTGGTGACGCGTGGCGATCGGTTCATCCTCCGTGCGTACTCGCCGCCCATGACCATCGGGGGCGGAAGTGTTCTCGATCCCGAACCCCCTCGAGGAGCTATCCGCACCTCCTCCGGTCTAGCCCGGTTCCGCCGAGTCCAACCCTCAGTCGCGCCAGCCGAAGTCTTGATGACGTTTATCGAGGAGCGCGGCTTTCATGGACTGCCGCGGCCGGCCGTACTGAGCCGCGCCGGCCTGTCACCGGACGACAGTGCGCAAGTCGTCGCTCGGCTCGTTGCCGCCGGCCGGATTGCGGTGATCGGCGACCTGCTGGTGTCGCAGGAGTTGCTGAAACGAGCCGCCAATACGCTCGTGACGGCACTCGAGGCACACCATGCGGCCGATCCATTGTCCGAGGGCTTGCACCGGGAAGAAGCGCGTGAACGTCTGATGCCGCGGGCACCCGCCGCCGTCTTCGATGCCGTTGTCGAGCCACTGGCCGCCAGTGGGACGATCTCGTCGCGCGAGCGTCTGTCACTCGCGGGACATACCGTGTCATTGTCCGGTGAGGAGCAAAGGATTCGAGAGGCGCTCGTCCGGCTGTATTTCGACGCGGGCCTTGCGCCGCTCGATCAAGCAGCCGCGCGCGCGGCCGTGCGTGCCGATGAGCGCGTAGCGGATCGGATGCTCGCCCTCCTCATCCGGCAACGGACGCTGGTGAAGATTGACAATCTGTTGTTTCACGCCGAACGACTGGAGGCCCTGAAGGAGGACCTGCGCAAGCTCAAAACAGCCGGCACGGCCGTGCGTCTGGACGTGGGGACTTTCAAAGAACGCTATGGAGTGACACGGAAGTTCGCGATTCCGCTGCTGGAGTACCTCGATCGGGAGCGCGTGACGCGCCGGGTGGGCGAGTCGAGAGTTCTGGTCTAGGTGCGATCGACCGGCCGCGCGTCCTTGGTGCTGGTCTCGATGCGAGCGCCTTCCTTGGTCGCGTCTTTGAAATTTCGAATTCCCTTGCCGATCCCCCGCCCGATGTCAGGCAGGCGATTCGCACCAAAGATCAGGATGATGATGAAGAGGATAACGATCAGCTCGGGAATCCCGAGGTGGCCAAACATGGCGGCTCCTTATTCACACGTGAAATGTGATTCTATCACCGATTCCCCGAGGGGGCTGGCCACCTTGGCGGCCGTGTTTATCGCCGTAATCCTCGCGTTTGCGGTGCCCGCGGCGCCTCAATTCACGTCGGGCGTGAACGTTGTCGAGGTGTATGCCACGGTCACCGATCAGTCGGGTGAGCTCGTGAGGGGGCTCACCCGTGACGATTTCGTCATCAAGGAGGACCACCAGCTGCAGACCATCTCGACGTTTGCCGCAGGGGATTTTCCACTTTCCGTGGCCGTCGCCGTGGATCGCTCGTTCAGCATGGCCGCGGGGGGCCGGCTTGCCGTGGCCCGGGCGGCCGCCAAGGCGTTTCTGGGTGAACTGCGACCGTCGGACGAGGCGATGGTCCTCGCCATTGGTTCGACCGTCGAGACCGTCGCGCCACGAAGCAACCGACGCGAAGAGCAATATGCCGCGCTCGACCGCCTCGACTCCTGGGGAAACACGGGCCTGCACGATGCGATCATCGCTGGAATCGAGGGCGTGCAGGACGCGAAAGGTCGACGCGCGCTGGTGCTGCTCTCCGACGGAGACGATCGCTTCAGTACCGCGACGGCAGCCGAAGCGCTCGGTCGCGCTCGCCGCTCGGACGTCATGGTGTATCCCATTGCGCTGGGGCGCACCCGTCCATCGCTTTTTGTCGAATTGGCGGCGCTCACCGGCGGGCGGTCGTTCCACGTGCAGCCGAAACTGCTCGCAGAGACGCTGCGCGGCATTGCACGCGAACTCCGATATCAATACTTGCTCGGTTACACGCCCACGCGTTCCATCGTGGCGGGTGAGGAGAACTGGCGATCGATTGATGTCGCCGTGAATCGCCCCGGCGTCCGCGTGCGCGCGCGAGACGGATATCTCGCGAAGTGAGGTCGGGAGGACGGGAGGTCGGGAGGTCGGGTCTGCTACAAGCGGAACAGGTCAAACATCAGCCGCCATTCGAGTGTACCGATCAGGCGGCGGCGCAGGCCAGCGTATGTCTGACGACCGGCGACGAGGTCAGCCATGATGGCTCTTACTGGCGCGCTGCGGTTGAGCGCACGAACGAGTAATCCGAGAAGCTCGGGCCGGAAGAAGCGTGCCTTCAGGTGCGCAGCACGAACGAGTTCGTCGTATACGGTGTCGCGGAGCCGTTGGCAGTACTGAGCGGTCGGCGCGACGCCGGCCAAGCTTGTCGCCGCGTGGTCTGCCGAAAGCAGTGCGAAGTAAATGCCTTCGCGAGTAATCGGATCGACGAGCCCCGCGGCATCCCCGACGAGCATCCATCCCTCACCTGCCGGACGCTCGGCGTGCAGCGCGGCTTCCGTCAGCGACGGAATCGGCCAGCTATACCGATCCAGAGTCCTTCCGCCGTTGACGTTCTGGCGGATCCATGCGGCAGTTCGCGCAAGGAGTGCCTGCGCTGTCACGGCGTCCGCCTGACCGCATGCGCCCACGGCGAGATGATCGACGCGAGGAAACGACCACACATACCCGGTTGGCGTGTCGTCAAAGTCCACCGCAATGTCGGAGCCTGTCACGCCGCGCACGAAGTAGCCCGTGGCAACAGACAGTTCAGATCGGGGAAAGGGAAGGGCGACGCGCCGACGCACGAGGCTGGTTGATCCGTCGGCGCCGATGACCCAGTTTGACGTGACACGTTCCGATGCAGAGGACACTCTCCAGACGGATGCCGTTCGTTCGACGTCAGTGACTCTCACCCGACGATGTTCGGCGCCGGCGCGAGTGGCGGCCGCGAGCAGTGCACCGTCAAAGGCCTGGCGTCCTACAACTCCGAGTGCGACGGAAGGAGCGTCCGCCTGCAGCAGCGAGACGCCAGCGGCGCGTCCGGCGGCAACAAACGATGCAGCCCGAACAGAGACGACCGGGAGATCCGCCGCCGGAACCGCCCCTGCGATGAGTTCGAACGCACGGCCGGTGATACCGCCACCGCACGGCTTTTCGCGCGGGTGGCTCGCGTCGAGCAGTGCCACGCGCGCTCCCGACCGGGCGAGGCGGTAGGCAGCCCACGAACCCGCGGGCCCTGCGCCAACGATCGCAACATCAAAGTGAGACATTCAGCCACCAGCTACCAGTTTCGCATTCTCCCGTCCTCCCGACCTCCCGTCCTCCCGCCCCCCCCGACCCGTTCGACGAACGCGAGTAAGATACGTCGAATGTCCCACCCATTGGTCCTGGCGCTCTTCGACAGTCCCGCTGCCGCCGCTATGGCGGCGCGCGAGCTTCACAGCATCGGCGTGGCGCGCGACCGCATTTCAGTCGTGGCTCGCAATCACGATGAAGAAGGCGTGCTCGCCGATCAGATGGACGCAACGCCGGGCGCGGACATTGAGGACTCGCGGACGGCCGCGCGGCTCGGCGAGCTCGGTGGTCAGGTTCTCGCCGCCATTGCCCTCGTGATGCCAGGCATCGGTCCGATCGTCACCGCCGGGCCGCTCTCGGCCGGTCTCGGTGAGGCAGCGGGGCATGTCGCCGGCAGTGTGGCCTCTGTGCTCTCCGGAGCTGGTCTGTCCGAGGCGCGAGCGGAGGCACTCCAGCAAGCCGTGGAATCTGGGGCAGTGCTGCTTGGTGTGCACGCGGTTGATGCGGATCCCGAACGCGTTCGCGGAGTCCTGCAAAAGGCCGGCGCCACGGCGGTTGACACGGCCCGCTGGGCTAACGACTGACGGCAATTTCGACTGTCCGCTAACGTCGCACGTCCTAAGGAGTGGACGCCCACTCTTCCCAACCGGGGCAATTCGTGCGCGAAATGCTCACTTCAGCCGGGGCACCCTTATTGCAGCTTGCGGATCCGGATTTGGTCAGCCACAATGACTACAGTCCCCTTGACTGCTGATCACCGGACGGCCGACCCGCCCAAGGCCGACAGTCCCAACGCTCGGTTTCTCGCAGGCGACGTGAGCGGCGGCGCCAACGCCAAGGTGCGCTTTGGTAACGCCTTTGGCGTGTCGCTCGGCGTGCACCTCGCGCTGTTCATGACGGTCATTCTCGTCCTGACCCGCGTGCCGAACATCGTGTCGCCCGAGACGCAGGATCGGATCAAGGACATCATCTGGCTCGATCAGCCGGGTCCGGGCGGCGGCGGCGGAGGTGGCAACCGCAATCCAGAGCCGCCACGTAAAGCGGAAATGCCCGGGAAAGAAAAGATCACAGTTCCGGCCGCGAAACCACCGAAAATCGATACCCCCGCGCCACCGAAAGACATCCCGCAACCGCAAATGAACATCCCGGCGGTGACCGCCGCCGCAGGGATCACCGAGATGCCCGGGGCGCTGTCAGGTCTACCGGCTGCGCCCTCGACCGGCAGCGGCGTCGGGACCGGCGCAGGATCGGGCACCGGCTCGGGTCTTGGGCCAGGCAGTGGCGGCGGAACGGGCGGCGGCGTCTATCGGCCCGGCAGTGGAATCGTGAGTCCGAAGATTCTGACTGAGGTGAAGCCGCAGTACACCGCCGACGCGATGCGTGCCAAAATCCAGGGCACGGTCTGGCTGGAGGCCGTCGTCATGCCCGATGGCAGCGTCGGCAACGTACAGATTACGCGGTCACTCGATCCGACGTTTGGACTGGATCAAGAAGCAATCAGAACGGTCAAGAAGTGGCGCTTCATTCCGGGCACCCGGCAAGGTCAGCCGGTGCCGGTACTTGTCGAAATTGAAATGACCTTCACGCTGCGCTAACGCGAAGCGGCGTCGGGGCTCGGGATCCGGCCCCCGAGCCCCGAGTCTCCTACCGCTTCCGCGGCACCACCGCGTAATCCCGCCAACACATATCCGTCGCCGCCGTCACATCGAACAGCGACTCATCGTCCAGTTCCGTCGTGGTCCGGGGTCCCGCTGGCGTGCCCTGGACGGTTGGATCCAGCGCCCGCGCGATCTGCGTTCTCACGTCCTGCAGATGGAGGAGCGTTGCGCGATCGGTCTGCCGGTTGATCGCGGTAGACAGATCCGTGTCGAGCATCTTCAGCTCACCTCTGAAAAAGGCACGAACATCATCTGACGCGGCCTGGGCGCCGTTGACGCGATTGCTCAGCGTCTCGACGTACGTGCGCTGGAGGTTTCGTCGATACGCGTCGATGGCGCCCGGCCCCCCCGAGTAGACTTCGCTCCAGATGCCGCGGCGGACTTCGGCGAGGAAGTCGAGCGGCGCGTAAGCGGCGGCACCGTCGAGCGCCTCCTGCTCGACCAGGCGGAGGACCCTCGCGCTGCTGAGCAAGGAATTGAGCACGCGCGCCTGGCTCGCCTCGATCCGATCGAGCACGCCGACCGGCTCAATGCGTCGCAGCACGTCCGGATTCAGCGCCCATCGCGGCGCTTTGAAGGCATTGTCGATCAGGAATTTCACGGCGGTCTCCTGCTTCGCGCGAGGAAGCAGGTTGAACCGTACGCCAGTCTGACCGATATGTTTCTGCTGCGAGTTGTAGCCGCCGACGATGGCAGCGACGTGGTTCATCTCGAGCGCCCATTGACCGAGCATTCGGCCGTAGACCTCTTCGAGGTCGGAGAACGGTTCGCCGGTGCGCGTGGTCGTTGCCGGGATGAGCATCGCTGCGACCCGCTCGAGGTTCTTCATCCCGAGCGTTGTGGACGACACCGCATCCTCGTCGCCGACTGCTTCTGTGAGTTCGCCGGGGTCCGAACCAGCCGAGCCTTCAGTGGAGAACCTGTACCACGGCGTACCGTCCTGCTGCCGCGCCCACTCGTCGAGCGTCTTCTTTTCTGCTTCGGGAGTGGTGGCGCCGGGGATCGGCTTGTAGCCCCACATCGTCGCCCACTTGTCGTACGGACCGATCTTTGGGACGAGATCCTCGACGCCGATCTTGTCCTCGGGCTGCGCGACATAGTTGAACCGCGAGTAGTCCATGAGCGTCGGCGTGTGACCGTTTTCCTTCACCCACTTCGCATCGCGAACCTTCGCGGCCGGATACATCGAGCTCGCTTTCATGTTGTGCTGGAACCCGAGCGTGTGGCCCACTTCATGCGCCGCGACGTACTCGATGAGTCGTCCCATGAGGTCGTCGGGCAACGGGAGCGTTTTCGCACGCGGGTCGAGCGGCCCGGCCTGGACGAAATACCAGTTGCGCGCGAGGTTCATGACGTTGTGGTAGAACTGGATGTCCGTTTCGAGAATTTCTCCACTCCGCGGGTCGTGAATGTGCGGACCCGACGCGTTCTCGATCGTCGACGGCAGCCAGCGAATCACTGAATAGCGCGCGTCCTCCGGACTCCAGTCGGGATCTTCCTCCGGCTTGGGCGCATCCTTCGCGATCACGGCGTTCCTGAACCCGGCCAGCTCGAACGCCGGCTGCCAGCTTTCGACGCCTTTCTTGAGGTAAGGCACCCACTTCGGCGGCGTGGCGGGATCGATGTAGTAGACGATCGGCTTCACGGGTTCAGAGAGTGCCGCGTTCGGGTCTTTCTTCTCCAGGCGCCAGCGGGTGATGTAGCGGCGCTGCGGTGCGCGATGCTCGTCCTTGCCGTAATCGAGCATGCTCGTGGAGAAATACCCGACGCGATCATCGAACACACGTGCCTGCATGGGCTTTTCGGGGAGCAGCACCATGCTGTAGTGCATGATCACGCTGTGACTGC
This sequence comes from Vicinamibacterales bacterium, assembly GCA_049642465.1. GTDB lineage: Bacteria > Acidobacteriota > Vicinamibacteria > Vicinamibacterales > 2-12-FULL-66-21 > CAWDPQ01. Next base: position 54,603 of record JBAROV010000091.1, read on the forward strand.
CTGGTCGGAGCGTCGTGCCGCCTCGTCCGCCGCCCGGTGCCGGAGGGCCGGGAGGACCACCGCGTCCGCCGCCGGGTTCCTGCGGCGGATTGTTATACGTGTGGATCGCTTCAACCTCGATGTTTTCCGGGAATGAAACAGCACGCTCGACAAACGACCGTGACGCGTCAAACGCCCTCGCGCCGACCCTGATCCTGCCGCTGAACTCCGTCACATCGGTCGTGAAGAGTCGCGTCACTTCGATCACCGCCGAGTCGTCTTTGCCGAGGGCTTCGATATTGAAGGCCATGACAATCGGCTCGAAGTTCGCGGCGCCGACCGCTCTGGAGATCGGCGTTTTCGGATCGGCGACGACGTCGTAGGAGACCGCGCGCAGCAGAATCCGATCGCCCCGGCGCTCCCATTTGACGACGCGATTGCCGGCAGCCTGACCACCGTACCCCGCTCCGAGCGTGGTTTTCGCAATCTGGCTCACCCAGAGGAACTCGCGCCCGTACTTGTCTTTTGGAATCTCGTAATAGAGCCGATCCTTGATGCGATGGACGATGAAGATGCCTTCATCGGTCTTCGCTTCTTTCGTGATGACTCGTTCGTACGGTCTGATTTCAGGTTCCTGGGCCCGGCCGCCGCGGCCGCCACCGCCGGCAGGTGGTTCCTGTCCGCCGCTCGTCGGCGGATCCTGCGCAAGGGCGATGCAGGGCGCCACCGTCAGCGCCAGCGCCATGGCTAATCTGCGCACATTGAACATGAGGAAGCCTCCCATCCTGACAAGAACAGAGTGAGGTTTATACCACGTCCCAGCACCTGTTTCCGGCCGCGGGGCCAGAGGGAGCCGCCATCTCGTGGCATACTGCGCGAGATGCGAATGTGCTTGTCTGTGGCCGTTTTGCTGCTTCTTTCCGGCGCGGCACGAGCGGCCGCCCAATCGTATCCGGCGCCGGTCGACGGAGATTTTGTTGTCCGGGACTTCAGGTTCGAAAGCGGCGAGACGTTGCCGGAAGTGAAGCTCCATTACCGTACCTTGGGAACCCCGGCGAAGGGCGCAGACGGACTCGTTCGAAACGGCGTGCTGATTCTTCACGGCACGGGCGGGTCGGGGAGGGGTTTCCTGTCGGACGGCTATGCGGGAAAGCTCTTTGGCAAGGGACAGCTGCTCGATGCCGAGCGCTTCTTCATCATCCTGCCCGACAACATCGGGCACGGACAATCAACCAAGCCGAGCGATGGCCTGCGTATGAAATTTCCCGGATACCGGTATACGGACATGGTCAGATTGCAGCACGCACTCGTCACGCGTGGGCTTGGGTTGTCGCATCTGCGCCTCGTGATGGGGACGTCTATGGGTGGCATGCACACCTGGATCTGGGGGTACATGTTCCCCGGGTTCATGGATGGACTGGTCCCCCTCGCGAGCAACCCGGTGGAGATCGCGGGCCGCAATCGTGTGTGGCGGAAGCTGCTGGTCGATGCGATCGTCAGCGATCCGACGTGGAAGAACGGCGAGTACACCGAGCAGCCGCAAGGGCTTCCGAACGCCATCGGGTTCCTGCTGATGGCGACGAGCGTGCCGCTGCAATGGCAGAAGCAGTTTCCGACGGCGGCCGCAGCCGATAAGTGGTTAGCCGGACAGATCGCCGCGCGGGCACGGAGCAGCGATGCCAACGACATGATTTATTACTTCAGGGCATCTGAGGATTACGATCCATCGGCGCACCTCGATCGGATCACGGCGCCGCTGCTCGCGATCAATTCGGCGGACGACTTCGTGAATCCGCCGGAGTTGCCGATGATGGAGACGCTCATCAAGAAGGTGAAGCGAGGACGATTCCTCCTGATTCCGATCTCGGAACGGACTCGCGGCCATGGCACTCACTCGCTGCCGGATCTCTGGAGCGGCGAACTGGGAAAGTTTTTGAACGAGTTGAAATAGCGAGGACCAAAATGCCACGACACGCGCACAGGAAGAGTTGGTTCACAGCCACGTCCGCGGCAGCATTGCTGGCGACTGTCTCCGCGCTCACCGTCCAGCAGCCGCCGTATCCGTCGACGCGCAAAGTGGACCAGGTGGACACGTATCACGGCGTCAAGGTGCCGGATCCGTATCGCTGGCTGGAGGACGACACGTCGGCGGAAACTGCGGCGTGGGTCGAGGCGCAGAACAAGGTCACCTTGCCGTATCTCGAGAAGATTCCCTTCCGCAAACAGCTGCACCAGCGTGTCCTGGCGCTGAACAAATACGAACGCTACTCGGCGCCCTCGCGCAAAGGGCCGTACTTCTTCTTCAGCAAGAACGAAGGGCTGCAGAACCAGAGCGTGCTCTACATCCAGAAAGGACTGGAAGGCACGCCGGAAGTGCTGATCGATCCCAATACGCCCAATGGTGTGTTCAAGGAGAAGACGGATCGCCTGGCGGTATTCGCTCCGTCGAAGGATGCGAAGTACGCCGTCTACGGCGTGTCGCGGGCCGGGTCGGACTGGCAGGAATTTCGAGTCATGGAACTGGCGACCAAGAAGACGCTGGAAGACAGCCTCGAATGGGTCAAGGTATCGGGGGTCGCGTGGCACGGCGACGGATTCTTCTACAGCCGCTATCCCGTACCGGAGCAGGGCAAAGAGAAGGCCTCCGTCAACGAAAACCATCTCGTCTACTACCATCGGCTCGGCACGCCGCAGTCAGCCGACACCATCATCTATCAGGATCCGAAGAACCCCCAGCGCTTCCACATCGTCGAGACCACAGAGGACGAGCGCTTCGCGATATTGAGCATCTCCGATCGCGGGAAGGGGAAGGATGGCAACGCCTTGTTCGTCCGCGATCTATCGAAGGGAGAGCGCGAATTCACGCCGCTCATTCCGGAGATTGGAGACGATTCGTTCGGAGTCATCGACAACGTCGGCGATGCGTTGCTGATCGAGACCAACCGGAGCGCAGCGAATGGGCGGGTCGTAAGAATCGATCCGAAACAGCCGGCCGAATCAAACTGGAAGACAGTACTCGCCGAGCGTCCCGAGCCCATGCAGAGCGCGACCACCGCCGGGGGGAAGCTCTTCGCCACGTATTTGAAGGACGTCACCACGCGAGCGGAAGTCCATAGTCTGGACGGCCGGCTCGAAAACGAGGTGACGCTGCCCGGGCCCGGCGTGGCTGGAGGCTTTGGCGGCCAGCGGGATACGCCGTTTGTGTTCTACACGTTCAACTCGCTCAACGTCCCGCCCACGATTTATCGATACGACATCGCCTCCCGCAAGAGCACGGTTTTCCGCCGCCCGACCGTGCCGGACTACGATGCGACCAGATATGAAACCAGGCAGGTGTTTTATGCGAGCAAGGACGGCACCCGCGTCCCGATGTTCCTCGTGCACCGCAAGGGTCTGAAACTCGACGGCACGAATCCCACGCTGCTCTACGCCTACGGCGGATTCAACATCGTCCAGTCGCCGACGTTCAGTGCCGCCCGTTTGGCGCTGCTCGAACAGGGGTTCGTCTACGCGTCGGCGAACCTTCGCGGCGGCGGAGAGTACGGCGAGACCTGGCACAAGGCGGGAATGAAGCTCAAGAAGCAGAATGTGTTCGACGATTTCATCGCCGCCGCCGAGTGGCTGATCGCGAACAAGTACACCTCGTCCGACAAGCTTGCCATCAATGGCGGGTCAAATGGCGGGCTGCTGGTGGGCGCTGTGATGAACCAGCGACCCGAACTGTTCCGCGTCGCCGTCCCGCAGGTCGGCGTGATGGACATGTTGCGCTTCCACAAGTTCACCATCGGCTGGAACTGGATTGCAGACTACGGTTCGAGTGACGATGCGGACGAGTTCGCGGCGTTGTACGCATATTCGCCGCTGCACAACATCAAGGCGGGCGTGAAATACCCGGCGACGCTCATCACGACCGCCGACCACGACGATCGCGTGGTCCCGGCCCACTCGTTCAAGTACGCCGCCACGCTTCAGGAACGGGCCAGCCGCGAAAATCCCGTACTGATACGGATCGAGACGAAGTCTGGCCACGGCGCGAGCAATCTCGAAAAGCAGCTCGAGACCGTCGCCGACATCTATGCCTTCATCATGTACAACATGGGCTTGGCGCCTCGAATCGGCTCGTAAAGAAAAAAGGCCGGCCGGATTCGTTCCGGCCGGCCGAGCACGACTAGCGGCTAGCGACTGACGCGCGAAGCTCGACTAATACATCCCGCCCATTCCGCCGCCGCCCGGCATTGCCGGCGCTTCCTTCTTCTCCTCGGGGATCTCGGAGACCAGCGCTTCGGTGGTGAGCAGCAGGGATGCGATCGATGACGCGTTCTGGAGCGCCGTGCGCACGACCTTGACCGGGTCGATGACGCCCGCCGACACCAGATTCTCGTACTTGTCAGTCGACGCGTTGTAGCCTTCCTCTCCCTTCGCGTCCTTCACCCGCTGGACGACGATGGAGCCTTCCTGGCCGGCATTGGTGGCGATCCAGCGCAGCGGTTCGGCGATTGACTTGCGGATGATCTCGGCGCCGACGTGCTGGTCGCCGTCGAGCTTCAGCGAATCGAGCGCCCTGCCCGCGCGAATGAGCGCCACGCCGCCGCCGGGGACGATCCCTTCCTCGACCGCAGCCTTCGTCGCGTGCATCGCGTCCTCGACGCGCGCCTTCTTCTCCTTCATCTCGGTCTCGGTTGCGGCCCCGACCTTGATGACGGCCACGCCGCCGACGAGTTTCGCGAGCCGCTCCTGCAGCTTCTCGCGATCGTAGTCCGAGGTGGTTTCGTCGATCTGGGTACGGATCTGGCGGACCCGTCCTTCAATGGCGCTCTGTTGACCCGAGCCCTCCACGATCGTCGTGTTGTCCTTGTCGATCGTGACCTTTTTCGCTTTGCCGAGGTCATCGAGTTTGATGTTCTCGAGCTTGATGCCGAGGTCTTCCGTGATGGCGCGGCCGCCCGTGAGCGTCGCGATGTCCTCGAGCATGGCCTTGCGGCGATCGCCGAAGCCCGGAGCCTTGACCGCAGCAGCCTGCAGCGTGCCGCGCAGCTTGTTCACGACCAGCGTGGCAAGCGCTTCGCCATCGACGTCTTCCGCGATGATGAGCAGCGGACGGCCCGCGCGCGCCACCTGCTCGAGCAGCGGCAGCAGATCTTTCATCGAGCTGATCTTCTTTTCGTGGATGAGGATGACCGGATTCTCGAGCACGACTTCCATGCGCTCCGGATCCGTCACGAAATAGGGCGAGAGGTAGCCGCGATCGAACTGCATGCCTTCGACCACCTCGAGCGAGGTTTCCATCGACTTGGCCTCTTCGACGGTGATGACGCCGTCTTTGCCGACTTTCTCCATCGCTTCCGCGATGATCTTGCCGATGGTCTCGTCGCTGTTGGCCGAAATCGTGCCGACCTGCGCGATCGCCTGCCCCGATACCGGCTTGGAAAGCTTCTTCAGTTCGTTGACGACGACTTCGACCGCCTTCTCGATCCCGCGCTTGAGTTCCATCGGGTTGGCGCCGGCGACCACGTTCTTCGCGCCCTCGCGGAAGATCGCCTGCGCCAGAACCGTGGCGGTGGTCGTGCCGTCGCCAGCGATGTCCGAGGTCTTGCTCGCGACTTCGCGCACCATCTGAGCGCCCATGTTCTCGAGCGGATCCTTCAGATCGATTTCCTTCGCGACCGTCACGCCGTCCTTGGTGATGGTGGGGGACCCGAACTTCTTGTCGAGCACAACGTTGCGACCCTTCGGGCCGAGCGTCACCTTGACCGCGTTTGCGAGGCTGTTCACGCCGCGCAGAATTGCCTGGCGCGAATCCTCACCGTAAATAATCTGCTTCGCCATTGCTTGTTATCTCCGTTTGTGACTCTGTGGCTTCCGCCTCCAGGCGGAAGAACTCTACTTCGTGATGACGCCGAGAATTTCTTCTTCCCGCATGATGAGATACTCCTCACCATCGAGCTTGATCTCCTGACCCGAGTACTTGCCGAAGAGGATCGTGTCCCCTTCCTTGACGTCGAGCGGCGTTACCTTGCCGTCCTTTTCGACCTTGCCTTTGCCGACGGCGATGACGCGTCCCTGTTGCGGTTTTTCCTTGGCCGAGTCGGGGATGATGATGCCTCCGACCTTCTGTTCCCCCTCTTCGAGGCGCTGCACGATGACGCGGTCGTGCAGGGGCCGGATTCTCACGGTGGTCTGCGTAGCGGTAGCCATGGCGGTAGTTACTCCTCCGTCAGTCTGGTTGATGGGTGAAGCGGTAAACCCGGCATATCCCAAATGAAGCCGTGTAGGCCCTGCGGCCGTTCGACTCGCGCCGGAGCGCGACCTCACAGCAGGCTTAGCAATCAGCAGGTCCGACTGCTAATTCTATCCAACCGGCAGTTCTTGTCAAGCAGTCGGAGCAGGGGAGTGCTAATCAGCTCCGTTTGATCCGGTACTCGGTCATCTTTCTCGCCACCGTGTTGCGGTGCAGGCCGAGGAGGTCGGCGGCATTCCCGACGTTTCCCTTGGAACGCTGTAAGGCCCGAGTAATGAATACTTTCTCGAACTCGCGCCGGGCGTCGTCATAGAGAACGCCCCGGTCGAGCATTTCCTGAACGAGCCGTTCGAGCTGATCGCGCACGACGTCTACTGCAACTCGCGGTCGGTCAAGAGCCGGAACGCTTCCACGTACTTGTCGCGGGTCCGGCGGATTACCTCATCGGGCAACGAGGGGACGGGAGGCTGCTTATTCCAGCGGATCTCTTCGAGATAGTCGCGGACGTATTGCTTGTCGAAGCTCGGCTGACCCTGGCCCGGTGTGTACCGCGCCCGCGGCCAGAAACGGGACGAGTCGGGCGTGAGCACTTCGTCGATGAGCACGATTTCCGACCCGACGAGCCCGAACTCGAATTTCGTATCGGCGACGATGATGCCTTTCGACTCGGCGTGAGCCGCGCCGCGACGGTAGATCTCGAGCGTCAGTGATTTCAGCCGCGCGATGAGGTCAGCGCCGACCAGGCGTCCGGCCTCCGCTTCGCTGATGTTCACGTCGTGACCGGTTTCGGCCTTGGTCGCCGGTGTGAAGATCGGTTCGGGCAGCCGATCGGATTCGCGCAGTCCGGACGGCAGATCGATCCCGCACACTCGACCGGTCTGCTGATATTCCTTCCATCCCGATCCGGACAGGTATCCGCGCGCGACGCATTCGATCGGCACCGGCTCGGTCCGGCGCACGTACATCGCCCGACCGCGAAGCACGTCTGCGTGACGACGGGCAGCTGACGGAAACCGGTCGGGGTCGATCGCGATCACATGATGCGACACCAGATCGCCCATGCGCTCGAACCAGAACGCGGAGAGCTGCGTCAGCACCTTACCCTTGTCCGGGATTCCCGAACCGAGGACGTAATCAAACGCGGAGATGCGATCGGTTGCGACGATGAGAAGCCCGCCGTCGAGCTCGTAGACGTCGCGAACCTTGCCGCGGCGATGCAGGGTCAATCCGTCGAGTGCAGTTTCAAGAAGAGGAGCGGTGGAGAGCACGATTCGCCTCGAAGGTCAGCCTTCAACAGAGTGCCGCGGCGCTTCCGTTGGAAGCGGAAGGACGGAAGCTTACAGGCGCCCGCCGGGAAGGTCAAATGGCGAGTGTCAGCGCTGGGAGGTCTTCACTTCGCGCGGCCGGATCCTGATGTCGCCGCGGTTCGCGCGCAGGGTGATGGTCGGTCCGCCACCGCGCACGGCGCCATTCGCGCGCTGTTCCGAGTCGTTCTCCGCCGCGGCGACCGTGACTCGGGGGTCGAAACCCTCGGGCAGCGCGAGCCGTCCGTGACTGACGACCGCGTCGAGCGTGAAACCGCCCGGCGGCGGCGTCAGTTGAATGGGTTCGTCTCCTTCGCTGTAGACGGCGATGGTTGCAGCCTTCGCCATCGTGATATCGATTTCAGCATTCCGTCCGTCAATGCGCGCGTCGCCGGCCAAACCATCAAGCGTGATCGAACCGCCAACGGCATTCACGCGCAGCGGACCTCGAGCGTCTTCGAGCTTTCGCAACGTCACGGACGAACTCTGGGACTCGACATCGATGGGACCACCGAGTGACGTGGCCGTCAATTCGCCCGACTGCACCGCGAACGAGGCGTCCGCCTTGACGTTGGTCACGGTCACGTCGCTGCCGCGCGTAGTCAGCTTGAGTGTCGCCACGTCTTCGATCAGCAGTCGACCGGCGCGGTGGGTCAGCGTGACGCGACCCGAAATGTGCTTGATTGACGTCTCGCCACGAAGGTTTGGCATCTCCACGCCAGCGAGATTGAGAATCGACGTGCGGGGTGATCCCTGATCGATCCGGGCAACGAGCCGGGCCGGCACGAGCAACGTCAATCTCCCTTCCTGCCGCCCTCCTTGCGGGTATTTGGAGGTCAACCGCAGAACGGGTCCGGCACGGTCCACGATGAGTTGGGTCTGGCCGACGAGACTCTTCGCTTCCGCTTCGTCGTAGCCGTTGGAAGAGACGTGGAACCGTGCCTCGACGCCGGCTCGGTTTTCGCCGGTGACGGAAAGCTCGACAAAAAAGCCGGCCACCCGGATCTCCGTGGTCGTCGCAGTGATTTCAAGGGGAATAACCTTCGTTTCCTCCGCCCGCGCCCGATTTCCGCGCATTTCGCGCCGCAGGTGGTCGACGATTTTTGAAAGCGAGAACCTGCGTTCATTCGGACCCGCTGGAGGGGCCGTCGCCTGATAGACGACCGCTCCCACGATCACGAACGCGACGATCAGCAGTAACTCACGTTTTCCCATAGACTTGCCGACAATTTCTGTAGTAGAGTTCGTCGGGAGCTTCGAAACCTCCCGCCATAATTTCGGATTCTAATCCCGACTGTCCGATCGCATGCGCGCTCGCGTCCGCACCGCTCTGATCCTTCTGCTCACGTTCGGGCTGCTGGCGTTCTTCTTTCGGAATGCCGATATGGCGGGCGTGTGGGCCGAAACGCGCCGCGCGCGTCCCGATTTCCTCGGTCTTGCGCTTCTCGTCACTGCCGTGACGTATGTGCTGCGGGCGATGCGATGGCAGTATCTGTTGGCCCCGATAGGGCACGCCAGGTTCGGCCCCGTATTTCGTGCCACCGTCATAGGTTTTGCCGCCAGTTCCCTGCTGCCAGCCAGAGCCGGTGAGGTCATCCGCCCATACTTGCTGGCGCGCAAGGAGCGCCTCAGCGCGACAGCGGCGTTTGCCACGATCATCCTCGAGCGGTTGCTGGATCTGGTCACCGTGCTCCTTCTTTTCGGCGTCTTCGTGGCCACGATGGACCAGGGTAGCGTTTCGGGCGACCCCGCGGCCCTGACGCGAGTCAAAGTCGGCGGTCAGCTCGCGGCGCTGGCAGCGGTTATCGGATTGGCGCTTTTTTTCACCCTGGCCCGCCACCCCGAACGTATGGGCCGGTGGGCGCTCCAGGTCGAACGGATTCTTCCGGCCAGGCTGGCCCGGCTGCTGGCAAGGTTCGTGGAATCGTTTGCTCAGGGGCTCGCCGTGATGCGTCAACCGGGGCGGTTGCTGGTGGCGCTGGCGTGGTCCTTTCCGATCTGGTTGTCGATTGCCGCAGGGATTTGGCTGACATCCCTGGCGTTTCATATTACGTTTCCGTTTGCGGGATCGTTCCTCGTGACGATGCTGCTGGTGGTCGGGGTGGCGATGCCCACGCCGGGTGCGATCGGGGGCTTCCACGCGGCGTATCAGATCGCGGTGCAGACATTTTTTGCCGCGCCCGACGATCGGGCAGTTGGCGGGGCGATCGTGCTCCACGCGATTTCGTTCGTTCCCGTCACGCTCCTGGGGATCGTCTTCATGGCGCGTGAGGGGCTGACGCTCGGGCGCGCGCGGTCGCTGGCGGCGCAGACGCGCGAACCGCCACCGGACGGTCTGACAGGCCCGGGAGAATCGGAGTCGCCCGACCGAGCGCCAAGCGAGTCGCTGGCCGGTGCGGCGCGATGAGATGTCCGTTTTGCGCCCATGTGGGAGACAAAGTCGTTGATTCACGCGAAAGTCGCGAAGGGGACGTCATTCGCCGGCGTCGTCAGTGCCTTTCGTGCGGGAAACGGTTTACGAGTCGCGAGCGCATCGAAGAGATCGAGTATCGCGTCATCAAGAAGGATCAGAACCGCGAGCCCTTTCAACGGCAGAAGCTGGTGGCCGGTCTGCTGCGCGCCTGCGAGAAGCGTCCGGTCAGCGTGCAGGAGCTCGAGGCGATTGCCGATCGGATCGAAGCCGATCTGCAGGAGCGTCCCGATCGCGAGATGACGACGGAGGAGATCGGCACACGGTTGATGCAGGAACTGCGACGGCTGGATCAGGTGGCGTACGTCCGATTCGCGTCGGTGTACCGTCAATTCAGGGACGTCGGGCAGTTCAAGCACGAAGTGGACGAGCTTCAGAAGACGAGGGAATCGAAGGGATGATGTCGTTCTTACGGCGCGGGGCGCTGCTGCTGGCGTTAATCGTGGTGCCGGCGTCGGTCAACGCTCAGACGATTCAGGTCACGCCGCTCACCCGCGACGACCGCGTCCTGGTGACCTTTCGTCTGAGCGATGTGTTTACCGACGACGTGCGCGCGGCGATCCACAGTGGTCTCACGATTACTTTCATCTACGACGTCGAGCTGAAGCGCGGCGCGGCGCTCTGGATCGATCGCACGATGGCATCGTCCACGGTGTCGGCGGGCGTTCGCTACGACAATCTGGCGCGCCGTTACCACGTCACCCGCCGCTGGGATGGACGGATGGACAGGGTCGAGGTGCTCGAACGGGAAGAGGACGTTCGAGATTGGCTCACCAACTTCGACAAGCTGCCTCTATTCAGCAACACGACGCTCGAAACCAACGCCGAGTACTACCTCCGCGTCCGCGCTCGCACGACCCCGCGCAATGCGTCGTTCGTCTGGCCCTGGCAGGGGAGCGACGTCGCCGGCCTCGCAAAGTTCACGTTCCTTCGGTAAGCCCCATGGCCACGACCGTGCGCGACGTCGGTCGCCCCGCGCTGCCGCGCGGGGTGCCGGCGAGAGAAACATCTGAGCGTCGCCCCTTTCGCGACAACCCGCGTCTGATCCTCCTGGGGATCGTCGTTCTGCTCGCCGCGCTCGTGGCGATGGTGACTCTCGCGGATCGCTCTGCCGAACTCAATCCCGACTTCCTGACCGAAGTCGTGCTCTACGCGCTCTCCGCGGCCGATCTGACGATGCTGCTGGCCCTGGTGTTCGTGCTGGCGCGCAACGTCGTCAAGCTCGTCGTCGAGCGCCGCCGAGGCCTGCCGTTTTCGCGATTTCGCGCGAAGCTCGTGCTCGCGCTACTGGGCCTGACGATCGTGCCCTCCGTGCTGGTGCTGATCGTGGGCGGCGAGCTCATACGCAGCAGCACCCAGAAGTGGGTGGCGCAACCGGTCGATGACGTGCTGAGTTCGGCGAACCGAATCGCCGGCGATTACTACCGTGAGCGCGAGGCCGTGGTCCTCGAACAAGCCAACGAACTGGCGAGAGCCGTTTTGGCCACGGCCGTGCAGGCTGGGGACGCAGACAGCGTCCGCGCGGTAATCGAACGTGAGGTTCGGCAGGGACGCATCGGTCTCGTCGAGGTCTATTCGATCGGGCGTGACGGCCAACCCGTGCCGCTCGTTGCGGCGCAGTCACCAGCGTTACCGAGGGGGCACTTGCGGGCTTCCGCGGATCTGCTCGCCGCTCGGGTCGCCGCCGGAACGGACACCACGGCTCATGAACCGCTCGACGGCGGCGGCGAACTGGTGCGCGCCGGCGCCAGAATCATCGACCCGTCCACACGTCGTCCGGTCGGCGTGGTCGTCGCCAGCGACCATTTGACCGGCGAGCTGGCGGCGCACTTCCAGCGCATCACCGCCGCGTATGAGGACTATAGCCGGCTGCGCGTGTTGATGCGCCCATTACAAGGCACTTATCTCTCGCTGTTCCTGATGATGACGTTGATGATTCTCGTCAGCGCGACGTGGATGGGGCTTTACCTGGCGAAACGGATCACCCGCCCGGTGCAAATGCTCGCCGCGGGTGCACGCGAGATCGGTGCGGGACACCTCGACCACCGAATCGAGCCCGAGACTCGGGACGAGTTCGGCTCGATGGTCGAGGCGTTCAACACGATGGCCGGGGAGCTTGCCGCCAGTCAGCGGAAGCTCGAACGCTCGCGCGTCGATCTGGAGCGGAAGAACCTGCAGCTGGACGAACGGCGCCGCTACATCGAGACAGTCCTGGAACGCATCGCGACCGGAGTGATTTCGATCGCGGCTGACGGCCGCATCGAAACAATCAACGGGGCTGCGCTGCGCCTGCTCGACGTCGACCGTTCTGTCGTCGGCACACACGCGGAGGATGTATTCCAACGCGAAGATCTCAAGCCGCTGGCGTCGCTGCTGCACAACAGCCGGGGAGGCACTGTGCCCGGCGCGCAGGAGTTCGCGCTGGCGCGCGAAGGACGCGAACTCCACCTGGCGGCCGCGGCGACCGCGCTTCAGGGCGAGGACGGGAGCCTCCAAGGCGGCGTTCTGGTCTTCGACGATGTGACGCCGCTCATCCGGACGCAGCGTGTCGCGGCGTGGCGCGACGTCGCGCGACGGCTGGCGCACGAGATCAAGAACCCATTGACTCCGATTCAGTTGTGCGCCGAACGGATGCGCCGCCATTTCACCGCCGCACCACCCGCGTCGCGGGAACTGGTCGAGGAATGTACGACAACGATCGTTGGTGAAGTCGAATCGCTCAAGGCGCTGGTTGACGAGTTTGCGCAGTTTGCCCGGATGCCGGCGCCGAAGACGGTCCCCTCCGACTTGAACGCAGTCCTGACCGAAACGCTGGCGCTATACAACGGCTTGTTCCGGCAAATCACGATAGCGCCGCGATTCGAAGCGGGATTACCGACCGTGCGCGTCGACGTGGAGCAGATCCGCCGAGTCGTGATCAATCTGGTAGACAACGCCGTCGAAGCGCTGGGAGGCACGCACGCAGCGCCGCGGCCGGACGGAGACGCTCCACGGATCGTGGTCGAGACGCATCGCGACGCGGTGAACGGCGTCGTTCGTGTCATCGTTGCGGATAATGGTCCGGGCATCCCGGCAGCGGACCGTGAGAAGCTGTTCATGCCGTACTACTCCACGAAACGCCGCGGAAGTGGACTTGGTCTCGCCATCGTGCGGCGCATCGTCGCTGAGCACGGCGGCGCGATCGATGTGCAGAACAATGAGCCGCAGGGCACGCGGTTCGTGATTGAACTGCCGGTGTAGGGAAAAAGGGAAAAGGGAAAAGGGAAAAGGGAAAAGCGCCTGCGGCTCTAGCGAGGCGCCGCCGCCGAGCGCGCGCGGGCGAGCGGGGGTGGGGCCCCGCGAGCACCGGAGAAAAGCAAGAGGGAAACCCACACGCGATGAAGCCGTCGGTTCTGATTGTTGACGACGAGGCGGGCGTTCGCAGTGCGCTCAGCGGTGTGCTGCGGGACGAGGGGTACACCGTCGATGCGGTGGAGAGCGGTGAAGCCTGTCTCGATCGCGTTTCGCGGGCGCCGTACGATGTGATCGTTCTCGATATCTGGTTACCAGGGATGGACGGACTCGCGACGCTGACGCGGCTCAACGAGCGTCGGGTCGACGCGCCCGTCGTCATGATTTCCGGCCACGGAAACATCGAATCAGCGGTCCGCGCGATCAAGCTTGGGGCGTTTGACTTCGTCGAGAAGCCACTATCGCTCGAAAAGACCGTGCTCGTGGTCGGCAACGCCGTTCGCCAGCGTCGGCTCGAAGCCGAAAACCGGGCGCTCCGGGCGCACGTCGATCGGCGGCTGACGATGGTCGGCGAGAGTTACGTCATGGCGCAGCTGCGGGAGCAGGTGGCGATGGCGGCGCCGACGAACGGTCGCGTGCTGATTTACGGCGAGAACGGCACGGGGAAGGAGCTGGTTGCCCGGAGTATTCACTCGCTCAGTCGCCGGCGCAGCGGCCCCTTCATCGAGGTGAATTGCGCGGCGATCCCCGAGGAACTCATCGAGAGCGAGCTGTTTGGCCACGTCAAAGGGGCTTTTACCGGCGCGGTCACCGACCGCCGCGGCAAGTTCGAGCTCGCGGACGGGGGCACGCTGTTCCTCGACGAGATTGGCGACATGAGCCTGAAGACACAGGCCAAGGTGCTGCGCGCGTTGCAGGAGCAGGTGGTCGAACCTGTCGGCGGCGCCACGGGCGTGCGCGTCGATGTTCGCGTGCTCGCCGCGACGAACAAGGAACTGACCGGCGAAATCCGCGCCGGACGGTTTCGAGAGGACCTCTATTTCCGGCTGAATGTCATTCCGATTTTCGTTCCGCCTCTGCGCGACCGTGCAGATGATGTGCCGCTGCTGGCCGAGCACTTCATGGCGGACCTCGCACGCGAGTATGGCCGCAGACCCAAGAAACTGGATCCCGGGGCGGCAGCCGGACTGCGAAGTTATCGCTGGCCCGGCAACGTGCGGGAACTGCACAACGTGATCGAACGGCTGATGATCATGGTGCCGGGGGACACGATCACCCTCGCCGATCTCGGATTCCTCGACTCCGGTCTTCCGGGCGCCACGGTCGACGGCGACGCGTCGCTGCCGTTGCACGAAGCGCGCGAGCGTTTTGAACGGGAGTACATCCTGCGGGCGCTTGCCGCGCAGCAAGGGAACATCTCGCGAACGGCAGAAGCGCTGGGTGTGGAGCGGAGCAATCTGTATCGGAAGATGCGCGCGTTCGGCATCGCGCCATCGCGGAAGGTGGAGGGAGAGGAAGAAGTCGTCTGACGCTTGTCAGTCGCTGGTCGCTGGTCGCGAGTCGCGAGGCGCGACCTGATGGCCGTGATAAAACCCCACTATGCCCGTGATCGAATGCATCCCAAATGTCAGCGAGGGGCGACGGCCCGCCGTGATCGAACGGTTCGTTCAGGACATCCAGCACACGGGCGTTCGGGTTCTCGACTATTCGTCCGACGCCTCGCACAACCGATCGGTCCTGACCCTGGCTGGTGATTCCACAAAACTCAAAGCCGGGATCCTGGCACTGTTTGCGGCGGCACTCGATGCGATCGACCTGCGAGCGCACCGCGGCGAGCATCCTCGCCTGGGCGCCGTGGACGTTGTCCCCTTCGTACCGATTGAAGGGGTCGCGATGAGCGACTGCGTGGCTCTCGCGAGAGATGTTGCGGCAACCGTCGCCGAGAGGTTCCGAGTACCCGTGTACCTGTATGAAGAAGCATCCGAGAATCCGCTGAGGAAGAACCTCGAAGACATCCGTCGCGGCGAATTCGAGGGACTGGCCATGAAAATGGCGCAGCCCGGCTGGGCCCCGGATTACGGGCCCTCATCGCCCCACCCATCGGCCGGCGCGTCCGTCATCGGCGCGCGAATGCCGCTCATCGCGTACAACATCAACCTGAACACGGATCGTCTCGATGTCGCCAAAAAAATCGCCGCCGCGATCCGTCAGAGCAGCGGCGGCTTTCGCTACGTGAAGGCAATGGGGATAAGAGTGGAGGAACGCAATCTGGTACAGGTTTCGATGAATCTCACGAACTACGAGAAAACACCGATCTTCCGCGTCTTCGAAGCCGTCAAGCGCGAAGCGGCTCGATATGGCGTGACCATTCTGGAGAGCGAAATCGTGGGACTGGTCCCGTCTGGCGCGCTCGTCTCGGCCGCCGAGCACTACTTGCAGCTCGAACGCTTCAGCACCGGACAGATTCTGGAGGAGAAACTGCGACTGACCAGCGACTGACTGGCGACTGACTGGCGACTGACTGGCGACTGACTGGCGACTGACGACTGACGAGCCGTCAGCCGGACCAGCGACCAGCGACCAGCGACTGACAAGCGTAAGCGCAAAGTAGTTACGTTGTCCGACGTTGGGAGTTATAATCCCACGGACTCTGCGAAGACATTTGGACTTCGGATGACCGACCCGCTTCGATCCGGCCGACCACCTGCCTCCCCGGAGGGAGCGGATCGCGATCGTGACGCCAGAGTCGAAGAGCTTCTCCTCACCGGCCTCGACCATTACTTTTCCGGACAGCACGACCTGGCCGTCAACGTCTGGACGCGTGTGCTCTTTCTGGATCGGGGACATGCTCGCGCCCGGGCGTACATCGAGCGCGCCAGAAGCGCGATAGCCGAGCGACAGCGTGAGGGCGAGGAACTGCTGCACACCGGAGTGGCGGCGTTCCAACGAGGAGATCAGACGGCGGCGCGAGCGCTGCTGAAGTCGGCGCTCGATCGCGGCGCGGGCGGCGAAGAGGCCATGGCGCTGCTGCAGCGGATCGATCGGCTCGAGACTGCGCCGCTGAACGTGGAAACGGCACGCCATGTCGCGCGTAGCGGGCGCGAGCTTCCGGTTTCGTCGGCAGACCATGCCGGCGGCTCGCGGCTCCTGTGGATCGTTGCCGGCGTCGTCGGTGGAGTCCTGCTCGCGGCACTCGGGCTCATGACGCTGGGCGATCAGGGAGCGCAGTGGTTCGGCCTCGTGCGCGACACCCGCGCGACGACGCCCGCGCGACCGGAGGAGCCGCTGCCGGTACCGACGGCTTCCGAGCTGTCGCTTTCCCGTGCCCGTGCGCTTCGCGCTCGTGGGCATCTGCGCGAGGCGCTCGGCGCTCTCGACGCGATCGGGTACGGCGATCGGTTGCAGGAGCAGGCGGACGAACTCCGCGCCGGCATCCAACAGGATCTCTTGACGGCGGCCAGGGCGTCGCGCCGATCGGGCAGTCCGGCCGGATCTTCGCCGCCACAGTGAAGCACCTGCGATGAGATGTCCGAAGTGCCACTACATCAGCTTTGAGAGCGGCGACCGCTGCCGGAACTGCGGCTACGATTTTTCTCTCACCGCCGAAACGGTCACCCCGGACTTGCCAATCGCATCGGCCACACCGGAAGGTCCACTGGCAGATTTTGCCCTCGAGGTTGCGCGTCCCGTTCCGCCGCGGGCTCCGGACACGGCCTCCGATCTGCCGCTGTTTTCGCGGGCTCCCGCCGAGCGGCCGAACCTGCCAGCCGCAGCCCCTCCGCGGCCGCCGCTCGCTGTCCGGCGATCCGCTCCGGTGCGCGAACGGACTCACATTCCCGACACCGCCACTTTGGAGCTCGAGTTCGCAGGGTCGTCCACTCGACGCCGTGGCGGGTTGATCCTTTCGGAGGAAGCCGACGAGTCGACAGATTCAACCACGGCGAAGCTCCTGCCGCGGATAGCGGCCGGCTTGATCGATGCTGTGCTGCTCGCGTCGATTGATGTCGCGGTGGTCTACCTGACCTTGCGCGTGTGCGGGTTGACGGCAGCCGATTTGCGCGCCCTTCCACCGGTGCCACTCGGAGCGTTTCTCCTGCTCCTGGCCGGCGGGTATCTCATCAGCTTCACCGTCGCGAGCGGTCAGACAATCGGCAAAATGGCGCTCGGGATTCGGGTCGTGCCGATACCCGAACGCGACGCCGGCAACGCACGCGTGACGTTCGGCAGCGCCGTGCTGCGTGCGGCCGCGTGTCTCGTCTCCATCCTCACAGCCGGTTTGGGCTACATCCCCGCTTTCTTCAGCCAGGACCGCCGGGCGCTTCACGATCGTCTCGCCGATACCCGCGTCGTACGGGCGTGACGCGGTTCGCCGTGTTCGTCGCGACCGTCGGGTACTCCGGGTACTTTCCCTTCGCGCCTGGCACAGTTGGTTCGTTGGCTGGCCTCGCCGTGTATGCCCTTGTCTGGTGGTCGAAATCGCCGGTCGTCGAAGTCGTCGCCATCGTCGCGCTGTTTGCAGCGGGCGTTTGGGCCGGCACCGTAGCCGAACGGTATTTCGGCGGAATTGATCCTGGCCCGATCGTCATCGACGAAGTCGTCGGAATGCTGATCACCCTCCTGTTCGTCCCGGTTGGCTGGTCGGGTGCGCTTCTGGGATTCCTGCTGTTTCGGATCTTTGATGTCATCAAACCGTACCCTGCGGGCCGACTCGAGCGCCTGCACGGAGGGCTTGGCGTCATGGCCGACGATGCGATGGCGGCTGTCTACGCGAACGTAACGTTGCGGATTGCGCTGTGGCTGCTTCCGGGTTGGATCGCGTGAGCGGATCCCGACCGCTTCGGGTTGCGGAGGTCCTCGCCATCGGTAGCGAGTTGCTCGGGACGACGCGACTCGATACCAACTCGCTCTTCATTGCAGACAAGCTGTCGTCGCTCGGCATCGTGCTCCGCTCCAAGACCGTTGTTGGCGACGATCGCGACGCGATCGCGGAGCACTGCAGACACGCGCTGGCTCGCGCCGATCTCGTGGTCCTCACGGGTGGACTCGGGCCGACCGATGACGACCTGACGCGCAATGCCGTGGCCATGGTCACCGAACTGCCGCTCGAAGAAGACACGGCCATCGTCGAACAGATCAAGAGACGCTTCGAGCGTCGTGGGATGCGGATGCCGGACGTGAATCGACGGCAGGCTCTGGTCCTCCGCGGGGCCACCGTGCTCGACAACCCGCACGGCACGGCGCCTGGACAGCTGCTCGAACTTCAGGGCCGTGTGTTGGTGTTGCTTCCCGGCCCACCACGTGAGCTGCGCCCGATGCTCAGGAAGCTCTGTGAGGGACCGCTCAAAGAACGGGCGGGAGAGGAGCGCGTCTATCGAACCTCGCTATTCATCACAGGACGATCCGAGTCGCACGTTGAGGAAACCGTCCAGCCGATCTACTCCCGCTGGCGCGGCGAGAGGCCGCCAATCGAAACGACGATTCTGGCGGCCCCCGGTCAGGTCGAGTTGCACCTCCTCCTGTCCTCGTCGAATGAAGACCAGGCACTCGCCCGCCTTCGCGCAGCAAGCGGACAGCTGGTGGAAGCGCTCGGCCGGTATGTCTTCAGCAGGGACGGCCGTTCGATGGAGGAGGTAGTCGGGGCCCTCCTCGCGGAGCGCCGGCTCACGATTGCTGCTGCGGAGTCCTGCACTGGTGGGCTGATGATGGCTCGACTCACCGACGTTCCCGGGAGTTCCGCGTATGTGCTGGGCGGCGTCGTGTGCTACAGCAACGAGATGAAAAAAGACCTCCTGAGAGTGACAGACTTGCAGCTTCGCGATTATGGGGCGGTGAGCGAACCCGTCGCCGTTACGCTGGCGGAGAACGCCAGGAGCATTGCGGGTGGCACGATCGGAGTCGGCATCACCGGTATCGCAGGGCCGGGCGGTGGGTCGCCGGAGAAACCCGTAGGAACGGTGGTCATTGCCGTTGTGGACGCCGGTGGCACCGCAAGAGTGCGGACGTTCCAGTTCATCGGCGATCGCGCGCAGGTCCGATTCCAGGCGAGCCAGGCCGCGCTCGAAATGGTTCGGCGGCAGCTCGTGTACGACGAGCCCGCTTCGAGCTGACCGTGCGGCTGTTCCTTGGCGTTGAGCTGGATGCCGCACAGCGCGGGGCTTGCGCGAAGGCCGCGGGCGATCTCCAACGTCAACTGAGTGGCCTGCGTCGATTCAGCGTGCGCTGGATTCCCGAGGAGAATCTCCATGTCACGCTCTGGTTTCTCGGCGAAACCAAAGAGGAGCCAGCAGAACGCCTGATGGATGCGTTGCGGAGCGCCTGGCACGTTGAGCCGTTCGATCTCACCATCGCTGGCGCAGGAGCGTTTCCGCCTTCAGGCCCGCCGCGCACCGTCTGGTTTGGGGTGACCGAAGGGGGCGACTCGCTGGCCGAGACTTACCGGGATCTCGCGGCCCGGTTTGCTCCACTTGGGTACGAGGCCGAACGTAGACCGTACCATCCGCACGTCACGATTGGCCGTGTGAAGGAGGCGGATCGCGTTGGATCTCGAAAAGCTCGCGACGTCCTTCGACAACTCGTGGTCCGTGCAGGTCCCCTGCGCGTGACGGCCGTCACGCTGTTCGAGAGCCGGCTGTCGCCCCAGGGCGCGCGTTACGAGCCCCTGCTGCGAGTACCATTGAAAGGATGCTGACCGTTCTGCTCGGCTATCTCGCCGGGTCGGTCCCCTTTGCGTTTCTCCTTGCCCGACGTGCCGGAATAGACGTGCGTTTTGCCGGCAGCGGAAACGTGGGCGCGGCAAACGTGTTTCGCACGGCCGGCGCCGGCCGTGCCATCATCGTCATGATCCTGGACATCGGGAAAGGCGCGCTGGCGGTAGCGTTCGCGTTTCTGATGACCGCAAGTGTCCCGTTGACGGCTGCAACCGGTGCGGCGGCGGTTGTCGGACACGTGTATCCCGTATGGCTGCGGTTTCGTGGTGGCAAGGGGGTCGCTGTCGCTGCCGGGGTGTTTGCGGTCCTCGCTCCGCTCGCCACCCTCACGGCCGTCAGCGTGTTTCTCCTATTCGTTAGCGTGACGCGGTACGTGTCGCTTGGGTCGGTGGCCGCGACGATTGCTTTGCCTCCGGCCGCGTGGCTCACCGGCGCTCCGATAGCCGTTGTCGTCACCACGGTCGGAGTCGCGGCGCTCATCGTGTTTCGACACCGTACGAACATCCGCCGGCTGCGTGCGGGTACCGAGCGCCGGATGGGAATGCCAGCGTGAAGAGTGCCATCGCCATTCTAGGGGCTGGCAGCTGGGGTACCGCCCTGGCCGTGCACTTGTCGAGATCCGGTCGTGACGTGAGGTTGTGGGCGCGGGATGCCGATCTGGTCGCCGCCATGCAACGCGCACACTCGAACCCGCGTTACCTGCCGAACATTGCACTCGAATCGTCCGTTCGATTGACGGCCGACCTTGATGATGCCGTCAGTGGCGCGTCGTATGTTGTGCTCGCGGTGCCGTCGCACGGTCTTCGCGCGGTCGTCCGAACTGTGACTGGACAGTTGCCCGCTGGAGCCGTGCTCGTGAGCGCGGCGAAAGGCCTTGAAGAGGGCTCGTTGGCGAGAATGTCGCAGGCGATCGAGGCCGAAACCGGCGGCACACACCCCGTCGTAGTCCTTTCCGGACCGAGCTTCGCCGAGGAGGTCGCGCGCGGGCTTCCGACCGCTGTTCTCGCTGCATCTGCCGACGCGAAGGCGGTGTCCGGCGTCCAGGAACATTTTCGCGGACCCGCGCTTCGCATCTACGCGAGCGACGACGTCACGGGCGTGGAGATTGGCGGCGCGCTCAAGAACGTGATTGCAATTGCCGCAGGTGTCGTGCAGGGAATCGGCCTCGGTCACAACTCGATGGCGGCACTCATCACGCGTGGCCTCGCGGAGATTTCACGGCTGGCAAACGCCGAGGGTGGACGACGCGAAACCCTCGCCGGTCTCGCCGGGCTCGGCGATCTCGTGTTGACGTGCACCGGCGACTTGAGCCGCAACCGGCGAGTGGGGATGCAACTCGGTCAGGGCCGGGCGCTCGACGAGATCCTCTCGGACTTGCACATGGTGGCGGAGGGGGTTCGGACGACGGGCGTAGCGCTCGCGCTTGCCGCGCGGCACGGCATCGAATTGCCGATCGCCTGTCAGATGAAACAAGTGCTCGACGGCAAATCTTCTCCGCGGGCAGCAGTTGAGGCATTGATGGTCAGAAAGCAGAAGGCGGAGGACTGATGCTGTCGGGGCTCGGGGCTCGGGGCTGGGGGCTCGGAACGCGGGAGTCGAATGGGGTTTTTTGACAAGATCAAGCAATCGCTGACGAGAACGAAGGAGCAGTTCGTCGAACGCTTCGAGGAGATCGTCAAATACGCGGACGAGCCGGAGCAGCGCAGTCGTCCCGTTGACGTCGATACGATTGAAGCGCTCGAGGAGGCACTGATCTCTGCCGACGTCGGCGTCGCGGCGACCGCTCGGATCGTCGAAGCGGTGCGCTCGAAGCGTGTGCGCGGCGAATCGCTTCGGGATCTCGTGAAAACGGAGATTCTCTCGATTCTGAGGGGCACAGCGCAGGCTCCGCCGGACGGCCATCATCCTCACGTCGTGATGATTGTTGGCGTCAACGGCACCGGCAAAACGACAACCGTCGGCAAGCTTGCCCGGCTGATCAAGGACTCGGGCAAGTCGCCGTTGATCTGCGCGGCGGATACGTTTCGGGCCGCTGCCGTCGAGCAACTGGAAATCTGGGCGAATCGCGCGGGGGTGGACATGATCCGCGCCCGCACGGGCGCGGATCCCGCTGCCGTCGTGTTCGACGCGATTGCAGCGGGCAAGGCGCGGCACCGCGATGTGATCCTGGTCGATACCGCCGGGCGGCTCCACACGCGCGTGAACCTCATGACCGAACTCGACAAGATCCGCCGGGTGGCGGCGCGGGAAGTCGAAGGAGCCCCGCACGAGGTGCTCCTCGTGCTCGATGCCACCGTGGGGCAGAACGGCCTGGCGCAAGCCCGCGAATTCATGTCGGTTGCCGGAGTCAACGGCATCGTGCTCACGAAACTCGATGGCACGGCAAAGGGAGGGATTGCCGTTGCGATAGCGAACGATCTGAAGTTGCCCATCCGCTACGTCGGCGTGGGCGAGGCGATCGATGATCTGATTCCGTTTTCTCCGGAAGACTACGTCTCGGCGCTGTTCGAAGAAAAATGGTAAGACCAGAGACCAGAGACGACCTTGACCGACGCCGACTACATGTCCACGGCCCTCATCCTCGCCGAACGCGGGCGCGGGCGGACAAGTCCGAATCCAATGGTTGGCGCTCTCGTGGTGGACGAGGAAGGAGTGATCGTCGGACGCGGGTGGCACGAGTTCGCGGGTGGTCCTCATGCCGAAGTGCATGCGCTCCGCACCGCCGGTCCGCGCGCGCGCAATGCGACGCTCTACTGCACGCTCGAACCGTGCTGTCACACTGGACGCACGGCTCCATGCGCGCCGCAGATCGTGGAGGCCGGAATCCGCCGTGTCGTTGTCGCGGTCGAAGATCCGAATCCACTTGTCGCGGGCAAGGGTATCGACCATCTCCAGGCGAAAGGGGTCGATGTCGTGATTGGCGTGCGCCGCGAGCGTGCCGAGCAATTGAATCGCCCGTTTTTCACCAGGGTGGTCAGACGACGGCCGTTCGTCACGGTGAAGATTGCCCTCAGCCTTGATGCCCGAGTGGCGGCGGCTGCAGGCGCCCGGACCAGACTCACGGGGGAAGCAGCGCAGCGGCTCGTACATCGCGAACGCGCCGAAGTGGACGCGATAGCAGTGGGGTCAGGAACGATTCTGGCGGACGATCCGCTGCTCACCGCGCGCGGGATCTACAGGTCCCGACCGTTGATCCGAGTGATTTTCGACGGGCGTCTGCGGACCCCGCCTACCGCGAAGGTACTATCGACGATCGACGCGGGGCCGGTGATAATCGTGACTACTGCGACATCAGTGTCCGGGCATCAACGCGCGGCTGCCGCGTTGCGGGAAGCGGGAGCGCGCTTGCAGATCCATGAAACGGCCTCCGGCGCGCATCCTCGCATGGCGTCTGCGCTGGAGCAGCTGGCAGCCGATGGTGTGACGTCAGTGATCATCGAGGGGGGGCCCGAGCTGCACCGCGCCGCGTGGGATGAGCAGATCGTGGACCGCATCCAGATGTTCGTGGCGCCGAATCCTCTGGGCCCCGCCGCCGTGCCATGGGTGGCGGTCGAGGCCTTGCCAGTCGGACGGCTGGTGGATGTCCGCGCCGAGCCGATCGGCGACGATGTGTTGATCGAAGGTTATGTTCACCGGGCTGGTTGAAGCCGTCGGTGAAATATCCGGCCTGAAGCGAACCCCTTCCGGGATTCGCTTGGGGGTCCACACCGCGCTTGGCGCCGAACTGTTGCCTGGTGACAGCATTGCGATTAACGGAGTGTGCCTGACCGTGGTTTCGGCCGATCGCACAGGCATCCACGCGGATGTTTCACCAGAGACCGCGCGGGTCACCACGCTCGGGTCCGCAAAGCGAGGCGCGATGGTGAATCTCGAGCGACCACTCCGAGCGGACTCACGGCTGGGCGGACATTTCGTGCAAGGGCATGTGGATGCGGCGGTTCCGGTTGAGGAAATTCGACGGGACGGCGACTCGCACTGGATGACCGTGCGTTTTCCGCCGGAGCTTGCCACGTATATCGTGCGAAAGGGATCGATTGCAGTCAACGGCGTGAGCCTCACCGTCGCTGGCGTGGACCAGCAGCGGTTTGACGTGCAAATCATCCCGTTCACGTGGACGCACACGAACTTTCACACGCTGAAGGCGCGCGAGGCCGTCAATCTCGAGTGCGACGTGCTGGCCAAGTACGTGGCGCGGGCGCTTGGCAGGGAGTAGGGGAGTAACACGGGCATGGCAAAAACCGGCCGTCGCAGAAGCTCGCCGTTTGCGCCGATCGAAGAGGCCGTCGAGGCCATCCGCGATGGTCAGATGATCATTGTCGTTGACGACGAGGATCGCGAAAACGAAGGCGATTTGACGATTGCGGCCGAGAAAATCACACCAGCCGCCGTCAATTTCATGGCGAAGTACGGCCGCGGGCTCATCTGTGTGCCGATGACGGCCGAACGTCTCGCCGAACTCGAGATCCCGCAGATGGTGCCGCAGAACACCGCACGGTTCGACACCGCTTTCTGCGTCTCCGTGGAAGCCAAGCACGTCACGAGCACGGGCATCTCGGCAAGCGATCGCGCCGCTACCGTACTCGCGCTAATCGATTCGGCGACGCGTCCAACCGATCTCGCGCGACCCGGTCACATGTTTCCGTTGAAGGCTCGCACCGGCGGCGTGCTGGTCCGCACCGGCCAGACGGAGGCTGCGGTGGACCTCTCGCGGATCGCGGGCCTGTACCCGGCGGGCGTCATCTGCGAAATCATGAACGACGACGGCACCATGGCGCGCGTGCCGGAGCTGACGAAGTTCGCGAAGCGGCACAGGCTGCTGATGATCACCATTGCCGATTTGATCCAGTACCGAATGCGGACGGAGGCACTCATCCGACGCGTCGCGAGTGCGTCGCTGCCAACCGATCACGGCGACTTCCGCGTGTTTGCGTACGAGAGCGTGATCGATCGCGAGACCCACATTGCCATGGTCAAGGGCGATCTCGGTACGGGCGAAAACGTTCTGGTGCGGGTGCATTCGCGGTGCCTCACCGGCGACGTGTTCCACTCGGCGCGCTGCGACTGCGGCCCGCAACTCGAAGCAGCGATGACGCGGATTGCTGAAGAAGGTCGTGGTGTCCTTCTCTACCTGAACCAGGAAGGCCGCGGGATCGGCCTGTCGAACAAGATTCGCGCGTACGAGTTGCAGGACCAGGGACTCGACACGGTCGAAGCGAACGTCCGGCTCGGGTTCAAACCCGATCAGCGTGATTACGGAATCGGCGTGCAGATTCTCAAGGACCTCGGGGTAACGTCGATGCGTTTGTTGTCCAACAACCCACGCAAGCTCGTGGGCATCGAGGGTTACAAACTCTCCGTGGTCGAGTGGCTGCCGCTCGAGATCCCGCCCTCCCGGCACACCCAGGGATACCTCAAGACGAAGAAGGAAAAGCTCGGCCACAAGCTGACCGGCGTGTGAGCCGCGACGGAGATGCCCCTGCTGCTCTTCGACGGCGTCTGCAATCTCTGCAACGCCGTTGTGCGCTTCATCATTCCGCGCGACCCGCAGGGGCAGTTTCAATTTGCCCCGCTGACGTCCGAAGCTGCCGCACGTGCGCTCGCCTCGGTTCCGCTGGCAGAGCGTCCCGACAGCGTGGTGCTCATCGACGAAGGACGGGTCTTTACCCGGTCGGAGGCCGCCCTGCGGATTTTTCGCCGGCTCAAATTCCCATGGCCGCTCGCCTACGGCTTGATCCTGCTGCCCCGGGCCCTCCGCGACTGGGGTTACGATGCCATGGCGCGCCGTCGCTATCGCTGGTTTGGGCGACAGGACGAGTGCATGATCCCCAGCCCATCCATTCGTCATCGCTTCCTCGAATGACGCCCGGCCGTTTGTCAAACCCTGACGCGTCTGTTACGATAAGCGTTTGCGCAAGAGACGGTTAGGACCTCTTTAGGCATGTTTGAATCCCTCAGCGACCGCTTACAGGGCGTCTTCCGTTCGCTCAGGGGCGAAGCCCGTCTCACGGAACAGACCGTTGAGGCCGCGCTGCGCGAAATTCGCATGGCGCTGCTCGAGGCGGACGTCAACTTCAAGGTCGTCAAGGCGTTCATCGATCGTGTCCGCGATCGTGCCGTAGACCAGGAGGTCCTGAAGAGTCTGACTCCGGCGCAGCAAGTCGTCCGGATCGTCCGCGACGAAATGCTTGCGTTGTTCGGGGACACGCAAGGAGGGCTTCCTCCCTCGACCGCGCGCCCGCGCGTCATTTTGCTGCTCGGTCTCCAGGGATCCGGCAAGACGACGACGTCCGGCAAACTGGGACGGTGGCTGACGAAACAGGGGCGGCATCCGCTCCTCGTTTCCACCGACGTGCGCCGCCCAGCCGCAATCGAGCAGTTGAACGTCGTCGGTAAGCAGGCGGGCGTCAAAGTCTACGACCCCGCAGGTGAAAGGGATCCGGTACGCCGCGCGAACGGTGCGATGAGCGAAGCCAGGAACAGCGGCTTCGATGTGGTGATCGTGGACACCGCGGGTCGGTTGCACATCGACGATGAGTTGATGGACGAACTGCAGTCGATCAAGACCGCGGTTCAGCCGAGCGACCTGCTCTACGTGGCCGACGCCATGACGGGGCAGGATGCCATCAAGAGCGCGGGCGAATTCAATCGCCGGGTTGGCGTGTCCGGCGTCGTGCTCACGAAGATGGACGGCGACGCCCGCGGGGGGGCCGCGCTGTCGGTCGTCGGCGTCGTCGGCGTGCCGATTGCGTTTGTCGGCAGTGGCGAACGTCTGCAGGATCTGGAACCGTTTCATCCCGACCGCGTGGTGTCGCGCGTGCTCGGCATGGGCGACGTGCTGTCGCTTATCGAGAAGGCGGAAGAGGCGGTTTCACAGGAAGACGCTGAAAAGCTCGAGCGCAAGATCCGGATGGACGACTTTACGCTCGAGGACTTCCGCGATCAGCTGCGAACGATCAAGAAAATGGGCCCGGTCGAGCAGATTCTCGGCATGTTGCCGGGAATGGGCAACCTGAAGGAACTCGCCGCCAATCGCGAGAACGTGGACGACAAACAGCTCGCGCGCGTCGAGGCGATGATTAATTCGATGACGCCGAAGGAGCGCCGCAACCATCAGGTCATCAACGGCAGCCGGCGGAAGCGGATCGCGAAGGGAAGCGGCACGTCGGTCGAAGAGGTCAATCGGCTGCTGAAACAGTTCGTGCAGATGAAGAAGATGTTGAAGCATATCGGCGGGATGGCGGGGCTCGGGAAGAAACGTGGCGGCCTCGGCATGATGAAGTCATTGATGAACAAATAGGCTGGGAACTGGAAACTGGGAACTGGGAACTGGAAACTGGGAGCTGAAATGTTAGCCATTCGATTGAGACGGACGGGTTCCAAGAAGCGGCCGTATTTCCGCGTCGTCGTGACCGACTCGCGGACCGCGCGCGACAGCAGCTTTGTCGAAGTGCTTGGGTTCTATAATCCGCGCACCAAGCCGGAGACGCTGACCCTCAAGCGCGACCGGCTCGAGCACTGGCTGAAGAACGGGGCGCGGCCGTCGGACACGATCCGGACGTTGGTTTCGCGGATGCCGGCGCAGGCACCTGCCGCGGCGGAGCAGCCCGCGTCGTGAGCCGCGCGCGCGACGTGGTCGAAGTCGTCGCCAGGGCCCTCGCCGATCGCCCGGAAGCGGTGCGGGTCACCGAGCGTGCTCATCGAGGGCAAACGCTCATCGAGCTTTTCATGGCGCAGGGAGATCTCGGCCGCGTGATCGGGCGACAGGGAAGAACGGCTGCGGCGTTGCGCACGCTGGTTGCCGCCACCGCCGAACTCGAGGGCACCAAGGCGTCGCTGGAGTTCAGGGACGAGACGCGTCCGAACTGACGGGCGATGGAAGACCTCCTGCTCGTGGGGCGCGTGGCCCGCGCGCACGGGAACAAAGGCCAGATCATCGTCAATCTCGAGACTGACTTTCCTGAGGCGCGTTTCAAGGTCGGGACGCAGCTGATCGTCGGGAGCGAGGAGGAGCCGAGAGCGATCGAGGACGTGCGGTTCCATCAGGGCCGACCCGTGCTGTCTCTTCGCGGGATCGAGACGATGAACGATGCCGAGGCGCTGGCCGGTGCGGAACTGAAGGTCCTCGCGTCCGACGTGCCGCCGCTGCCGACAGGCGTGTTCTACCATCACGACCTTGTAGGCTGCGAGGTGCGTGATACGAGCGGACGCCGAATCGGCCGAGTGACAGGGGTTGAAGGTTCGCTGGAACGGAGCCGCCTCGTGGTGGACGGCGATCGCGGTGAAGTGCTGATCCCGCTGGTTGACGAGATTTGCACGCGTGTCGATCCAGCCGAGCAGGTGATCGTCGTGAATCCGCCGCCAGGCCTCATCGACCTGAACACGTGACGTGAAGATCGACATTGTCACCATCTTTCCGAAGATGGTGCAGGCGCCGCTCGCAGAAGGCATCGTCGGGCGGGCGATCGCCGGCGGTGTGATCGACCTTCGCATTCACGACCTTCGGGATTACGCCGCCGATCGTCATCGCGTGGTAGACGACGTTCCGTTCGGCGGTGGGCCGGGGATGGTGCTGAAGCCGGAGCCGCTCTTTCGCGCGGTTGACGCCATTCGCCGAGAACGCGGATTACCGGCTGCGATCGTCCTGACCTCTCCGGACGGCAGGCGGTTCGATCACACGCAGGCGCTGCGCTTGAGCCGGCTGGAACACTTGGTGGTCTTGTGCGGCCGCTACGAGGGAGTAGACGAGCGCGTGCGGGCGAATCTAGCCAGCGAGGAGATCTCGATCGGCGATTATGTGTTGTCGGGCGGTGAGATCCCGGCCCTCGTCATTGTCGATGCCGTCGTCAGGCTGGTGCCCGGGGTCGTTGGCGATGAAAACTCGGTGGCGCGCGACACGTTCGCCAGGGGACTGCTGGACTTCCCGCAGTTTACGCGCCCCGCGGAATTCCGGGGGATGGGCGTGCCGGCGGTGCTGTTGTCGGGCCATCATGCGGAGATTGAGAACTGGCGGAGGCGCGAAGCAGTGAAACGGACACTGGAGCGCCGGCCGGAGCTGCTGGCCGACGCGCCGTCGCTCGATCCGGCTGACCGCCGGATCCTGAACGAATTACTCGGATTACGTGAGAAGGGAGAAGAGTCATGACTGCCGTAGAGACCGTCGAGCGCGGACACCTGACCGAGCGCCCGGCGATCAAGCCGGGGGACACCGTGCGCGTGCACGTGAAGGTGCGCGAGGGCGATAAGGAACGCATCCAGGTGTTCGAAGGCATGGTGATTGGAATGCACCGCGGCGGCGCGCGAGCAACGTTCACCGTCCGGAAGGTGTCGTTCGGCCAGGGCGTCGAGCGCATCTTTCCGCTGCACTCGCCGATCATCGACAAGATTGACGTGTTGCGGACGGCGCGCGTGAGGCGTGCCAAGCTGTATTTCCTGCGCGACCTGAAGGGCAAGGCGGCGCGGATGAAAGAACAGAAGAAAGTGTGAAGGTCCGCGCTTTCCGAACGCTCGAGAACGCAATCCGCCGTATGGGCTTCAACACTGTGGCGGGCGTGGACGAGGTCGGGCGCGGATGCCTCGCAGGGCCGGTCGTGGCGGCGGCCGTCGTCCTCAATCCCAACCGATACGTGCCGCGCGTCTGCGATTCCAAAACGGTCACCGCGCTCGAACGAGTGCGGCTGTACGAGCGAATCACGCGCACCGCCGTCGCATGGGGCGTCGCCGCGGCCGAGCCCGAGGAAATCGATCGCATCAACATCCACCAGGCATCGCTGCGCGCCATGCAGCGCGCCGTGCTCGGGCTTGCGCCGATGCCCGATTTCGTGCTGGTTGACGCCTTCCGGATACCTGACCTCCTGATGGCGCAGCGTGCCGTCATCCATGGCGATTCCCGCTGCACCGCCATTGCGGCCGCGTCAATCGTCGCCAAGGTGACACGCGACAAACTGATGCAGGACCTCCACGAACGTGACCCCAGGTACGGGTTCGATCGGCACAAGGGGTACGCGACACAGGAGCATCTGCACGCGGTTGCGCAATTCGGCTACTCCGAAGCCCACCGGCGCTCATTCCGTCCGCCCTCGCTGTTTGATAAAATTGATGGCCCACAGCTCTCAGCTCCCCGGCTGGAGTAATCCTCTTGGCACTCGATCGCGAAGACACGCTGAAGAAGGCGGAAAAGCTCCTCCGCCAAGGGCGGCTCGATGGCGCAATTGCGGAGTACGTCCGCATCGTCGACGAGTACCCGCGCGACTGGAACTCGGCGAATGCCCTTGGGGATCTTTACGCGCGCGGCGGGCAGACCGACAAGGCCGCCGAGCAGTACTCGCGTATCGCAGAACACCTGATGGAGGAAGGGTTCTACCCGAAGGCTGCCGCGCTCTACAAGAAGCTGCTCAGGGTCAATCCTGACGACGAAAACACGCAGTATCAGCTTGGAGAGATCTCGTCGAAACAGGGTCTCCTTCTCGACGCGAAGGGCTACTTCAATGCCGTCGCCGCGAAGCGCCGCGCACGCGGCGATCGCGCCGGGACTGCTGAAATCGTTATCCGCCTCGGAACGCTGGATCCGTCAGACATCGAGGCGCGAATGGCCGCGGCGAGCATGGTCGCGGAGATGGGGGACGAGAGCACCGCCGCGCTGCGATTCCGGGAGATTCATGACGACTTGCAGGAGAAGGGGCGAGGCGACGAGGCGCTTGCCGCGTTGCGCGAGGCGGTCCGCTTCAACCCCTACGACAAGGACGGTCGCGGTATTCTCGCGCGTGCGTCCGTTGCGGCGGGCGACCTCGAGGCTGCACGCGGATACCTCGATCGGGAAACGGCCGGCGACGATCCAACTCTTCTCGTCGCGCTCGCGGAAATCGAACTGCGGCTCGGCAGAATCGACGAAGCTCGCGACATCCTGCCTCAGCTGCTCGCCAACGACAGGGACATGCGTTCCAGGCTGCTGGACCTCTCGTGGTCACTGACCGGCGTCAACCAGGATGCCGCGTTCGTCAGCGTAGAGGCGGTTACCGACGACTACATCTCCGCCAGGGAGTTCGACGATGCGGCTGCAGTGCTGCAGGAGTTTGCGACGAGAGTGCCGCGACACGTCCCGGCGCTGCTGAAGCTGATCGAGGTGTCTGTTGACGGAGGACTGCAGACGGCCATGCACGAAGCGCAGATCCAGCTGGCCGACGCGTATCTCGAGGGTGGGCAGGCACTCGAGGCACGCGTAGTCGCGGAAGATCTCGTCGCGCGCGAGCCGTGGGAAAAGGCCCATATCGAACGATTCCGTCGAGCTCTCGTGATGCTGCGCGTTCCGGATCCGGATATTCTGATCGCGGAGCGGTTGAATGGCCAGGCGCCGTTCATGGCCACGGATCCGTTCATTGATTTGAACGATCCGGAGCCACTGACGCCGGCTTATTCGGAAGAGCCGCTGGAGGTCGAGGCCGCTGCTCCTGTTGAACCACCGCCGGTTCAGGAGGCGGAACTGCCGGCTCCCGAACCAGCGCCGGAACCGAAGCCGGCGGTCGCGGATACTCCGGCCGCAGCACCGGCGACAAAGGCGGCCAGGGGGCGCAAGGTCAAAACCGTGGCCGCGCCAGCCGCCAGCGGGGAAATCGATCTCACCAGTGCGCTCGGCGGCCTGAAGGACGAGGAACCAGAGCCACAGCCGAAGGAAAGGCGCGGCAATCTGGACGAGGTGTTTCAGGATTTTCGTCACGAGGTCTCGAAGCAGAGCGGCGTCGATCAGTCGCTGCAACACATGACGATCGCACGCACGTATCTGGAGATGGGTCTCATAGACGAGGCGATCCCGGCACTCCGCACGGCGGCGAAGTCCACGCGCTTGAGATTCGAAGCGGCTTCTGCGCTCGGACGGCTCTACAAAGAGCGGGGGGATGCGGGCGCGGCGATCGAGTGGCTCGAACGCGCGGCCGAGGCCCCGGCGCCTACGGTGGATGACGGACGGGCTCTGCTGTACGATCTGGCAACCACTCTCGAGGAGGCCGGCGAAACGGCTCGGGCTCTGGCGGTGTTTCTCGAGCTCCAAGCCGAGGGGACCGAGTATCGTGACGTGGCGGCACGGACAGAACGTCTGGCAGGGATGTCTGGAGGCTGATTATCTCGTTTGTCACGCGCCTGCTGCTCGCTGCCTACTTTCTTGAAGCCGGGTTGGTACTCATCGTGGCTCCCTGGTCGGCGTTCTGGGACCGCAACTTCTTCGTGGCGCGCTTTCCACAGCTGGCTGACTTTTTCAGTAGCCCCGTCGCACGCGGCGCGGTGTCAGGGATCGGGCTGGTGACAACGCTCGCCGGCCTGGCCGAATTCGGCAGTGCGTTCAACCGGCGATCGCACACGGAATCGACCGCAGGATCCTCCGTTCAATCCGATCATTAATGGCGAGGCTCGGTCGTCCCGCCCTGTTCCTCGTGACATCGGGCGCGGCGAGGCGCAAGGTAGACGAGGGCTGGCAGGCCGCCATCAGCGGCGCGTCTCGGGCTGCCGCAGCCGGTATCGATGTCATTCAAGTCCGTGAGCCGGATCTGCCGGACCGGGCGCTCGCCGATCTGGTGCGGACGGTCGTCGGAGAAACAGACGGTTCGCAAACGATGGTCGTGGTAAACGATCGACCCGACGTCGCCGTGTCGGCTGGGGCGGCCGGGGTGCATCTCCGCGCCGACGGAATGCCTGCGGCCCGGGTGCGCAAGCTGGCTCCCCCGGGTTTTCTTGTAGGCCGATCCGTCCACTCACTGGCCGAGGCCCGCGAGGCGGCGCTCGAAGGAGCCGTGGATTATCTGTTCTTCGGTACGGTCTTTCGTTCTGCGAGCAAGTCGGCCGGCCACGCAGTGCAGGGAACGGAAGCGCTCAGGATCGTGTGCCAGAGCGTCGGTCTCCCGGTGATCGCTATCGGTGGAATCAGTGCCAGGAATGCCACTGAGATTGCCGCGGCGGGTGCAGCCGGTCTCGCCGCGATTGGATTGTTTGCTGAAGGGTCCCTAACGGAATCGGGCGGACTGCGTGCTCTGGTTCGCGAGCTGCGCGGGGCGTTTGGCTAAAGCACCCCTTCGAATCACTCGATAAGTTATGTAGGGCCATGGATCCGGGTCTCCGCTCACCCCTTCTTGATTTTTTCCGTCGTGGCGAAGCTGCACGCGACGTGAAAATGCTCGCCGCGCAGGGAGTCATGGCTCCGCGCGCACACGAGCAGGTGGCGCTCCTTGTTCTCCTCTCGGACGACCAGGACCCGGACGTTGCCGCTACGACAGCCAAAACGCTTGACGCACTGCCGATCGAGCCGCTGCGAGCGTTTCTGGCGCGCACTGACGTCTCTACCGAAATCCGTCAGTTCTTTTCGAAGCGCGGAGTCGAGCCGGCGGCTGCGCCTGCCGCTGATTCGTCAGAGCCGCTGGTGGATGCCGCGCCGGCTGCCGATGGAGAAACGGCCGGCAAAGACGGCGACGGCGCGGATCCGAAGGTGCTTTCGTCATTGTCGATTGTCGAGCGGATGAAGCTCGCCATGAAAGGCACGCGCGAGCAGCGCGCGCAGCTCGTTCGCGACTCGAACCGGATGGTGGCGACAGCCGTGCTCAGCAGTCCAAAGCTCACCGATGCGGAAGTCGAAGCCTTCGCGAAAATGGGAAACGTTTCGGAGGATGTGCTGCGGATCATTGGAACGAACCGGAGCTGGTTGAAGAACTACGGGGTGACACTCGGTCTCGTGAAAAACCCCAAGACGCCGCCAGGGATTTCCATGCAGCTCATCAACCGTCTCAGCGAACGCGACGTGAAGATGCTCGCCGTCGATCGCAATGTTCCGGAAGCCCTCAGACTCGTGGCCAGGAAACTGATGGTGAAGGCCCTCAAATAGGACGCCGTCCTCGATTACGGGTCTTCCTCTTTTGCCACTCCCGCCGCATTTCGGCGAGCCCTTCCATGTAGACCGTCGCGCGTTGCCGATCCTCTGGCGACGGTATCGATTTCAGGAGGTCGATTGCGCGGTCGAAGTCGCGCTCAATGGTCGCGGCCTTCGTCTTGAAATACAGGTTTCGGATTTCGCCAAGAATCTCCGCCACGCTTCGGCCGCCCGGCACTTCCTCGAGTGGTATGTGTTTGGCCATCGCGAATCGGCGACGTTACCGGTTGCGTCGCAGCGCGGACGTGAACGCCTCGACCGAGCGGGTATTCAATACATCCTCTGGCTCGAGCCACGCCCGTCGCGCGACGCCGATGCCCCAGCGCAGAACCCCGAGTGCCGCGGGAGAGTGCGCGTCTGACGCCACGATCAGACGGACGCCCTGCGCGTGCGCGTGCCGAGCCTGGACCTCGTCCAGGTCGAGACGATCCACCTGCGAGTTGATTTCCATGGCAACCCCGGCGGCTGCTGCCGCGGCAAACACCCGATCGGTATCGAAACGATACGGCTCGCGCCTGAGGATCAGTCGGCCGGTGGGGTGGCCGATCGCGTCGACATACGGGCACTCAATCGCGCGAAGCAGCCGATCGGTCATTTGCGCCTGGTCCAGGTTGAACGCGGAGTGAACGGAGGCGACGACGTAGTCCAGTTCGGCAAGGCAGTCGGGTGCGAGATCCAGTGTGCCGTCCGCCCGGATGTCGCACTCGATGCCCGCGAGCACCGTGAATCCTTCGAAGTCCGGAAGGCCATTGAGCGAGCGCACGTGACGGGCATGCGCGAGTGTCCGCTCCTCGTTCAATCCGTTAGCCATGGCGAGCGCCTGACTGTGGTCGGTGATTGCGATGTAGCGGAGTCCGGCGTCCCTGGCTGCCCGCGCCATCGTTTCTGCATCAGCGCGGCCGTCGGTGGCCGACGTGTGCATGTGAAGGTCGCCCTGGACATCCTGGCGCTCGACGAGACGCGGGAGCGCGCGCCGTTCCGCTGCCTCAATTTCGCCGCGGTTCTCACGGAGCTCCGGCGGCACAAATCCGAGGCCAAGCGCTTCGTAGATCCCTTCCTCCGATTCGCCGGCGACCACGGCGCCATCCGAGAGCCTGTACAACCCATACTCGTTCAGCTTGTATCCGCGCTGGATCGCCCGATCCCGCAGGGTAATGTTGTGACTCTTGGACCCCGTGAAGTACTGCAGCGCCGCACCCAGACTCTCCCGTGGCACCAACCGCAAGTCGGCTTGAAACCCTCCCCAGAGCAGCACACTCGATTTGGTATCGCCGTGAAGGAGAATGCGCTCGACCAGTCGATATCCCGTGAACACCTCCATCACCGACGCCGGTGCACCGGCCGCGAGGATGTCGAGATCGCCGCATGTCTCGCAGCCGCGGCGCAGGCTGCCAACGAGACCGATCCAGGCCTCGGGCGCGTGTTCGCGCAGCGCAGAGACGAGCGCGCTGGCCGTGTCGTACGCCTCGGCCATTAGTCGGCGTCCTGCTACCCGCGCTCGCTCTTCGACGGCTTTCAGAATCTGCGCTTCCTTTTTGAGGCCCATACCTTTGAGACCGCGAAGCCGTCCATCTCGTGCGGCGGCCTGCAGGTCATCGAGCGTTCGCACACCAAGCTCGCGGTAGAGCATGGAGACGGTCTTCGGCCCCACACCCTGGAGGTGCAGCATGTCGAGAATGCTCGGCGGGAACTCCTGCAGAAGATCCTGGTGGTAGGCAATCGATCCCGTGTTCAGCAGTTCTGCGATCTTGCCGGCAAGATCCTTCCCGATGCCGGGAAGCCCTTTGAGATCCGGTTCGGACATCGTGGCGATGGGGGACGGCGCGTGCGTGACGGTCTCTGCGGCGTTGCGGTACGCGCGAATCTTGAAGGGATTCTCCCCTTTGATTTCGAGCAGATCGCCAATTTCTGCGAGCACGCGGGCTATGGCAAGGTTATCCAAGGCGATCGGCGCGGCGTCTATTGGGTGCGGCGCATGTCGAGGCGAAGACCATCACGTTCGATGTGGAAGTCGAGAAGTTGCGCTCCGGCGTCTTGCAGCGCCTGTCTGATCGCTGGCAGGTGCGCCGGCCCGCCGATGCAGAACAGGCAGCCGCCGCCGCCGGCGCCACAGACTTTACCGCCGTAGGCACCGGCTTCTTTCGCCGCTGCCAGCATCGCGTCGATCGCCGGCGTCGTCACGCCGGGTGCAAGCCCCTTGCGATTTTCCCATTCCTCAGCGATTTGATGCCCGACGGCTGGCCAGTCACCCCGTTCGAGGGCGGCCCTCATGGCGGCCGCAATATCGCGAATGCGTCCGAACCGCGCCTGGACGTCCTTGTCGCCGTCGATGTGGCGTTTGATGACTTCCCAGTTGTTGATACCGGAGTTTCGAGAGGCCTTCGTGTAGGCGAGCACGAGATGCCGTTCGAGATCAGCCGCGGCGAGCGGCAGGGCCACGCGCTTCACGCTGTCTACACCCAACTCCACCGCGGAAACGCCACCGTAGAGCGCGGGGCGGAAATCCTGGGCTCCCGTTGGCACGTCGATCGCCTGCGCCTCGACGTTCATCGCGATCTGCATCAGCGATTCGTCGCTCCGCGGCTTGCCGGTCCAGGCCGCCAGCGCCGCACACACCGCGATGTTGAGCGCCGAGGAGCCGGCGATCCCCGCACCGACCGGTGACTCGCTCCGCGTCCTCAGCTCGAGCCCTTCCGCCTGGAAGTAGTGCAGGAGACGTCCGAGCAGTCGCAGCTCCGTGCTGTCGCGCAGCTCGCTCCAGTGGCTGGCCTCAACCGTCACACCGGTATCGTCCGAGACGATGCGGACGCGCCGTTCGCGAGTGCGGCCATAAGGGCGGATCGAGCAGTGGGCGCGAAGGCTGATCGCGGCGTTGAGCGTCTGCGCCCCATCATGAAAAAGATACAGCGGCCAGATATCGAGGGTGCCGCCTG
Source organism: Vicinamibacterales bacterium (assembly GCA_049642465.1). Lineage (GTDB taxonomy): Bacteria > Acidobacteriota > Vicinamibacteria > Vicinamibacterales > 2-12-FULL-66-21 > CAWDPQ01. The sequence continues at coordinate 91,368 of JBAROV010000091.1, forward strand.
CCAGATCGATTCGCGTGGGCGCCGACGATTCGATGAACACGAGGGGGAATGGTACCGCATGTCAAAGCCGAAATCCCAATGCCGTACACCCGTCTTGCCTTCCTTCTCTTGACTTGCTTCGTGGTCGTCGTGTCGTCGTGTCGTCGTGTGTGCCGCAGGCACCGGCCGTGGGTCGTTCGGGCGACGCCGCGGCTATAATTCGACGATGTCTCCGCGAGATCTCCGCCACCATGTCGGTCAACTGGCGATTGCCGGATTCTCGGGGTACAGCATTCCCTCGGACCTGCGGCTCCTCGCGCGCGAATTCGATCTTGGCGGCGTCATTTTCTTTGCCCGCAACGTGGAATCACCCGAGCAAGTGGCGGAGCTGTCGCGGGAGGCGCGGGCACTGGCAGGCGAGATCCCGTTGTGGGTGAGCGTCGACCAGGAAGGGGGACGAGTGGCGCGCCTGAAGGCGCCGTTCACCGTCTGGCCGCCGATGATGACGCTTGGTCGCAGCGGCGACACGACTCTCGCGGCGCGCTTCGCGCGCGCATTGGCGACCGAGCTGCAAGCGGTCGGCATCTCGCTGGATTACACGCCCGTTCTTGACATTCACACGAACCCGCGAAACCCAGTGATCGGTGACCGCGCGTTGGCCGAACGCGCGGAGGACGTCGCGAGACTTGGCCGCGTGATTATTGAAACGCTGCAGAACGAAGGGATAGCCGCTTGCGGAAAACACTTCCCCGGGCACGGCGATACGAGCACTGACTCACATCACGAATTGCCGATCGTCGAGCACCCGCCGGATCGCCTCGAGGCGGTGGAGTTTGTGCCGTTTCGAGAGGCCATCGAGGCTGGCGTCGCGGCCGTTATGACGGCGCACATCCTCGTGCCGGCGCTTGACGAAGAGCGTCCCGCCACGTTGTCGCCTGCAATTGTGAACGGGATGCTGAAGAAGAAACTGAGGTTTGGCGGCCTGGTGTTGAGCGACGATCTGGGCATGAACGCGATCAGCAAGCGATACGGCGTGCCGGAGGCGACGGTGGCCGCCATTTCGGCGGGATGCGACGCGGTGCTGATGTGCGGCGCCGCCCAGGAGCCACAGGTCGCGGCGCTCGAGGCGGTCATCTACTCGGTTGAGCAGGGCACACTGCCGCTGCCTCGCGTCGAGGACGCCCTTGCACGCCACCGGCGGGTGAAGGAGCGCTTCCTCGCGACGGAAAGCGCGCAGCGATCGCGGCCGCTCGAAGGTCGAGCCCTGCGCGCCGTGCTCGGCCGGGACGAACATCAGGCCGTTGCCGCTGAAATGGCCAGGTTCGCCTAAGCGCATGCGAAAGCCACGCGCACTCCGGCCAGGCGACCGGATCGCGATTGTTGCTCCCGCCAGTCCCTTTACCCGCGAAGACTTCGACGCCGGCATCGAGGAGATTCGAAGACTCGGGTTCGAACCGGTCTACGACGAGGACGTGTTCGCCCGCGATCGCTACCTCGCCGGGCCGCCCGAGCTGCGAGCGCGTGCGTTCCTGACGGCATGGGTTGATCCAAGCGTGAGCGCCGTGGTGGCGGTGCGGGGCGGATACGGCAGCGTTCATTTGTTGCCGTTGCTCGATACGCATCATATCGAGACGATGCCGAAGATCTTCATGGGCTACAGCGACAACACGTCGCTGCTCACGTGGCTGACGCAGCAGTGCGGGATCGTCGCGTTTCACGGACCAATGCTTGCGGGACGCCTGGCCAGGGGTGTCGAAGGGTACGATCGAGATACGCTCATGCGGTGTTTGTGCCGACCCGAGCCAGTAGGGGAGATCGTGCACCCGCAGGTCGAGACACTCGTAGCTGGTGATGCCGCAGGCACCCTCGTTGGTGGGACGCTGACACAGCTTGCTGCCTCGCTCGGGACGCCGTTCGCATTTTCCCCACCCGAGGGGTGCGTGCTCTTTCTGGACGAAGTGGGGGAGCGGCCCTACCGCCTCGATCGCCTGCTCACGCAGCTTCGCCTCGCGGGCATCCTGTCCCGCACGGCCGCTCTGGTGTTTGGTGAACTGCCTGAGTGCGACGAGCCCGGCGGAACGTTGATGGGTAGGGAGACCATCCGCGAGTTGACGAAGGACTTTCCTGGGCCTGTGCTCTTCGGGCTTCCTTCGGGGCACACCGACGGCGCGTGTCTGACAATTCCGCTCGGCGTTCGCGCTCGCGTGATTGCGGGATCCCGCCCGGCACTCGTCATAGAGGAGTCTGCCGTTTCCAGATGACCCGGATCCATTTAATCGGCATTTGCGGCACCGCAATGGGCACTCTCGCGGCGTTGCTCAAGAGTCGCGGCCACGACGTGCGTGGGTCGGACGAGAACGTGTATCCGCCGATGAGCGATTTTCTCCAGCAGCAGGGCATCACGACGCTGCAGGGGTACCGTGCCGAGCACATCACCGCAGATCTCGACCTCGTGGTTGTGGGTAACGCAATCTCGCGCGGGAATCCTGAGCTCGAAGAAGTGCTCGATCGCAAGATCCGCTATTGTTCGCTGCCGGAAGCGATCCGAGACAATTTTCTCTGGGGCGCCCGTTCGATTGTGATCGCCGGGACGCACGGAAAGACAACGACGACCTCGTTGACCGGATGGCTATTGACCTACGGCGGTGCCGACCCGAGTGTGTTCATCGGCGGCATTGCGGAGAATTTCGCCGGCAGCTACCGGATCGGCGGCGGGCGCGAGTTCGTGATCGAAGGGGATGAATACGACAGCGCGTTTTTCGACAAGACCGCCAAGTTTCTGAAATACCTGCCCGACATCGCGGTCGTGAACAACATCGAGTTCGACCACGCCGACATCTATCCCAATCTCGATTCGATCCGGCTCGCCTTTCAGCGTCTCGTCAACCTTGTGCCACGTCGTGGCCTGCTGCTGCTCGGGGCCGACAATGCCGACGCCCTGGCACTTCGCGAACGCGCGCGCTGCCGGGTCGAAACGTTTGGTCTCTCGGACGGCGCCGACTGGCAGGCACACGACCTGCGCGTGTCCGAGAGTTCGACGTCGTTTTCCGTCAGGCGCAGCGGTCAGCCGGCGGGCAGCTTCGAAGTGCCGCTGCTCGGCGCCTATAACGTGCGCAACGCTCTTGCGTCCATAGCGATCGCCGCGGCCGTGGGCTTGAACGTGGATACGATGGCGGACGGGCTTCGAAAATTCAAAGGAGTCCGCCGACGCATGGAGCACCGCGGAACGGCGGCGGGAATTGCCGTGTACGACGACTTTGCCCACCATCCCACGGCAATCCAGGAGACTCTGACCGCAGTCCGTTCGGCGTTCCCGGATCGGCGGATTTGGGGAATCTTCGAGCCACGATCCGCCACTTCATGCCGTCGCGTGTTTCAGTCTGATTTCGTTCGCGCGCTGTCGAACGCCGATCTCGTGGTGCTTCCGGCTGTCTTCCGTTCGACGTTGCCGGAGGACGAGCGGTTGTCCACAGAACAAATCGTCGCCGATCTCAAGGAATCCGGCGTCAACGCCCGCTTCATTCCCGCCGTTGACGACATCGTCCGCCACGTCGCCAAAGAGGCGCGCGACGGCGACCTCGTTGTGGTGATGTCGAATGGCGGGTTCGACAATATTCATCAGAAGTTGCTGTCCGCGCTCGAGGCCCGACAGTGAGCGCGGATGGCGCGCCAGGGATCGTCCGCATCGCCAGCGCGGGGGACTCCGCGCTCTTGATCGAGTTTCCACAGACGATTTCCCCGGCAATCAATGCGCGTGCGATAGCGCTGGCCGATGCCATCCGCCGGCGCTGCGGGACAGCCGTCCGCGATGCCGTCGTCGGCTACGCCACGCTGACCCTGTACTTCGACCCGCTTGTGGTTGACGCCACGTGGATGGAAGCGGAAACCCGTGAGATCGCCGCGGCTGCTGACGATGGACTCGGTGGCTCTGGCGTACTCGTCGAAGTGCCGGTGTGCTACGGTGGCCAGTTCGGTCCTGATCTCGAGGACGTCGCTGTGTTTGGCGGATGCAGCCAGGAGGAAGTGATCGCCATTCACGCCGAGAGCACCTACCGCGTGTACATGATTGGCTTTGTTCCCGGCTTCGCCTACATGGCCGTTGTGGATGACAGGATTGCGGCGCCCCGCCGGCCTACGCCGCGCAGTGCGGTTCCTGCGGGGTCGGTAGCGATCGCTGGCGCGCAGACTGGCATTTACCCGGCTGTCACCCCCGGCGGATGGAACATCATTGGGCGAACACCGTTGAAACCCTTCGACGTCGCACGCTCGCAGCCGACGCTGTTTCGCGCCGGGGATATGGTTCGCTTCAGGCCGATATCTCCCCGCGAGTACGACGACCTCCGCTGACCTGCCTTGGTCCAGAATCCCGCCCGCTCAATCACTGTCATCCGACCGGGCATGTTGACGACGATCCAGGACTTCGGAAGATGGGGTCAACAGGCGAGCGGTGTTCCCGTAGCCGGTCCAATGGATGGCTATTCTCACCGCCTGGCTAATCTACTGGTCGGGAATTCAGAGAGTGCGGCCGCGCTCGAGATCACCCTGATCGGTCCCGAACTTCAGGTTGAGGGCGATCTGCTGTGTGCCGTCGCCGGTGCCGAGTTTGCCGTGTTCGTCGGCGGACACGCGGTGCGACACACCTGTCCGTTCCGCGTGCCGAGCGGCGCGACGATCAGATTCAGTCAACGAAGGTCCGGTGCGCGTGCGACGCTCGCCGTGCGCGGAGGCGTCGCGGTTCCCCCGGTTTTCGGCAGCCGATCGACGAGTCTGTTGAGCCATATCGGACCCTTTGGCGGTCGTCCGCTTGCGGCCGGTGACGTTCTCCCGGTCGGCGAGGAGCGAAGGTTCGACGACCAGGCGTGGAGCGCGTATCCGATGGTGATGCCTCGGGGCGGCGCGAGGGTGCGCGCGATGCCGGGACCGCACGACGCGATGTTCACCAGCCAGGCCCTGGAGAGGTTCTTTTCGACGCGCTACACGATCACCCCGACATCGAACCGAACGGGCTATCGCCTCGATGGGCCGCGGATCTCACACTCCGGCGCGGCCGACATCCTCTCTGACGCGACACCGTTCGGATCCGTCCAGGTCCCCGGTTCTGGCCAGCCGATCCTGCTGATGGCGGATCGACAGACGACGGGCGGATATCCCAAAATCGCGACCGTCATCAGTGCGGATCTCCCGATCGCGGGGCAACTGGCTCCAGGAGATTGGATCGAGTTCATACCGTGTACGCACGCCGCCGCGCTTGACGCACTTCGCTTGCAGGAACGGCGTCTGACGGGTCGAGCGCGATGATGACAACAGGTGAATTCGAGGGTCAGTTGAGCGCGATCTTCGGAGATCGTTTGAGGCGGAATGCACCGCTCGCGCCTCTCACGACCTTCAAGGTCGGTGGTCCGGCGGATTATCTCCTGCTGGTTCAAACCGCGGACGAACTGGTACGGGCGGTGCAGTTCGCGCACACAGCTGGTCTGCGAGTGACCATGCTCGGCGGCGGATCGAACGTGCTGATTTCCGACCAGGGCATTCGCGGGCTGGTGATCCGATTGCGAGGAACTGCCGTGAGCCGTCTTGACGCGAATCACATTCGCGCCGAAGCGGCGTTGACGATGAATGGTCTGGTGCGGTGGACGATTAATCGTGGCGTTGCCGGTCTCGAAGCGTGGGCGGGAACGCCCGGCACCGTCGGTGGCGCCGTTTATGGCAATGCGCATTTCCAAGGTCGCAATATCGGTGAACTGGTTGAGCGCGTGACGCTCGTAGATTCGCAGGGACAGGTGAAGGTGGTCCCGGCTTCGGAGATGGAGTTCGGCTACGACGTCAGTCGCCTGCAGCGCACGCGCGAGATCGCCGTGTCGGTGGATTTTCGCGTGAGCGACGGCGATCCGTCCGCGTTGCGTGCGACGGCGCGCGAATCGCTGGCGTTTCGAAAGCGAACCCAGCCCCTCGAATCTGCAAGCGCCGGCTGCATCTTCCAGAATCCGGATCCCTCGCGCGATCCCGTTCCCGCCGGCATTCCGGCGTCCGCAGGGGCGCTCGTCGATCGAGCGGGGCTGAAAGGCAGCCGCGAAGGGCACGCCTCGGTTTCGACGACGCACGCCAACTTCATCGTCAACGAAGGCAGTGCTATGGCGAAGGA
>JBAROV010000194.1:0-5951 GCA_049642465.1 Vicinamibacterales bacterium
GTCACTTACAGTGCTCACGATCCGTTCGAGGTGAGTTGGACAGGCGGGCCCTGAGAAGTTCCAACCTCGGGGCCGTCACCAAAGGAGCAAAGACCCCTCCGCTGCCGTCCTTACCGGTTACTGGCGACCAAGTGCCATAGGCTCAGTAAGTTGAGGGCGGTGCGAGCTTTGGATTGCGAAAGGCGGACTCGGGATGTCCTTCCGGCGGCAGACTTTTTTCTCTAGTCGTGGCGACCTTTGCACCGCGTCTGGGGGACATCCGGTTGGCTGAGTCGCCGTAACGGGTGAGTATCGAGGTGGTCAGGCGAACCAGCCGAAGGCCGCCAGGCTCGCGCGAGGTCCAACAAACGCCTGTGTTTTGAGGCGCTGAAGCTCCCCCTCCTCCCGGAAGGACTTGGAGACTGACGCGGTGCCGGAGGCAGGCCCCCGGAAACCTGGACTTCGTGTCCGTGGCATGCATTGTGCGAAACGACTGCCTCACAGGCTTTTTCACGGCTCGAATTAAGGCGGGGGTGTGCGAGTGGCCGTTCGGGTAACCCAAGTCGACTCGGTCCTGACGATCTGGCAGGAGCACCTCGAGGTGGCGCGTGCGCTTCCACCGATCGCCTCGGACGTGGCCAATGCGGTGGACCTGATCTGCACGTCGCTTGCGGCCGGCGGCCAACTGTTGCTTGCCGGCAATGGCGGGTCGGCCGCAGACGCCCAGCACATTGCGGCGGAATTGACCGGCCGCTTCCGGCGTGAACGGCGCGCCTTGCCCGCGTTGGCGCTGCACGGAAACTCCTCGGCGCTCACCGCCATTGGCAACGATTACGGCTACGAGCAGATATTTGCGCGCGAACTGTCCGCCCACGCCCGGCCGGGAGATATTCTGCTCGCGATCTCGACCAGCGGCAACAGCCCGAACATTCTGCGGGCAATCGAAGCGGCACGCGACCGCAGCGTATCCGTGATTGGCCTGACGGGTGATGACGGCGGGCAAATGGCCACGCTCTGCGACCTCTGTGTACGCGTGCCGTCGAGCTCTACTCCTCGGATCCAGGAGATGCACATCACGATCGGCCACACCATCTGCGAACTCGTCGAAGAGAGGCTGTGCTGATGAGTGGTCCGCGCGTGATTGCGTTCGACTGCCGTTTCTTCCTTGGCGATCGTCCGTGTGTGTGGCACAAGACAAGTGGCGTGCTCTGCACGTGCAGTCATTATCAACCCGTCACAGAGCGCCTGCTGATCATCAAGCTCGATGCGATGGGTGACGTGCTTCGAACGACCGCACTGTTGCCGCCGCTTGCCGAGGCGCACCCGGGCGCGGCAATCACGTGGCTTACCCGCCGCGAATCAAAGCCTCTCCTCGAGCAGAATCCGTATGTCACCGAGATTCTCACCTATGGCGAGGACGCGCTCGTCCAACTTCAGGCGAGGAAGTTTGACCGCTTGATCAATCTGGACGCAGGCAGGACGAGCGCGGCGCTGGCTACCGCGGCGAACGCCGCGCGAAAAGACGGATTCGTGCTCGATGCGCGCGGCTTCGTGCAGCCCACGAATGACGCTGCGCGCCGATGGCTCGAGCTGGGGGTGTTCGACGATCTCAAGCGGCAGAACACGAGAACGTATCAGGATCTGATGGTCGAGATCGTCGGCTTGAGTGGCCGGCCGCACCACTACATCTTCGAGCTCGGTGAGGACGAGCGGGCCCGTGGCCGCCAACACTTGGAGCGGCTTGGCGTCGATTTCACCCGCCCCATCATCGGTCTCAACACCGGCGCTGGCCGGCGATGGGAACTGAAGCAATGGCGTGAGGACGGGTATCTCGATCTGATTGAAAGGCTCGGGCGCGGCGGGGCCAATCAGTTCGTCCTGCTCGGCGGGCCCGAGGAGCATCAGCGCCACCTCCGCCTGCAGACCCGTTCGACCGTGCCGCTGATCGACGGCGGCTGCGATAATCCGGTGCGTCATTTTGCGTCACTCGTGGCCGCCTGCTCGCTTGTCGTCACTGGCGACACTTTGGCGATGCACCTGGCTTTGGCGCTCCGCCGCCGGACGATCGTGTTGTTCGGGCCGACCAGTAGTGCGGAAATCGAGTTGTACGGGCTCGGCGAAAAGGTCGTACCCCGCATGGACTGTCTCGTCTGCTACAAGCAGGCGTGCGACTTCGTTCCCAACTGCATGGATCTCATCACCACCGACATGGTCGAGTCAGCGGTAAAACGCCAGCTGAACGTGTCGCTCGGCTCTCAGAACGCGGCGGTGATCGGATGAACCCTGAGCTGCTGTCCCGTTTCGCCGCCACCCGCGTGCTCGTGCTCGGCGACGCGATTGTCGACGAGTATCTGTCGGGCGAGTGCTCTCGGTTGTCGCCCGAGGCGCCGGTACCTGTCCTTCGAGTTTCGGGGTTGCGCCAGACGCTCGGCGGCGCGGCCAACACGGCCGCGAACATCACGTCACTTGGCGGGCACGCGCAACTGATTGCGCTGGCTGGCGCAGACGCGGCCGGGGACCGGCTCAGTGCCTTGTGTCAGGAGTCTGGAATCGACTTCACGCCGGTGAGGGACGGTCGCGCGACACTCCGAAAGGCGCGAGTCATCGGGCAGCATCAACAGCTCGTCCGACTCGACTTCGAAGACAATCACCGAATTGACGAAGATACTGAAGCGCGAGTCTTGGCGCTCGTGCGTGAACATCTCGCCAACACCGACATCGTCGTTCTTTCCGACTACGCCAAGGGATTCCTCACGCTGCGAATCTGTCAGCAGGTCATTGAAGAAGCGCATGCCCTCCGCAAGCTAGTAATTGCGGACCCTCGTCCGGAACATCGCGCGTTTTATCTTCATTGCGATTACCTGACACCGAACTGGAAGGAATCGCAGGGCCTGCTGGGCTCGCCTGAGGCGCCAGCGACGGAGGATCGGATCGAAGCGACGGGGGTTGCGCTGGTGCAGGCGCTCGACGCTAACATCCTATTAACGCTCGGACCCCACGGCATGAGCTTCTTTGGACGCGACGGGCGTGAACGCTTCTCCGTACCGACGGAGGCTCGTGAGGTGTTCGACGTCAGCGGCGCGGGCGACACGGTCGTCGCCACGTTTGCACTGGCCCGAGGCGCGGGCGCGTCGGAGGCCGAGGCCGTCGCGCTGGCAAACCGTGCAGCGGGTATCGTCGTAGGCAAGCTCGGAACGGCGACGGTGACCAGGCAGGAGTTATTGGGCACGGAGGGCGACGGCGCGCGGCATGTCTCACGGCGCGAGCTCGCGCCGCTCGCAGCAGCGCTGCGTTCGAAAGGAAAACGGATCGTTACCGTCAACGGGTCATTCGATCTCCTGCATGCCGGACACCTTCACATTCTGCGCGAGGCGAGCCGGCAAGGCGACGTGTTGATTGTGGGACTTAACAGCGATGCGTCCGTCAAGCGGTACAAGGGCCCAACGCGGCCGCTGGTGCCGGAAGCGCAGCGGGCCGAAATGCTGTTGGCGCTTCGATACGTCGATTACGTGCATGTCTTCCCTGAACAGGTCCCCATGCCGTTTCTCGAGGAGATTCGCCCGGACGTGCACGTGAACGGAGCCGAGTACGGCGAAGATTGCATCGAGGCGCCAGTTGTGAAGAAATACGGCGGCCGCATCCACGTTGTCGACCGCCTCTCCGGATTGTCCACGAGCCGGATTGTCACCCAGTTGTCCGCCAATCACGGCGCGCAGTTCGAACAGGCGCCGGTTTCAACCCTCTTGTCGGAGTGGTAGGCCTGTGCTGCCTGAGTCAATGAACGCAGATCACTCTTTCCCAAAGCGAGTCGCGCGCACCACCTTCGTCGTTATCGCCGTCCTCGTGACGGCTTTCGCTTGGGCCGGCCTCTCGCTCAAAGCCGTGATCGGGCTTCTAGGGTTCTGAGCCCATCTCACCGGGGCAGCTCGTGGCATCGGCGAACCGCGACGCCCAGAAGTCGGCGGGCGCACCTACCGGATTCGTGCGCGATCAACTCGACGCCGCGACCGACCATAGCGCCCTCATCTGCACGACACCCCGGTGAAGAAAGGGGTGCCGCCGAATCGTGCCAACACCCTCACGAGTACGATGCGGCAACGTTGCCACGACTCCATTCGGTCAAGAGCGTTGCTCGTTCAGGTCACACGCATCCACGAACTTCGCGAATGTGCGGCAGTCACCCTATGGTGCCGATGTCGCGGTATCTCAGCGCGAAACCCGCGTGGTTTGGCTCGCTGCCGTGCCCACTCATCGGCCCTGATATGAGCAGTGGGGACATCGCCTCCGTCGGCGGGCACGCCCAGCAAAACCCTCGGAGCCTGTGTTAAGAAGCCGCGACCAACGATTCGAGCCGCCGTCGTCCAGTCCAGCACGTCAAGCAAGCGTTGCATGAGCGTGGCTCGGCGTAGTGGCGTAGTGATGACGACGACGAACAGTGCCGCCGCGCCGAGTTCAAGCACAACGCGTGTCGAGGGTTCGGTAATGCCGCAGGTTCTGCTGTTTGGCTCGCTGAATAACCGCGTTGAGCTGGCGGTCAGTCCGGTGCCGAAATGACCGCTCGGCGCCCGGATGCCAGGGGCGGCGGCGTGAACGCTGCGGCCCGCAGCTAGCGTCGCGGCGGTTCTTCCGAAGACCGGAATAGATACGAGTTCTTTGGGCGTGCCATCCACGTGAGACGCGGCATAATACGCGGAGTCCACTCGATGAACGGCAGGCTCGATCTCGGTGCAGTGCGGCGATGGGCGCACCGCACCAGTCGTCGGGAACAAATGCCTAGAAACAGAGGCCAAACCAGGAGCTGCCGTTCGCGAATTGATCGCACGGCGTGAGAACGTGCACAGAAGCCACGTGAAGGAGAAAAGACTCAATCCCTCCGACGCGGCAGCAATCTACCGAAGCAGGCCCTAGGCGGCGTGGTTAGCTGAGCGCTTGCGTCGATTGAGCATAAGCGCACGTATCGCCGAGGCGACACTCCACGCCACGGTTATGAAAAGACCACCGGCTTCGCGCGCGAGTTCGGCACGCTGATCGTACATCTTCCAGGTGTAGAACAGTTCCCCCGGAAGAATGCGTCTGTCAAACTGGAAGCTGACGCTGAGACCCCATACTAGCGCGACCGCACCGAGAGTGCAGGTGGCCAAAATCGGGACGCGCGATGTTAGGGCGGCGTAGGCAGCGAGTGCAGACGCCGAGGCGTAGATCGAGATCCAGCGTAATGGGTCGGGATCGTTGAGTTGCAGCAGCGCCGCAACTCCGAAGAGTATGGCCATCGCCGTGTTTGCCGTCCGAAACAGGGCATCATGGCTCAGTGATGACGTCGGTAAGGGCATATGAAACAACCGCGTGAGGTGTCTTCCCAGCGGTTCTCGTCGTTCACGAAGGATCGCCCTGTTCCGGCGACCGCACGCGCCGAGTCGAGGCGAATCGTCAATCGGATGAGTCGCGCGCACCAAGCTGGCCTGGTTACCGCCCGCCCGTCAGATCATCCGCGAGGGACTCGAAGGCGGGGAACGGCGTCAAGATCGACTCAGCGATGCCAGTGGTGGATGAGACGTTTCCGCTGATGTCAATCCACACAAACGGCTGATCACTAGTGCCGGTAGCGGCAAAGAACTCCCGCCAACGCCGGCGATCGTGTAACTCAAGGGAGAGATGTCGCGGCGACGACACTCGTGCCCGGCAAGCAGAACCAACGGTCGCTATTCGACTGTGAGGGCGACTCGCAGCGCCGACGCAGGCATCGGCCATTCCTTCCGCCGGGCGGGACTCGATGCGCGCGTCGAGCCGGCCATTGGCCGGCCCTTCAGCGGGCCCGCTAGAAACGTCCACAACTAACGAACGCGTTCCTGGCACCAACGTTGGTGAACCCGGCCGGCAACAGTTCCACAACCAGACACCGGCTTCATTCAGCGCGACCGGAAATTGCACATGTCACCCTCCGATAGGTACGTTCATCGTGTTCTGGACTTCTG
>JBAROV010000206.1:0-1570 GCA_049642465.1 Vicinamibacterales bacterium
CTACGAGGACGGCCACAACGAGCTCCGTTCTGTACACTTCGTCACTAGTACAAGTCCCTGGATCTACGTGCAGATCTACGCGCTCGTGAACCCTGTTCTCGGTGACCGCTAAGAGGTCGCTGAAAAACGCATTGTAGAGGATCGACAGATTCGCGATCGCGTACTACTATGGCGGGCATGCGAGGAGACGATCGCCAGCCGCGTGCGATGTTCAGCTATGTGTCCGCCGAGGAACGTGTGCCCCAGGATCACCCGCTCCGGGCCATTCGCACCTTTGTCGATGAGATCCTGCGGGAGATGACACGCGAGTTCGATGCGCTCTACGCGCAGCACGGCCGACCGTCGATTCCGCCCGAACGCCTCTTGCGGGCGCAGTTGCTGCAGCTGTTCTACTCGATTCGGAGTGAGCGGCTGCTGATGGAGCAACTCGATTACAACATCCTGTTTCGCTGGTTCGTGGGCCTGGAGATGGACGAACCGGTCTGGGTGCCGACGGTGTTCACGAAGAATCGCGATCGGCTGTTGCAGCACGCCGTCGCCCACAGCTTCTTCCAACGTGTGGTCGCGCGCGCGTCCGATCTGATGTCGGACGAGCACTTCACTGTGGACGGCACGCTGCTCGAGGCGTGGGCCAGTCAGAAGAGTTTCCAACGGAAAGACGGCGACACCGATGGCGATGGGCGCGACTTCCGGGGGCAGGACCGGAAGAACGACACGCATGCCTCGACGACGGATCCCGACGCGCGGTTGTATCGGAAGTCGAACAATGCGGAGGCGCGCTTGGCCTATCTGGGGCACCTGCTGATGGAGAATCGCCACGGGCTGATCGTCGACGCGCAGGCGACGGTGGCCGACGGGTTTGCCGAGCGCGAGGCCGCGACGACGATGCTCAGCACCCATTGGCGGTTCGCGCCGCCGCGGCACCGGACGGTGGGGGCTGATAAGGCCTATGACACCGCCGACTTCGTCGATCAGGCGCGCGAGATCGACATGACGCCACACGTCGCCCAGAACGACACCCGACGCGGTGGGAGCGCGATCGATGCCCGCACGACGCGACACGCGGGCTACGCGATGAGTCAGCATGCGCGGCCTCGCATCGAGCGCGCCTTCGCGTGGCTTAAGACGATTGCCGGGCTGCGCAAGGTGAAGCTGCGCGGCCTCACCACGGTGGACGCACTCTTCGTCTTCGCCAGCGCGGCCTTCAACATCAAACGGATCGTTACCTTGCGCGCGGCGGCTGCATGAGACGCGACGCCTGGCAAGCTGGCCACGATTCGCTCCCATCCAGCGCGACGAACGGAACGCTGACCATCCTTGTTTCGAAGGCGTTGCCCACATACGCGACAGAGATCGAGCGCATGATCATTCGTTTTTCAGCGACTTCCTAGACGTTTCCACGCAGCGAGACGTCGGCCGTCCCGAGCCTGAGCTGAGACTGGCGGCCCCGGAACAACGAATTCAAACGGAAGAAGCTGACGTCCGGCCATCAGTAGGCCGCCAGGCAGCGTGCGTGGACGGCGCTGTAAACAAGATCGAACCTGCTGTCGAGCGAGTTAGTTTCCTTCTC
>JBAROV010000232.1:0-8286 GCA_049642465.1 Vicinamibacterales bacterium
GAGAACGTGTACGGATCCCACTCGACGAGAATCTGCCCCTGCTCGACCGCCTGGTTGTCCCGCACTTTCAGTCGCGCGCCGTAGACGATCGGGTAGTGCTCACGATCGCGCCCCTTTGCGTCCTGAATGACGAGCGACCCCGTGCGGTTCATGACAATCAACTCGCCCGCCTGCTGCTCGGTGCTGCCCTTGGCCTCGACGACCTGCAGACCCTGGTAGCGAACCGTGCCGGCGTGCTTGGCGTCGAGCGTGGACTGCTCGGACACGCGCGGACCAGATGTCTTCGTTTTCTGACGTGTGCCTTTGGTTCAGTCTTCGTGGCTCTTGTGGGCAACCAATCGTGTTTCGCCATCTACCAGATCCAACACCACACTCCGAAACGACGAATGTTGCTCGATAAGGCGTGCGAGTTGCGCGGAGTGGGTGGTAATCCACACTTGAGAGTACTTTGACGCTTCAACGATCATGCGAGCGAGGCCGTCGAGCAAGTCAGAGTGGAGACTCGTTTCTGGTTCGTTGAAGGCAAGAAGCGGCGGTTTGCGAGGGCTCATCAGAGCGGCTATTAGGCATAGGTATCGCAACGTCCCGTCCGAAAGTTCAGAGACACCTAACGGCCTCGATATACCAGGAATGCTGAGGAGAATAGAAAAGCGGCCGCTCACAGTTTCGATGTTTAAATTTGCGCCTCTAAACGCCCGGCTCAGTGCCTCCCGCAGTTCGTCCGAATTCCCATCCTCGATTATGGTCTGCAGGGCCGCGGCCAAATCACTTCCATCATGCGCAAGAAAGGGAGTTCTGACGCCGATTTGAGGTAACCTCAAGGCCGATTCACGAGTCGTGTCGAACTGATGGTAGAAGCGCCAGCCTGTTATCTCCTGTCGAAGTCGGAATAGTTCCGGATATAGGTGAGGCTCCTGCAATTGCGAGAGGACACCCTCATTCGATCCCAGGGTACCGGAGTAGGATGCACGCCGTCCGTTTACATCGCGAATCCAGGTTCCGGACGAAGAGCGTTCAAACAATGTTACGTGTTTGGATGAGAGATCAGTCGACACCTGCTCATACTTGATCTCCGGGTCGAGCTTGAATGCGGTCTGCGTCTCTCGGGTCTGTTGTGGCAGCCCGCAGCAGAATTCGTACGAAAAGCCTGCCGTTTTGATCGCGATTCTGAGGCGGACGGGCGACGATCGCGCTGACCCGACGGAACGGGACCGGCGTGCGCCGGCCCAAAATACCGAGGCCATGCCCCCTTCTTCGCCGATCGCGCGGGCGAAGCCACCTAACGCAGTCTTGGCCAATAACAAAATGGCCTGATACAAATTTGTCTTGCCAGAGCCATTCGGCCCAGTGATGACATTCAGTGGGGTCAGTTCGAGTCGAAGCTCACGAAGTGAGCGGTAGCCCGCTACGTGTAGCTGCTTGATTGCCACGACGACAGCATCCTCAGAATGACCTCATTGCCCGCATGTGAGATCGCCACGCTAGCGCGTGGCTCACGACTCGTTCCCCGGGGTGGTCCGATTCGCTTAACTCATAGGCGGCGTAACTCGGCGCAGAGGTGAATGCACACGATCCGATAAACCTTGCGGCCGGGACCCTTGTTGTCGCGGCAGCGTCGGCGCTTCCTTGTCCACGCGCGGCGTTGATCCGCGCCGATCCGATTGGCATTTTGCGCACGCAGCAGACCACTGACACCGGCACTCATTTCTGCTCCGGCGATTTTAGGTCGGCATTGGCCGCACCGCGCCTCAGGTATATCTTGCAACGTTATTCGGGATCAGTCAACGACGCAGCGTGTCCACGCCTGACAAGCGCGACTCCGTGAACATGGCAACGTCCTGAAATCGCGGAGGTAGTCTAGTAGGGCGACTCGCGAATGTGCGAGCCGATTAATTGGCGGCGCTCGAATAACACCTTATTCTATGAGTCCGCACCTGGTTCTAGCCCAGGATCGAGGTCTGGATAGTCTTGAACAATCGGCTTTATCATATCGAGGTAGATCGCCGCCATCACGGTAGCCGTCTGCTTCCGGAAGTCTTTGAACTCTGATTCCGTCCCGACTGCCTGCACGAGCCGCAAAGTTTCGTTTAACGCTCCTGTCGCGGCGAGGAGCCCTTGGATCACTTTTTCAGTCATGTCCCTTGTCATAGTTCCGTTTGACTCCCCTACGGCAAACCCGGACAGTTGAACTTCTTCAGGCAACGATCAAGGCACCAAAAGAACCTTTTACCATGGTCTGGCGTCGGAATTGCGTCGTCGCACTCTTCTTGAATGCACCACTGTCGCACGGCTTTGCATCGTTGCTTTTCGCATGCGGGATCGGTCAATGGGTCCGACGACGGCATTGGCAAGGATGATGACGCAGACGGACTGCACCACCCCCACCCGGATGCCAAACATAACTTCTGGAACTGCTCCCAGTTGTGCTGCCAAATCCACACGTCGAATAGGACGATGGGCGCCCAGGGTGCAATGACGATCGGCCCTGGGCCTGGCATTGGACGAGGCATCGGCATCGGTACTGGGCGCGGCGTCGGCATCGGACGCGCCTGTGTGCCGAATGGATCCACCAAATTGGTCGGGCTGTCTTCTACATACGTGTAAAGATTCATTCCCCCGTAAAAACCTATTGGATCTTCCGACGTGAACCTCGCCTGTGTCGGCGCGTGATAGCGAGCGCGATAATAGTACAAACCTGTGCCGTCGTTTTCGCGACCTGTAAACTGGAACGCATTGGAACTAGTCGCTCCTGATGACGTCGTGTTTCCAAATGGATCAAAACGTGTATTCGGTTTGGACCGTGCCTGCTGAGTTCGCCAGCGCGAGGGTACTTCCAAGGGCGTCCATCAGCAACGTAGTCGTGCTGGCCGCATCGGTCCGCGCGAATATTTGATCAATACCCGCTCCGGTCAAGAAGTTTGCAGTAACCGTACCGCTACCGGATAGCTCCTGAACCAAATTGTCGCCATCATAGAGAAACCTCGTCGTCGTACCTCCAACAGTCTTCGACCGTCGGCGTTCGAGCGCATCATAGCTGAAGGTCGCGGATGTCCCGCCAGTCAGGGCGGTCAGTTGGTTTCTCGCGTCCCACGTGTAGCTGCGAACGCCGTCGCTTGTCAGATTCCCATTTGAGTCATACGTGAAGGACGTTCCAGCCCACGTCGTGATCTGATTTGCGTCGTCGTACACCGCCGAGGCTAGAGAAGCAGGTAACGCTGTCCGCGCGTAAGTACCGGCGGCGCTCGTACGTCGGCCAGCTGCATCATACGTGTAACTCAGGGTACCGATTGTCGTGCCACTCAGCTTGTATGTGAGGCCCGCCAACTGCGAGTCGTCGTAGTATGTGGACTCGACTGCGATTCCGTTGGGGAGTGTCAGGGAACTTCTCCGACCCGCGCTGTCGTAAGTCATGGATACTGTTTGGGTACCCTGCGAGATAGCCGTTAATCGATCCGTGTCATCGTACGTATAAGATACGGCTGTCTGCCCGGCCACCTGCATGGTTGACCGACGACTTGCCGCGTCGTGAGTGTATGTGATCGTGCCTTCGGGCGTGACTTCTTCTATCAGTCGATCGAGCAGATCGTAAGTGCGCGAAATCGTGCCTGCTCCCGAATCTACTACCAGCGTCGTCCGATTCCCCCATCATACGTGGTGCTGATACTGCTCGCATAAGTGGGCGGGGTGCCGCTTGTGCCAAATCCGATAAATGTCCCACGATCGAGCGCGTCATATGTATAGCTCGTTACCTGTCCCTTGCGGTCGGTCCAAGTCGTCATGTTACCGTTCAAGTCGTAGCTAAAGGACTCTTGACGCGTCAGAGGATCAGTTCGCGTGGCGATGCGGTCCATCGAGTCATACGTCCAAGTCGTCGTCTTGCCTCGTCCATCCGTCAATGTCAGTAGGTTTCCGTTGCCATCGTAGGTGAAGGTCGTTTCCGCGCCTACCGCGTCGATAGTGCTCGTGAGCCGGTTAGATGCATCGTATTCGAGGCGGGTGATTTCTCCAGTAGCGTTAGTGTGACGCAGCACTCGGCCGGCGCCATCGGTTAATCGTGTCATCGTGTTACCCAGCGGCGTCTGTACGCTCACCAAGTCCCCACGGTCGTAACCGAACGTCGTCGTTTTGGATAATGGGCTTGTAAACGATATCACCTGCCCCGCCGCGTTGGTCGAAAAGGTCGTCTGATGGTTGAGTGGATCGGTCACAGCGGTCGGGCGCCCAAGGCTGTCATACGCGATCGTTGTCGTGTTATTGAGTGGATCCGTAACGGAGGTTAGGAGATTGTACGTCGCATCGTACGTAAACGACGTCGTCACGGCATCAGAGGTCCCGTACAACCGCGTTATGTTGGCGACGTTGCCTTTGCTATCGTAGGTGTACCGGGTGACACGATTCAACTCATCAGTCACAGTTTCAGTGAGATTGCTACCAGTCAGACGCGTATACGTCGTCGCCTGTTCGATAGACTGTCCCAACGCTACCGTGTCCGACGTCAGAAACCTGTCACTGTTGAAGGCCAGACGCCGCACGTAGCCACGTGGGTTCGTCACGTCCGCCTGCGTCACCTGCGATCCGTTGAGCGTGTACGAATAGTCGTAGACGCCGCCGTCAGCCATCGTTTGACGATCAACACGTCCGTTGACGTCGTACTCGTTGGTCACATAGGTGGTGTTTCTCGGATCCTTGATCGTCAGCAGGCGGTGTGCGATATCGTAGGTGTATTCCGTCACGCCACCACGCGCGTCGGTGACCTTCCACACCCGCCCGCTGCCGTCGTACTGGTACCCGACCGTCCGGCCGATGTTGTCCTTGGCCTGCGTCACGCGATTGGAACCGTCGTAGGTGAACGTGATCCATCGCCCGTTCGGGGACGTGACCTTGACGATGTTTCCGATCCCTTGACCGAACGAGGTCGTCGTGGACCAGGTCAGCGTGACCGTGTTGCCGAACCGATCACGGAACGACTGCAGCGGCGCGTTCTCGCCAAAGACGTACACCATCCCGTCCTTACGCGTCAGGTTCCACCCTTGGCCGTTCCACACGATTGTGGATTTGTAGAACTCGGTGGGCGACGTGGTGTTTTCGAAGACGGCATCCGTGAACCCCGTGCCGCTGCTAATTCGCGCATAGTGCACGCGGCCGCCGTCGGGCAGGATGAGATCCGCCTCCTGATACTGACTCGCCGACCACAGAAACATCGCGTAGGGATGTGTCGAGCCCAGGCCGAAGGGCCGCTGGCCGTTGTCGCCTGAGTAGTAGGTCCGCGTCATAGCGAGGGGGATCACGTCCTGGACCACGAGGTCAGTCTTCTTCATTACGAACTGACCAGTGGAGAGATCCACCGGGTCGCCGTCGTCGGGCCCGTTGCCTCCGGCCGGCCCGGGACTCTGACCGTAGTTGATCATCGCGCCCGTGAACTCGTACAAACTCGTGGAGTAATTCGGGACGACCTGACGACCTGAGGATGCGACTCGCCCGAGGCCGTACACGTACCACCCCTTCTCCTCCGGATCGTAGTGCCAGAAGTTGTGCTCCGTGCCGACCGGCTGATTGCGATAATTCGGATAGACCAGCCAGGCGCCTTTGCGCCCGTAGCCTGTGGCCTGCGTCGTCACGTACGCCCCGCCTGGCTGAATCGTAAAGTAGACCGGCACCTCGACGCCCGTGGGCAACGGGAATGGCGGCTGCGCGACCGGGATCGGCGTGATGCTGATCTCGCGCACCACTCTCCCATCGTGATCGGTGACGATGGTGTTCGCAGGCAGGTGCAATTCCAGGCCAGGGATCCGCGGCGTCGTGATGACGGTCTCACTCACGGTGGGCGACGCGATCCGGACGGCGTTAGCGGTATCAATCGTCGGCATCCAGATCGTGTACGGGAGCGGCGCCGTCTCCTTGCCGACGATCTGGACGGCGACTTCAAAAATCCCGTAGGTGCGGCCGGGCGCACTCGCCGTCGTGCCGTCGATCATCAGTTCTTCCCAGCCGGACGAAGCGGCGCCGAGCGCCATCAAAAACCGTCCGGTACGATCCGTACGCGCTCGGTGCCGGCCAATCTCGAGCGTCACACCCTGGAGTGGGTCGCCGTTCAAGAGCAACACCTGGCCGGCGAGCGCCGTCACTCCCGCCGGCGCCTTCAGCGGCGGCAGCTTCCGCCACGGCGAGTCGAGGCCGCGTCCCTTGCCCGCCGCGGTATCGTCTGTCACCGCAGTTTCGGGCGCGTGCTCGGCCTCGGCGGTGCGGAACACGGACGAAAACGGTGAAATCGCGCTGCCGCTCGCCGTACGTGCGCCACGTAGCGAAATCCGATATTGAGTAGCCGGCGCGAGCGCCCGATGCGGCGTGACGAACGCGAGCAGACCTTCGCCGGCTGCCACGACCGTCACCGGGATGGGCGTGGCGGACGCCTCGCGAACAGCCATCATGTCAACGGTGATCGAACGCACGTCGACTGGGTGCGCGAACCGCAACGCGATGCGAACGGCCGGAGACACGTCTGTCGCGCCGTCGACGGGCAGCACTGCCGCAACTGCAGCCTGGGGCGCCGTCGTGCGACTGAAATCCTCTCGCGTAAATGTGGAGAGGGCTGGATCGAAGATCTCCGGTTCGCCGATATCCCGCTGTGCGCCGTCGCGACCTCCGGAGATACGTACGCGACCATCCGGCAGGAGCTGAGCGACTCCGTCTATTCGATTGAACGCCGGAGGTCCAGGTACGACCTCGGCGAGGTTAGCGTCCGCGTCCCAGAGCTCGGCGCGTACCCCGCCGCCTCCTGGCGTCTCGCCGCCGGCAAATAGCACGCGGCCGTCGCTCATCAGTGTGGCCGTGTGTCGCGCGCGAGGCGTGAATGCCGGGTCCGCGACACTGTCGAATGAACCGCGTCGCGGTATGAAGCGTTCGACGTCGCTGACGATCTGCCCTTCCGCGCCGAGTCCTCCCACGATCAGCACGCTGCCGTCCGGGAGGACCGTTGCGGTATGCCACGCCCGGGGCGAAAGCAGAGGGCCGATGTTGCGTGTTATGCCTGTCACCGGATCGTACACGGCGGCTGCTGAGCGCTCTCGTTCCCCGCCGAGTACCAGGACCGTGCCATCGGGAAGGAGCGTTGCCGTCGCGCCATCGCGTTGCAGGGCCTGCTGACGCGCCGCGACACGCTGCGGCCCCGAAGAGAGAGCCGTCAGGACGATGACGAGCGTTGAAACCACGACGCGAAGTGGGTTCCTCATGGCAGTCCTCGCTGGCGGCTAGGGATTCGTGACGCTGACGTTGATGGACCCGGTCGTGGCGCCGGGCGGATCGATGACGATGGTGTAGGTGCCGGTGCTGGGTAGCGTCTGCGTCACCAAGTTGAAGCTCGAGAGCACGGACGTCGAGCTCGTCAACTGCGAGCCGTCAGGCTTCAACAGCTTCACCGTGACGTTGCCCAGTTTGTTGTTCGTTAGACGAACGGTCACCTGCTGGCTGGCCGTGCCGCTGAACGTGAGCGTGCCGTTCTGGCCGGGCGTGCCGGGCGACACCGCGACCGCGGAGCCGCCGATCGTGACCGTGCCCGTCGTATCCGCCGGCACGTCGTAGAGGTTTAGCGTCACGCTGCCGGTCGCGAAGCTCACGGGATCCACGAAGACCGTGTGCGTGCCCGTGGCGGTGAGCGTCTGGACGTCGATGAAGCCGCTCCCCTCCATGCACGTCGGCGATGCGAGCGTGCTCCCGTCGGGGTTCTTGATGCTGGCGTTCACGTCGCAGCCGAGAATCTGCCCGCTCATCCCGTTCGTCCCTTTGAGCGAGATCCGCTGACCGGATGTGCCGCTGAACGTCAACGTCCCGTTTTGTCCCGGAGTCGAGAGCGATGGTGTGACGGAGGACCCGCCGGCGCTGATCGTGCCGCTGTAATCCGCCACGCTGTACAGGTTCAGCGTGAGATTGCCCGTCGCATACGTCGTGGGATCGACGAGGATCTTGTAGGGGCCCGTCGCCGGCAGCGTCTGCGTGTCGATGAAGCCGCTGCCTTCCATGCACGCCGTTCCACCCGTCAGCGGCAATCCATCGGGTTTGAAAATGGTGGTATTCACGTCGCAGGTGATCGCGATCTGGCCGCTCAGTCCGTTCGTGCCCTTCAGCGACACGCGGTCGTTCGTCGTGCCGGCGAACGTCAGGACGCCGTTCTGCCCCGGCGTCGACATGGTCGCGGTCACCGCGGAGCCTCCGGCCGTGATGGTCGACGCGTAATCGGCGGGCACCGAGTAGACCGTCAGCGTCACGCTGCCGGTTGCGGTGCTTTGTGGG
>JBAROV010000097.1:0-2826 GCA_049642465.1 Vicinamibacterales bacterium
GGGCGAAGCTACGTACAGATCAGAACATGACGCCACGCGAACGCTCCAGACTAACAATGGCCGCAGCCGCCGCCGGCCTGGTCCTCTGCTATTGGGGAGTGACCGCGTCGCTCGTCCACGCATGGACGAACCACTACCTTTACTCTTACGGTGCGGTGGTCCCCTTTATCAGCGGCTACATGGTCTGGGCGCGAGCGTCGCAAATTCGCGCGGCCGGGTGCCATCCCGATTACAAACTCGGCGTCCCCTTGGTGCTTCTCGGCCTGGCGATGGTTCTCGGGGGACAGCTGGCGGCCACCGAGTCCGTAGCGCAGGTCTCGCTGCTCGTGACTCTGACGGGAGCCGTGTTACTGCTGGGCGGGCGCGGGGTGCTCGCTCAAACGTGGTTTCCAATCCTATATCTCATCCTGGGCATCCCGGTCTGGGATCGCTTGATCGAAGGGCTTCAGGTCCCGAGCCAAGGCGTTTCCGCGAGACTCGCAACGACGATGCTGCGGATCGGCGGCATCCCCGCTTCGCATGACGGAACGCTGATCGCCTTACCGAACTTGACGCTGCAGGTCCTCAGGGAGTGCAGCGGCGTGAACCAGCTGATCTCGGTCACGGCCATGGCCCTACCAGCCGCAGCCCTGTGGCTAAAAGGCTACGCGCGACGGATCGTGTTCATCGCGCTCGCCGTGACGATCGCGTATTTGAGCAATGGTTTCCGCATCGCCCTCGTCGGCTTCCTGGGTTACCACGGCTGGAGCAGCGGCGAAGTCAGCTTCGCACATCTCGGAGAAGGCCTCGCGGTTTCGCTCGCCGGTTACGTCCTAATCTTCGCGTGCTTGTCGTTACTGTCCCGCGAAAAACGCACCCCAGAGCCGAGAGAGACAAGGGTGCAAACAGCTTCACCGGTGCAAGCGCGTCGCCTCGCCTGGCTGGAGGCGGCAGTGCTCATCGTTCTGCTTTCGGTAGGTCTATTCCGAGTCACCTTCCGGTCGTCCTCGGTCGGGTTGGTGGACGAGCTGCACGCCTTGCCCAGTCACATTGGTGCTTGGTCGCACGATGCCGAAAGCGGCGTCCATCCCGATTCCCGGGGGAGCGGTGTGGATGACGAACTCATGCGCGTGTATCGTGGACCGTCCGGCGAGCGCATGCACCTCTATATCGGGTACCACCGCTATCAGACAGAGGGGAAGGAACTCGCGGCCGTGGGACGTCGCGAGGCATACCCCGTCAAGCTGACTGTCGACGCGGCGACGATCGAACTCGGCGAAATCGTCCACGAGCAAGTCGGAAAACAGACCGGAACGCTGTTCTGGTACGACGTCAACGGCCGGATCGTGGGCGACTGGTACCGTGCCAAGGGCTACATGATCCTCGATAGCCTCACGCGTCGCCGAACCAACGGCGCGATCGTCAAGGTGGACTGGGAAGCACCTGCCGGGCCCCGCTTCGATGCATCCCGGCAGGAAGCCGTCGCGTTCGTCCGTGAGCTACTGTCCATCTTGCCCCACTACATGCCGTCGTGACGCGCAATGGTCACGAACTCGGCGGAAAACCGCCCATTCGACTGTTAAGCGTCCGCGCTGCGACTATGTTCGGCATACGGTACAACCCTATCAATCAAGACGTCGTGGAGGAGTTCTTCGAGCTGTTCAAGACTCCTTGGGAACCAGCCGTTCCGGAACGCAGGTACAGAGTTGTTTTGAGCGTCGACGCAAACATTGACGATTTGGCCGCCGATCTGTTCATCCTCTACAGCTCGAACCCGACGGACGTCGATCGCCGCTCCGGCCGACTGCCGACCCAACACGCATCAGGCGATGTCATCTGTGCGGGATCAAAGCTGCCCATCTACTGTGGCCTCACGACGTTCGACGGGCCTGTGGGCGGAATGGAATTCCGAAGACACGCGCTTGACTATACGTGTCAAGTGCCATCCGGCGTACTCCGCCGGGTTGGCTACGACCTGTTCGCCGAGGTTCGACACCTTCTCACCGTCGGCCAACCCGCGTCGCAGGCGTGCATACCGACCCTCGAGCTCCATATCGATCTACTCCGCCGGGTTCTGACCGAATCGGGCATCAGCTTCGTGGAAATTCCTCCTCGTCCGGCCGGCTTCGACTTCATCTGCTGCCTGACGCACGACGTGGATTTCTTTGGTATTCGACGACACAAGCTCGACCGGACGCTGGCTGGCTTCATCGCCCGAGCGTCCATAGGAACCCTGGTCGATGTGGTGCGGGGCCGGCGACCGCTGGCTGACGCGTTTAGGAATTGGGCGGCAGTTCTCTCACTGCCCTTCGTGTTCATGGGCCTGCGGCGCGATTTCTGGAACCCGTTCGATGACTACGCCCGGGCGGAATCGGGAAAACCCTCCACCTTCTTTTTGGTGCCGTTCAGGAATCGGCCTGGCACGTCGCCCGACGGAACGGTCGTCGCGACACGTCGCGTCGCCTATCAGGCGAGTGAGATCCGCGAAGAGGCCGCAAAGGTCGCGGCGTCCGGGTGCGAACTCGCGGTCCACGGAATCGACGCCTGGCGTAGCGCCGACGCCGGGCAGTCCGAACTGCGCGAATTGACGCGGCTGACCAATTGCGCGACGGCCGGCGTCAGGATGCACTGGCTCTATTTCTCGGAAACCGCGCCGGAAACACTCGAAGCTGCGGGGTTCGACTACGACTCGACGTGCGGCTTCAACGACGCAGTTGGTTACAAGGCCGGAACCTCACAGAGCTTTCGTCCGCTCGGCACCAGAACGCTGATGGAATTGCCGTTGGCGATCATGGACTCGGCGCTTTTCTACCGCACGCGGATGGGCCTCGAGAAAGCGGATGCCGG
>JBAROV010000243.1:0-2954 GCA_049642465.1 Vicinamibacterales bacterium
TCGAAGTCCATCGCTTCGTGCAGGCAATCCTTGATGGTCTGCTTGACGAGCGGGTGATCGGGAATCTGGCGGTCGCCAGGGATGTTCTCCAGACACGCCGCGGCATCCGGGAAGACGGCGGCCATCAAATCTTCAGCCAGCATGCGTTGGACCTGGGCCGCAAGCTTTCTTCCCCCTCTGCTTCGCGGGACTGCGAGCGCGATCGTTGTGTTCCACCGCCACCGCGTCTGGAACACGGGCGCATCGAGAAATGCCTGGACCAGGATGTCTTCCGCCGTCTGTGAGTGCAGATAACGGAACACGTCCGCCAGGGGAAATGAGTGTTGTGGTCCGAGCGACAGCAACAGCGCTTCGTCGGTGGCCGCGGCCTGCAACTCGAAATTGAACTGCCGGCAGAAGCGCTTTCGGAGCGCAAGTCCCCAGGCTTTGTTGACTCGGCTGCCAAACGGCGCGTGGAGCACCAGTTGCATCCCACCCGCTTCGTCGAAGAACCGTTCGAGCACGAGCGTCTGCTGCGTCGGAATCACACCGAGCGTTTGCCGGCCATCGGCGAGATATTCAATGGCTTGCTCTGCGGCAGCGCGGCTGAATCCGGTTTCGTTCTGCAGCCAATCGATCGCCGGATCGATACTTTGGTCTGCCTTTGACGGCAGGCGCTGTTCCGCCTCGACCCTGAGGTCGGACACCGCAAGCGACAATTCGTCGCTTCGAGCGGGCGCCTCCCCCAGCCAGAACGGAATATTGGGCGGTGCACCCTTCGCATCAGCCACGCGCACCGTTCCCGCCGCCACTTGCAGCACGAGCCACGAGGCATTTCCCAGTTGAAACACATCGCCGGCCATGCTCTCGAGCGCGAAGTCTTCATTGAGCGTGCCGATGAATGTGTCTTCGGGTTCGAGGACGACGCGGTAGTCCGCGATCTCCGGGATCGCGCCGCCCGAGGTCAGCGCGAGTAGCCGCGCGCCGCGGCGTCCTCGCACACTGCGGTTGATTTCGTCCCGGTGGATCAGCGCAGCGCGACGGCCGCGCCGGGTGGAGAAGCCTTCTGCCGTCATCTGCACCACGGCATCGAAATCTTCTCGCGGCAGATTCCGATAGGGCCACGCCCCGGTGACGAGCTGGTACAGCTCGTCTTCCGAGTACTCGCGGCACGCGGATTCAGCGACGATTTGCTGCGCCAAAACGTCGAGTGGCGCATCGTGGTGAACGATTGCGTCAAGCTCCCCGCGTTTCACCGACCGCAGAAGCGCAGCGCACTCGATGAGATCGTCGCGCGACACAGGGAACAGCCGTCCCTTTGGAAGTCCGTGGATCGTGTGTCCCGAACGACCGACACGCTGGAGCAACGTCGCAATTCGGTGCGGCGATCCGATCTGGCAGACGAGATCCACGTGACCGATGTCGATGCCAAGCTCCAGCGATGCAGTTGCCACCAGCGCCTGGAGTTGACCGGACTTCAACCGGGTTTCAGCATCGAGCCGCTTCTCTTTGGAAAGACTCCCGTGGTGCGCGGTCACCGCTGTTTCACCGAGTCGGTCGCTCAAGTGGCGCGTGAGCCGTTCCGCCATTCGGCGGGTATTCACAAACACCAGCGTCGTCCGATGCGATCGAATGAGTTCGGCCAGGCGATCGTGGTGTTCCGTCCACACCTCGTGTGACATCACCGCATCGAGCCGCGAGCCCGGGATTTCGATGCCGAGATCGATCTCGCGCCGGTGCCCTTCATCGACGATGTGGCAAGGTTCCCTGACGAGGAAGCGCGCGACGTCTGCGATGGGTTTCTGCGTTGCCGAGAGTCCGATCCGGACGATGCGATGTGATGTGAGGGCTTGCAGGCGTTCGAGAGAGACCGCGAGGTGCGCACCGCGCCGGGTGCCGATCACTGCGTGAATCTCATCGACGATGACGGTTTGAACCGTACGCAGCATCTCCCGGCTGCGATCGGAGGTGAGCAGCAGATACAGCGACTCAGGCGTGGTCACCAGGATGTGGGGGGGCGTGCGAAGCATCGCCGTCCGTTCGCCCTGCGTCGTGTCTCCGGTACGCACCGCAGCGGTGATCTTGGGTGCCGCCAGCCCCGCAGCCTCGGCCAGGTTCTGGATACCGCGACGCGGCAGCGCCAGGTTCTTGTGGATGTCGGCGCTGAGGGCCTTCAGCGGGGAGATGTAAACGACACGGACTTCAT
Source organism: Vicinamibacterales bacterium (assembly GCA_049642465.1). Lineage (GTDB taxonomy): Bacteria > Acidobacteriota > Vicinamibacteria > Vicinamibacterales > 2-12-FULL-66-21 > CAWDPQ01. Next base: position 2,186 of record JBAROV010000243.1, read on the forward strand.
CGGGCAGCGGCGCCTCGAGACCCTCACGCAGAAGATCGTCCAGGGTTGAGAGAAAGGCCGCAAGCGTTTTACCGGACCCGGTCGGGGCTGCGACGAGCGTGTGATTGCCGGACTTGATGGATTGCCAGGCGCGACGCTGGACTGATGTTGGTTCCCCGAGCTCCGACTGAAACCATTGCTGGACGAAGGGATGGAAATCGACGAGAGGCATCAATCGGAGCTTACGCTCGTCAGTCGCTAGTCGCTAGTCGCTAGTCCGTCTGACGCTCGTCAGTCGCTGGTCGCTAGTCGGAGTCGCATACGAGTGCGGGGCCTCGAGGTCGCGAGGCGGCGCACCCTTTTGATTCGTGGTGATACCGATCCGGCTAGGCGATTCGGCGGGGCTTGGTGCTCGGAACTTCGTCGCTGACGCGAAGCCGGTTCTCGACGCCGGCTGCGCCAAGCGCTCGCGCCAGGAGGTCGGCCCGTCGGCGGTCCATCGCATTCCGGACCACACCGCTCAGGCGCACATGGCCGTCGTCTACCTCAACCGTAATCCCCACGCGGTTCTTGCCGGTCCCCGTCCAAAACGCGGGATCCTCGTCGAACCGCTCCAAAATCAGCTGCTGGAGATCGTCATCATCCAGCATTCCGGATTTTGCGCGTCTGACTGCTTGTGCTCGCATGTGCCTCCTCGAGCCACCGCGGCCTGGTGGCGCGATCAATCTATTCGCAAAGGGCTTACCGTTTTGACGCGGAACGGCCTCCGCGGGATCCCAATGGCAGAGCT
>JBAROV010000101.1:0-59827 GCA_049642465.1 Vicinamibacterales bacterium
TTTTTCAAGATTCGTAAAAAGGGGACAGTCCCCCTTTTGTATAGAATCGGAGGGCCGTGAGTGTCCATTTCCTAGCCTTCGATCTCGGTGCGGAAAGCGGCCGCGCGATCGCTGCCCGATTCGACGCCGGTCTGCTCGATATTCAGGAAGTCCATCGGTTTCCCAACGAGCCGGTGCGGCAGAACGGCGCGCTCCAATGGGACATTCTCCGCCTCTGGCTCGAGATGCGCCGGGCGCTCGAGCGCCTGCCGGCCACCAGCCTTGCCAGCATCGGCGTCGACACCTGGGGTTGCGACTACGCCCTCCTCGGCGAGCACGGCACCCTCCTTCAGAACCCGTACCATTATCGCGACAGTCGCACCGACGGTGTCATGGACCGCGTGTTCGAACGCGTGCCGGCGGAGGAAATCTACGCGACAACCGGCATTCAGTTTCTGCCCTTCAACACGCTGTTCCAGCTCTATGCCGCCGCTCAAGCCACTCCCAAGCTCCTCGACGCGGCAACGACGCTGGTCACGATTCCCGATCTGCTCAATTACTGGCTAACCGGCCAGATCAGCGCCGAGTTCACCAACGCGACCACCACGCAATTCGTGGAGGCCACATCCAGATCCTGGGCAACCGGCCTCTTCGCCGCCCTCGGGCTCCCAACGCGGCTGCTGCCGCGCCTGGTTGAGCCGGGCACGGAGCTGGGCCACGTGACTGGAGACGTGTCGGCGCAGTTTGCCGGAACCCGCGTGGTTGCGCCAGCGTGTCACGATACAGGTTCGGCCGTGGCATCCGTCAATGTTGGAGGCCAACGCGCATTCGTGAGTTCCGGCACCTGGTCGCTGCTCGGCACCGAAGTGCCAGCGCCCATCATCACGCCGAAATCGCGTGAACTGAATTTTACGAACGAGGGCGGTGTCTCAGGGACGACGAGGTTGTTGAAGAACATCGGAGGGATGTGGCTGCTGCAATCCTGCCTCCGAAGCTGGGCAGCGTCAGGCGCCCGCTACGAGTACGGTGAACTGCTGACGGCCGCGGACGACGCGCGCCACGCGTTCAAGGTGTTGTTCGATCCGGATCATGGATCCTTTCTGCACCCTCCCGACATGGTGGCCGCGATCTCGCGGTATTGCCGCGACACCGGGCAACCGGCGCCCGACAGTCCGCCTGGGTTTACGCGAGCGATTCTCGAGAGCCTGGCGTTCAAGTATCGCTTCGTGCTCGACTCGCTCGAAACCCTCACCGGCGTTCCGCTCACGGAAGTTCAGATCGTCGGCGGAGGGTCCCGTAATCGTTTGCTCAACCAGTTCACCGCGGATGCAACCGGGCGCACCGTGTACGCAGGGCCCGTCGAGGCGACAGCGCTCGGCAACATCGCGATGCAGATGGTGGCGACCAAGACCGTCCCCTCGCTCAAAGAGGCCCGCAGCGTCATCGAACGCTCGTTTCCCGTCGAGCGGTTCGAACCCAGGGAAACCGACCGCTGGAATAATCATTACCGACGTTTTCAACAGTATCTGGAGCTGACCTGTGTCTAACGCGACGACGGTCGAAACCGTTTTTTTGAAGAATCTCTGGGACGATCGTGAGGCTGCACGGCTGGAGTCGCAGCCGCTCGAACTGCTGCGTTATCGATCGAACCTGCTGGGTGCGGATCTTCGCATCACCAATTTTGGCGGCGGCAACACCAGCTCGAAGTTCGATCTTGCCGATCCGCTGACCGGTGCGCCGCAGCGCGTGATGGCGGTGAAGGGCAGCGGCGGCGATCTGCGATCGATCGGGACGGCAGGATTTGCGGTGCTCTACCTGGACAAACTCGAGAGCCTGATCGCCAGATACCGAGGCGAAGCGTTCGAAGACGAGATGGTGAGCTTCTATGCCTTGTGTGCGTTCGGGGAGAACCGTGTGGCCGCGTCAATCGACACGCCGCTGCACGCCTTTCTGCCATTCCCGCACGTCGATCACCTGCATCCTGACTGGGCCATTGCGCTCGCCGCCAGCGCAAACGGAAAGAAGAAGCTGGATGAGTTCAATCAAAAGTACGGCCGGCGCATAGTCTGGGTCCCCTGGCAGCGGCCAGGATTCGAGCTGGCGCTGATGCTGAGAAAGGCAGTCGAAGCGCAGGAGGGATGCGACGGCATCATCCTCGGCGGCCACGGCCTGTTTACCTGGGGCGTCACGCAGCGAGAATGCTATTTCAACAGTATCAAGACGATCGATCAGATGGGGGAGTTCGTCCAGGATCACCAGAAGCGGTCCGGTCATGAACTGTTCGGCGGCGCCGCTGCGGCGGAGTCGCGCGATCGAGAACCGATCCTCTCGGGTATTCTGCCGTTCCTTCGTGGCGCCGTGTCGTCGAACCGCAGGGTCATTGCCCACTACGACAACAGTGCGGATGCGATGACCTTCGTGAACTCGAAGTGGGCGGAGAATCTGTGCGATCTGGGCACAAGCTGTCCGGATCACTTCCTGCGAACACGGATTTCGCCGCTGTTCGTCGCGTGGAAGCCGGCCAGCGAAGGACTCGCCGAGCTGAAGCAACGTATTGCGGATGCCCTCGTGACCTATCGCGAGAAGTACGTCACCTACTACAAAACCCACGCGGACGCCGCGTCTCCCGCACTTCGCGATTCGAACCCTTCCGTTGTGATCGTTCCGGGGCTTGGCCTGTTTGGATTTGGCAAGGACAAGCGAGAAGCGCGCATCACGTCCGAATTCTTCATCAATGCCATTCACGTGATGGCCGGCGCCAATGCCTTCGAGGAAGCGAACGCGGCAGGCGGCGTCCCGCCGCAGGCGCGTACGAGCGAGCAGTCGAAGGACTTCAAGAGCTTCCACAACTACGTGTCGCTGCCGCGATCCGAAGCGTTTCGAATCGAGTACTGGGCGCTCGAAGAAGCGAAACTGCAGCGGATGCCGCCGGAGCGTGAGTTCAGCCGGAAGATCGTCGTCGTTGTCGGCGGCGCGAGCGGAATCGGGCGGGAAGTGGCGCTTCAGATTGCCAAACGCGGAGGGCACGTCGTCATCGCAGACGTGAACGCCGCGAGCGTCGAGGCTGCGGCAAAAGAAGCCGCCGCGGCGTCATCGGCTGAAATGGTCATGGGCATCGCCATGGATCTCACAGCACACGAGAGCATTGCCGAAGGGCTGCGCGCGACGGTTCTGCGATTTGGCGGCGTTGACGCCATCGTCAATACCGCGGCCATCTATCCGACGCCGCCGGCCGGCCCGCTTGCGGAAGACGTCTGGCACAAAACACTGCACATCAACGTCACGAGCAACTACGTCCTCGCGCAGGAAGCGGCGCGCATCCTCCAGGAGCAGGGTCTCGCCGCGTCGATCGTCTTGACGAGCTCAGCGAATGCGATCGTGCCGAAGGCCGGCAGCGAGGCGTACGACGTCAGCAAGGCCGCGATCAATCACCTGATTCGTGAACTGGCGCTGGGGCTTGGGCCCCTGGTCCGGGTAAACGGGATTGCGCCGGCCACGGTGATCGAGGGATCGGCGATGTTCCCCAAGGACCGGGTGATCGTGGCGCTGAAGAAGTACGGCATTGCGCACGACGAATCGGAACCGGTCGAGAGCCTCCGCTCGAAACTCGCCGAGTTCTACGCGCGCAGGACCATCACGCGGCGGCCGATTCTGCCAGTGGATTGCGCCAACGCAATCTGCTGGCTCGCCGGCGACCAGAGCGCCAAAACGACGGGACACGTGATTCCCGTCGATGGCGGTCTGGCCGAGGCGTTCTTGCGTTAGGCGGCAGAGGCTACGGTGTCAGCACCACCTTCATGCATTCATCCTCTTTGTTGAGGAACATATCGTAGCCGTCTGGCGCTTCGTCCAACTTCAGGCGATGGGTGATGACGAACGAGGGATCGATCTCACCACGCTCGATCCGCTGGAGCAGCGGACGCATGTAACGATGGACGTGGGTCTGGCCCGACTTCAACGCCAATGAGCGATTCACGATCGCGCCCATCGGGAATTTGTCGATGAACCCGCCGTAGACGCCAGCGACCGAAATCGTGCCGCCGCTGCGGCACGCGAGGATGGCCTGACGCAGTGCAACCGGCCGATCGGTTTCGAGCATCATGGCCTGCTTTGCACGGTCGTACGCTCCGGCGATTCCCGGCGCATGCCCTTCCATGCCGACGGCATCGATGCAGGCGTCAGGACCGCGTCCGCCGGTCATGTCCTTGAGCGCCTCGCGGACGTCGACGTCTTCGTAGTTCAGCGTGTCCGCGCCTCCCTTGTCGCGCGCCATCCGCAGCCGGTAGGGGAAGCGATCGATCGCGATGACGCGCTCCGCCCCAAGCAGGTAGGCGCTCTTGATGGCGAATTGACCGACCGGTCCGCATCCCCAGACCGCCACGATGTCGCCCGGCTGGATGTTGCACGCTTCGGCCGCCATGTAGCCGGTCGGAAAGATGTCGGAGAGAAAGAGGACCTGTTCGTCGGAGACGGATTCGGGAACCTTCAACGGACCGATATCGGCAAACGGCACTCGCGCGTACTCCGCCTGGCCGCCCGCATACCCGCCCAGCATGTGCGAGTATCCGAAAATTCCGCAGGGCGAGTAGCCGTACAGCTTCTCTGCCATCCATCCGTTCGGGTTCGAATTCTCGCAGAGCGAATACATCTCTCGCTCGCACTGCAGACAATGGCCGCACGCAATCGGGAATGGGACCACGACCCGGTCGCCGATCGAGAGGTTTCTCACGTCCGCACCGACTTCGACGACCTCGCCCATGAATTCATGGCCCAGTACGTCGCCCCGCTTCATGGTCGGGATCATGCCGTTGTAGATGTGCAGGTCTGACCCGCAGATCGCCGTCTTCGTGATCCGGACGATGGCGTCGCGATTGTTGAGAATCTTCGGATCGGGAACGTCTTCAACCTGGACGTTCTTCGTGCCGTGCCAGCAAGTGGCCTTCATGAGTGCACCCCCGCGAGTGTCTTGAGCCGTTCGGGTTCGGCAGGCGGCTGTGCCGGGCGCGAGAGCGCCGGGCCGTCCGACAGCACCACTTCGCCGGTCTCGAGGAGCTGCTTGAAGCGTCGCAGGTCTTCGCGTATCTGCGATTCGGGATCGCTTCCGAGGAGCCACGCGATGCCGCGGCCCAGTCGACCGGCCGGCGGACTGTAATGCAGGTGCACGCGAATCTCCGTTCCTCTCGATCCAGGGGCATGCGCAAAGTGAACCGAGCCGTGATGCTCCACGTCCGAGTGCTCGAGGGAACGCCAGGAGATCCGTTCGTTCTCGACATCTTCGAGAAGATCCGCGTCCCACTCGACCTTCACGCCTGCAGGTCCTTTTGCGCGCCAGTGCGAGCGACGCCCGGTCACCTCGATGGACTCGATGTGCCGCATGAAGCGGGGGAAGTTGCCGAAGTCGCGCCAGAAGGCGTACACCTCCTCGACGGGACGATTGATTGTGACCGCTTCGGTGACCTGAACTTCACCGAGCGATCCGTATGGCCGAGCATCGCCGCCCGTCAATTGCCGCGCACAGAGAATGTCGACGGCGGTCACGCCGAGCACGGCGAGGCTGGCGGCCAGCGTCCGGCCGGGGTTCGTCTTCTCAGCCTGCGCCAGCGTCAGCAGGTCGACGGCATCGCCGCCGACGCGACCCCACATCCAGCTGGCACGGTCGGGTTCGGACAGAATGGCGACGCCGTTGGCGATCTCGCGCGCGCCGTACGCGCGAAGGACGGCAAGGGCTTGAGCGTCCGGCCGCACGCCGATCAGGCGCGCGACGGCTGCGGGCGCCATGAGCTCGGCAACGCCAAGGCCGACGCTGAACCAGCCCAGACCGTTGGCGAGGGTCTGCGACTGCTCTCTTCGATCGATGTCATGTCTCATGCGTGGGATCTCCAGTCTCTGGTCTTTGGTCTTTTGGTCGTGCAATGTGTGAGCCGGAGTTCATGTTGTTCGGCACATCGACAGAGCGTGCAGAACCGGAGGGAGAGACGAGAGACCAAAGACCGACGTCGACGCTGAGTACGACTTCGGTACGGCAGCCGTCGAGATCACTCCAGCTGGAAGAGCCGCCTGCGGCCTCAGCTCGCGGGGGTGGGGCTCGGCGAGCACCAAGTGATACGGACAGCCTCGTTTGACAACGTGCCGGCGACGGCGTATTTTGTCCGCACTTCGGCCAAAACCGCCCAGTTGGTAGAAACCGGCCACGGGCGAGAGGCGAGCAAGCTCAACTTTTTGGGCTCGAATCGAGTCTTGGAATCGCTGATCCTGATGCGGCAACGATAATTAGTCTCAAGTTACGACGAAATGCGTCGAATCGACCCCAGCCGATTCCGTATTGCCACGCAAGGCACCTCACGCGACATCAACCGTCGCATAGCCTTGAACCTCGTGCGCGCGCACCAGCCGATCTCACGCGCCGATCTGGCGCGCTCGATGGGCGTGCGTCGTGGCACGGTCAGCATCATTGTCAACGAGCTGCTCGAGCAAAAGCTCATCTTCGAGGGCGCTACCGGCGAAACGATCCGCGGCCGCAAACCCACTTTTCTCTACGTCGAATCGCGACGCCGTGTCGTGGTGGCAGTGGACGTTCGCGCCAGCCAGACCTACCTCATGCTCGCGGATCTCCTCGGTAAACCCATCGGCGGCGTCACCGGATTCTCGACTGTGGTCGATCCCAAGAATCTCATCAAGTTGCTCGCGAAAAAAATACGCGCCTTGCTTGCCGACCATTCCGATGCGGGCGCCTGCGAGGGCATTGGCGTCGTCGTCCCGGGAATGGTCGAGCATTCCACGATGAAGGTGCTCCACGCGCCAACGCTTGGATGGCGGAATGTGGACCTGCGCGACGCGCTGGCCGCAGCGACAGGTCTGCCCGTCCAGATTGAGAACTCGGGGCGCGCCTGCGCCATCGCACAGCTCTGGAGTATGCAGGGCGAGGCGGAACCGACCGGCGATCTGGTGTTCGTCAGCGTCTCCGATGGTCTCGGACTCGGTGTGGTTGTCCACGGCGAGGTGCTGCGCGGCCGCAACAACATCGCCGGCGAGTTCGGCCACGTCCCGATCGCTCTCGATGGGCCGCGCTGCTCGTGCGGTTCGACCGGCTGCTGGGAAGCCTTCGTCTCGAACCGCGCCACATTGGCCCGATATTTCGGCCGTCCAGCCGAGTCGCTGCCCTCCGAGCCCGGCGGTTTCACGATCGAAGATTTGATCGCGCGAGCAAAGGGAGGGGATGCCAAGGCGGCATCCGCGCTGCAGACGACGGCGCGGTATCTCGGGCTTGGCCTGGCGAGCGTGATCAACGTGCTCGATCCCGCGCGCGTGTACATCGGCGGCGAAATCACGTCGGCATGGGATCTGATCGAAAACACGATTCGCTCGGCGTTGGCGGAGCGCACGCTCACACCGGCGGCCGCATCGACGCCGATTCGTCCGGTGAGTAGCGCCGATTATCCGCGGCTTCGGGGAGCCGCGGCGCTCGTGACCGCGCCGGCGTTTGCGGCGCCTGTCGTGGCGTAGGAAAGGTTCAGAACAGGTTCAGAGAGGGTTCAGAACAGGTTCAGAAAGGGTTCAAGGGTTCAGAAGGGGTTCAAGGGTTCAGAGAGGGTTCAAGGGTTCAGAAAGTGTTCAAGGTTCAGAAAGGGTTCAAGGTTCAGAAAGGGTTCAGCGTATGGGTGCAGCAATAGAAGTCCGGGACATCGACAAGCGTGCAGCGCTCGAGGAGGTACTCCGGAGCGCCACTTTCGTCCGCGCCGGCCAGGTTCGGAACTTTCTCCGTTACATCTGCGAAATGGAGTTTGCCGGGCGCGCGGACGCCCTGCACGAGTACCTCATCGGTGTGGAAGCGCTCGGCCGTCCCACCGCCTACTCGACAGACGATGATTCGAGCGTGCGACGGCGGGCGTACGCGCTGCGGCAGAAGCTGAATGAGGTATATGCCAAAGAGTTGACCGAGGCACGCATTCGGATTGACGTGCCCAAGGGCAGCTACGTACCACGGTTTACGCTGGTCGCGTAACAACAACGGAGTGTGTGATGCCGACGAGACATGTCGTGTGGAATGCGTGCAGCGCCCTGGCTCTGCTGGCCCTCAGCAGCGCCTTCGTCCTCGCTCAGACCAACACTGGGCAGATTTCGGGAACGGTTCGCGACAGCCAGGGAGGCGTGCTGCCTGGCGTGACCGTGACCGTGAAGAACCTCAACACCGGCATCACGCGAACGGAAGTCACGAGCCCAGCCGGCACGTACGTTGTGACCAATTTGCCCATCGGCACCTACTCCGTAGTGGCCGAGCTCGAAGGTTTTCGCAAGGCGGAGCGGACAGGATTCGAGCTCACGGCGGACGGCCGCATCACGGCGGATTTCTCGCTCAGCGTTGGCAGCATGACCGAAACGATTCAGGTCACCGCCGTACGCGGGGAAACCGTCAATCGAACGTCAGGTGAGATTGCGCGCACGATCGACGGTGACCAGGTGCGGGAAGTGGCGCTGTCCGGCCGTAACTTCCTCGAACTCGCCTCGCTCATTCCCGGGGCTGTGATGCTCGACGACGATCAGATGGCGATCACGACCGGTCTGGGAACGGGCGGGACGGTGATCAACGGCAACCGCGGCAACAGCAACAACCTCATGGTCGACGGCGGCTTCAACCTCGACTCCGGTTCGAACGGCAGCATGATCAACAACGTCGGCATCGACTTCATCGAGCAGGTCGCCATGCAGACGTCGAATTTTGGCGCGGACAAAGGGCGAAACTCCGGCGCCGCGATCAACGTCGTCACCAAGAGCGGCACCAACCGGTACGCCGGCAGCACGTTCTTCACGTTCCGGGACGAGTCGCTCGACGCCGCGAACTATTTCTCGCCGCGCGACGCGAACGGCAACCCAATCAAGGGGAAGCTTGACTTCCGCGACTACGGCGGCGGGTTTGGCGGTCCGTTGGTGCGCAACCGCCTGTTTTTCTACGGCGGTCTGGAGTTCAAGTCGCTCGATCGCCAGGAGTCACCGCTGCGCCGCACCCTCCCGACCACGGCCGAACTCCGCGGCGACTTCTCGGCTCGTTCAACGATCGTCAGAGACCCTCTGACGGGCCAGCCGTTCTCTGGCAACATCATTCCGCAGAGTCGCATCACGCCGGACGGTCTGGCCATCGCGAAGGTGTACGAGCGGATGATCGGCATGGCCGCGCTGTACAGCGACACGCCGACGGCCAACAATGCGACGTACCAGCTGGATTTCCCGTTCGACTGGCGCCAGGAGATCCTCCGGCTGGACTATCGGGCCAACCAGGATCATTCGTTCTATCTCAGATATCTCCACGACGACTACGACCTGGTCGAGCCGCGCGGCACGTTCATCAACGCCGCGCTGCCAACGATTCCCACTCGTCGCCTGCGACCGGGTTTCAGCTACCAGGTGGCGCACTCGTGGGTCGCCAGCCGCAACTTGATCAACGAAGTGAAATTGAATGCCTCGTGGAACAGCCAGCGGATCCCGCCGTTTGGAGACGTCTGGCGCCGCGATACCTACGGATTCGCGTTCCCGCAGGTGTTCGGCGAAGGTCAGTACGACGATGGGATTCCGAATGTGTCGTTCTCGGGTACCGGTGCGCCGGCGGCGCTGACCGGGCCGTCGGCGTCGTTGCTGTCTCCGACGACCGACATCACGATCACCGACACGGTGACGTGGCTGAAGAACCAGCATTCGCTGCGGATGGGCGTCATCGTGACACGAAACCGTAAGGATCAGAACGGCCGGTTCTCGCACACCGGTCAGGTCAGTTTCAACCCATCCGGCAACCCAAACACTACCGGCCTCGCATTTGCCGACGCGTTGCTCGGGAACTTCCGGTCGTACTCGGAAGGCGCAGACGATCCACTCGGGTTCTTCCGTTTCACTCAGTACGGCGCGTACGTGTCAGACAACTGGCGCGCACGGCCGAATCTCAGCCTGGAGATCGGGTTGAGGTACGAGCTGGCGAGTCCGATCTACACCCAGGGCAACAACATCAGTAACTTCGATCCGGCGCTGTACGACCCAAATCTGGCGATCAAATTGAATCGCAACGGCAGCATCATCGCGGGGTCAGGTAACCCGTACATCGGATTGATCCGCGCCGGGGACGGCATTCCCTCAGACCAGCAGAATCGCGTCACGGTGGACGAGGCGGCGGCGGCACTCATCCCGATTGGGGCGCCCCGCGGCCTGTACGATTCCTATCACCTGTTCATGCCGCGGTTCAGCGGCGCGTACACGGTCGGCGATGACTGGGTCCTTCGTGGGGGAGTCGGACTCTTCTACGACCGTCCCGAGGGGAACGTCGTGTTCTCGCAGCTGAACCTGCCGCCGTTCGTCCCGAGCGTTTCGGTCGAGAACGCGAACCTCTCGAATCCGCTGGCGGGACGGCCGTCTGCGGCGGCGGTACTTGGCGGCATCAACGCGATCGATCCAAATCTGAAGATTCCGCGTCAGCTCAACTTCAGCGTCAGTGTGCAGCGCGAGCTGGCCGGCGGCCACTTTGCCGAGATCGCCTATGTCGGCAATCGCGGACGAGATCTCCTCTGGCAGCCGGAGATCAACAATCCGACGTTCGAAGAGGAGCTGGCAAACCAGCTCCTGCCCAGCGCCGAACGCGCCAATACCAACTTCCTGCGCCCGTACAAAGGCTATTCGTCAATCCGTCAGCGGCGCAGCGATGCCTTCGCCGATTACAACAGCCTGCAGTTCTACTTGAACAAGCGGAGAGGGGACATCAAATACACCCTCAGCTACACGCTGTCGAAGGCGACTGGGCTTGGCAGCGGCAATGGCGACAACCCGCTCGAAGCCGAAGGGTGGAGGCCAACCGATCCCATCGATCGCGACTTCTTCGTCGGTCCGACGTCCTACGATCGGCGGCACGCGCTCGTGACGACGTGGACCTATCGGGTGCCATTCCTGCGCGATCGGCAGAACCTCGCCGGCCTCGTCCTGGGCGGGTGGGAATTGAGCGGCAAGACGCGCTGGCAGTCAGGGCAGTATTTGACGCCCGTCGGCGACACAGTGATCGGCGATCGGCGCGCCGATTACGCGGGCGGAGAAGTCAGCCTGTCGGATCGCACCGAGAACCGCTGGTTCAACACCGACGCCTTCGTGCCCGCGCCGGATACCAGGCGAGGGACCGCGAAGGTGGGAATGATCGAGGGGCCCCACCTCCAGCAGTGGGACGTGTCGCTGAGGAAGTACTTCAAGCTGCGGGGCACGGCGCGATTGAACGTGCGCGCGGATGTCTTCAACGTCTTCAACCGCGTCAACTTCAACAATCCCGCGGTCAACGTCTCAGACGATAACTACGGCACCATCACGGGTGCCAAGATTCCCAGGCAAAGTCAGCTCAGTCTGCGGTTGGAGTTCTGATGATTGACGACTGAGGACTGCGGACTGACGATTTCCTCGATTGCGGATTGAGGATGGGATTGCGGAATCGTCAATCCTCAATCCAATCGTCAATCCCCAATCGATGAAATCGTCAGTCGTCAGTCGCCAATCGTCAGATGTCTGTCGCTTAGAAGGTGAAACGTATCGCGCCTTGCATGATCCGAGGGTCGCGCGCGTTGGTCGCCTGTCCGAAGCTGGCATTGACCATCTGTCCCTGCGGGTTGAACTGCGCGTTGGTGTTGATCGATGACCAGTTGACCTGGTTGAGCGCGTTGTACATCTCCCACCGAATCTGGATCCGGCGATTGCCACCGAGGCGGAAGTTCTTGAAGAACGACAGGTTCGTGTTCACGATCGGTGGCAAGCGGAAGAACGCCGGCGGGGCGTTGCCGTAGTCGCCTCGTCCCGTCAGACGGCTGAACGCCGCCGCATTCAAATAGCTGCCTCCGCCGCCTGGCGCGGGATCGCAATTGCCGCTCGTGCACGTGACTTCGCCGCTGATTCGCGGACGTGTGCCGCCGTCTCCTCCCGTGAAGTCGAAATTGTCCGTGGTTGAAGTGCTCGCCCCGGACCAGTCGCCGCTCACAATCGCGGTGTCGCCGGAAATCTGCCACCCGTCCAGCAACCCGCGAGTGAACGCGTTGCTCCAGAAGCCGCTGCCATTGGGCACGTCCCAGGTGTAGTTGACGATTAGGTTATGCCATTGAGTGGAGCCGTCCGGTCCCACGTTCCATTCCTTGCCGGGTCGAAGCGGATTGAAGCTCGTGCCGTCGCTGATCGTCTTCGATAATGTGTATGCGACGGCGAACTGCAAGCCGCGAATATACCGGCGATTGAGCTGCACTTGCAGCGAGTTGTTGTGGGCCTCGCCGAAGTGCGAACGGATATTGATGGCCTGATACCCCAGGTACGGCCGCAGGAATTCGGCCGGCTTGGCCGACGTTGGGTTCTGCGGGTTGGCATTCTGCGGGTTTACATCGAGGAAGCGTGCGCCATCGGGGACCGGGTTGATATTCGTCTCCATTTCCCCGTGCCGCATCTGGAATCCGGCATACGTGACGTCGAGCACGGTGCCCCACCCGAGTTCACGCTGGATGCCGACCGAGTAGTTGTAACTGACGGGGGTCTTCGCATCGCGCTCCAGTCCGAAGACTCCGCTCGGACGATTCGAGAAGGCCCCTTGAGCACCGGCGGCGAGCAGCGTATCCATCGTCCCGTAGAAGATGCTCGGCGTGTTCTGGGCGGGCGGGTTCCGCGCCATCGCATCCATCCCATTCGCATTGACATGAGGATTGTGATACATGCCGACGCTCGCATGCAGTGCCGTCTTGTTGTTGCCGGTGATGTCCCAGGCGACACCTACGCGCGGCTCAGGCTCGATCCCCTGACTGTCGCGGAAGCCTCTTGGGTAGTTCGGCTCGGAACTGCTCACCATGCCGTTGTATCGGTCGCCAGTACCCGGCACAAATGAGCCGACGAATACGTTCGGAAGGGTCTGGCCGGTGACGGGATCGAACGCCACGTTGACGTTGTTGATCCGGGCCGGCTGATAGAGCCGCGGCGCGCGGGCTGGGTCGTAGCGCTCGGCCACGAATACCGCCGCCGGCTGTGTCGAATGCCACGGCTGGTACCAGAGGAAGCGCACGCCGTAGTCGAGCGTGAGGCGTTGCGTCGCCCGCCACGTATCCTGCACGTAGAACTCCGACAACAGACGTTTGCCTTTGACCTCGGAGAAGGCGTCGATTTCGGTGTAATCGCGGAACGACCCGATCAGCGCGTTGGCGAAGGCATAGTTCGTATCAACCGGGTTGCTGGTGTCGACGCTGAAGTTGAACTGTCCAGCCCACGGACCGGCCCCGACGCCACCGTTCCCCTCCGAGTTCCGGGACTGCTCGAGGTAGAAGCCCCCTTTCATCGAGTGGCTTCCGCGGATCCACGTCAGATTGCTGCGCACAGAGGACAGCCACGCTTCTCCTTGATCGACCAAACGGTTGTCGAACGTGAAGTTTGGTGCAGTTCCGGCGGTACCGAACGATACTTTTGGAATGACGTTGCGCGGGTTCAGCTCCGGATGGAACTGGCCGACGTTGAATCCAACGTTGTCGCGGTTGATCCGGTCCCAATCTCCCTGCGTAAGCGGATAGAACTGCTCCGTCTGCTGACGGGTTCCAACGTCCGTGTCCAGAACCAAGTTCGAGCGAAAGATTCTCGTGTAGTTGGCACTGACGCCGCGATCCGTATTCAGATAATGGGTGTTGAAGAAGCCCCACTTCGCCGGCCCCGCCGTGATCTCGCTGCCTCGCTGGTCCGAGTACCAATCCTTGAAGGTGAAATAGAAGCTGTCGTCGGCTCCGGGACGCCAGTCCACACGAACGATGTTGTTCATCTTCGGGTTTTCGGCATTCTCCTGCGTCGAGTAGTTGAACTGTCCCTGGGTGAACGTTCGATCGAAATTGTTGCCCACCGGGAGCATTCTCAAAAGCGCCAGCCCATTGCGGTTGATGCGATCGGGCGGGATGATGTTGCCTGGGAAACATCCAGGACCACCCGAGACGGCGTTGCAGGCCCCGGTCCGCAACGGATCCTTGAGGTTGATCAGGCGGCCTTGCGAGTCGAGGGTCTGGGAGAAGTCTCCCTGGAGTTCCCGCGTCGTCGGCATCATCCAATTGCGAAGCGGTCCCGGGCGGCTGACGAGCGGCGCCTCGATGGAGTAAAAGAAGAACAGCTTTCCGGCTTTCGGAACCGGTCCGCCGAGGTTGCCGCCAGGGGTGTTGAAACGGTAGCGGGGCTTCTCGGCGTTCGCCCGATTAGTGAAAAAGTTGGTTGCGTTGAGTGACTCGTGGCGGCCGTAGTAATACAGGTTACCGTGGTAATTCGACGTGCCGCTCTTGCTGACGATTTGCACCTGGCCGCCACCGGCGCGCCCGAATTCGGCGCGGTAGGAGTTGAGCAACACCCTGACCTCGGCGATGGCGTCGAGATTGATTTGTTGGGCCATCAGTCCGCTGTTGCCGACTTCATTTGCGATGACTCCATCCACGAGGACGTTGCTCCAGTCACGCCGCGCCCCGCCGACATTGGGGACCGACGTGCCGAAGCTCATGCCGAGCGAATCGACGGTGTTCTCGTATCGGACGCCAGGCAGCAGACGCATGATGGAAGTCACGTCGCGCCCGAGCACTTGGACCTGTTCGATCTGCGTGGACGTGATCAACCCGCTGTGCTGCGTTTCCGCGGTATTCACCTGCGTGCCGCGTGCTTGGACGGTGACAGTCTCGCCCAGGCCCACGTCGAGCGGCAGGTTCCCCACCGACAACCGCTCGGCCGCGCTGAGGATGACGTTCTTTCGCTCGAGGGTGCGGAAACTCGCGAGCTCGACTTTCACGGTGTAGCTGCTCGGCTGCAAGTTGGTAATCTGAAAATTCCCGCGGTCGTCGCTGACCGTGACACGCGAGTCGTTGGTGGCTTCGTTGATGATGGTGACCGTTGCGCCCGGAATGACCGAGCCCTGCTGGTCCACGATCGTCCCCGAGATCGTCCCGGTGACGGCCTGGGCTGACGCGTGAGCGGGAAGGAGTGCGGCGAATGCCACGAGGGTGAGTACGAACAACCGGGATCGCGACCAGGGCATGGACATCAGTCCTCCTCGAGAGACACGGTAAGCCGCGTTCGAAGGGCATTTCATAGCAGACTTTCGGGGTAAAGAAAACTATTGCCCGTTACAGCGCTGTCGCTGCCGGGAGGACGGAGCGCCTGCGGCCCGAGCGAGGCGCCGGAGGGAAGCGCGGCGGAGCCGCGCCGCCGAGCGAGCGCGAGCGGGGGTGGGGCCCCGCGAGCACTAATTGAGGTCGGATCGTTCACCGCAGCCGCGCGCGCCAGAGTGGAACACTCGCCTTCAATTCCTCCAGATCTGACGCACTCATTCGCGGCAGAGGCGGGCGCACGGCTCCGCCGGCGAGGCCGAGCAGGTTCATCAACTCTTTCATCACCGTGACTTCATATCCGCGCCGCCGGCTGCGCATCGCGTACAGCGGCACGATCAGTTCGGACATCAACGGCTCGAGCGCCTCGTCGTGTCGCGACGCGAGATCGTGCAACGCGTGCGCGATGCGCATGGACACATTCGACACGCTTGACGTGAACGACCGGATGCCGGTCGCGTAATACGCCGGCACCATGTCGTCGCCGGCGCCGCCGATCCAGGTGAGGCGTCTACCAACGCGCGACATGAGCATCTGAAGACGACGGATGTCTCCCTGCCCATCCTTCCAGGCGATGAGCGTTGGTATGTCGGTCAGCCGCTGCACCAACGCGGCCGTGGGGTGAAACCAATCGCGGCTATAAATCAGCAAACCAAGCGGAGTCGCAGCGCCAATCGCACGGTAATACTCGACGAGGCCCTCGTCATCTGCTTGAGGATAGTAGGGCGGGAATGCCAGGATTCCGGTCGCTCCGGCCCTGGCCGATTCCCGGGCGAGCCCCTGTGCTATCGACGTGTTGAAGCCGACACCAGCGATCACCGGAACGCGTCCCTTCGTTTCACGAACGATCGTGTCTACGACCTGCAGGTGTTCGGCCGGCGTCAACGAATACAACTCGCCCGTGCCTCCGGCTGCCACGATCGCGGCTGGAGGATTCTGGAATAGGGCACCAATGTTCTGACGAAGGCCGGCAAGATCCAGCGAGAGATCCGCGAGAAACGGCGTCACGGGGAAGGCGATTGGACCGCTCAGCGCGGATCGGAGGTCATCAGCCGTCATCCGGGTCATTGTCGGGGAAAGCGCCGGTCCGCGCCACGAAAAGTAACAGTCTGGTTCTCCCAGATTTCGACCCACGCGGCCATTTCACGCTCGGCGGAAAGATTGCCGACGGCGAGGTCGATGTCTCCATCGCCGTCGAAGTCGGCGGCGTCGAGACTTGCGTGCAGCGGGCTGCCCAATTCCAGAGCCCGCCGCTCGAATCGGCCGGGGGCTACCTGCTCGAGCCAGGCGAGCGAGGGCAGCTTCGGCGTCGCACCAATCGCATCCGGCGGAAAGAATGCTCCAGAGACGATGTCGAGATCGCCATCGCCGTCGAGATCCGCGGCCTTCACCGGATGGACGCCGGCGAGCGTTGCGAGAGCATGTTCCGTGAACGGATACGCTCCTCGATTCTCCAGCCACTGAATCCCGTGATACGGCTTCACCAATCCATCGTCCAGCGTATCGCCGTGCGCGAGAAGGACGTCGAGATCGCCGTCTTTGTCCAGGTCGACGACGTCCATCCCTGACGATCCCCAATTCGGGTGCGGGGCAGCATAGATTGTCTGAGGCTTGAAGCTGGAGCCCTGGTTGAGGAATACGACTACCTGCTCGTGTTGCTGTGAAATCAGCGCGATGAAATCCATTCGGCCATCGCCGTTCGAATCGACTGGATGAACATTCACGGTCCCGCTTCGCTCGTCCAGTCGCGTGCGTGCGGTGAAATCGGGCGTACCCCCGGGTCGTGGGGCAGTGCGCAACAGCGCAATGTGCCCAACCTTGCGCCAGCCGAAGGCGCCAACGAGGAGCTCCAGTTTTCCATCACGATCGAAATCGGTCGCGCGCACATCCGCGACGCGCGGGAACTCACCATACGTATGCGGCTCGTACTCGCCGTTCTTCAAGCGCCTGAGCCATACGGCGGCGCCTTTCTCGTCGTCTGCCGGCAGGAACAGCCCAAGGTCGGCGACAAGGAGATCTCGAAGGCCGTCGCCATCCACGTCGGCCAGTTCGGTGTGCGCGGGGTGCGGCACTTTCGCGATAGTGGTCAGTTCACCAGCCAGGTCTTTCGGATTGCCGCGGAGCACGAGGCCGTGCCGCATATCCGTCGCGACGACCTCCAGAGCCCCATCGCCGTCGAGATCCAGAAAACGCACGTTCGAAATGCCCGGGGCACCCTTCAGATTGACCGGCGCCATGCTGCGCCTGCGGAATCGCGTCTGCGCTGACGGGTCCGGCTGCGGCCACGGCTCGGGCGGTGGAAGACGGACCGGCGCGCGGGAGACGTAAAAAGCCAGGGCGCGCTCCATGTCCTCCGACAGAACAACTTTGCCCGCGAGCGTGCCACGGGGGACGCGAGGTTCCGACAGGCCTTCACGAAACAGCGTCATACGCGCGACTGCCGTCGGCCACGCGGAGCGGGGAAGAATGTCTGGCGGTGGATAGGCGTGGCAGCTCGTGCCGCAGGTTACGCGTACTTCTTTCTCATCCGCTATGACGGGGACCTGATTCGAGCCGACACGGATAGACCAGGCGATCAGCGCGATCGACAGGACTGTGGCAATCGAGAACGTTCGCATCAGGGCGGGGCTATTGAGGAGCGGTGATTCCCTTGCCTTCGACAATCGTGTGGTACCGATCGATCGCCACGTCGGTGAAGCGCTCCACTTTGCCGCTCGGCTGCGGCCACTGAATCTCAACCCAGTTGACCTTGGTGGTCGTACCGAGCCCGAGAACCTCACGAGGGTCGTGCGAGGCGAGGTAGCTTCCACCGGACGTCTTCAGCCGCGTACGTTTCACGTCGCCGGCGGACCACGTGATGCGTGCACCGATCGCGTCGCGGTTGCAGTTGACGCCCTGGAGCTTCAGCCCCACCCAATGCGCGCCGCGGCCGGCGTCGTTTCTGAGTAATAACGGCGCATCGCCGTTGTTGGAGATGATGACATCCACCAGGCCGTCGTTATTGAAGTCGCCCACCGCGAGTCCGCGGGCTGGATAGGACTGCGTGAAGGCGGGACCCGCCTGGCTGCTGATGTTCGTCAGCTTGCCACCGACGTTGTGGAAGAGGAGCAGCGGCTCCTTGTACTTCACCTGCGCGGAATAGTTCTCGACCATGTCGTCCGGATGCCCGTTGGCGAGGAACAGGTCGACGAGTCCGTCGTTGTCGTAGTCGAAGAACTTCAAACCCCATCCGCTGAGCAGCCGCGTGGCCCGAGCGATCTCGTTCGAGTGCGCCACGTCGCTGAAGAACTCGCGCCCTTCGTTGCGATACAGCGAGAACATTTCCTGATCGACGTTGGCGACGAACAGATCCTGCCGGCCATCGCCGTCGAAATCGGCAGAGTCCACGCCCATTCCCGATCGCGGCTGACCGTTGGCACTGAACCCTACTTCCGCCGCCAATGCCGTCTCTTCCCACTTGCCCTTGCCGCGATTCAGGAACAGAAAGTTCTGCACCGTGTCGTTCGCCACGAACAGATCCATCAGCCCATCGTCATTTACGTCGGTGGCAACGACGCCGAGCGCCTTGCCAAGTGCCTTCTGGATGGCGGTACCGCCGCTGACTTCGCTGAACGTGCCGTTGCCGTTGTTGTGGAAGAGCAGGCTAGGCGTCGGTTTGAATACGCGCGGGATGCAGTAGAAGCGGCGACCGAGCTTGTTGTCGCCACAGAAAATCTGCTTGTTGAGGCCGAACTCCACGAAGCTGCAGACGAACAGGTCGAGACGGCCGTCATTGTCGTAATCGAACCAGACAGCGCTCGTCGTCCAACCGGGCGCGGCGACGCCCGCCTTCTCCGTGACATCGGTGAACGTGCCGTCTCCGTTGTTGTGATACAGGATGCAGCGGCCGTAGGAGGTCACGAAGATGTCGGGCAGGCCGTCGTTGTCGTAGTCGCCAACGGCCACGCCCATGCCGAACGTGCCGCCGGCAACACCGGCCTTCTCCGTGACGTCGGTGAAGGTGCCGTCACGGTTGTTCCGATAGAGCGCATTCCGCGGCGGCTTCGACGGTTTGTAGAAATCGCACGGCCCGCTGTTGACCAGGTAAATGTCCATCCACCCGTCGTTGTCGTAGTCGAGAAAGGCGCAGCCCGCGCCAACGGTTTCCGGCAGGTAGCGCTCGGGCGACATCGCGTTGTCGTGCTTCCAGGTGATGCCGCTGGCCGATGCGGGCACCTGGTGGAAGAGCGGATCGGATGCCGCAAGGTGCGGAAAGCCGAACCGCGCGAGCGGCGACAGTCCCGCGAGGGCGCCGAGCCGCAAGAAGTCGCGTCGCGTTGGTGGATACCTGTGGATCATGCGTGTGTCTGACTGTCGGCGGCTGCTCCAGACTCAGCCGTTCAATCGAGGATTCCGGGATTATATCGAGGTCATCCCAGCCATCCGAGTCAATCGCCGAACCGGACGCTGCACGTGAAGCCTTCGGCTTGCACGAAGAGCACGAAGGTACGAAGGCCACGAAGACCTTTTGTAATCTTCGTGAACCTCGAGTCTTCGTGTCCACCGTGACGACCCGTCAGGCCGTCAAGCGTCACGTCGCCGGTCCGCGAATCAGGGTCGCCGGATGATCGTTGGAGGACCGTTCGGTCTTCGTATCGAACACAGATTCGAAAACGGATCGCGGGCGCCATAGCTCCAGAACAGCACGCCGCTGTAGCCACCTGCCTCGGCCGCGCCGATGAACTCCTGCAAGGTGAACCGCGTGTTGTCCGTCGGCACTTCCCCAATCAGACAGGGCCTGTCGAGGCCAAGTTCGTCGTACGGACGCCATGGGAAGGGTTCGTCACCCAGAAAATGGTCGAACCAATGGAACTCGTACAAATCGAGATCGCATCCGGTCCAGTGGTGCAGCCACTTCCGCCTGGCGCTGCCCACGGTGACGAGCTGCGTGGGCGAGAGTCGATGTATGTACGAGGCACAGCTCTGAACGAACGCGCGCATTTCGGCGAGCGTCACGAGGTCGTGATTCCGGCGAAACGCGTCTGGAATCTCGTCGATGATCCACTCTGGTTCGTTGCACACGTCCCACGCGAAGATGGCCGAATGCCCGCCGTATCGTTCGAGCAAGGGTTTGAGCGCGCGATCGAGGAATGTTTGCCGCTTGGCCGCATCGCGGATGACATCGGCGTGGCCGCCGAGTTGTACGCCACTCACTAAGGTTGGAGATGCACACCACCCGAAGTCCAGCAGCACCGGTAGAAGAAAGACACCATGGCGCTCTGCCGCGCGGACCAGCGCATCGAAATCCCGATAGAACACGTTGTCGATCCCGGCGACGCTGCCATCTGGAGCAAAGGACGGAGCGGCACGGCCGTCGCAGAAGATAAAGAAACGAGCCAACGAAAACCCTCGGCCCCGGCGACCTTTTGCATAGCCGAACTGTGCGTCGATTTCCTGTTGGTCGAAGTCAAATGCGACGCGCGGAATCGTCTCGAGCACAAGCTCCTCGAGCCAGATCGTGCCGTCAATCGGCGTCGATGCACGAGCATCGATCGTCATGGCCAACCCGATCAGGCTGACGCTCCTGATATCGAAGCCGTCATCCATGTACGCAGCCGTGCGCGAGTCGAGCCTGACGGAAATCTCGACATCGCGTCCTTCCCAGGACGGATTGATTGACACGGGCGTGGTATAGAGCGACGGCCAGCGCTCTGCGCTCAGACGTGTCTTGAGGAAAAGCTGCAGAGCGGTAGGCGCTCCGGCCGATCCAGCGCTGCCCCTGGGCAGCCGAATGCGGTAGCGCACCAGCACGCCGTCGAGATCCAAGGCGGTGCCCCGGGCGGGCGTCGGACACGCAAAGGGCCAATGATCGGCAAGACTCAGATAGATGGCGCCTCTCGAGCGGTTGGGATGTCCGCCGAGCAGCTGGGTCCTGATGCGTAACGCCCCGCGGCCGGATGCCGGGTCGATCGTGACCTCAGACTCAGTGAAGCCGAGCGCGCTCGGATCGGTCTCGCACGTCCAGCCGCTCGTCGAGAGACCGTCGTGACCCCATGCACGGCCGAAATCGTGGCCGTAGCCGATCCACGGGTGGTTCCAGCCGCGTTGAAAGACGTCGACGCGCTGTGCCCCCACGGAGGCTGCGCTCGCGGCAAAGGGCGTGAGAGTCAGGGCGCGGAGAAACGTTCGACGATCCGAGTGGGTCATAGCGACTGCAGCAGCAGCACACGCAAGTTCGTCACGTGTTTGACCTGAATCGGTAGCGATGCGGGCACCCACGCGGGTCCTGTCGCCCGGCAGCCCCGGGGTCCCCGCCGCGCGTTTTCCGCGCGGTGGGGGTGGAGGTCACTGGGATGCACGCGCGGCCGACAGGTGCCCAGGTACCCGCGCGTGATCCCAGCGGGCGCCCGCCGTGCGCCACCCGCGAGCCCGCTCCCCGCTACCGATTCAGCGGAGACGGTTCACTAGATAATAGGCTGGCGATGACCTTGCGCTTCCTACTTGGTAATGCCGCCGTGCTGGTCGCCCTCGGCGCCGCAATTGCCGGGCAGAACCGCAGCGCTCCCGACATCTGGAACCGCCGCGCCGCGGGAACCGAATATCAGCCTGTGCTCGAGGTGTCCGGCCGCGAGGAGCTGGGACTCTTTCTGCAGCGCGCGCGCGACCCGCAAAACCTGCGCTCGATCTGCGAAGGCAGAGTCGAAGCGATCGACATCGCCATCCCGACGCAGCAGCAATACCTGAAGTCGCTGCTCGCCAGGAGCGAAGCCTCGCGCGATCACGCGGAGATTGCCTGGACCCATCGATCCTTGGGCCAGCTCTGGGCGTACGTCGGTCAGCTCGGCCGGGCCGCCGACGAGTTCGAGGCGGCTTACGCGATCGCGCTGAAGCAGCAGAAGAGCGATCCGCGGCTTCGGGACGCGGTCGCGCCGCTCGAGGCGATGATCGGCGTTGCCCATCTTCGCCGCGGCGAGCTCGAGAACTGCGTCGACAATCATCACGCCATGAGCTGCATCTTCCCGATCCGTGAGCAGGGACGTCACAAGCTGACCTCCGGATCGGAGCGTGCGATCGAGTACTTCCTCAAGCATCTCGAACGGCAACCGGACGACCTCGACGTAGTGTGGCTGCTGAACGTTGCCGCGATGACACTCGGCCGACACCCGGACGCCGTGCCGGAGCGCTGGCGGCTGCCGGCGAAGGCGTTCAAATCGGATGAGGATCCGGGAAAGTTCGAAGACGTAGCGCACGAAGCCGGCCTCCACACGATCGGTCGCGCGGGCGGCGCGGTCATCGAGGACTTCGACGGCGATGGACGATTCGACATTTTCGTGTCCTCGACCGATCCGTGCGCTTCGTCGCGTCTCTACCACAACACCGGCGGCGGTCACTTCGAGGATCGCACGAAGACCGCCGGGCTGACGGAGCAGCTCGGCGGGTTGAACGCGACGCATACCGACTACAACAACGACGGCAACATCGACGTGTTCGTCATGCGCGGCGGGTGGGAGTACCCGATGCGGAACTCACTGCTGCGAAACGACGGCAAAGGCGTGTTCACGGACGTGACGAGCGCGGCCAAACTTTCGAGCCCGCTCCACCGGACGCATTCAGCCGTGTGGGGTGACTTCGACAACGACGGCTGGCTCGACGTCTTCGTCGCCCACGAGGAAACGCCGTCGGCGCTGTACCGCAACAATCACGACGGCACGTTCACTGACGTGGGGGAGCGGGCGGGTGTACGCCGCGTCGGGTTCGCGAAGGGCGCGGTCTGGGGGGACTACGACAACGACGGAGATCTGGATCTCTACGTCTCCAACTATGGTGATCCCAATTTCTTTTACGTGAACAACGGCAACGGCACGTTCACCGAACGGGCGGCGGAGCTCGGGATCGATCGGCCGATCATGAGCTTCCCGACATGGTTCTTCGATTACGACAACGACGGCTGGCTGGATCTCTTCGTCGCGGGCTTCGTGCCGTCAGTGGCCGAGGTCGTGCGTCATTATCTCGATCTCCCGGTACGCGCGGAGACGTTCAGGCTCTATCGAAACAACCGGAAAGGCGGGTTCGACGATGTGACGGCAGCCGTGGGCCTCGCGCGAGTGGCACCTGTGATGGGCGCCAATTTCGGCGACCTCGACAACGACGGATTCCTCGACATCTATCTCGGCACCGGCGCCCCCTCCTACGCCGCCATCGTCCCCAACCTGATGTTTCGCAACGTATCGGGTCAGCGCTTCGCCGACGTGACCAATGCGACTGCAACGGGCCACTTGCAGAAAGGGCACGGCGTCGCGTGGGCAGACCTCGATGACGATGGGGACCTGGACATCTACGCGAACATCGGCGGGTTCCTGCCGGGGGACGTCTATAGCCGCGCGCTCTTCCGTAACCCGGGCCACGGCAACAGCTGGGTCCGCGTGCGCCTCGAGGGCGTGACGAGCAACCGTCCCGGAATCGGCGCGAAGATTCGCCTCACGCTGCCCGACGGCTCGCTGCGATATCGAGAGGTCAACGGCGGCGGATCGTTTGGCGCGTCGCCCCTCGAGCAGCATATCGGGCTGGGAAAGACCGATCGGATCGTGCGGCTGGAGATCGAGTGGCCGGCGAGCAAGGCCAGGCAGGTGTTCACCGACGTTCGGGCGAACCAGCGAATCGTCGTCAAAGAGGGAGAGAAAAGCTACCGCGTTGTGGCCGGGTCCTGATGGGTGCCAGGGTGCTTGCCCGCCGGAGCGCGAAGCGCGAAGGTGGGCCAGGGTGCCAGGCAACTACCAGAATCGCTCCACGTCGAACGCGTCGAATGCCTCGTCATCGCTGACCAGTGCGATGTCTTCGATCTGACTCTGCGCGACCAGCATTCGATCGAAGGGATCGCGATGGGCTCCGCCCAGACGGCCAGCCCGCTGGGCGTGCAGTATCGTGATGTCGAGAGGGAGAAAGCCCTGGCTTGCGACGCAGCCGGACACGTCCACTGCGACGTCGATGGCGCCGGGCAGTTTGCCCAGTCTGGCCTTTGTGGTGATCTCCCACGCCGACACTGCACTGACCAGAACGGTATTTGTCTCGTTGGTGATGCCTCGACGCGCCTTCGCGGATAGCCGACGGTCGCCGTCGAGCCACCACAACAGCGTGTGTGTATCGAGGAGCAACCGCATCTTACTCCCAGGCCTTCAGCTCGGACTCCGGCAACGGCGCAAAAAACGCTCGTGTCACGCGCGCGCGGCCACGCATGGCGCCGAAGCGACGCCCTTGTTTGCGCTGCCGCAGCCCGGTCAGGCGCGCGACCGGCGTCTCCCCTCGTGCGATGATCACTTCCTCGCCATTTTCCGCGCGCTCGACAAGCCGTGACAGCTGCGTTTTCGCGGCATGAATCGTATGCGCCTTCTTCATCACACTATATTAGCTAAGCTAGATTAGCTAATCAACGTATGCGCTCTACGGCTACGGATGCACGTCGTGCCGGTCAACATGCCATCCCTGTGAACTGCGCTCGAGCGCTTCGTAGTACGTTTGCTTCGATTGTTCGACGATGCGTTCGAGACTGACGTAGCGCCCGACGCGGTAATTCTCGTGATAGAGCAGCAGCAACGTGAGTAGACGCGCAATTCGTCCGTTCCCATCTGAACAGGTCTTGGCGCCCGCGAGCTTCGCCCAACCGCTGAATCGACGCGAGTTGGCGCGCGTCAAAGCTGAGCCGGTTTAGGTATTCGGTATTTAGGGACGGCATGGACGTAATTGGCGTAACAACAAGCATATTTTACCCATTCAGGACGAGGCATTACCCCATTCACGGCCGGGGCTCTGTCGGGAATTACTGGATGATCCGAAATGTCGCGCGCCGCATCTCGTTGTGGCCGTGGGCCGTAACCGTCACTGCCAATGTGTATTCGCCGGGCGCCAGGATGGAGCGACCCTATTCCTGCGTGAGCCAGCTCAGCGCTGCGGCCGGATCGATCACCGGCAGCGGGGCGTTCGGATACCCGTCCGGATCCCGTGTTACGAGGGCGTCGCAACCACTGGCTTCGGCAGCCGCCGCACACACCGCGTCTTCGAAGTCAGACCAAGCGAACGCGAGCGCCCGGCGCACCACGTCGTCATTGACGGGGGCCACGTTGAAGACTCGAATCAGACGCTCCACACCTTCCCGGGCAAATGCCGCGCCTCGAGCCTTCTCGAGTAGATAGAAAATCGTGGTCATGCCGTGGGCTGGAACCATCCCATGTCCCTGTCCGCGTTCTATTGCTGCCCAGAGCGCAGCGGCAATATCAGCGTCGGGAGGGCGATCCAGGATCACGTCGAGAAAGACGTTAAGGTCGAGGAGCAGGCGCTTCACCGGTACTTGCGGCTGAGGTGGCGGCGGTGCGCATCGGGGGGAACACTGCGGGCAGCCCCGCGGAGCATACGAAGAACCGGTGTCTGATCGTCGGACTTTGGCGGCTTCGACAACAGGCCGAGGTACCGCTCAACGAGCCGCGAGACAGACGTACCTCGGGCGGCTGCGTAACGCTTGGCGCCACGAACCACTTTTTCGTCCACGCTGAGCGTCAATTTGGGCATATACGTATCTTATCACGCCGTTGATACGTATCGAAGCGGGTCCAGCGCCCCAGCGTTTTGCCCGCCGGGCACTAGAGTCGCTATCGCGCCTCCTGCGGAACCGCCAGGTATCCCGGCCGGGCTCTCACGCTGACCTTCGACCGCTTCACCTTGACACTGACGCGCCGGAACTTTCCGTCCATCGTCGCGTTCGTCGGCTCATATCCAAGCAGGTAGTACGTCGTCCGCTCCTGCTGCATGCGCGCGACGCCCGAGCCCAGATTGTTCGTGTTCTCAATCAGGAAGCCGCCCGTTTCCTTCGCGAGGCGACCGAGCGATGCAGTGGGACGAGAGATCACAAGCTGCTCCTGGCGCTCGAGCTCCTTCGTCCACGCTCCCTCCTCGCGCTTCGTGTCGCCAATGCCCTGCGATCCGGCAACATTCACGTTCCGCGCGACCTCGGCTTCCTTGCTGTGCAGGCGAAGACCGGCAGCGTCTACAGGGTAGAACGTGATATTCGCGCGGTTCGCCTCACCGATGATTGCGTCGAACTTTGGTTTGATGCGATCGGCGATCGGCAGACTCTCGGTGAAATACACGATGCTCTTGCGCCCTGGCAGCAGCGCAAGACCGTCGACAACGGCGCGGAGCCCGGCGGCGGACGAAAGGCCCTCCCATTCCGTCAGGAACTGCCGATATCCGTTCTCCATCCGCATCATGATCATCGTCATCTTGTAGAGGACGATGTCGTTTGTCTCCATCCGCTTCAAGGTTTCCTCGCGCTCGGCGATACCGGCAAACCCTCCGCGTGATTCAGCGCCCGCCGTGGGTGGTGTATCCGGGTCAAGTTTCTGGAGGAACGTATCGCCGGCACGCTGCGTTTCCCGCCGCAGGTTCGTCCGTGCCGCGGCTCCAAACTTCTCGATCGAGCCGCGTAGGCGCTCAGGATCGTTCGTGAACGGCTGAAATGTTTTCAGGTTGAGATCCGCGACAAAGACTCCCGCATAGTCGTGGGGCGGGACGAGCGTGTCGATGTACTCGAGGGCAGCCTTGGTCGCATACGGCGCCCCGTCGGGCGACAGCTTATCGAACAGGATGGCGGTAACTGTCGGTGTGGCTCCGGACAGCGGTGCATCTCGAGCCGTGGTTCCCAGCGTTGTACCGTCCGGCGATGCAGGAGCCGGACTCGGAGTCCCCACCGGCTTCGCAACGCCTCCGCTGACCAGCGTGACCGAGACGAGCTGCTGCCGCTTCCCCTCCTCGCTTAACTCGAAGTCAGCGGGCGTGAGATCGAGGACCGGCTGTCCCTTGTTGTCGATAACGCTGACGTCGATCAGGACACCGGCCGTTGCGGTTTTGACAGGTGCCTGGTGTGAATGGACAGATGAGCTGGGAAGGGCCGCGGCGAGAACGACGGGGAGGATGAGCTTCATGTCCGCCCTCAGTGTGCGAGGTATTACTCGACGATCGTGAAGAATGCGCTCCGCAGTTGTTCGTCCGCGCCTGTTCGCAGCCGGAGCCGCAACTCATACGTGCCGGCCGGAAACTTGTCGATGGGCAGCTTGCCCACGTGCTGATTCCGTCCCTCGGGCAACGAGTGCGCGAAATCGACCGGCACGGATGCAAGCGGGCGGCCGCTGTGAAGGAGTTCGAGAGAGGCGCTCGGGTTGGTGGTCGATCCCCTGTAAAACCAGAAGTAGAACGTCAGCTCCGCGTCACGGCCGTGCTTCAGCGGATCCCCGGCATTCGGATAGAGCAGCAGGTCTCCGTAATAAAACGGGAGGTTCGCGGGCCGATCGGCGGCCGCGACGGTTTCGGTGCGCCGGACAATGACGAGCGTGCTGGACGGTGTCGCTGCGCCCGTTCCAGCCGGGACCGTGATCGTCGAGAATCGCACGCTCGCGCGTTCGCCGACCGCGTCGTGGACGATCGCCTCGAGGGTGTAAACACCAGGCTGTAATTCAGGCTGGCGATAGAAGAGGATCTCTCCTTCGCGAGCAGTGTCCACGTCTTTCGACGCGCCGGTCAGAAGGTACTGCTGGCTCAACGTGTGGACGCTCTGGCCCGCCGCGTTCTTGATTCGCGCGAGTACTGTGGCCTGCGCGGCGTAGGTGCTCTTGTCGTGATCGACCTTGAATTCAAGCTCCCGCGTCTTGACTTGCACCACTATCGGGACGGCCGCGCTGCCGGTCGAGTGGG
The DNA here is from genome assembly GCA_049642465.1 of Vicinamibacterales bacterium. GTDB lineage: Bacteria > Acidobacteriota > Vicinamibacteria > Vicinamibacterales > 2-12-FULL-66-21 > CAWDPQ01. The sequence goes on from JBAROV010000101.1 coordinate 27,798, forward strand.
GAAAGACGAACCCGCTGGCGGTGATTGGAAAGTCTTTCGCGGGCGTAGCGCGTCCGAGCGCCTTCAGCGCCGCAACCTCATAACCCAGAAATGGGACGGCGACGGGACGTACTGCGAGGTATCCCTTGCGTGCGAATACCTGCGAACCATCCCGCTTGACCTTGACCGCAATCGTCCGGAACTTGCCGTCGTACTCGACGTTCGATGGCGAGTAGGTCAGCAGGTAGTGGAAGCGATTGTCTTCATCGATCCGCCGGAACGCGGAACCGAGATCGTTGGTGTCACGGATCAGAAATCCGCCTGTGTCTCCCGCCAGGCGCGCGAGACCCGTCTGTGGATCGAGGCGGAGCATGTCCTCCGTGCGTTCGACGATTCGCGTGATCGGGCCGTTCGACGGATCGCGGCTGATTGAGTTCTGACGCAGTCGCTCCTGGCTGGCCGCGTCCAGTTCGCGGCGCGTTTCGCTCAACGTGCTTTCCGCGCGCAGGCCCGCCGCATCAATCGTATAAACGCTGACGTTGGCGCGGTTGGCAGAGCTCACGAGACCGTCCAGCCGCGCCTGCATCGCAGGCGATGCGGGTAGTCCTTCGGAGAGGTAGACGAGCGTCTTGCGTCCAGGAAGCGGCGCGAGCGACTGGACGATCGCCAGCAGGGCATCGGCGCTGCCGAAGCCGCGCTGATCGCGGTCGAGCGATTCGAACGTGCGCAGCATGCGCATTTCGAGCTCGGTCATCTGACGCTCGACGATCGCCTGCGCCTGTCCCGCGTTGGCGCCATCTGGTCCGAACGTCGTCGTTTCCCTGCCGAGGCCGAGCGCGTCGAGCTCGACAAGCCGCTGGTTCAGGACCTGCCGGCGTGCGGCTTCCACTTCCTGCTGCGCGGTTCCGGCAGTCGTGACCCGGTTGATCGCCCTGCGAACGCGCGGAAGATCGTCCGTGTAAGGCTGAAGCACGCGGAGTCCGGGCTCGGACGCGAACACCCCGATGCGCGCATCGGTGTCTCCAGACATGGGCAGGTAGGACAGCGCGGCCTTCTGCGCGAGGGCGAGGGCTTCAGGCTGCAGCGCGTCGAAGACGATCGCCACGGTGGGACGATCCGGTTCCGAGGCCGCCGCGGGAGCCGACGTGCTGCGGCCGTCGGCCGGCGCAGGCCCGCTGATGCGGCGGCCGACTTTAATCCCGATGCCGCCGGCCCGTTCGACCACGGAAAACGACCCAATTCTCTGCCGCGTCGAGTCCTCGAACACCTCGAAGTCGTCCGCGGTCAGATCCAGCACGGGACGGCCGCGCTTGTCGCGGACGACGACGTCGACGAGAACCGCGGTGACGCCGGCCGAGTAGGATTCCGTTTTCGGCTGCGCCTGCTGCGGCGGGCTTTGATCCGCAAGCACCGTCTGCACTGTCAGAACGACGATCGCCGCCGTAGCGCGGATCCGCATGGCGCTCCTTCAGCTCATTCCACGATTCTGACGATCGTCGATCGCGAGATCTGCTGTTGTGCCTGAGTGATGACCAGGTGAAGATCGTACGTCCCGGCCGCGAGTGCGGCGGTCGGGAGCCGGCTCACCTGCTGGATGCGCCCTGCGCTGTCCGCGTCGCCGAGCGGCAGTGGCAGTTTGGCGAGCGCCGTGCCGTTCTGCAAAACCTCGAGCATCGCCTGCGGCTTCGCGCCTTTTGCCGGATACACGGTGAAGAAAAATCCGAGCTCCGGTGTCGTGCTCTTGCGGACCGGCTCGCCCATATTGGGGTACAGAAGCCTGTCGCCTACGAGAAATGGATTGTCGACGGGCCGATTCGTCTCGGCGACGCGTTCCGCACTTCCAACAAGCACGAGATTGCTGGCGCGCAGTGTATTGTCTTCGACTTTGCTCTGCTCGACGGTCGCGAACCTGACGCTCGCGCGTTCGCTCAGCGCGTCGTGAACGATCGCCTCCATTGAATAGATGCCGGGCTGCAGCTCCGGTTCGCGGTAGAACAGGACGTTGCCCTGTTTGACCGACTCCAGTTTTTCCATCGGGCCGGTGAGGACATAGTTCTGGCTCAGCTTGTCCACGACTTCCTTCGCCGCATTCTTGAAGCGGACGACGATCGTGAATTCCGCCCGATAGGATGATTGGTCCTCGGTCTGGCGGAACGTCAAACTTCCCGCCGGAACCGAGACGAGCACCGGCGTCAGGCCGGGACGCCCCGGCTCCGGGAATTTCAACGCCGCGACCCGGACCGGGAATGCATTGGGCACGGGCGTCGTTTCGAGCAGCACGAGGGCAGGCGCCTCGAACGACATCACGGGCATCGCACCGGTCGATGGGACGGCGTAGTACCCCTTTCGTGCCGCGACCTCCGCGCCGCCGCGTTTCACTTTGACGGCGATCGTCCGGAACTTCCCATCGAGCCGGTCGTTCTTCGGCACGTAGGACAGCATGTAGTAATTCCGCATGTCCTGATCGATTCGTCTGAACCCGCCGGTGAGGTCGTTGGTGTTTCGGATCAGGATGCCGCCGGTTTCGTCGGCGAGCTGACCGAGCCCGCTGTGCGGGTCGCGGCGCAGGTTATCCTCGTTGCGCTCGAGCGCTTCCGTCATCGGCGCCCCAACCACGTCGGTCGTCGGGTTCCGCTGCAACGTACGCTGGGCGGCTGCATTGATGTTGTCGCGCGTCTCCTGGCTCGTGCTCTCGGTCCGCAGGCCAGCTGCATCCATCGCGTAGATGCTCACGTTCGCGCGATTCGCGGTATCGATCACGGATCGAAAACGGGCAGCGACGTTGGCCGGGATCGCCACGCCTTCCGAGAAGAAGATCACCGATTTCCGTCCCCGCAGCGCGCGCATGCCGTTCACGACCGCGAGCAGCGCGTTACTCGTGGTCACCCCTTGTTGATCGCGCTCGAGCATTTCGAATGTTTCGAGCGTCCGGCGCTGCATGTCCGCGGCGATGGCATCGGCCGCGCCGGCCCCGGCGCCACCCTGCGCCGCCTGCGCGGCAGCCTGGCCGCCACCTGCGAGCACATCGAGGTTGCCGGCCGCTCCAGCCGCCTGCTTCGCGAGATCGCGCGCTTTGCCCGCCTGCGATTCGAACTGTGCCGTGCTGCGAACGCCGACATCCTCGACAGCCTTGCGCAGGCGCGCCGAGTCGCGCGTGTAAGTCTGGTAGGTAATCAGGGACAAATCGATGCCGAACACACCGACGAGGGACTTGCTCTCACCGGCTTGCCCGATGTACCCGAGCGCGGCTTTGTGGGCGATGGCGCGAGCTTCCGGCGTGAGCCGATCGAACACGAGCGCGATGATCGGCTCGGGCGGCGGTTCCGAGGCGGGTTTCGCCGTGTCAGGCACGGTCGTCGGCGTGGCCGCTGGGGCATTGCTCGCGGGCGAACGCCGGACGCTCTCCGGGGTGTACAAGGTGAGGGCGCCGATGTCCTGGAGCACTCCGTCTTCAAAGACTTCGAAATCAGCAGCCGCTAAATCGGTGATCGGCTGACCGCGACGGTCGCGGACGACGACATCGACGAGCACGGCGGTTGCGGTCGCCTGCACCGTGCCTGACGCACGCGGCGGCGTCTGTGGTGGCGTTTGCGCGCCGGGCGACTCTGGTGCGAGGGCAACGCACAGGAGCAGGGCAAACGCCTGCTTGTATCTCGTCGATGTCACGGCTTCTCCTGACTTCGATCCCTGATTCCGCCAATTGATTGCTCGCCGTGTTTCTTGCTCCGCATCAACCGTTCGAGGCGAAGAAACTCGGCGCGCTCGCGCTCGGCATCCGTCGGCCGTCCCGCTTTCTGGTACGCGCGCGACAGCATGAAGCGCATGGACGGACTGTCGGGTGCGAGTTTCACCCCGATTTCGAGGTGTGCGACGGAACCGGCGGTATCGCCCGTTTCCAGGAGGACCTGTCCGATGGCGCGCCGGGCGGCAAAGTCGCGCGGGTTGAGGTCGAGTACGCGCTGCGCCCAGGGCCTCGCGGCTTCCCAGTCGGAGCGATTGAGGTATTCGAACGCAATCTGCAGGAGCGAGGGCACGTGGTCCGGAGAGATTTTCAGTTCCTGCTGAAATTCTTCGATCGCACGATCCGGATCGGCTTCGAGCAGGTACACGCCGCGTGCGTAGTGGACGTTCGGTGCGTCCGGGTACCGTTCCACGAGCAGGTCGAAGGCTGGCTTGGCGGCGCTCGGCATCCGCGCCGCCTGGTAGTAGGCGCCGCGGCCAGCCATCATCACCATTTCGCGGCGCTGCGGCGGCAACTCCGCCGGCACCATCGGAATCCGAAGCAGCGCCATTCCAAAGGCTTCGATGACGCGCGGACTGTCGTTGCCTTCGCGCGCGAAACTCTGGAGGGTGTTCAGCGCGAACTCGTACTGTTCGAGGCGCGTCATCGTGATGGCGGTGTGATACGCGATCGCCGGGACCAGATCTTTGGGCCCTTCAACACCCAGATCGTTCGCGCGCAGCAGATCGCCGAGCGCGGTTTCGTAGTTCTTCAGTTGAAACTCGCACAAACCCTTGAACCCGAACGCCGCGGCGTGTTTCGGCTGCAGCCGGACGACGCGCGCGAATGCGTCTTTCGCTTCCGCATATCGATCGAGCTCGTAGTAGGCGGTGCCGAGATGCCAGAAGCCTTCCGTCCACGACGGCCGGATCTTGACCGCTTTCTGATAAAGGCCGATCGATTCCTCGATCCGTCCGCCATCTCTCGCGGCCGACGCCTCGCGAACCAGTCGATCGAACTGCGGGCTGGCGGCAGCCTTCGCCTGCGGCGCCGATTTCGCTGCCGGGGCGGCAGGCTTTGACGGCGGCGGCGTCTGAAAGCCTGGCGCGAGGAGCCACAGGACCACAAGAGCGGGGCCCGTCATTGTCCGCCCGACCCCTTCGCCTGCCGTTCCTGTTCTTTCTGCCGGAGGCGCTCGGCAATCGCCTTGTGCTTGTCGCCATCTTCCGTTCGTTTCAGGCGGTAGTAACACGTCGCGAGCAGGACGTGCGCTTCGGTGTAGTCCGGAACCTCCGCGATGACGCTTTCGAGGAGGTCCCGCGACTCATCGAGATTCCCCTGCGAAAGGAGCGCACCCGCGAGACCGAGCCGTGCGGTGACTTCCTGCGGGCGCAGCTCGTGTGCGCGCCGCAAATAGCGGGCGGATTCTTCGTGATGGCCGTCGCGCCGAAGCAGTGCACCCAGCGTCAGGTTGGCTTCGAAGTCGTTCGGCGCCGCGAGCAGCGCGCGGCGCAGCTCGCGGACGGCGCCTTCCTGGTCGCCGGAACCGAGCAGGGCCCGCGCGTAGACAGTGCGCAGCGTCGGCAGATCCGGATTGATGCGGATCGCTTTCTGGAGCTCCGCCACGGCGCCGGGGTAGTCGCGCGTTTCCATCAGGGCCGTGCCCATCAACAGATGCCCTTCGGCCGATTCACCCGCGCTGAAAATGCGATCCAGGTAGACCTGCGCGCGATCGCGCTGGCCCGCACGGAGCAGCGCCGTGCCGAGCACGTAACCAAACGCCAGATCCTTCGTGAACTGCGCCTCCCGCGGCGTCAGCAAATCGATGACCTCTTGAAAGCGTCCGTTCTGCAGCAGCGCGTCGCCGAGCAGCAAGACGGCCGCGTTGTTGTCCGGGCTGGCGGCGATGACGGCCCGGAACGCCTCGATCGCGTCCGGCAGCCGGGCAGCTTTGTAATAGGCAAGTCCGAGGTTGAAGCGGAACGTCGGATTCGTCCCGTCGGCGCGTAGCGCCGCCTTGTACTGCTCGATCGCTTCATCGTACTTTCCGAGCCTGACGTACGCAGCCCCGAGGTTCGAACGGACACCTGCGTGGTCCGGCTGAATGCGCAAGGCCGCGGAATACGCGTCAACCGCGCCCAGGACATCGCCCGCTTCATGCAGCTGAACCGCCTGCGACACGAGCCTGTCGAACTCAGCCGAAGGAGGTACTTGGCCGTACGCGCAGACGAGTAAGGCGAGAAGGAAAGTAGAGAGCACGGATACCGTAATTTTAGCGTGCAGAAACAAAAAGGGGGGAGAACTGTCAAGTTCTCCCCCAGTCGGATTTCCGTGGCTTCCGCCTTCAGGCGGAAGCACCACTAGGCGGAAACGCCTTAGAAGTAGTACTTCAGCACGAACTCGATGACGCGCCGTCCGCGCTTCAGGTTGATCTTCCCGAAGTTCTCAACCGCGGTCTGCGTGTACTGGAATCCACCCGTTGGATCGCAGACGTTGGTCGCCGTTCCGCCGATGCCGTTCGGCACATTGGAGACCGTGACATTGCACGTCGTGTCGAGTATGAGATCCACGTCAGCCGCCGACTGCGTCGTGGCCCACGCCTGGTTGAACAGGTTGAAGAAGCCAACCCTGAACTGAATCTTCTGGCCGTTCGTGACCTCGAAGTTCTTGAACAGCGTCAGGTCGTGATTGATGCGTGTCGGCATCCGCAGGTTGTACGGCGGGATGAGCGGACCGTTTTCGCCGAACGCCGGAATCTTGATGCAGCTGATGTCCAGGATCTTTTCCCCGACGCCGGTATTACCCGTGCGCGGGTCGCACGTGTACATCGGCGCGAGTCCGCCTCGATCGCCGCCGCCCGGGCCCGGATTGCCGATGATGTCCGGCGTTCCAAAAATCGCCTGCGTGACGTTTTCGGCTCCCGCGAATCCGCTGAACCCCAGGAAGATCGGGACGCCGCTGGCGAGCGTCGAGATGCCTGACAACTGCCAGCCGTTCAGCAGGCCCCGGCCGAACGGGTTGTCCATCGATCCCCGGGCGCCGTCCGGCAGGAAGGCGTTCCACGAGAGATTGAAGATGTGGGTCCGATCCTGCGGCAGTATCCCGTAGGTGCGAGCCGGATCGAACGGGTCGATGTCGCCATACTCGCCGTTACCGGTCGATGTGCCTTTGTTGCGGGCGAGGGTATACGCGGCAAAGTACTGGAGGCGCCGGCCCGTCTGCCGGCTCAGCGTGACCTGCAGCGAGTTGTAGTCCGACTCACCTTCGAAGCTCCAGTCCCTGATCTGCGGGTAGGCTTGATACGGTCTCCGCAGGTTCACCAGCGAGGAGTCGAGCGCGACCCGGTTAACCGGAACCGACAGGTCAACTCCACCGACCGTGCCACTTAGCAGTGAACCGAGTGGAACCACGTTGAGTTGGCGGCGCGTGACCAGATCGCGCCCCCTGGTTCCGACATACGCCGCCTCGATGACCTGATTGAAGAAGATGCGCCGTGCGTACGACGCGCTGAAGCTGTACGTTTTCGGCCACGTGTTCGAATTCGGGTTCAGCGTGCTGATGTTGAGCGAACTCACACGCTGGGTCCAATCGAGCTCACGGATGGTGTCGTAGGTCAAGCCGACACCGCCGCCGAGCGTGGAACCCTGGGCAGAGTTGATGCCGACTCGGTACGACGTCGGCGGAATACGTAGGTAGTCGTATTCCAGGTTGCCCATGTTCCGGTTGTAGAAAATGCCGACGCCGCCGCGGATGACGTTGTTGCTGTTGCCCGTGACGTCCCAAGCGAGGTTGACGCGCGGCATCGCAAAGGGCTCGCGATTGTCGATGGCGCCCTGCGGTGCCTGTCCCTTCGAGGCGTATCGCCAGCCATTCAGCTGCTGATATGTCCCCGGATCCAGGAAGGTCGCCGCGGTCGGATCGTAGGCGCTCGGGTCGAAGAAACCGCCCATGTCGTTCAGTTCGTAGTTGTTCGTCCAGTAACCGGCGCGGACACCGAATTCGAACGTCAGATTCGAGCGCAGCTTCCAGCTGTCCTGCGCGAAGGCATCGAAATTCCAGTAGCGCCATTCGCCCTTTGGAATCTGTGTGCCCTGGTTGTAGTTCGCGAGACGGCCGGTCAGGAGGTCAGCGATTGGGTTTCCAGTCCCCCCGGTTGCCCACGGGTCGAACTGCAGTTCTCCCATCTCGTTGTTCTCGAAGTTCTGCTGCTTCTGCCCGCGTTCGGCGGAGAACCCGAACTTCAACCCGTGCGAGCCCGCGATCTTCGTCAGCTTGTCGGAGAACTGGAGCGCATCGTTGTGGGCGAATACGTCCATCGCGGGCGCCCACAGGTTCCCCGGCCCGCCCTGGCCCCAGCCCGACGTGATGATGTTCACCGGCAGGTACGGGCTCTGGTTCCGGAAGAATCCCTGGTTGTATCCCGCGAGCTCGGGGTACGAGGAGAAGCTCACCTTCGCCGGATCGCGCCAGAAGTTGTCCAGCGTCAGCCGGCTCCAGCTCACGAGCACTTCATTCGTCATCGACGGGCTCAGCACGCTCACGACGTTGCCTGAGACCGATCGACCCTTGTTGTCACCGTAGGTGGGCGTTGGCAGCGCGAGATCGGACGAGGCCCACCAGATGCCGCGCGCGTTCTCCGCGTTCTCCCCCTCGATGGCCGTCCGGACGTAGGCGCGCGTGTTGTTCGTGATGTTGTAGTCGATCCGGAACTTGAAATCGTAGCGGTTCGTGGGCTGCAGCGTGCTGAAGTTGTAGTTGTACCGGTTGTTCGCGGTCGTGATGTTCGGCGACGGATAAAAACCCGCAAGGATGCGGCCGAGCGGGTGGATGTACGGCGCGAAGTTGTTGTTCGGCGCAGGCGTTCCGGCACCGGGGAAGCCCGCGGGAATGTTGAACTGTCCACAGGGCATGTTGAGGTTCTGACCAACGCAGTTCCCCGGCAGCAGCTCGCTGAGGTCGCCGGCTCTCATCTTGTCGCTCAACGTCGTGCTGAGGAACGAACCCGGGTCGACTTTCTGGCGCTGGATTTCCAGGCCGGCGAAGAAGAACGCCTTGTCGCGTCCGCGATTGAAATTTACGCCGGGAATCAGAATCGGACCGCCGATGTTGCCGCCAGGATACTGGAAGGTGCTCTTCGGCTTCGGCGTGCTCGTGATGCTGTTGGATCGATCGTTCGCGCCGAATCGATGGTCGCGCCAGTAGTCGTAGACAGTGCCGCTGAAACGCGAGCTTCCGCCCTTGGTCACGGCGCTGACGTTCATCCCGCTCGATCCGTACTCGGCCGCGAAGTTCGAGCTCTGGACTTTCACCTCCTGAACCATGTCGTTGTTCAGGGTGACGATGACGCCGCTGTTCGAGCCAATGTCGATCAAGCTCGAGCCGTCGAGTTGCACGGTATTGGCAGAGGAACGGATGCCGTTCACCGTGTAGCCCTGCGTGTTGTTCGCACCGCCGCCGAAGCTCACGCTCTCGAGATCCGCCTGATTCGGGGCAACGACGCCGGGAAGAATTCGCAGCAGTTCGAGCGAGCTGCGTCCGATGACCGACAGGTTGTCGATTTGCTTCGACGTCAGGACGCCTTCGCGCGCGCCCGTCTCCGTCTGAATGACTTCCACCTGGCTGGTGACCGTGACCGTCTCAGTCTGCTGACCGAGCTCGAGACGAATGTCGATGCCGCGGTTGTCCGTCGGGCTGAGCGTGATGCCCTTCTGCTCGTAGGCCTTGAAACCGGTGAGTTCAACCTTGAGGTCGTAGGTTCCGGGGAAGAGACCGGCAAGGAAGTACTGTCCGCGTTCGTCGCTGACAGTTGTCGAAGGAGTTTTCGTGCCGACGTTGGTCATCGTGACCGTGGCGCCGGGAATCACGGCGCCCGTCGGGTCCTGAATGTTGCCGCGCACGGTCGCGGTTGTCGAACCCTGGGCCCACGCGGCGACAGGGAGCAACAGCGCCATGCACAGCGCGGCGAGACTACGAGTTATCCCTCGAGCGGTCGTTCCAGACATTCGCACATCCCCCAAGCCATCGGTCAGACCGACACGTGCACCAAGAAAGATAGTGGGAATGTATTAGTAGCCAGACCATCCGTCAACTCCCGAAGGACAGGTAGGGTATATGTCGAAAGATATATCCACCAATTTTCAGCTCCCAAATTCCCAACTTCCAATCCGGGTTTTTGAATCGGCGGGGAAAAAGTCGTCCCGTCACGGGTGATCGGGTGATTTTTCACCCCGATGTACGTTGCGAGGGTCGCCTTGGGAGTTGGGAGTTGACGTCAGACTTCGAGCTGCACGATCCCCTTCTGCAGCGCTCGCGTGACCGCTTCGGTCCGATCCGCGGCACCGAGCTTCCCGAGAATGCTGCTCACGTGCAGTTTGACCGTGCCTTCCGTGATGTCGAGTGCGCCGGCAATCTCGCGATTGCGGCGCCCGACGACGAGCAGGCGAAGCACTTCAAGCTCGCGGCTGGATAACTGCGATCGCGTCATGCGATCCGCCAGGCGCGACGCGACTTCAGCGGGGATGTGGCGTTGGCCGGCGGCCGCCTTGCGAATGGCGCGCGTCAGCTCTTCGCGCTGCACGGACTTGACGAGGTAGGCCATCGCCCCCGCCTGCAGCGCGCCGTAAATCTCTTCGTCGCACACGTAGGTCGAGATCATCACGATCCGCGCATCGGGAAATTCCGTTCGGATCGCCTGAATCGTTTCGGACCCATTCATGCCCGGCAATCGCAGATCCATCAGCGTGACATCGGGACGATGGCGGCGGAAAAGCGCGCAGGCTTGCTCGCCGGTGGACGCTTCCGCGCACACCGTCATGTCGGGCTCGAGGGCGATGATGCTCGCCAGACCCATTCGGACGAGATAGTGGTCGTCCACCAGCATGACTTTCAGCTTGTCCGCCATGATTCACCCAGGATCGGGCCGATCCGATCGGAGGAGCGGCCTTCGCGCGATGGTATGGTTACCGACAGCTGCGTACCCGTGCCCGGCGCGCCGTCAATGTGCAGCACGCCGCCAAGTTTGTCCACGCGTTCTCGAATTCCGAGCAGCCCGAAATGATCGCCCGGCGGGTTCGATCCTCCCTGCACCAGCCCGCAGCCATCGTCCTGCACGAGCAATTCGGTGAACTCATCGCCGAAGCGCAACTTGAGACTGATGTGACGGGCGCCCGAATGTTTGAGCGCGTTGGTCAGCGCTTCAAGCCCGATTCGCAGCAGGTGGTGCTCGTCCGAGGCGTCGAGCCGTTTGACCGGCCCTTCGACCTCGACGTCGGCAGTGGCGCTCGTGCCGCACGTCATCTGCGCCGCCAGATCGGTCAAGGCGCCAGCGAGGTCGCGACTCTCGAGCGCCTGCGAGCGCAAGTCCATCACCGATCGTCGCGCTTCTTCCTGACTGTAGCGCAGCATCTGACGTGCGACGTCCAGTGATTGCCGCGCGACTTGCGGCGACGCGTCGAGACTACCGGCGACCGCTTCGAGTTGCAGCGCGATCCCTGCGAGGCCCTGCTCGAGCGTATCGTGCAGCTCGCGCGCGACGCGGCTGCGTTCACTGAGGACCGCCTGGTACTGCTGTCGCTTGCGATTCGATGTCGCGCGCACCCAGAATCCAAAGCCGCACGCCACGAGGGCGAGCATCACACCGGCGACAGCCGAGTGTCGAAGCGTCCACCAGGAAGCGGCCGCGATCACCTTGACGTCGCCGGGCGATCGCAGAAAGAGTCGAAAGAGCGGTGGAGGACCCCACTGATAGGAGTAGACGCCGGTGACCGCGATGACGCTGCCTGGACGAATGCGTTCGAGTGCACCCGTGCTGGTTTCTGCGTCGAGCACGGCATCAAAAACCGTTTCACCGACCTTCAGGACGAGCGTGCGTTGTGTCGGGCTGGTCAACAACGAGAGGAAGTGTCCCTCCATCCGAACGAGCGCCGCGTCGTTGTCGGGCGTGAGGACGGTGGCGGCGCTAATCGAGACCGGCGCGGGCTGCGCGGCGTAGCCGGCAATCCTGAAGATCGCATTGGCCAGAATCGGCTTGCCCGGTGTCACCGCGGGAAAGCCAGCGACCTCGACGACGGTGCCGGGAGTGACGCGCTGCGCCTGTTCCGTCTCGATTCTCGCGCCGCCGGTTCCGTCGTCCACATACAGCACGTGACGTACGTAGCGGAAGGTCGCCGTGCTCGTGAAGTCGCTGACATCCACCGGGTGGCCGTGCATGTAGCCGGTCACGACGCCTTTCACGCGAATTCGCCGGTTGACCTCGCCAGCCGCGGAATAGTTGTAGATGCTGCGGATAGTTCGTGTCGGGATCCAGAACGGATCGGGTGCCGCCTCGAGCACTTCGACGTCACTCGTGTGCCCTCCAAAGAGCGACACGCCGCGCAGTTGCTCGGTGCGGCCGAACAGCGTGCCGATATTTCCGCGCAATCGGACGCGGGCATCGACAAACCGCTGAAGATCGGCGGCCGAGTAATCCCAGAACGCGGCACGGACGACCCCGTCCTCCACGGCGACCTCGGCAAAGAGCGTGTGCATTCGCGGATCGGGTGACTGCCAGGTTCGCTGGACGACTCCAACGATCTCGACATAGTCGCAGTCGTGGCGGCCGGTCAGCATCGACGCGAATGCAATCCGCTTCGGCGAGGGGAGTGGCGCGCGTCCGAGCCGGCGGATGACTGCCGGCTGCACGTTCGGCGCGAACCCTCCGCGCTCGGTGCGGCCCTCGATTTCAATCAGGTCGCCCCGTCGCAGATCGCGCCACGGCCAGACCTTGTCCGGGTTCGCCGGCGGGATGACGAACTGCCCAAGCTCGCCGTCGTGAATCATCAGACCGACGTCGGCTTGCTCATCGAAATGCGTGACGACCCCACGGACTCGGACCGGATAGCCCTGGGCCCCATCGTCCTGCGAGAGGGCGCGAATCGCCTGGATCGTTTGCAGTACGGGGAGCGGAGCCGGTGCCGGCGCCTGCGCAGGGGCTGGCCGGACAGGCCAGAGGCCTATGACCAGCGCAAAACACGCAAGCCGGCAGAACGCACGGGGCACGATGGCCCGCATACTAGCGCGGGCCGGGGGCCAGTTTCCAGCAGTTAGTCTCCTTTCTTTTGGTCTCGAATCTACTCCGTCAGGAATCGAAGGCTGATGGTATGCTGCGCGCGAATACATGCTCGTAGGGGGCATAAACCAAAGACCAGAGACCTAAGACCAAGGACCAAAGACCGGAGTCCGTCAGTCGGGAGGAGGGCGCTTCGATGAATCCGGTGGATTGTCGTCGGTGGGACCTACTCGCTCTTGCATTCGCTGCTCTTCTAACTGGCGCCGGCAGCCACGCGGCTGCGGCGCAGGAACTCTACGGGAGCGTCGTCGGGACCGTTCATGACGGCTCCGGCGCGCGCATTCCGGGCGCGACGATTGAGATCGTCAACCGCGATACCAACCTTCGATTGAGCACCGTCTCGAACGAGAGCGGCGCCTACACGGTGACCAACGTCCTCCCGGGCAGCTACGACGTCAAAGTGTCGCTGCAGGGGTTCAAGGAGTTCGTGCAGCAGCAGGTCCCGGTCACAGCGGGATCGATCAGCCGCGTGGATGCCAAGCTCGAAGTCGGCGCGCTCAGCGAGTCCATCACCGTGCAATCAGAAGCGACGCTCCTGAAGACGGACAAAGCCGACACCGGGTCGAAATTCAGCAACCAGGAAGTCGTCGACCTCCCGCTGCCAGAGTTCCGGAATTATCAGAGCTTGCTGGATCTGGTGCCGGGCTCGACGCCTTCAGAATTCCAGAACGCCGAGATCGATACCCCCGCGCGAGCACTCTCGACGACGATCAACGGCACCAATCGGAACAATAACAGCACGCGCGTCGACGGCGCGACCAACCAGTTCACGTGGCTGCCGCATCATTCTTTATATGTGGCGCCGGCGGAAACGATTGCCGAGGTCAACGTCTCGACCGGCAGCTTCTCCGCGGACCAGGGTCTTGCCGGCGGCGCGGCGGTCACCGTGATCACCAAATCGGGGACGAATCGACTGGCAGGCTCGGGCTTCGCGTTTTATACCGACGAGAGGTTCAGCGCGCGGCGGTTCTTCGATAAACGGAACGAGGTTCCGAAGCTGCCCACCAATCACAACATCGATGGCTTCACGCTCGGCGGCCCGATTCTCCGCAACAAGGTTTTTTACTTCGGCGCGTTCGAGGGGCAGTACCGGGACACCTCTGGTGAAACGATTTATGACGTGCCGACCGCCGCGATGCGCAATGGCGACTTCAGCGGTGCGTTCAACAACAACGGGTCGCTGCAGCTGATCTACGATCCACGCACCGGCGATCAGGACGGCCGGGGACGAACGCCGTTTGCCGGCAACATCATTCCCGCAGAGCTCATCAATCCCATCGCAAAGAAGATCAACGCGGTCTACCCGCTGCCGAATAACCCGGGGAACTCGGACAACTACTTCAAGCAGTGGGTCAGCACCTTCGATCGGAATCAGTACGACGTGAAGATCAACTGGAACCGGAGCGCCAAGCACCAGGTCTGGGGAAAGATTGGCGTCATGGATGCGACCGTCAGCAACCTGCAAAAGCTGTCGTTCGATGGCGGTGGTCTCGGCAAGACGAAGACATGGGTTGGCACGATTGGACAAACATTCACTCCCAGCTCCACGCTCGTGATTGACTCGACGTTTGGCTACTCGCTGCTCGACCAGTGGGGTCACGGACCGGACTACGGCACCAACTACGGGCTGGAGCTCGGTGTCCCCGGCACCAACGGGCCCGACATCCGCCAGAGCGGCATGCCGATGTGGGACAACGGCATGAGCTTCCAGGGGTCGACCGACAGCTGGAATCCGTATACCCGCTTCGATCCGACCTACACGATGGCCGCCAACGTCACCAAGATCCTGCGGACACACTCGTTCCGCTTCGGCGCCGCGGTGGATCATCAGGCGATGAATCACTGGCAGCCGGAATTTGGCGGCACGGGTCCGCGCGGGCGTCTCATCTCGAGCGGCAACCTGACCGGTCTCCGCGGTGGGTCCCAGGGACCGAATTTCTACAACTCGTACGCATCGTTCCTGCTCGGAATGACGTCAGAGGTGCGGAAAGCGATTCAGTGGGAAGAGATGACGACGCGCGAGTGGCGCTACGGCTTCTACTTCGGAGATCGATGGCAGCCGCATCACAAGGTCACGCTGGATCTCGGGGTTCGATACGAGTACTTCCCGCTCGTCACACGCGCGAATGGACGCGGTGTCGAAACCCTCGATCTGAACACGATGGAAGTGCTGCTCGGCGGCGTCGGTGGCATTCCGCGGGACGTCGGCCTCCAGACGAGCAACAAAGACTTTGCGCCTCGACTCGGTGTCGCCTGGCGCGTCAACGACCTGACGGTTGTTCGCACCGGATATGGCCTGACCTATAATCCGCTGCCCTTTGCGCGTCCGTTGCGCGGCGCGTATCCCCTGACGATCCACAACAGCTATGTCAGTCTCAACAGCTGGCAGCCATACGGTACGCTGGCGCAGGGGATCCCCGAGTTCACTGGTCCCGGACCGAGTGAAGGGCGTACGCCGCTCCCTCGAACCGCCACGATGCGAACGCCGGACCCTGAAAACGTCGGGCGTGGCTACATTCAGTCGTGGAACGTCGCATTCGAGCGCCGGCTCCCGTTCGACATGTCCGTGAATGCGGCGTACGTTGGAACGAAGACGACTCGAGGCTTTGCCAACATCGAGTTGAATGTGTCGCCTCCCGGCGGAGGCGAATCGGGCCGTGTGTTCTTCCCCCAATTCGGCCGAACTGCATCCACCACGTTGTTCGGCGGCTGGAGCAAGGGGCAGTATCACTCGATGCAGGTGCAGCTCAGTCGGCCGTTCAAGAATGGGTTGTTGCTGCGCGGGGCGTACACGCTCGGCGAAGCCATGAACATGACCGACGACGATGGGACGGCCGGCTTCGATTACAACGCGCCGGAAGTGTTCGATCGGAACTGGGCGCACGCCGGTTTCGATCGGCGCCACACCTTCACGATGGCCTACTCGTATCGGCTGCCGTTCGGTCACGACGAGGGCGGCACGCTGTTAAATGAGATCATTCGAGGGTGGCAGGTCAACGGCACGCTGTCGGCGTACTCCGGCTCGCCGTTCACGGTGACCGCCAGCAACTCGGCGCTCGATCAGCGGGGCAACTTGCAGACCGCCGATCTGGTCGGCGAATTGCGTCGTGTTGGAATCGGGCCGGACGAGCCCTATTACGACATCGCTGCGTTCGCGAACATCACCGAACGGCGCTACGGCAACACCGGCCGGAATCAGTTCTACGGGCCGGGCTACTACAACTACAACATGTCGCTCTTCCGGACGTTCAGGCTTCCGAACAGCATGCGTTTGCAGTTCCGGTTCGAAGGCTTCAGCCTGACGAATCAGCCGCAGTGGTCGAATCCCAACGGCAGTGTCACGAGCGGCAGCTTCATGCGCATCAACAATACCCGTGGCGAGCGTGGCGGCGCCCGTTACGTGCGGTTCGGTGTGCGGCTCGAGTTCTAGAAAAGGGAAAAGGGAGAAGGGAGAAGGGAAATTTTCCCTTTTCCCTTTTACTGATAAATCACCACCGCCGGTTCGGGCTCCAGCTTCATCACGTCCTTCTCCCCGAACAGGTTGGTATCTTCCTTGTAAAACAGTTTGATCGCCGGATATTCCAGCGGATGCCGCGCGACGATCGTCTTGTACATCGCCTTCTTCAAGGGACGATCGCCGAAGCCGTCCATGTCGAGCACGACGTCCACTACCGGGCTGTCCCGGATCTGGTGCTTGTCGCCGAGCATGTTCATCGTGAACTGGTGGACGATGAGCACCTTCGGCGGGAGGTTCTTGTCGCGGATGATCTTGTCGAGGAAGTCAATGGCGTCGTTGACATCGCGCGCGGTCATGCGTCCGATCTTCCGGCCCGGTATTTCTCCTTCCGGCATCGCGAACTCGGGATCGAGCGCGAGGTAGACGTCGGGATCTTCGAGGTACTCCCTGAGGTACTCCATCTCGGCGCGGACGGTCGAGCGCCCAGGCTGAATGTCGAGAATCAATTTGAATTGATTGGCGCGGGCCTGCTCGAGGAGCGAGCCGATTAATGCCTTGGTCTCGCGCCGCCGCCACTTGCTGTCCTTGCCGGCCGCCGGCTGCGCGATCGTGGCAACCAGGTGATACGCCGGCAGGATCTTCTTCTGGGTCAGCGGCGCGTAGGCGTCGGCCTGTTTCTTCAGGCGGGCGGCGAGGTCGGCCCCCTGATGCCGCCCGAGCACCCCCATCCGGCCCGTTCGCGGATTCCCGTACCAAGTAATAAGGAGGTATTCCGACAGCACTGGACGCGGCGGGTCCGGAGACCTGGTCACCGGCGCCGGCGCCATGGCGGGTTCGCTGGCCGGGGGTGGCTGAGGGCTCCGCGCCTGCAGGCAGGCGGCTACCGAAGCGATGGTGACGATGACCAGTGCCGCACGTGAGAGAAAGAGGGTGTTGGGTGGTGTCATGGGTTCCGCTGCGCGCGTGGATCGAACGAGCAATCCGGGTGCCGGGCCGCGAAGTGCAATCGCGGGCAAAAAATCTGAATTGCGTGGATCGAAATGAGGGTTTCGTTACAACTCTGCGGAATCTCTTTCAGGTCTGATCTGTAGCCGGTCGCCGACGCGTGCTTCTTAGAGTACTAGAAACGGAACAACCGCGTGAGCTTCAGGGTCACCCCGCGGTTCATCAGATTCGGAAATCCCGCACCCAGCGTGTCGCGTCCGTCGCTGTAGACCACGAACAGTTCGCTCAGCGGGCTGTACTCCCACCGGAATCGAATGTTGGTCGTGAACTGCCGGCTGGTCGAGTTGTACTGCACCAGCGCTGCGGTCAACATGCGCGGCGTGAATGAAAAGATCGTCCTCGCCGTCACGAGCGTTGCCGTGAACTGGCCGCCTGGCAGATCCACCCAGTTCACCGCCACACCAGGCTCGACCGACAGCCGCATCGTCAGTTGGGCGCGGCCGCGATAGGCGACGTCGGTCCGGCTCCCGTCGTAGAACGAGCCGTTCGCGAAACTGACGTCTCCTGAAACCCGGCGCTGTGTGCCGAGCGTGTAATTCGCGCGCATGGTGGACGTGTGATACGCGCCGCCAGGTACGGGGGTTGCCGCAATCTCGAACGGCGAAGCAATGAACTCGAAATCGCGGTTGTAACCGATGCCCCACGAGTCGCCGCTCTGCATCTCCGTCCGCACGCCGACGCGGACCTGCCGGTTCTCGAGCCGCCGATCGCCGTCGGTGAGATAGTCGATGGCGCCTTCGTAGTTGATACGACGGACGGCGGCAATCGAACCTGGCCGGCGGCTGATGCGCAGCTGCGCGATGTGCTCGATGAAGTCCCCCCGGCGGAGGAATCCGATCTCGGGCTTGAAGTTCCTGCCGACGCCCAGGGTTTCGACCTGCACGCCCAGGCGATCCGCATCGTAGTCGAACCGGGCGCGAAAGCTGCGGTCATCCCCCCCTACGTTGTCGGTGTCCGTTCCCGCGTAGTAGCCGACGATGTTCAAGCTTTGAAAGAAGGCGAGGTTGGCGTCGAGGCCGATCACGGTGTTGTCGTTCATCGACGAGGGTCTCGGGTTGGTCGAGGGATCGCCGGTGGCCCCGCCGAGGGTCGACGCGGCCGAGCGACGCGTTCCGATGAGCCCGATATAACTGCGCCGCAGGATGTCGCGTTTGATCCGCACCACGGCAAAGTTGGTCGAGGGCTCGCTCGCTTCCAGGCTCTCGCCGGTCTGAATGTCGAGCAGGCCGATGCTGTAACGTCCGGCCTTGCCGGTGACTCGTCCTCCTGCCTCAATCGGGACCGCGCGAGTGCCGCTCAGGCCGATCCGCCGGCTGAAAAACAGAACCGGCGTGTTCACGGGGGCCGACGTCGCGCTGCCGGTCGGCGGCGTGGTGCTGACGCCGCCGAACGCAAAGATCCCCTGACCTTCGAGAAAGAAGTCGCGCTTCTCCGGAAAGAGCAGGTTGAATCTCGTCAGGTTCACCTGCTGGTCGTCGTCTTCGACCTGGGCGAAGTCCGTGCGGTAGGTGAAGTCGGCAGCCAGGCTCTGCGTGATGCCGTACTTGACGTCGAACCCGGCGTTGCGATCGAACCGGTTCTCGAAGAGCGGGTCCAGCATGCGGTCGGCTTTCATGTTGGCCACCGCATACGGCTTGATTTCGAGGTTGAGGGCGGAGGGCGGCGCCTCGAGGTTGACGAGCGTTGCCGCCTGAGAGAGCCTCAGGATGCCGCGCGCGCCGTACTGCCGCGGAACCGGGCTCAGATAGGAGAGCTCGTTCTTCCAGCGCACGTTGCGCCGGATGTTGATGCCCCACACTTGCGGGCCGCTGCCGCGATACCGCAGCGATCGAAAGGGGATAGCCATCTCCGCCGTCCAACCCTCGGCGTCGCGCCGGCTCCGCGGGGTCCAGACGGTGTTCCAATTACGGTTGGTGTCGCGCTCGTCGGTGACCTGCGTGTCCCACGCGCCGCCGATGGAGTTCATCAGGAACTCGTAGCCGCTGCGGCGGTCGTGGAATGTATCGATGATGACGCTGATGTTGTCGTTCTGGCTGACGTTGCTGCCGTCACGGCGCATGTCGTTGGCCATGATCCGGTGCGGCTGGCTGTCGCGGCAGCGCGCCCCGATATAGATGTTGCGCGCGTCATAGAGGATCCACACCAGCGTCGCCTCGGTGGCGACCTGTCCCTCGTCCGGATCCTGTTGGATAAAGCCCGTGATCGGAGGGAGCGACCGGTAAATCGGTTCGTCGAGCACGCCGTCGACACGAGGAGGCTCGTCCACGAACACGGCGCGCACGGTCACGCGACCCTCGCTGTCTCGCGTCATGACCGGCGCGTTCGAGGTCGGTGGTCCGCTGGGGGGATTCTGCGAGGCGGCAGCGGGTGGAGCAAGGATGAACACCGACATGACGCAGAGAAGAACGATTCGTCCGCACCCGCGTGCGATCACCGCTTGGCCGTAAGCCGCCAGAACTGGCCCTCCTTGAGCAACGTGATCTTGTGTCCCTTGGCGCGCAGCCGCTTGATCTCCATCAGCTTCAAACCGCCGTCCCGGCCGGCGGCCTGCAGCGGATTCGGTTTGCCGCGAACCACTACGGTAGTCCGCGCTGAGGGCATGCCGTGGACGATGGCGCCCGCGCGCTTCGCGGCCCGGACCGCCTCCTGCCGCGTTTTGCTGAGGATGCCGGTAAATGCCAGGTGGACGCCTTGCAGCGTGCGGAGTACCCCGGGATGGAGCGACGGCGGCGCCGTGCGAAGCGCGCCGATCATCTCGTCGGCACTCTCGTAACGCTTCCGCCGCTCGCCGATGCAGCGATACACGATTTCCTTCAGCTGATCGCTGCAGGCGAGCGATCGAACGTCGCGCGTCGTGATTCGCGCGCTCGCGTCCCCTTTGACCAGCATTCCGAGCAACTGGCCCACTTGATACACGTCGTCGCGCGCCTGCCATTTCGGGACCGCGCGCGCGAGGATGTCGCTCGGCGCGGTCATCGCATTCAGCGTCCGGGCGGTCACGCCGCGCTGGTTCGTTTGCTGTTGCGCGATGCCGAAGTCACCAAGCTTGAGCCGCCGACCTTCGCAGACGAACACGTTCAACGGGGTGAGATCGCGGTGCAGCGTCTGGCCGCGATGCAGCTTGCCGAGCACTTCGAGAATGCCGGCAATCTCGCGGCGAACCGACGCCTCCGACCAGCCACGTGTGGTTTGCCGGAGAAATGCCGCAAGGTCGCCGTGCGGCGCGAACTCGAGCACCAGACAGTAGAGGACCTTGACGTGCCCCTCGTCGGACGAAGGGAGGAGCGGGAAAATGTCGAAGAGCTGAATCGCTCGCGGATGGCCGTCGAGGACTTTGCCGAAGTAGGCCTCGCGGAGCCAGCCGTCGATGTGCGTACTGATCTTGACGCAAACGGTTTGAGGAACATCCGTCGAGCGCCCCAGCCGCTCGGCCAGGTACACCTGACCGAATCCGCCGCGGCCGAGCATGCGATCGACGCGATACCGGAGATTCGTCTCCGGGCTCACGATGACCTGACTCGGCGTCAGCAGATCACCAGACTGTCGACGATGGGCGACCGCTGTACCAGCGGTCCGTGTCGTGGCATCGGAAGGGTATTGCAAAAGCGGGGTTCGATCGGGCACTGCGGGCGATTCTACCGCAGCAAGTCGCTGGTCGCTGGCGAGAGCAACTCGTTGACGATCCGTCGCAGGTCTTCCTCCCACACCGGTTTGAAGTAGATTCGGGCGCCGCGTTCCCGCAGTTCCTCTGCAATCGATTCGTCAATGAAGTAATCACCGGTGACGATGGCGACCGGAATCGCCGCCCATGCAGGGTTCGATCGCAAACGGCGGAGACATTCGAGACCACCGACGAGTGGCATGTGGAGGTCCAGCAGGATGACGTCTGGCCTTTCGGTGCTTGCCGAGGCAAGCCCAGTTTCGACGCTGGGTTCGGCCCGCACGACATATTCTTCCGCGCGAAGCATGTGCCCAAACGTCTCGCGGGTAGTGGCGTCGTCGTCAATCACCAGGACGGTCACGCGAGGAATCTGCCTGTCGATCATCGTTACTGTGGCGATTCGGCCTGCAGCACATCACGGTGCAGGGCGTGACGGACTTTCGTCGCGAGTGTTTCGGGAGTGAATGGCTTGTGCAGCAGCGAGACGCCGGAGCTGAGCGACCCGAATCCAGTGGACAAGCGGTTGCCAAAACCGGACATGTAGAGCACGCGCATGCCCGGGCGCGTGGGGATGAGGCGTTGCGCCAAGTCCGGGCCGCTCATCAAGGGCATCACGACGTCGCTGAGGAGCAGGTGAATAGGCGCGTGGTGACACTCAGCTATGCGGATTGCATGTGTCGTGTCGCTGGCGTCGAGGACGTGGTAGCCGTATCCGGTCAGCACTTTCCGGACGAGATCACGAATGGCCGTTTCATCTTCGACGAGCAGGATCGTTTCGGTGCCGCGAAGGTCGTTGGCCGGTCTCGTGGCGAGACTGACCGGTGTTTCGCTTTCGATCGTGGCCGGCAGGTAGATGACGAACCGGGTCCCCCGTTCAGGCTCGCTATCGACGGTAATCCAGCCGCCACTCTGCGTAACGACTCCAAAGACCATTGACAGACCGAGGCCGGTGCCCTTGCCGGGACCCTTGGTCGAGAAGAACGGCTCGAAAATGTGCTTCTTGACCTCAGGCGACATACCTGTACCGCTGTCGGTCATGCTCAATGCGACGCACTTATCAGAGACCGAGGGGTTGGCATCGCGCAGTTCCCGAGGCGTCGGCACGTTCGCGAGTTCGACGATTAAGCTACCACCCATCGGCATCGCGTCCCGCGCGTTGATGGCGAGATTGATTAATACCTGCTCGATCTGACCGGGGTCAGCCTTGACGCGCAAAAGGTCGGCAGCGTTGATCGCTCGAAGCTGCACATCCTCTCCGATCAGTCGGCCGAGCATTTTTTCGACATCAGCAACGACCTGGCGAAGATCGAGCGTCCGCGGCTCGAGCACTTGCTTTCGACTGAATGCGAGCAACTGCCGCGTGAGGCCGCTCGCCCGCTGGCCCGCCTTGCGGATCTCTTCCACGTCCTGGGTCAGTTCGGCATCGTTCTCGACACGCTGCAACAGTAATTCGCTATAGCCAAGGATTGCCGTCAGGAGATTGTTGAAGTCGTGCGCAATGCCGCCGGCGAGCTGGCCGACCGCTTCCATCTTTTGCGCCTGACGAAACTGCTCCTCAGCCGATACTCGCTCGGTGATGTCAATGCCAATCCCGAGCACCTGAGGCGGCGTGTTCGGCATCAGCAGCGGGACCTTGCGCGTTTCAAACCAGCGAGCGCGCCCGCTCGCATCCGTGATCGTTTCCCGGGCAATGATTGCTGGCTGCCCTGTGGTCATCACGGTTCGATCCGTTGCCACCAGTTGCTCCACCTCTTCTGGCGTCAGCTTGAAGTCCCGATCGGTCTTGCCTACCAGGAGTTCGGGAGTCGTCCCGAACACCGCGGCCGTCGCTCTGTTTGCAAGGGTGTACGTGCCATTCCAGTCCTTGGCAAAAATCACCGCGGGATTGCTGTCGATCACCGTCCGAAGAAAGTCCCGCTGCAACTGTAATTGGGCCTGCGCGTCGCGTCGTTCGGCGCGGTTTCGCGCTTCCTGCAGCTCGCGGCGAGTAGCCGGACCCAGACGCGCGAGGTTCTGCTTGGTCACGAAGTCGTGCGCGCCGGCCTTCAACAGACCGACGGCTGACTCTTCGTCGATCGTTCCAGAGACCACGATAAAGGGCACGTCGATATTCCGGGTGCGGAGGTTCGCCAGTGCATCCCAGGAACTGAAGGACGGCAGGGAATGGTCGCTGATAACCATGTGCGGCGCTGGCTCGAGCGCGGCGAGAAATTCCTCGAGCGTTTGGACTCGGGACACGTCCACAGTGAATCCTGCTTGCCGAAGGGCGCGGGTCACTAGCGCCGCGTCATCATCGGTGTCTTCGACGAGTAGGAGACGGAGCGGTTCGGAACCCGCGGGATTCATCGCCTCGATCATCAGTGCGAGTGCTGCGGCACCTGGTTCAAGACCAGCCAGTACAGGCCGAGCTGGCGAACTGCCTCGGTGAATTGCTCAAAATCCACCGGTTTGCGGATGTAACTGTTGGCGCCGAGCCTGTAACTTTCAACCAGGTCGCGCTCTTCATTCGAAGAA
Source organism: Vicinamibacterales bacterium (assembly GCA_049642465.1). Taxonomy (GTDB): domain Bacteria; phylum Acidobacteriota; class Vicinamibacteria; order Vicinamibacterales; family 2-12-FULL-66-21; genus CAWDPQ01. Next base: position 51,241 of record JBAROV010000101.1, read on the forward strand.
GTCAGAATGACGATTGGCATAACGGCCGTGCCAGGATCGGAGCGCAGGCGCCGCAACACCTCCAGCCCGTCGATCTTCGGCAGCTTCAAATCCAGCAGGACGAGTTGCGGAGGAGGGGCATCGGGGCGGCCGAGGAATTCGAGCGCTTCCGCCCCGTCGCGCAAAACGACGATGTCGTTGGCGATCGCATTCTTCTTCAACGCTCGCAGCGTCAGTGCTTCATCGTCCGGGTTATCTTCGACCAGCACGATTACGCGCGACTCGGGTCCCATCAATCTGTTCACTGCGCCTCCAGGGTGAAAAAGAACGTTGCGCCCTGACCAACCGATGCGTCCGTCCAGATCTGTCCCGCATGCCGCCGGATGATTCGCTGCACAATGGCGAGTCCCACGCCGGTTCCGGGGAACTCGGTTGCGCGATGCAGCCGCTGGAACGCCCCGAACAGCTTTCCTGCGTGCGACATGTCGAACCCGGCACCGTTGTCTCGCACGAAAAGTACGCGACCGTGTTCCAAAAGCGTGCGAGCGCCGAACTCGATCCTCGCGTCATCACGTTTGCCGGTGAACTTCCAGGCATTTCCCAGGAGGTTGTCGATGGCCACCCGTAACAAGCGCGCGTCGCCGTGAACCCACACGTCTGGTTCGATCCGCCAGTCCACGCGGCGAGTCGCGTCCTGGTCGCCGAGACGATTCGCGACTTCGCGAACCATCGTTGAGAGGTCCACGTCCGCGCGCGACAGCTCGGCCCGACTGACTCGAGAGAGTGACAGCAGGTCGTCGATGAGCATGCCCATACGCTGGGCTGCCGCCCGGATCCGCGAGAGGTAGTCGCGTCCGGTCGCGTCGACCCGATCCTGGTAATCCTCCGCCAGCGCCTGAGCGAATCCGTCGATGCTTCGCAGCGGAGCGCGAAGGTCGTGCGACACGGAGTAGCTGAAGGCTTCGAGCTCGCGGTTTGCCGACGCGAGCTCGGCGGCGTATTGATGCAAGGCGCGCTCAGTCTGTTTCTGATCGGTGATGTCCCGAGCCGCGGCATAGATAGTTCCGTCGTGTGGTCGCGAGACTGACTTCCAGCTGAGCCACCGGTACGAGCCGTCCTTCGTTCGGTAGCGGTTTTCGAATGCCCGCGTCGTCCAGCCATCCGCTAGCTTCGCGGCTTCGCCGATCGTGGCCGCCCGGTCGTCAGGGTGAACGAGATCGATGTAAGGAACCGAGGTGAGATCCGCTGACGTCCAGCCCAACACGTCTTCCCACGCGGGATTCACGCGACGAAACTTTCCATCGGTTGTCGCAATGCACAACAGGTCGAGCGACAGGCAGAAGAACTGGTCCAGTTCTTTTTGCGCGCGTTCGAGTTCTGCGGTCCGAGTGTGCACGCGGGCCTCGAGATCGTCGCGCGATTCAGCCACTCTCGAAGCCATCACGTTGAACGCCGCGGCGAGCCGCCCCAGTTCGTCGCCGCGGTCGATTTCGACGCGCCGACTGTAGTCACCGGCGGCAATCGCGTCCGCCGTCTGAGCGATTTGGTCGAGAGGATTGGTGATTCGTCCGCTGACGGCATACACGGCGAGCGCGCCGAGGGCGGTGAGCACGATCGTGATGGGCAGCATTCGCCGCAGCAGGGTGCGCGCGGGAGAAAGCGTCGTGGCTTCGGGAATGTCCGTCCACAGCAGCCATGGAGTATTCGGCACCGCGACAGCGGCGCCAAGCCGGACGATGCCCGCCGCGTTCGTGTACGTCGCCGACGAACCGGCGAATGTCGCTGGCGGCGCGGCGACTGGCGCACTCAGGTCAGTCCACAAATCGCCGGTTGCATTACCCAGCTTCAGTTCGACATCCGCGCCAATCAGTCGAGCGATGAGACCGACAGCTTGTCCCGACGAAAGCGATCGTTCGACTGAAAGAAAGCCGATTGGAGCGGAGGTGTGAGCGGATTGGATCGTAACGGTCGTGTGATACGAGACTCGTCCACCAGCAGAGCCCAGCGGGCTGATGCCAGCCGGTGACATTGCCCGCGAAACCGAATCGTCAGCTGCGATGCTAGCCTCGCCTCCCGCTCCTGCCGCTCGTCCGTGAGGCTGGCCGGCCGCATCGTAGAGCCGCACGACGACCTGCCGGTTGCGCGACGCGAAGGAGTGAAGTGCCGCTGGGACGCTTTCATTAGAGACTGATGTGCGGACTCTCTCGATGATCTCAGGATCAGCCGCGAGCCGCTTCGCGTCGGCAAGACGGGCCGCTGCTGACTGGCCCAGGAGTTCCGCGACTTGCCCTCCCGCGGCGGTCAGGCGTTCAGCCCCACTGATTCGCAGCGCCTGTTTCACTTCGTGGTACGCCATCCACGAGAACACGCCGCCAAGCGCGCCGACGAGCGCGAAAATCAGGAGCGGCAATCGGCGGCGAAGCGAGTACTGGCGCGCCGGCCGCATTGATTCGGCCAGGCCCACTCCGCCGAGCGAATCAACCAGGCTCTTGGACGTCATGAGGCTTCTCGACCAGCCACCCTCTGGCAGGAGACCGCCGCCGCGGTTCTCGATCACGAATCTGCAACGAGGTGTTCCGATCTAACGCAGATAGCGACCCATCCGCGTTGTGGATTGCGCGGTTCGGCACGATCCGCGAAACGTTCTGATGCAGAGGAGCAAAGGACGGGCCGAAGTCGCGGCTGACGCTGGTCAGTCGCGGGCGACTCGGACCACAAAGCCCCCTGATGCGCGCATCGGGAGGGTGAGGGGCTTCGTCACAGCCCGCGACTCCACTTCGACCGCGCCGGATTCGTCGAGCTTGTCCCGGACGATGAGCGCGCGGCGAGAGCCGGACGGCAGGAATGAGAGATCGAGATTGATCGTACGTTCGGTGGGGCCGTTCATCGCGGCGATGAACCAGCGGTTGCCGCTCCGACGTGCGAAGAGGGCAAGCTCCCCGATCTCAGAAGGCGGGAGTACTCGGGTTTCATCCCACACGCTGGGGATGGATTTGATCATCTCAACGGCGGGGTTCGCAAGGAACGAGGCAGGGTTGCCGCCATACACCAGAACGGGCGATGTGAGGATGACGGCGCTTGCGATCTGATGCGCCCAGCTCGTCTCCTTACGACGTTCGCCGAAGACGACCGGCGTGTAGTCGGCGTGCCCTGCGAGCATTCGAACGAATGGGAACGTCGTGTTGAATGCGCCCCATGCTTCCATCCGACGGTGCTCGAGTCCGAAGATCCCTTCACGTGTCATCTCGTTGGGCCAGGTGCGCGACTCTCCGGCTGGTTTGTTGGCGCCATGAAAGTTGATCATCAGATGGTGTTCCGCCGCGTCGCGCAGCACCGCCTGATACAGATCGATCACTTCCTTGGCTTCGTGATCGAAGAAGTCCACCTTCACGCCTTTCACCCCGATCTTCTCGAGCGCAGCGAATAGTTCGCGGCGCTTCGTGGGATCTCCGAGCGTGTTGCGATGCCGCCAGACCCAGACGTCCACGTTGCGGGCTCTTGAGTACTCGACGACGTCGCGCAACTCGGCTTCCGACCACTTCTGCCACTGTCCCTCGATAATCTGATGTTCGAATCCCAGTTCACTCGCCAGGCGCGAGAACTCTTTGATACCGCCGACGGAGCTTTCACCGCCGTCGAGGTACCGCCACACCGCGCGCCCGGGCCGAAGCCATGGGGTTCGGCTGCCTTGTGGAAAAAGCGTCTTGTCCGGCGTTGGACACAGATTGTGAATGGCGTCGCTGTTGACCAGCGTGTTGAGGTCGCGGCCGGCCATCACGACACGCCACGGCGTCGTGATGGTGCCTTCGAGCGCAGCCGGCGCTGACAAGCGCTTGATGTTCTCGTCGCCGAATCGCAGCTTGAACGGGTAATTCGGCGGATGACTGTGTCCCAGTCGCTCTCGATAGCCGCGCTGACCATCGGCCTGGAGCGCCATACCAGCGTAATCACGAACGTCGGCTTCCGAAATCGCCGCGTAGCCAGTATCGCCGGGAAGTTTGAACGTGACCGGTGGAGCGGCCCAGTCCGCGTCCGGCACGTCCTCGATGCGCCGGCGTTCGTACACCGCTTCGTAGTGATCGCCAAGTCCGTGCGACCAGACGATGCTTCCGGCAGGCAGTCTGAACGACATGCCCGCATCGGGCACCCGCGAGCCTTGACCGGGAACGATGAACCGCACAGAGGCCGAATCGTCCGACGCACGCACGTCAATCGTGTAGAGCGTTTTCGACGCGTCATGCCTCACACGAATTCGCGTGCCGTTGGCCCGATTCACCGCTTCCGAGTGCGCGCCGCGCCACGGATACTTTTCATCGACGCGATAGTTCTCCGCGCGGGTGATCACCGCGCCCCGACCGAGATCCTGACCGTCGAGGACCAAGCCAAGGTCGGACGGCTCGAGGACTGATTTTCCGGCGAGCGTCACACTCCAGGTGAGTCGGCCGGCGACGGACGCGACGGCAATCCCCAGCTGCTTGCGCGGGCCGGAGAGCTGGACGGGGCCAAGCGAGCTCCGTCCTTGCGGCGGCGTGGCGCCAAGCGCGATAAACAGGAAGCCGAGAACGGCGACGCGGGCGCTGATCGTCCGAAGCATGGCGCGCAGAATACCAGCCTTCGCGCTCCGCGCTTCGGCTAGGCAGGCTGTGGCGGTAAAAATGGCCGCGGCCCTGCCCGCTTAGCCGCCCAGCGCTAAGAGCCTTGCTCGCCGAAGCGGGCGCAGCCGCGGAGGTGGGTGGCGCAAAACGTGCGTAACAGTACCAAACTTCAACCCGTGCAGGCTGTCGTGATAGTTTCACGGCACATTCGCGCAGGGTTCGTTGATACCGGACACGCTTCAAACCGACTTTTTGAACTGATTACCCGGCATTTTGGAGGGAGCATGAGACGGATGTTTGGTCATTCTCCGATCTGGGCGACGGCGTGTGCCCTCACCCCGCTGATCGTCGTCCTGCTGACGGCGGCCGGCGCCTCGGCTCAGGACTTTCGCGGCGCCGTGACTGGCCGCGTGACCGACCAGTCCGGCGGCGTCCTGCCCGGCGTCACCGTGACGGTCACCAATAAGGAGACAAACGTCTCCAGCGACACGGTCACCAACGAGACCGGCACCTATTCACTGTTGTACCTGCAGCCCGGCACCTACACGGTCAGCGCGGAGCTGCAAGGGTTCAAGAAGATGAGCCGCGAGAACGTCGAGGTACGGCTCGGCGATCGGCTCGAGCTCGATTTCAGGCTGGAGGTCGGCCGACTCGAGGAAGTCGTCACGGTGGCTGCCGATACGCCGCTCCTCGAAACGCGAAGCGGTTCAGCCGGCCAGGTGATCGACGAAAAGCGCATCGCGCTGATGCCGCTATCCGACGGCAATCCGTTCGTCCTCGCGCGGCTCGCGCCGGGCGTCGCCTATCACGGAGACCTGAAGTTCTCGCGTCCGTTCGACAATGCCGGCACGTCGGATTTCACGGCCGATGGAGGTCCTGGACGCAACGAATTCACCCTCGACGGTTCGCCCAACATGGCGAACGGGCGTCGCGTGGCGTTCGTGCCGCCGGCGGGCGCGGTTCAGGAATTCAAGGTCGAAACCGCGACGTTCGATGCGCAGCAGGGTCACACCGCGGGCGCAACAGTCAACGTCACGCTCAAGAGCGGCACCAACCGTTTGAAGGGCGACGGCTACTATCACTATCGCGACGAAGCGCTGTCGGGCAACGACTTCTTCCTCGAGCGCGCCGGACGTCCGAAGGACACCCTCGAATACAAGCGCTACGGGTTCACCGCGGGTGGGCCCGCCCTGATCGGCAAGCTGTATGACGGCCGCGATCGGACGTTCTTCTTCACCGCATTCGAGTGGCTGTACGACCAGTTCCCGGAGCCGGGGCAGTTCACGGTTCCGACCGAAGCCGAGCGCAACGGAGACTTCTCGGCGCTCCTGTCGCAGGGCATCATTATTTATGATCCGCTGACCGCTGTCCGGCTGTCGAACGGACGGATCGAGCGGCAGCCGTTCCCCAACAACGTCATTCCGGGGAACCGCATCAGTCCGATCGCTCGTGAATATCTCAAGTACTATCCGATGCCGAACCAGGCCGGCACCGCGACCGGCCTCAACAACTTCATCACCAGCAATCCGCGCGGCGATGATTTCTATTCGATGAACTACCGCGTGGATCACAACCTCACGGACAAACAGCGGTTCTTCGTCCGCTACTCACGCAACAACCGGCGCGAGAACCGGGGCAACTGGACGGGGGAAGTCAACGGCATCCGCCCGACGGGCAATTTCCTGTTCCGCATCAATGATGCGGTCAACGTGGATCACGTCTGGACGATGACGCCGGCCTCGCTGCTGAACGTCAGGGCGAGCTGGTCGCGGTTCCAGGAACCCAGCATTAGACAGCACCAGGGATTGTTCGATCCAGCGAGCCTCGGATTTCCATCGGCGGCGACACAGTACTTCGGCGCGAATCGATACTTCCCGCGCTTTGAATTCGACGACGGATCGTTCAGCGATATGGGTGACACCTTTGCCGGCGGGACAACGGCGAGCATTTACTCGCTTCAGCCGACCTTTACCCACGCCCGTGGCAACCACAGCTTCCGCTCCGGCGCCGACATCCGGGTCTACCGCGAGGTCGGCACGCCAAGCCTCCACTCGGCTGGTCGATACGATTTCGGCCGCGGTAGTACGTCGCTCTTCACGAAACAGTTCGACAATTCGTCAGCGGCGCCAATCGGCCAGGATCTCGCTGCCCTGCTGCTCGGCTATCCGAGCGGCGGTTTAATCGATCGGAGCGCCGATCGGTTCAATCAGGTTGTCTACGGAGGCGTGTTCTTCCAGGATGACTGGCGCGTCAGCAGCCGGTTGACACTCAATCTCGGTCTTCGCTGGGAATATGAAGGAGCGCCGACCGAACGATTCAACCGCAACGTGCGCGGGTGGGATCCGGAGGCGCAGCTGGCGATTACGGCTGCCGCCCAGACGGCGTACGCAGCAAACCCGATCCCTGAGATTGCGCCGAGCGCATTCCGTGTCCGCGGCGGGCTCACGTTTGCGAGCGACAGCCATCGCGGCACGTTCAACCCCGACATGAACAACTTCCAGCCTCGGGTCGGCTTCGCCTACCAGTTGAACCAGAAGACCGTCCTGCGCGGTGGCTGGGCCGTCTACACGGTGCCGGCGCTGTTCGACATCAGCGGCCTCTACCAGCCGGGGTTCTCCGCTCCGACGAGCCTCGTGCCATCGCCCGACACGGGTCTGACGATTCGCTCGACGCTGGCGAATCCGTTTCCCGACGGCGTGGCCGACCCGCCCGGCAGCAGCCTCGGTCCGAATACATTCCTCGGCCGCGGCATCGGCCGTTTCAACGACCAGCTCGATTACGTGAGCGGTCAGTCAATGCGGTGGTCGCTCAGCGTGCAGCGCGAACTGCCGGGACAATGGGTGTTCGAAGGGGCGTACGTCGCCAGCCGGAGCTACGACCTGTCCACGGACTTCAACCTGAACGCTGTGCCGCGCAACTACCTCTCAACCAGCCCGATTCGCGATCAGGCGAGGGTTGACTTCCTCACGGCGAATGTGACGAACCCGTTCCGTGGTCTGCTGCCCGGCGAAGGGCTGAACAGCAACACGACACAGCGCCAGAATCTGCTCCGGCCGTACCCGCAGTTTGGCAACATCGACGTGCGGCGCTACGACGGATCGAGCCGGTTCGACTCGGCGCAGTTCCGTCTCGAAAGGCGCTTCAGCGCGGGCTACACCGTGCTGACCAGCTATACGTGGTCGGATTTCACGGAAAAGGTCACCCGGTTGAATGACACGGATCCGGATTTCGAGGAGCGCCTGAACGACACGCAGCTTCCGCACCGTCTCGTGGTCAACGGCATCCTGGAGCTGCCGTTCGGTCGCGGACGCCGCTGGGCGAGCGACGCGAACCCGGTGCTCAATGCCTTCATCGGCAACTGGAGCGTCTCGGCGATCTGGAACTGGCAGGCTGGCCGCCCGAACTTGTCGATGGGGAACGTCTACTACAACGGCGACATCACGCAGCTCAAGACTAAGTACACGGACAACCCCGACGTGCCGGTGTTCGACACCAGCGGCTTCTACTTCACCGACGCCGCGGTGATGACCAACGGCCAGATCGATCCGGCCAAGCAGCGCGGCGATCAGCGGATCCGCCTCGCGAACAACGTTCGCACCACGCCGTCCCGCTGGGACGGCCTCCGCGGTCCGCGTTACACGAACTGGGACATGTCGTTCGTGAAAGGCTTTGACATGGGACGCGTCCGTGCGCAGTTCCACATCGAGCTCTACAACGCGTTCAACAACGTGTTCTTCAACAACCCGAACCTGGATCCAACGAGCGCGAATTTCGGCAAGGTGTCGAGCCAGAACAATCTGCCGCGCAACATCCAGATCGGCACGAAGATCGTCTTCTGACAGGAGGTCAGGAGATCAGGAGGAAATGGACAGGAGGTAAGGAGCTCAGGAGAGAGTCCGTGCCAGACCCGGTCCGCGTTACCGTGTCCGCCGAACGCGGGCCGGGTCTGGCACGGACTTTCCTGAGCTCTTGATCTCCTGTTTATTTTTCTTCTGATCTCCTCACCTCCGGTG
>JBAROV010000105.1:0-5099 GCA_049642465.1 Vicinamibacterales bacterium
TACATGCCTGGTGCCAACGCCAACCCGTCGGGCGGAAAAAACCAGATGTTCCAGAGCGTCGAAAAGTTGCTCGTTCTGATCGCAATGACAATCTCGCCGGTGGTGCGGTTCATCCCGCTCTCGAACACCAGATCGCCAGGCAGAAAAATGCTTTCTTGCCCCTGCCCGATAAAGTCGCCCGGTTGACTATCTAAGTAAAGAGCGGTCGTCTGGGCAGCGGCATGCGCGAGCGGCGCGAGCAGCGCTCCGCCAAACAGGACCGTGAAGCCGAGAAGGCGCCGGAAGACAGAGATTATGGGCGCGGCTCCTGATGAGCCCGGGAGGATAGCTCAACCGTTTCGGCCGCGCAAGCGGGGCTATTTGACCTGAGTCTGACGTGTCCCCGGTGCACGCGACAGGCGCTCGACGTCCGCATCGACCATCATCTCGACGAGCCCACGAAAATCGACCTTCGGCTGCCAACCGAGCGATGACCGTGCCTTGGAAGAGTCGCCGATGAGCTGATCCACTTCAGCCGGCCGCAACAGTGCCGGATCCAGCCGCACATACTTCTGCCAGTCGAGCGCGACGTGCGCAAACGCGAGCTCCACGAGATCTCGAACCGAGTGGCTGATGCCGGTCGCGATCACGTAGTCGTCGGCGCGATCCTGCTGCAGCATCAGCCACATCGCACGAACATAATCGCCGGCGAATCCCCAATCCCGCTGCGCGTCCAGATTGCCGAGCGACAGATGATCCGTCAGTCCAAGCTTGATCCGGGCAACGGCGTCCGTCACTTTCCGCGTCACGAACTCCAGCCCCCGACGCGGCGATTCGTGATTGAACAGAATCCCGGACACCGCGAAGAGATCGTAGCTCTCACGATAATTGACCGTGATGTAGTGGGCAAAGACCTTCGACACGCCGTAGGGGCTGCGCGGATAGAACGGCGTCAGTTCGGTTTGCGGCACCTCACGCACTTTGCCGAACATCTCGCTCGATGAGGCCTGATAGATTCGGATGCGCCGGTTCACATGCCGGATCGCCTCCAGCACGCGCGTGACCCCCTGCGCGTTGAACTCGCCGGTGAGCATCGGCTGATCCCACGACGCGGGCACGAACGACATCGCCGCCAGGTTATAGACCTCATCCGGCTTCGCCTCGTCCAGCACACGAATCAGCGACAACTGATCGAGCAGATCGGCGGGCCGAAGGTCCACGCGATCCAGCAGGTGCTCGATGCGCCACAGGTTCGGCGCACTGGCGCGGCGAACGACGCCGGTGACGTGGTATCCCTTCTCCAGGAGGAGCTCGGCGAGATAGGACCCGTCCTGCCCGGTAATCCCTGTAATGAGTGCGCGTTTCGTCATTGGAGTTCCATAACGTTACAACCCGGGACCGCCGGCTGCAACACCGGACTGGCGTGGCGGCCGCGCCGGCGCGGTGTGGTCTGACAGTTTCGTGATTGGCGCAACTCTCACGCGCTGAATGTCTTGACCGCTGACGGACCTCACCCGTAAAATGACGAACACTTCCGCGGGTTCGAGTCTTCTGCCTGCCGCCCTGCGACGGCATTTTCGCTGCGTCATGATGAATCGTATGGGTGCGGCGCTTTACATAGCGCTCGTTCTGGGAATCGTTCAAGTCGCCGCGCAAGCGCCGACTACGCCGCCCACGCTGGCGATGGTGCGGGAGCGCGTCGAGGCGGGTGCGTTCGACGAAGCCTGGGCGTTGGTGCAAAAAGTCAGCGAATCTCCAGAGGTGTTGCGCGAAGGGATCACGGTCGCGCTCGCCCGCCGCGACGCACCGCATGCCGTTGAGTGGTACGAACGATTGACCCGGCGTCAGCCTGCAGGCGACCGCGAATTGCTGTCCCGCATCGGTGCGCTCAGAGCCCAGCAACTTCTGGACGACCCCGACCCGCGGGTCGTCGTCGAAGCCTGCCGCGCGGAGAAACCGACCAGCAACGCCCCATGCATCCTTGCCGTGCGGCGGGTTGCCGATGACACGAACGCGGCCATGGGCGCACGACTGGCAGCCGCGGGAGTGCTCCTCGACGCAAGACAACCGGGCGCCGAGGACATGTTCCAGCGATTCCTCGACATGGCCCTGACCAATGAACCGGCGATCGTCGCTGATGCCATCGCCCATCGCCCGGTGTTGCGTTCTCTGCAACCTTTGATATCGCTCGCGGAAAATGGCAACGAAGACGCCAGATACATCGCGACGCTTGCATTGGTTCGGCGGCGCGCGAAGGAGACCGCTCCCCTCCTGAGGGCAGTGGCCGCCGACACCCAGGCGCACGCCGCACGTTTGATCGCCTACATCGGCCTTGCTGCGATTGGTGACCGCGACGCCCTGAAAGTCGTGAACGAGACGCTGCCTCTGATGAGGGGGCGGGATCTGCTCGAAGCGGGCAGAGCCTTGATGGATCTCAAAGACGCGCGAGGCGCACAGATTCTTCGGTCCATGGTTGGCGAGGGGGAACACGATTTAGTGCGCCTCGAGGCCGCGGAGGCCGTCAATGCATTCGATCCGGCGCTGGCAGCGGCCGCCACTCGCGCGCTCTCAACCAGCAGCAATCCCTGGGTGAGAGCCCGTGCACTCGAAGCTGCCACTCGTCTTCGAATCTCGCCGACACCGGCCATTCGAATGGCGATGCTCGATGCCAACAGCTGGGTCGCGGTCCGCGCGGTTCAGGCGGTGACAGCGGACCAGGCTCCGGTTTCGCGATGAAGAGACCGCCAGCGCACATCGTTGTCTTGCTGGCGCTCATGACCCTCGCTTCTGGATTCGTGGATCTTCGCATCCGTCAATATCCCGAGCGGCCATATACCGAATTCATTCCGCGAGTGGTTGATGGGACGGCTGATGCGCCCGAACGATATCGCGTGCTGATCCCGTTCACGACGCAGGCCATCGTCTCGTCGACGGGCGTGGCCATCTCGACGGTTTGGCACGTCACCCGACTTGCCTGGTTCTTCACGGCGTACCTCATTTTTTACAACTACCTGCGTCGATGGTTCGGAGCGACGCACAGCATGCTCGGCACGGCGCTCGTGGCGGCGACTGTGCCGCTGACGTACACCAATTCGTGGGCGCACCCCGATCACATTCCTGAGCTGGCGCTCTTCACCGCCGGCTGCGCGGCGATCGCGGCGAATCGCGTCCCGGCACTTGCCGCGATTCTCGCGGTTGCCACGCTCAATCGGGAAACGGCGGTGTTTCTCGTCCCGCTCTACCTCCTGGCCGGGCAGGACGTGCGACGCCGTCTCGGCGTGGCCCTCATGCTGGCGGTCGAATGGGCGGCCATCTATGTCGGACTGCGAGTCTGGCGCGGGTTCGCGCACTACGAGTACGGACAGTTCGGGCGGAACCTGCAGTTTCTCAAGTTATTGCCGGCGCCCTACGATCCGTACGCGCGTGCCTACGCCTACTTCGCGTTGGTGCTCTTCGGGAGTTTTCTCTATCTCGCGGTGAGCCACTCCCCGGGGCGCCCGATTTTCATGACCCGGGCACTCTGGGTCGTCCCGATGTTTGGCGCCGTCGCCTTCACCATCTCGAGCATCGTCGAGGCCCGGGTGTTTACCCCGCTATATGCGCTTGTTCTCCCGTCTGTAATCTTTGGTTGGCAGAGTGCCGATACAACGATAACTGTGAAACCGGCGATTGATCCTTATGAACACAAGAGCCCTCAAGCTTAGCGTCCTGCTCCTCGCGTCGGCCGCCATGCCCGCGGCCGCGCAAAGCATCCCCGCACTGGCCGCACGCGCGGCCACCTCGTTCAGCGCGAATGGAGGCGTGAACGACCTCGCCTTCAACGACAAGGCCAACGTCTATCTACACGTCTGGGGTCACCCCGCCGTGTGGGGGGCGTTTGTCAACGCGGACGGCGCGTTGCTCGGCGCACCTTTCCTCATCGCGGCGCAGAGTCAAAGCGATTCGTTACCGCGGGTCGCCTACAGCCAGGGAAGTGCGGACGATGTGTTCTGGGTGACGTTCACCAGCGAATTTGCCGGGCGATATGTCTACTCGCGGCTTGTACGGTACGTGCCCTCTGCACCCGGATTCCACGTGATGGGCCCGGTCCAACCAGTGTCGACCGCCGCCGGCGGTCCTCTGCAGAGTACGGGCGGCATTGCCTTCGACCCCGCGAGGCGTCAGTTTTTCGCGACGTGGGAGGGACTCCCGGGCGGGAACTGGGATGCGTTCGGTCAGGTCTGGCAACTCTCGGGTTCAACGGACGCTCCCGCGATTGCACCGGCAAGCGTGGTAATGAACATTTCCGCCTCTCCAAATGCTCAAGGGATGCCGAATGTGGCATTCGACTGGCAGCACAATCGGTATCTCGTGGTGTACGCCGGCGAGACTCCGCAGAGCGATCTCGTCAATGCCTCCTGGGCGAAAACCGTCACCTTCGACGGCGCGATGAACCCTACGCTTTCCGAAATGATCAACCTGGCGACTGGCCTCGGTCGACCCATCGAGCAGAACGTTCTCTACGCGCCGGAGGTGGACGGCTTTCTGACCTTCTGGACGGACATGACATCGGTGCGCGACGTCACGGGGAAGATGGTAAATCACAGTGGGCTCGGCGGCGGGGTGTTCCCCATCATGGCGACGGCGTCGAACGAGGGTGCGGCCGATGCTGCCTACAATCCCGGTACACGTTCGATTCTGATGGCGGCCATGCGCGACCAGACCAAGTACGCACAGGGAGTCGTGCTCACGGGCGCTGGAAGCATCATCGAGTACTTCCAAGCCACTAGCGTGCTTCCCGGCGGCGCCCTGGAGACACTGTACCCGCAGGTTGTCTCAGCGCCGGGGAACCGCTTTGGCGTGAGCTACATGAACACGTTCCAGTTTGGCTACGTGGACATTCTTCAGGGAGGAGCGGGGGTCGGCGGAGGGCCGACGCCTCCACCGCCCACGCCGTCGTGCGCGGTCGAACCGATGCCCGGCACGACGAGCGTCAGCCTGACCGGCGCAGCGCAGTCACGGACTATCAGTGTCACCGCTTCGACAGCTGATTGCGCCTGGACGGCCACGAGTTCGGCGAGCTGGCTCACGATTACTGCCGGCGCGAGCGGCGCGGGACCAGGCACAACCACCTATGCCGT
>JBAROV010000024.1:0-8440 GCA_049642465.1 Vicinamibacterales bacterium
AATTCCGAAATCAAGGCATCCGCGTGTTGAACAGCACGGGAGCGATGATCAACGGCGTGATCACCTCAACGAATTGTTCTTCAGGCATCATCGTGATCGGCGGGGGCGAGAACCACCTCCACCAAAACATCGCGGTTGGAAACGGAAACGGAGGCGCACCCTGCGGCGGCATATGACTGACCGGGGGGACATCCCATAACCGGCTCCGTGCGAACCGGCTGAGCGGAAATGGCTACACGGCCCAGGGCAGCAACTTTGGCATCGGTCTCGTATCTCCTGCCAATCGCGACAACGTCATCGAAGACAACGAGGTATTGGGTAACACGAACGGGATCATCATCGTCCCGGGCGTCGAAGGAACCATCATTCATCGGAACGTCGTCACCGGAAACCCTCCGGTGCAAGTCTCGAACAGCTTTCCCGGCGAGCAGGGGGTGGACATCCGGAACGGCGCAACCCCCGGCGCGACTTCGTTCAAGGACAATATCTGTCTGACCGCCGTCAACGCCCCATGTCCAGCCGTGAGCAAGCAGGCTGATAAAAAGGAGCAATGATGGTGTGGCGTCGCTGTATGAGCGTGGTCGTCCTCGTTGCCGCGACCTGCGTCGGCACGACGGCACAATCCAAACAGCCCGCCGGTCCGGAGACGGCCACGGTGACCGGCAGGGTCGTCGACGCGGCGTGCTACATGCTGCACCCCCCCGCGGCGACCAGTACCTCTCACAAGGAATGTGGAGCCGCCTGCCTGGCACGAGGTGTTCCACTGGCGATTGCAACAGACGAGGGTGCGCTCTACTTTCCCGCCGACGGCAATCAACGCCTCAAGACACTGTTGAACGCGCGCGTCCGCGTTACGGGAACGGTGGTGCAGAAGAACGAGCCGATGGAGCTGAAGATGCCCGTCGGCGATGCGAACAACATGGTCGTGCGCCTCGAGGGGGGATATCGGCAGATCACGATTCAGACGCTGACGCCCCTCAAGCCCGCCAAACGTACGACGCCATAGCGAGGAGCCGGACGAGTCGTCCGGCTCCCCAGGTTCCAAGGTCGGGAAACTGCGCTGATCCGACGATCGAACGAACACGCCACGAATCGTTCGAAGGGAAGTGCCGCATGTCCAGAATCAACTTCACCAAGGTAGTCGTCGGCGGCTTGCTCGCGGGGTTGATCATCAATATCGGTGAATTCATCTTCAACGGCGTGCTTTTCGCGGACGAGATGAATCAGGCCATGGCCGCCCTCAATAGACCGCCTGTCGCGAACAGCATGGTGGTCTGGTTTCTCCTGTTTGCCTTCGGCCTCGGTATCACGCTTGTCTGGCTCTATGCGGCAATCAGGCCGCGGTTCGGTCCGGGAGTCAGGACCGCCGTCTGCGCGTCTCTCACCGTCTGGGGCCTCGCCTACCTCTATCCGACCCTCTTCTTCATCGTCATGCAGCTCTTTCCGACGCGGATGATGGTAATCGGCACCGTGTGGGGACTGTTCGAGGTCGTGATTGCGGGTGTGGCCGGCGCCTGGGCCTACACGGAAGTCTGACGCAGTTCGACGGACTTCAGATGCTGGCCACGCGTTTTGAGATGGAGGCTGCATTTCAACAGTCGAGACACCTGACCTCCCCGAAGATCGATTCGTGCTGGTCGGGGTTCTCGCGGGCATAGTTGATGAGGCATCGGACGGCCTTGCCGATGTCCGACAGGCCATGGGACGCTACCATCTGCTCGAGAAAGGCGATCTTCTCAGACTCGAGCTCTATCGGGCACGTACGTGCATCTTTCATCGCTGCCCGTCGGTGTGGACTGGCGCGGCGCACCATTCCCTTGCATGAAAGGATCAAAAACCCTCTCGGCCAGTACTAAGATACTCCTTAGAGCGTGTAGCAACACCTCCGACCCCTGACCCTCGCCGGCGAGGTGGCTGGCGACGAAGAGCCCAGACCCAAACACGTGTTGCGGGTGTCCGCAATGAAATCCCTGCGGCTGTCGCAGTTCACGAAGCAAGGCCAAACCACGGCCTGAGACTCCACGGAGGCCGTGTGCACTATGGAACAGACACCACCAGGCGCGGTCTGTCACCATCCTGTCCTGCGTGTGTAGAACCGCGGTGCAGCCTCCGCCCCCCGATAGCCGTTATTGCGTCTTCCGAAGAATGCGACCGACGATGAAAACTGTTGGAGCAGTCGCGTTGATCGGAGTACTCACCGTGTTGGGCGCGCTGCCCGTCATCGGGCAAGTTATTGAATTAGATCCGCACGATTTGCGGCCGCTGCCGGATGTCTGGCGCGATGCCGCGACTCACGCGGGAATTTCGGAGTACGTACCGTCCGAAGGGAGATCGCTATGAAGGCGTGGAAGGCATTGTCGATCGTTTCGCTCGCGTTCGTATGGTCGGCGGCCGCGCTGGCTCAGGACCCGCTAAAAGTGGATCCGGCGCACTACAAGGTAGTGCTTGAAAACGCAAGCGTGCGCGTGTTGAAGATCGGCTACCCCCCCGGCGCGAAGAGTTCGATGCATCAGCATCCGGATTCCATCGTGGTTCCGCTGGCGGCCGCCAAAGTCCGGTTCGGGTTGCCGGACGGCAAGTCGGAGGACAGCGAGTTGGCCAACGAATCGGCCATGTACACGCCGGCCGGTACGCACAACCCGGCGAACGTCGGCACGGGAGCAGTAGATGCGCTGTTGGTCGAATTCAAATCCGCGGCTCCGGGCAAGGCGACGCTCCCCACGTCGCGCCCTGGTATGGACTTGAAGGTGCTGGCCGCAGGCCCGCGTGCCACGGCCTACCGCTCGACGGCCTCGGCGGCGTTCGCGGAACCAGCCGGGACCACGCACGACTTCGACCAGGTGGTCATTGCTCTCGGCCCAGCCCAACTTTCGCTCTCGATCGACGGAAAACCCGCGAAAACGACCTGGGCTCGCGGTGACGTGCAGTTTGTCGGCCGCGGCGTCGCGCATGAGGCCAAGAACACCGGCGGAAAGCCGGTGGACATGGTGGTTGTGGCGATTAAGTAGGAGCCTCAGGGTGCGAGGGGGGAGATTCTCCCGTCCCGCCGCCGTGCGGTAAAGTCTCGCCAGTTGACAATTATGGCGAGACTGATTCCTCTGCTCCTGTGCGCCGCACTGTTGTGGGTCGGCCCGAGGGCGACGCCCGACGAGCCCCAGAATACACTCGACACACCGCCGCCGCTCGATCCTCAGCGCGTCCAGGATCAGCAGGACATGACGTGGGCGGATTACCGCCCGATTCCTTGGGCGCCGAGGCGCGGCTTGCCCGCCGTAGCACGAAGTGCGAAAGTGGGAGCGCGAAGGCGGGGACAGACCTGGGCGGATCCGTCGCTGCAACCCGCGCGCAGGCTCCGCGTCGCGCTGCTGGCGATCGACTTCGACGATCAGCCCTTCGTCATCACCCTGCCCAAACAGTCCGACCCGTTCGGCAATCCGCAGATCGATCCGATCCCGCGCGCCGACGTGCCGCGGTTCTACGCCGATTTCTTCAACACCCCAGGCGCGCTCAACCATGGACAGACGATCAACGGCTTCTGGATGGAACAGTCACGCGGCAAGGTCGGCATACCTCCGCTCGATGTTTACGGCCCCTACCGGATGCCCAAGAAGCTGTTCCAATACGGCCTGAACGAGTTCAAGCAGGGCGATGGCTGTCCGAGCGGGTCCACCTGCGACGGCCGGATGGAGCCTGACGCGGACGCCTTGTGGATGGCGGACGCCGGCAAAGACATCCGCTCCAAATACGACATCGTCCTCAGAATCTATGCGGGCTACGACGAAACGAGCGTGTGGCAGGAATTCGGCGAGATGAAGTTCGCCTCGCGCGACGACATCCCGTCCTCGTGGGGGAATCCCGATCCGGCGAAGCCTCGGTGGGTCGTTACCCGATACGTTCCGTGGACGTCGTGGAAAGCGGGCCAGATGCAGTGGGGCTTGTCGTCCGTGCGTCAGGGGGAGAGCTCGGGCACGATCACGCACGAGATCGCGCATTTCGCGTTCAAGACCGGGGACAACAACAACAACCCGTACGCGATGCCGTATCGCCGCGTGGGTTCGGGCCCGTGGGACATCATGGATCGCGGCTCGTTCAACGGGCCGGGCGGCCCACATCGCCGCTGGGTGGTGCCGCCGGCGGAGGGCGCGGCGATGCCTGCGGGCTTCATGCTGCGGAATCGCCTGCGTTTTGAATTCGTCCGTCCGCCACAGGTGCTGCGGCTGAACCGCAACGGCCTCGCGCAATCCGGACTCGCGATCGCACGTGTCGTGGCGCGCGCAATCGAGCCCGATGGGGACGAAGTCGCAGGCATCACCGTCACCCTTGACGGCGAAGCCCCGCAGGATCGCACGCCGACGTGCCAGATCTCGACTGATCCCCTGTGCGCCGGAGAACCGGTCTTCAACTTCTATTCGATCGAAGTCGTGCAGCGGATCGGATACGACTCATTCACGCCGGATAACGGCGTGCTGATCGCGAAAAACAAAGACCGCGAGGGCAACACCTGCGGATACAACTGCTTCACGTGGGTCATCGACGCGCACCCTGAAGACATCAACCTGCTGGATTTCGTGAAGCCGGACGGAAGGCGGGTGATGCGCACCGTTGCGGACTACCGTCAGCTGAACGACGCGTTGTTTCATGCGGGACTTCGTTCGGGGAGCCAGTACGAGTGGGAGGACACCGCCAATCGGTTGCACTTCTACGTTGTTGACGTCCAGCGGACGGGTGACGGAATCCTGTCCTACGTCATCGCTGTTCGGTCGCTCGACGGGAGTGGGCCGCAGACGCGGGGCGTCGCCTTGCAGGCGGCGCAGAGACCTGTCGGCAGCAGTCCGTCCGTGTGGAACGTCACACTGCGAAACACGGGCAAGGCCGCACCCACGGCCGTGGCGCTGCATCCGCAGGACGCGTCCGCATACCTGCAGAGCGACCTCTACAGACTGTCGGTATCGATGGAAGGGCAGGGATGGTCAGCCGAGCTGCAGAACGCGCTGGCTGCGGTTCCGTTCGGCGCCAGCCGTGTCGTGCCTGTCCATATCAGTCGCACGGGCGAGAACAGGGGTCCGGCGCGGGTTACCTTGACGGCTGTGTCGGAAAGCGACGCGTCAAAGCGAACCACTGTAACGGCTGCGATCGGCCCGAACACTGTTCCAGGTCGCAAGTAGCGCGCCCGCGATCTCTCGCACACCAATTCCATTGATGACCTGCGCGAAGAGGAAAGGACCCTCTCCGCGCATCTTGCGAGAGTCACGTGCCATCACCTCCAAATCGGCACCCACCAACGGCGCCAGATCGGTCTTGTTGATGACCAGCAGATCGGATTGGGTAATGCCCGGTCCGCCCTTTCGCGGAATCTTGTCTCCGCCCGACACGTCGATGACATAGATTGTGTAATCGGCGAGCTCACGGCTGAATTGCGCGGCGAGGTTATCGCCGCCGCTTTCGACAAAAAGCAGATCGGGGCTGAACTTCGTCATCAGCTGACCGAGCGCGTCGAGATTTCGACTGATGTCGTCGCGCACCGCCGTGTGCGGGCAGCCGCCGGTTTCAACAGCGGTAATGCGCTCGGCGGGCAACGCGTCATGCCGAACCAGGAATTCGCCATCCTCCTTTGTAAAGATGTCGTTTGTGACGACGGCCAGGCTGTGGGCGTCGCGGAGCCGCCGGCAGAGCGCGAGAAGGAGCGCGGTCTTACCGCTTCCGACGGGTCCGCCGATGCCAACCGTAAAAGCACGTGCACGGTAGTCACGAACGAGCGGCTCGCGCCGGTGTTCGAACGCGCCCGGGCCTGCTGGCTCATCGTGGGTGTGTGTGTGATCGTACGGAAGATAGTGCATGGCAAGTTCCCTGTGTCAGGACTGGAAGAGACGCGAGTAGAGCCGGTCGTGTGTCGATTGCAGCAGATCCATCAAGGGCGCCGTCTGTGCGAGGTCATCGACCGTTAAATCCCGACAACGGTCGGCAACGCGATCGAGTGTCGGCTCGCAGGCGCTCTGCATGCGCTGCGCTTCGTAGCTGCCGATAATCCCGAGACGGACGGCAGCCGACAGAACCCCCCGCGACGTCGTGTACAGCGAGATCCTCTGCGCGGTTCGCAGGGGCAGGCCGAGCACAGCGAACGTCACGCCGAAAAGCGGAGCGAGGTGCGCACACGTGTGGTCCGCCCGGGCTTTCAGCGCTCGCAGGGACTCGGACGGCCAGATGCGCTCGGCGGTCGCGACGAGCGTCCTGCCCTGAATGCGGCTCGCACGGTTCGTAATTGGATTCGTCAGGAACGCGTTCGTCAGCGCGTCGAGCGCTTCGAGCGTCTCGGGCGATGTGAAGGCATCGTTGACCAGCGGCACCACCGAGTATCCGGTCTGGACGATGGCCGCTTCGAGGAAATTGCGCAGTTGTTCGATGTCCGGAATCTCTCCGTGCTGCCATGCGGCTTCCAGCCCCCACGAATGCGCGAACGAGCCAGTGGGAAACGCGGAATCGACGACCTGCCAGGAAAGCCACTCGGACATCGGAACGTTTCAGAACAGAAAGTACCGTTGGGCGAGCGGCAGCACGGCCGCCGGCTTGGAGCGCAATTCCTCTCCGTCCGCCGTCACCGTGTAGGTCTCGGCGTCAACGCGGATGTTGGGAAGCGCGTCGTTCAGCTTCATGTCACGCTTCGAGAGGCGCCGGCAGCCTCGAACCGCGACGGCCCGCTTGGCCAGCCCGTATCCCGGAACAATTCCCTTGTCGAGCGAGAGCTGTGACACGAACGCCAAGGAAGTGGCCCCCGTCGCCCTCCCGAAGGCGCCAAACATCGGACGCATCAACTGGGGCTGGGGCGTAGGGATCGATGCGTTCGGGTCTCCCATCTGCGCCCACGCGATAAACCCGCCCTTGATCACCATCTCGGGCTTGACGCCGAAAAACGCTGGTTTCCAGAGGACCAGATCCGCAAGCTTGCCCACTTCGATCGAGCCGACTTCGTGGGCGATGCCATGTGTCACCGCTGGATTGATGGTGTATTTCGCGATGTACCGCCGAATCCGAAGGTTGTCGTTGTCGCCTCGTTCGCCCGCCAAACGTCCGCGTTCGCCGCGCATCTTGTGAGCCGTCTGCCACGTCCGGCAGATCACTTCGCCGACGCGTCCCATCGCCTGACTGTCGCTCGACATCATGCTGATGGCACCGAGATCGTGCAGCACGTCTTCGGCGGCAATCGTTTCGCCGCGGATCCGGCTCTCGGCAAACGCGACGTCTTCGGGGATGTTCCGATCGAGGTGGTGACACACCATCAACATGTCCAGATGCTCGTCCAGTGTGTTGACGGTATACGGTCGCGTTGGATTCGTTGAGCTCGGAAGAACATTCGGTTCGCCGCAGACGCGAATGATGTCCGGCGCATGTCCGCCGCCCGCGCCCTCCGTGTGATACGTGTGGATGGTCCGCCCTTTGAACGCGGCAATCGAGTCGTCCACGTAACCGGACTCGTTCAACGTGTCCGTGTGGATCGCAACCTGGACGTCATAACGGTCCGCTTCTGAGAGGCAGCAGTCGATTGCAGCCGGCGTCGATCCCCAATCTTCGTGCAGCTTGAGGCCGATGGCGCCCGCCGCGATCTGCTCTTCCAGACCCTCCGGCATCGACGTGTTTCCTTTGCCAAGGAAGCCGAAGTTCATCGGCAACGCATCGGTGGCCGCGAGCATCAGAGCGACGTGGCGTGCGCCTGGCGTGCAGGTCGTCGCATTGGTTCCGGTCGCCGGTCCCGTGCCTCCGCCGATGAAGGTCGTGACGCCGCTTGCGAGCGCCTCGTAAGCCTGCTGCGGGCAGATGAAGTGGATGTGCGCGTCGATTCCGCCAGCCGTCAGCACCAGTCCTTCGCCAGCGATCGCTTCGGTGGTGACACCGACAATCATTCCGTCCGTGACGCCCGCCATCACGTCGGGATTTCCGGCCTTGCCTATCCCGGCAATTCGTCCGCTCTTGATACCGACGTCTGCTTTGCGGATGCCGGTCCAGTCGATGATGAGGGCGTTCGTGATCACGCAGTCGAGCGCCTTGTCGTCTGGCACTCCGGCGGCCTGACCCATGCCATCACGGAGAACCTTGCCCCCTCCGAATTTGCACTCGTCGCCATAAACCGTCGCATCCGCCTCGACCTCCGCGACGAGATTGGTATCTGCAAGGCGCACGCGGTCACCGGTCGTCGGCCCGTAAATCTCCGCGTAATGGCGTCGATCGATGCGATAGCTCATGTTTTAACCGGGGGGCTTCGCCCCTCGGACTCCCCTACACGCGCGCTCGCGGGGACCCCGTGCCCCGCTCCGCGCGCGTGGCTCACTCGCTGCGCTCGTTCGCTTTCGCGCTCGTGACCAACCGAACCGAGGGGCTTCGCCCCTCGGACTCCCCTACACGCGCGCTCGCGGGGGCGGCTTCTCTTGAATGGCGGGGACCCCTGCAC
>JBAROV010000029.1:0-3355 GCA_049642465.1 Vicinamibacterales bacterium
CGTCAACTGCGCCCCGAGCAGATGGCTGCGGCGGGCCGGTGACGCCACGAAGCGCTTCAGCAGATTCCCGTTGCGGGCAACGACCAGGGAGAAGCCGATGCCCCACATCCCCGTCCCCATGATGTTCATGCCGAGCAATCCGGGAACGAGAAAATCAACATAACGCGCACCGGGTTCCGTCACTTCCGTGTGCGCGGGAGTAAACGCGTCTGCCCGTCCGGCGGCGCGCTGCAGCGCTGCGTCCACGGCCAGCCGGGCGGTCCGGCTCTCGGGCTGTGTTGTGTCGTAGGAATAGGTCGGCGTCTCGTCGCCAGACACGACGAGAATCACCCGGCCGCGGGTCAGGGCCGCCCGCGCTTCGTCAGCAGAGAGAACCTTCGGCGCCAGGTCGCCGGTCTTCGACAGAGCAGCCTGGCGCGCGGCCGCATGTGGACCGTCAACGATGGCGACGGGGAGCGCGTCAGGCGGCCGGCTCCGGAATGCCAACCCCAGAATGGCGGTCAGCAGGATCGGAAACACGAACACCCAGAAAATGGCTTCCGGCTCTCGCGTCAACTCTCGAATCCGCGCGCGCGTCAATTCGGTGAGCGGCCCGTGAACCCGGTAGGCGACGACGCGTTCAGCCATCACGCAGCCTCCGGCCGGTCAGCGACATGAACACGTCCTCGAGCGTCGCGTGGTGAGTGGTGAGTTGCGTCGGCTCAGCCCCACGTTCCGACAACATCGCCAGCAACGCCGGCACGGCACGGTGCACCTCTCGGACGGTCAACCGCCACGCCCCGGCTTCCTGGGCGACGGCTTCAACGCTCGGAAGCACGCGCAGACTGCTCTCCTCCACTCTGCCCTTCGCCATGTCGTCCACCGCAAACTCGATGACGTGCTCCGCACCGAGCGACGCGATCAGGGACCTCGGCGTACCGAGCGCGATCACTTTGCCATGATCGACGACCGCTACCCGGTCGCACAACCGAGCAGCTTCCTCCATGTAGTGGGTGGTGAGAAGCACGGTGCGACCCCGGGCTTTGAGACTCTCGACAATCTCCCACGTCTGACGCCGGGATTGCGGGTCGAGCCCGGTCGTCGGCTCGTCCAGAAACAGCAGTTCAGGATCTCCGACGAGCGCACAGCCGAGCGACAGCCGCTGCTTCTGCCCGCCCGAGAGGGTTCTCACGTAGCCGCCAGCCTTTTCTTCCAACCCGACGAGCGTGAGGACTTCGTCAACCTGCAAGCCGCGCGGGTAGAAGCTGCGGAAGAGCGTCACGACTTCGATCACTTTCAGCTTCTCGGGAAACTTCGTTTCCTGCAGTTGGATGCCAAGCCGCGCGCGGAGCGCCAGACCGTCGCCGCGCCAGCGGTCGCCCAGCACTTCGACTTCACCCTCATCGGGTTCTCTGAGCCCTTCGAAGATCTCGACGGTGGTTGTTTTCCCCGCGCCATTTGGCCCGAGCATGCCGAAGCACTCGCCGGCGTGCACCTCCAGATCGAGGCCAGCTACGGCAGTGACGTCGTTGTACCGCTTGACGAGGCCTTGAGAGCGGAGGGCACTCATTTGCGCTGGGCGGCGAACGGCTGGTCGGTCATCGGATCCTTCGGCACGCGGGGGTTTGCCTCCCAGGCTTCGAGATTCTCGACTACGAGCATCACGCCATACATTCGCACCCAATGGCCGGGAAACGTGCACACGTAGACGTACTCGCCCGGCTCCTTCGGAGCGGCAAAGCTGAGGCGCTCGGTCTCGCCCCAGTTGAGCAGCCGTGTGGCCTGGAGCACGGCCGGAATGTCAGGGACGTACGGCTTGGCTTTGGGATCTGTCGACAGCGTCATGGTCGTTGCGGCCATGCCGATGTCTTTCAGGGTTCCCGGCTGGCCGACCACGAGGTTGTGCGACATCGCGTCGGGATTGAACAGGACGATCTGGACCGGCTTCCCGGCTTCGACGACGAACCACTTCAAATCGTAGGTCATCTCCTCGGGGACGGCCTGGATCCGAACGACCTGCACACCGAGGCTGCGCAGGTCGCGTTTCACCGCACGCTTCGATTCGTCGGGGAGCGCATCCGTGAGCCGTTCCGCCAGGTGGATAGCCTCAGTCATGGACGGCTCGGTTCGCTGCTCCGGTGCCGCCTTTCCCACCATCGTGACGAGCGCGCGTGCCAGCGGTTCCACCTGGCCGGCCGGCCACGCCGTTTGCGGAATCTGCAGCAGCGACCGAATGGCCGCCGCCCGCATTTCCGGTTCCGTGCTCTCGAGTAACTCCTTCGAAAGGATCTGAAATGTGCCGCCGTCCGCTCGAGTTGATCCCAGCGCGGCAATCGCTGCGATCTTCGTGGCGGGATCCGTCGTCGTCTGTAGCAGCGCGGCAACCGGTTCAAAGAGCTTCTCCCGGACCGCTTGTGCACCCGACGCCGGGGGTGCGGACGCGAGGAGCGGCACGCTGCGAAGCAATTCGACGAGATGCCCTTCGTGTTTCGCGGCCAGCTGCCAACCAGGATCTGGCGTGGCATCGGATAGCATCACGGCGCCGTATGCGCCTTCGAGCACTCGGGGCGACGCAGACTTCTCGATCGTCTGAGCGAACAGTTCCCGTTCCTTCTTCAGCGTGTCAGCCGACTGAGCGAACAAAACGCGCAGAAGCTTGTCCGCCGTTTCAGTATCGTCGCCACGAACCTTCGACAAGCCTTCGAGAATCACCTGCGTGCGGCTCGCCCGATCCATCTTCATCAACGCGGCGAGCGCCTCGTCGAAGTATTCCCGGCCGAGCCCCTTTCTCGTGAGCAGCGCGTAGTAAACCAGCCGGTATTTGCCATCGTCGTCTTTGCGGTCGAGCTGTATCAGTTCGCTGTTACTCAGCCGGTTCAGCTGGTACTCGATCGCACGGGGAGATTGATCCAGAAGGATCTTTGGCGCCGGCGCCTGTCCGCCTGTCTGAGCGTGAACCGGGGTGAGGGTCAGCAGCGTCGCGGCGAAGACAAAGCGGGAAATGTGGAGTGTAGTGCGCCGATGTTTCATGAGCCGTTAACGAATGAATGGTTTCAGGGTATTCATCGCCTGATCGAGTGTGTACTCGAGAAAACGATCCTGCGGGTGATTGAGCGATTCGAGAGCCACTGCTGCGGCCTCGGACGTTCGAAAGAAGCTGGCGGCCCTGACTGCCTCGAGACGCACGGCCGGATGTTCGTCGTTGGCCTGCACTTTCAGCAGGCTCAACGCGTTTGCTACACGATCTCTCCAGTAGCACAAGACACGGGTCGCCGCGGCCCGGGCCCACGGCTCGTTCGACCGCAGCATGCGAGCCAACAGCTTTTCGTTCACGCGGTTGTGCCACTGGTGCACCCACAAGGCCTCCATCATGTAG
>JBAROV010000035.1:0-3876 GCA_049642465.1 Vicinamibacterales bacterium
TCAACGCGTTCGCAATTGTTCTCTCGGGGATATGACGAACGAGGAGAGCCTAAATCGACAACGCGAGCACCTGTCAGCAAAAGACGCCCAGGTCCTCGTGGCGGTTCCGGACGCATTGGGTCGAGACACAGCTGCGACTTTTGGAGGATGCCGTGGTCTACCAAAGGGGAACATGCATCGGGGTGTTGGATGCCGGATAATCATCAGACGGGAACGAACCGATCCTGGAAGCGTCCTATATTTGAGGAATCATGAAGTCACGCTGTCCCTCCGGCCGGCACGATTTGCGCCACGCCCAGGAAATGGCCTCGACCGATCCGGAGGTGCTGCGCGCCGCGCTCGTCCGTGAGGGCAACGAGCGCCGGCGGGCGGAGTGCCTGGTCAAGATACAGAACGGCGCCGTCCAGCTGGCGCTCGAGTTGCTGGTCCGCGAACCCGACATCGAGGGGTTCTTCGGTCAGTTCACGAAAAGGCTTGTCGAAGAGTGCGACAGCCATGCATGTGGAGTCTGGCTGATCGACGGGACCGAACAGCGGTGCGAGCTGTGGATGGCTTACCTCGTCGATCGGCTCTACACGCGGGATACACCTGGCTGGGAGAGCCTCGAACTGCCGCGCGACAGCATGGCGAGCTATCTGTTCGGGTACCGACCAGGCTGGGTCAGCACGATCGAATACGACGGAGTGGACGAACGTCTGCCAGAGCCTGTCAGGGAATTCAATCGCCAGGCGGGTGTCACGTCGGTCGCGGTGGCTCCTCTCGTGCTCGGCGGCCGCAATCTCGGGTGGGTGGCGCTGTCCACCTGCCGCAGCCTGGCCACCGAAGGCCAATGGCGGCTTGCCCTGCTCGAAGCGATTGCGCGCCAGGCGACGCTGGCTCTTCATCAAAACCGCCTTGCCGAATCGAGCAGGCTCGAAGAGCGGCGCAAGGCCATCCTCGAGGAGCGCAACCGGCTTGCGCGGGACATCCACGACAATCTCGCACAAGGATTCGCCGCGATCCTCATGCAGCTTCAGGCGGCGCAGCGTGCGGCCGGCACGCTGCCGCCCTCGGTTGCCTCCACGCTCGACACCGCCGTGGAGCTCGCGCGCACGCATCTCACCGAGGCGCGCCGCTCCGTCGGTTCGTTACGTCCGAACGTCGGACCTGGTGAAGACATCGCAAGCGGGCTGAGACGACTCGCCGACCTCAGTCAACGGACCGCTGGCGTGCCGATCGACGTAGTTCTCGACGAGCTTCCCCGGTTTGGTGACGGCGTTGAACGTGAGATTCTCGGGATCGCGCAAGAGGCATTGACGAACGCCGTACGCCACGCGCGGGCGCGGCGCATCACCATCAAGGCCGCCACCGTCCAGTCGCTTGGCCTGCGGCTTTCGGTCTCGGACGATGGCCGCGGGATCGCGCGCGATTGTCCGTCATCTGGTTTTGGCATGACGAGCATGCAGGAGCGGGCCGAACGGATCGGCGCCTCTCTCACAATCGTGACAGCACCGCGCAAAGGCACCGAGGTCGTGCTGGCGTGGGAACCGTCAGCCCTTCCCACACAAGTCCATGTCGCCACCTGATACTCCCGACATTGCGCCTGTCCTGAGCGAGCGCTCTGCTGCGCGAGTCGAGGGGGCAGCAAAAGCCTCGGTCCTGGTCGTGGACGATCACGCCCTCGTCCGTACGGGCGTCGCCAACATCATCAACCAGGAACCGGATCTCCGCGTCGTCGCCGAGGCTGGCAACGGACTCGAGGCGGTGGAAGCGTACGATCGGTACCGTCCCGACGTGACGCTGCTCGATCTCCGCATGCCTGTCATGGAAGGCGTGGACGCCGTCCGCCAGATCCGAGAGCGCGACCCGAACGCCCGCGTCATCGTCCTCACAACCTACGATACCGACGACGAGATCACGCAGGCGCTCAAGGCCGGCGCGAAGGCGTACGTGCTGAAAGACATTTCCGCGAGCGATCTCATCACCTGCATCCGTGACGTCCTCGCGGGAAAGACCTATTTGGCGCCGGCCGCCGCAGCCAAGCTCGCCGAAGGGGTCACGCGCGTGCAGCTCACGCCGCGGGAGATGGCGGCCCTGCGATCGATGGCGGATGGCAAGTCGAACAAGGAGATCGCTGGAGAGCTCGGTATCAGCGATCGAACCGTGAAGACCCACCTGGGTCATCTGTTCGGCAAGCTGGGGGTGACGAGTCGCACTGAGGCGATCAAGGTCGCGACTCGGCGAGGGCTCGTTCGGTTGGACTGATCGGTCTTCGCTGGTCGCAGGGTTTGCCAGTCATGGGATGTGCACCGGCTGCCCGGTGCGGCACGACCGGTACACGGCATCCACCACTTCCAGGGCATTGTAGCCGTCTTCTCCTGAGACGAGTGGTCGACCGCCGGACTGAAACGCGTTGACGAAATCCGCGAATTGCCGCTCGAACGGGGCGAGCGAGATCGCCATCGGATCGGATGCGCCCGATGCGGCGCGTCGTCCGAGCGGAGGCGGGGGCCTGCTATCGTCCTGGACGTCCCAGGTGACGAGCTGATCGCCGGAAATCACCGCCGTGCCTCGTCTGCCGTGAAACTCCAGCCGCTCAGGGTAGCCGGGCCAGATCGCGGTTGACGCCTGAATGACGCCGGTTGCGCCGTTCTGATAGCGGAGCACGGCGGATACCATGTCTTCGGATTCGATGCGATGTGCCGCGCCGATCTGCCACATCCCGAACAACTCCGTGACGGGACCGGCAATCCATCGCAGCAGATCCACCTGGTGGATCGCCTGGCTGATGAGCGCTCCTCCTCCTTCAGTCGCCCAGGTCCCCTTCACGGGTCTCGCGTAGTACTCGTCCGTCCGATGCCACTTGACGTAGGCGTCGCACTGGAGAAGCTCACCCAGGCGTCCCGCTCGTATGGCCGACGCGACAAACTGCACGGATTCGTCGAAGCGATGCTGACTGACGACGCCCAGGACGATGCCCGCGGTCCTGGCCGTTTCCACCATGCTCCGCGCCAGATCGAGCGACGTCGCGATTGGCTTCTGAACCTGAATGGGCTTCCGGCTTTTCGCGCAGGCTTCGACCGCCTGCAGCCTGAAGTCGGGGAAGGTGCAGACGTCCACGAAATCGACCTCGTGATGCGCGCAGACGTCCTCAAATCGATCGACGAACTCAGCGCCAATTTCACCGGCAAACTGACGGCCATGCTCCTTTCGCATCGCCGTGCATACGCGGATCGAGTGGCCGAGGTTCTTATGGACGCGCGCGTGCAGTTTCGCGATGGCGCCTGCGCCAATCAGGCCAACTCTCAGGTCATATCACTCCGAGGGGCTTCGCCCCTCGGACTCCCTTACACGCTCGCGCCGCTCGCTCGCCAGCGTCCGTTGTGGAAACCAGTTCTAACTTAAGGATCCTTCGAATTTGCAAGAAAGCACGCGTTCCTGCACCGCAGACAGTACCAGATCGGCCTCCCAATAATGCCTTCGTGTCGTCGTGTCGTCGTGATCGCCGCGCCAGCGGCATCGTATCTGCGGGTGGAGCCGAAATCGAGTACCCTGATCTGACCTATGAAATTCGCCATATGCAACGAATTGTTCGAGAGTTGGCCCTTCGAGAAAGTGTGCCGGTACGTCAAGAGCGTCGGCTACGACGGCCTCGAGGTCGCGCCGTTCACGCTCGCGCCGCTCATCACGGATCTGAGTTCGCGCGATTGCGCGGAACTTCGCCGGGTGGCGACTGACGCGGGCGTCACGCTCATCGGCCTCCATTGGTTGCTGGCAAAAACCGAGGGCTTCTATCTCACCTCGCCCGACTCAGGCGTCCGGACCCGGACTGCCGAGTACCTCGTGTCACTGGCAGAAGCCGCGCGGAATATGGGAGGAGAGCTGATGGTGTTTGGA
>JBAROV010000052.1:0-18643 GCA_049642465.1 Vicinamibacterales bacterium
GCCAGGCGCGAACACGTGCGGGCGCCAGCGCTGGCCAGCAATCCGCAGCGTGTAGACGATCTCGCCGTTCCGTTCGTCCACAATCTGCACCACCGGGTTCGTGACGCCGCTGATGTTGAGCGTCGGCAGCCGTGCGTCGCCCTGGCGTGGATAGTTGTCGAGTACATCGATCGTCACCGGCCAGCCGGGCATCTGCGTGCCCTTCGCGGTCACGTCCGCCAGGTACGGCCAGCATTCGATCGTGATGCGCCGGTTCTTCTTGTCGAACCGGACGAGGCCGAGCCCCGACGCTTTGTCATCCATCAACAGCTTCACGTTGCCCTGACGCGGCGTGACTGCGCCGTTCTTGATGGCGATCACCGTGAGCGGGTGACCGAAGCTGTCGACGAAATCGCCCGTGAGACTATCGCTCTTCGGCTGCAGCCACTTCGCGTGTGCCGGCTCGAACCAGCGCGGGTAGCCGACGTTGACCGCCGGTCCGGCGAAGGCAACCGGACCGTCACGATGGCCATCCACTCCGTATTGCACGAGCGCCGGGATGTGCTGATCGCCGGCGATGTGGAACGCGAACGCTTTGCGCATCTCACGCACCGCGCGATTGCGGGGCGTTTGCGGCCACGCGTTCGTATCGTAGTCCGCGCGCAGAATCATCCGCTCGTTCCCGTGCGTCGTCGGCATCGCCGTGAAGATCGTTTGCGAGACCACCGCCTTCATGTCGGCTCCGCGCCAGTCTGCCGCCCACTCGCGGAGGAACTGTTCCTGTTTCGCGCCGAGTAGCTCCACGCCAGGCACGTCGGCGGTCTTCGGATCGAACGCCGGATTCATCACGTGGTCGCCGCGCTTGGTGTCGGTCTGGGGTACTTTGCGCTCCGGGCCTGACTTGTATTGGCGATCCGCGAGTATCGCGAAGCTCACCCGTCCGTAGGTCAGCGGACCGTAATACTGGATCGTTCCGCGGGCGCCCGGCGTCGGGTCGTACGGATCCGGATGGTGCGCGGTCTGCGTCCGATAAACGACGTTCACCCATTCCGGCGCCATGTCGTAGCCGCCAGCCTCCTGCGTCGTCTTGCGGCCGGCGCCCGCCTCGCCCCATAAGTTGCCCTGATACACATCGTGGTCGTCTGGCAGCGAGATGCTCGGACGATTGCGCATCAACTCGCGCCAGGTCCAGCCGTGCATGTACCACTTGCGCAGGTAATCGACGGTCGCCTTGTCCACCGGTGTTCGGATGATGCCGTAGCCGCCGGAGCTTTCGTAGAACTGGTCCCCCGTGAACGCGAGCAGGTCGGGATCTAGCGCGTCCATCTTCGCGACGAACTCGTCGTTCGGAAACGCCTGGTGGGTGTTGCACGAGACGTCAGCAACCGTGATGACCGGCTTGTCCACCGGATCGCGCCGGACGATGCCCTCCCAGAAACGCTCGTCGCGTCGGCCGTCTTTGAAAGCCAGCGTGTAGGCCAGCCGATACCGAACGTCGTTGCGGTCATTCCAGTTCGGGATGCGGAAAGTTGCCGTCCGCGCGTCGCGATGGATCTCGCTCTCCCCGATCGTGAACCAGCGCTCCCCCTTTAAGACTTGCAGTCGAACGCCCTGCGAATCCTGCATGCCGAGCGGCGGCATTTGCGCCGTGAGCTTCATGACGCCGCGGCTCAGCGTGTACTGCGAAAACAGGATCGGGCCGAACGCGCGGTCGTCTCGAGCGTCCAGTTTGCTGCCGGAGATTCTCCAATCCGCGAACCAGAACATCGCCGATCCGGTCGAGATCTTCAGGTCGGCCCCAATCGGTGCCGGCGCATTGCCAAAATTGCAGACGAGGGCGAGGTTGCCGACGAGTTGTCCGGGGCGGACATTTTCCCTGGAAACCGCGCCCAACTCTTTGCCACGCGCGTCGCGCGCAGTGAGCGTAACCGTGTAGCCATCGCCGCCAGGCTCGGCGGTCAGTCGAAGTTCAGTGTCATCGGTTGGGACCGTCACCTCTTTCGCGCTCCGCGCATCACCGACGAACATCGAGCCGTCCGGGTTGATTCCGGCATCGAGCCCGCGTCCGGAGATCAGGTTGTTGCGGTACTCGAGCAGTGGACCCTGCGCACCGATGCGGAGACCAACCGATCCCGTTGTAGCCAGCACGCCGCCTCCTACGCGTCCCACGCGCACGCGCATGTCCAGCGTGCCGCTCCGCTCGGCAAGCTGACGC
Organism: Vicinamibacterales bacterium; assembly: GCA_049642465.1. Lineage (GTDB taxonomy): Bacteria > Acidobacteriota > Vicinamibacteria > Vicinamibacterales > 2-12-FULL-66-21 > CAWDPQ01. Next base: position 2,195 of record JBAROV010000052.1, read on the forward strand.
GTGAGCACGTGAACGTTACGGTCCGACGCGGCGTTGGTGCACTCGATGCGCCCGTTCGCGACGCGCCAGTCCTGCATCGGGTTCGCCCAGTACTCCGGCCCGAGCCACACGCGGTCGGGACACTTGTCCCAGTTGCTTCGGAATTCAGTCGTGGGCTGCACTACATTCGCGCGCAGCAGCGGCGTCACAAGAGACGAGGCGGCAAGCGATGCCGAACCGGCGATAAAGCGGCGGCGGGACAGTTTCGTCTTGGTCATGTCGGGATCGGATGTGCTTTACTGCTTGGAGCCCAGCCCGATCGCAACTGCCGATGCACCGAACGAGACGGAAACCGGATACTCCGGAAGTGTGGTTGGCTGAGCCGCTGTACTACCCGTGATCGCGAGCGTCACTCCGTTCGGCGTCAGCTGTCGAAGATCAATCACGCGATCCGTCCACGGGACGCGATGGCTCGCGAGGAACTCGACCGAGAAGGTATCGGTGAACACCGGGCCGACGAAGTTGATCTGTGCCGGAAGCCTGTTGAAGGACGCCAGTTCATGACCGTCCGAGAAGGATGCCGGGTTGTTGAAGTCCTGATCGGGCGTCGAGTCCACGTAGAGCGAGAACGTCTCCGTTCCGAGGAGTCCGATGAGGATGTCGCCGTGCGGGATGAACTGCGTTTGAAACGGCTGCGACCTGAGCGTGAAGTGCGCGGTTGCCGCTGCGGTTGGCCCCGAGAACATCGGGTCGGAGACTCCATCTATGAAGGTGAAGTAGGCGAGTACCTGACCGGCTCCAGTCACCGGATTGAGGAGGGTCTTGCCGGCAAGCTGCCAGACGACGCGTCCGGCTGGAACTTTATTGTCCTCGTCTGCCGCGCCGACACCGCCCGACAGCATCACAAGACAACCGACGCCAACTGAGAGCACAACCAGTTTTCTCATGACGGTCTCCTTGTACTTCCGGAAGATACCATCGCCGAGGCCGCCTTGAGGCAAGTCAGTGGCTGGGGTGGCGTCTCACGTCGCCGGGATTTTCATCGGCTGGTCGAGTCTGGCTGACCTGATTCCGTGCGAGTGACGGGCGATACGCGTGACTAGCGACCGGCGACTGACAAGCATCAGACGCGGTAGAATCCTGCGGAACTTCAACCCTTCGATGCAGATCCCGAGCCGCTACGAGGTGCGACGCGAGATCGGCCGCGGCGGTATGGGCGTCGTCTACGAGGCCCACGACACGCGTTTGCGGCGGTCGGTCGCCGTGAAGGTGCTCCGTCATCCGGGAGGTGCTCGACTGGCTCGACCGCACGCTCGGGCCGGTCAGAACGAAGTGACGCGCGATTAGATGGATTCCTCTACCGATTCGCAGCTGCGTGACGATGCGCGGGAGCTCAGAGCCCTCGGCTACGCGCAGGAGCTGTTTCGGAGCATCGGCGGATTCTCGAATTTCGCCCTTTCGTTTTCCATCATCTCGATCCTTACGGGGGCGGTGACGCTGTATCAATACGGGCTCATGATGGGCGGACCAGCACAGATGGCTGTTGGCTGGCCGCTCGTCGCCGTTTTCACGATGGCCGTCGCGCTGAGCCTCGCGGAACTCGCGTCAGCCGTGCCGACCGCGGGCGCGATGTACCACTGGGCGTCTCGGCTCGGTGGCAAGACATGGGGCTGGTTCACGGCATGGTTCAACATTGCGGGACAGCTCGCAGCTATCGCCGGGATAGACTACGGTGCCGCGCTCTTCGTCACGCCGCTGCTTGGATTGGCGCCGGCGAGCATCCTCCCCGTGTACGCATGCATTCTTCTCTCGCATGCGCTGATCAATCACTTCGGCATCCGGTTGGTCGCGCGATTGAACGACTTGAGCGTGACGGTGCACATTGTCGGGGTCGCGTTGATCATCGGCGCGCTGGTGCTCTTCGCGCCGAAGCAGCCGGTCGAGTTCTTCTTCGCCCGCATCACATCGAACACGGAAGGCTGGCCGTACTGGTGGGCCTTCGTGGTCGGCCTGTTGCAGGCGCAATGGACGTTTACCGGGTACGACGCCTCGGCGAGCGTCTCCGAGGAGACGCTCGATCCGAGGCGCGCCGTTCCGTGGGGAATTGTGATGGCAGTCGCCGTGTCGGCCGTCGTCGGGTATCTACTGCTGGCGGCGCTGACGCTGGCGATCACAGATCTCCCATTGGTGCTTGGCGCCACGGATGCGAACGGCAATCACATTCCCGCAGTCATCGCGATCCTGAACCAGGCCCTCGGGAGCCGCGCCGGGACTCTCGCCACGGCGCTTGCGGCGATGGCGATGTGGTTCTGCGGTCTCTCGGCGGTCACCTGGGCGTCGCGCACGATTTACGCCTTCGCGCGTGATGGCGGCCTACCCGCGTCGGGCATTTGGAAGCAGGTCAGCAGTCGTCACGGCACGCCCGCGCCAGCCGTCTGGCTATCCGTCGCCGTAGCATTCCTGGCGACGATGAGTAGCGGCACCTACGCGGTCGTGACATCCATAAGCGTGATCGGCCTTTATGTTTCGTACATCATTCCCGTCTATCTCGCCTGGCGCCGTCGAGGCACTGCCGCCGCGGCGGAGCGCGGTCCGTGGCATCTGGGACGGTTCGGCGCATCGATTAATGTCGTGGCTATCGTCTGGGTTATCTTCATCACGATCATCTTGAGCATCCCGGACAACATGCGAGCCGGAAAGACGATCGCTGGTCTCACCATCCTGCTTGGCGCCTGGTGGCTGGCCGCCGAGCGCCATCGTTTCCAGGGACCCGCGTGGACGGTCTGAAACCCATGCAGAACAACGGACGGCTGACACTCGATCAACTTCGCGATCTCGCCGCCAAGGGTGAAGTCGAAACCGTCGTCGTCGGCTTCACCGATCACTACGGCCGACTGCTCGGCAAGCGGTACGACGCGGAACTGTTCGTCGAGGAGACGGCGTCCCACGGGACACATGGCTGCGATTACCTCCTCACCACCGACATGGAAATGGATCCGGTCCCCGGGTACCGCTTCGCCAATTGGCAAAAAGGGTACGGGGACTTCCACCTGGCGCCGGACCTCGGCACCCTCGTCGTCGCAAGCTGGCTGGACAAGACGGCTCTCGTCCTGTGCGATGTGAAACACGAATCGGGCGAGTACGTCCAGGTGGCGCCCCGTTCGCTGCTGCGGCGACAGGTGGAAGCAGCGCGAGAGCTGGGCTTCACTACCCGCGCGGCGTCCGAACTGGAGTACTACGTCTTTCAAGACAGCTACCGCCACGCTGCCGAGGGTGATTACCGCGCGTTGCAACCGGCGGGCTGGTATCTCGAGGACTACCACATCCTCCAGGGGACGCGCACGGAACCGTTCACCGCGGCGGTCCGTCGGCATCTCAAACGCTCGGGTGTGCCCGTCGAGAACTCGAAAGGGGAGTGGGGACTCGGCCAGCACGAGTTGAATGTCCGTTACGCCGGCGCGCTCGAGATGGCCGATCGACATGTGATCTACAAGCAATGCTTCAAGGAGGTCGCCGAGCAGATGGGGCAGTCGGTCACCTTCATGGCGAAGTTCGCCGCCGATCGAGCCGGCTCGAGCTGCCACGTCCATTTCAGTCTGTGGCGCGACGGGACCAGTGCGTTCGCCGGAACGAGTGAGCTCGGGCCGGTCAAGTGCTCCGATTCGTTCCGCTGGTTCCTTGGAGGCTGGATCGCCCACGTCGCCGAGCTGATGGTGTTCTATGCTCCGACCGTGAATTCGTACAAGCGCTTTGTGGATGCCTCGTGGGCGCCGACGCGCATCGCCTGGAGCTACGACAACCGCACCGCTGGCTTTCGCGTCGTCGGTCATGATCAAAGCTTGCGCATCGAGTGCCGCATCCCCGGGGCGGACTGCAATCCCTACCTGGCATTCGCCGCGTCGCTGGCGTCAGGACTGGACGGCATCAGGAACCGGATCGAGCCGCCGGAACTCTTCGTCGGTGACATGTACGCCGCGGCGCATTTGCCCCACGTGCCGAAAGGGCTCGCGGAGGCCACAGCGCTTTTCGCGAAGAGCGACTTCGCCGTCAAGGCGTTTGGCAGCGCAGTGGTCGAGCATTACACGCACTTTTTCAGGACCGAACAGGCGGCCTTCGACCGCGCGGTGACCGACTGGGAGCGCCGGCGCTACTTCGAGAGGATTTGAGGAACACATGCGGCTGCAAGGGAAAGTGGCGCTCATCACCGGAGCAGCAAGCGGCATCGGCCGGGAGTCGGCGCAGCTCTTCGCGGTGGAGGGCGCAGCGGTGGTCGTCGTCGACGTCGTCGAGCGCGGCGGGCGTGAGACCGTTGCCGCCATCGAGGCGGCGGGCGGGCGCGCTACGTTCGTCCAAGCCGACGTGACGAAGACGGACGACAGCGCCCGGATGATTGCGGCGGCCGAGAAGGCGTTCGGCGGATTGCACGTACTGTTCAACAACGCGGGGATTCTTCACAGCAAAGACGATGACGCCGTATCGACCGACGAGGGCATCTGGGATTTGACGATGAACGTCAACGCGAAAGGGGTGTTCCTGGGGTGCAAGTACGGGATTCCCGCGATCAGGCGGGCCGGCGGCGGGTCGATCATCAACACCGCGTCGCTCGTCGCACTCATGGGCGCGGCGGTGCCGCAAGTCGCCTACACCGCGAGCAAGGGAGCGGTCCTGGCGCTGACCCGCGAGCTCGCCATCGTGCACGCGCGAGAGAACATCCGCGTCAACGCGCTCTGTCCCGGGCCGCTGCGCACGGAACTGCTGATGAAGATTCTCGACACTGACGCGAAGAAGCAGCGGCGTCTGGTCCACATCCCCATGGGACGGTTCGGCGAAGCGAAAGAGATCGCCCGAGCGGCGCTGTTCCTGGCGTCCGACGAATCCTCGTGGGTCACGGGCACCGAGTTCCTCGTCGACGGCGGAATTCGAGCGGCGTACGTCACGCCTGAATAGCGCGGATTATGCGAAAGACCCTCGAACGTACCATCAGTCCCGTCGACGGCTCGGTCTGCGCGGAATTCGAGCTGGCGTCGCCCGCAGAGATCGACGCGGCTCTGGAGCGTGCCGCGCACGCCCAACGCGGCTGGAAGCGGGTTCCGATTGGCGAGCGGGCGGCCATCTGCCGTCGCGCCGTCGACCTGATGGTCGCCCGCACCGACCAGCTCGCGACGGAGCTGACGTGGCAGATGGGGCGGCCGATCGCACACACCCCACTCGAGATTCGACGCGGGTTCCAGGAGCGCGCCTCGTACATGATCGACATCGCGGAAGGGGCGCTCGCGGACATTTCCATCGAGCCAAAGGAAGGGTTCCGGCGCTTCATTCGACGAGAGCCGCTCGGCGTCGTCCTCGTAATTGCGCCGTGGAATTACCCGTACCTGGTCTCGGTCAACGCCGTGATTCCGGCAATGATGGCGGGGAACACCGTGCTGCTGAAGGTGTCGCAGCAGACGCCGCTCGTCGCCGAGCGGTACGCCGAGGCCTTCCGCGAGGCAGGGCTCCCCGATGGCGTGTTTCAGTTCGTGCATGCGAGCCATGAGGATGTCGCGAGGATGATCGGCGATCGCCGGGTCGCGTTCGTCTCGTTCACGGGATCGGTCGAGGGCGGCTGTGCGGTGCAGGCCGCGGCCGCGCCCCGGTTCGTCGCCACGAACCTCGAGCTTGGCGGAAAGGATCCCGCTTACGTTCGATCCGATGCGCAGCTCGCGGCGACGATCGAGAATCTCGTGGACGGCGTGTATTTCAACTCCGGGCAGTCGTGCTGCGGCGTGGAGCGGATCTACGTCCACCGGGACGTGTATCGCCCGTTTGTCGACGGGTTCGTCGAGCTGACGCGCCAGTATGTGCTCGGCAACCCGCTCGATCCCGGCACGACGCTGGGTCCGATGGTCCGCTCGAGCGCGGCGGCATCGGTGCGTGCGCAGACCGCGGAGGCCGTCGCGACGGGGGCGCGAGCACTGATCGACCCTCGCGAGTTTCCGGCCGACCGCGAAGGCACTCCGTACCTCGCGCCGCAGGTGCTGGTCGACGTGGATCACCGCATGCGCCTGATGACGGAAGAAACGTTCGGCCCGGTCGTCGGCGTGATGGCCGTGAAAGACGATCGCGAAGCGATCGATCTCATGAACGACAGCCGCTACGGTCTGACCGCCTCGATCTGGACGGTTGATGTCGACGCGGCGGTTCGGATCGGCGACGCAGTCGAGACCGGCACCTGGTTTCTCAACCGCTGCGATTATCTCGATCCAGCGCTGGCCTGGACGGGCGTCAGAGACTCCGGCCGCGGGTGCTCCCTCTCGCGCCTGGGATACGACTCCGTGACACGGCCCAAATCATTCCACTTGCGTCTGCCATAAGGTCCGCCTCTCATGCTCGACATGCTTACGCGCCCGTGGCCCTGGTATGTGGCCGGGCCGCTCATCGGCCTTTTCGTCCCAGCGCTGCTCGTGCTTGGCAATCGACAGTTCGGGATCTCGACCAACCTCCGCCATATCTGCGCGGCTGTCCTTCCGGCACGCGTCGAGTTTTTCCAATACGACTGGAGGGGTACGGGAATCTGGAACCTGGCCTTCGCCGCTGGGATTCTCAGCGGCGGTTTCATCGCAGCCTGGATACTCGGCATCCCCGACGTGGCCGTGAGCGCCGACACCAGGATCGCGCTCGACCACCTCGGGATTCGCGACTTTGCCGGCCTCGCCCCGCGCGAGGTTTTCAACTGGTCCAGCCTGCTGACACTTCGCGGTCTGACGATGATCGTCGGAGGCGGGGCCCTGGTCGGGTTCGGTACGGCGTACGCAGGCGGATGCACATCGGGACACGGCATCGCGGGGCTTGCGGTGTTCGACCGTACCTCTCTCGTCGCGGTTGCGGGCTTCTTCGCTGGCGGCCTGCTCGGTACTTTCGTACTGTTGCCGCTGCTCTTCTAACCTCATGACGGCTGCGTATTTCGCACTCGGGAGCCTCTTCGGTCTCATCCTGACCAAAGCGGAGGTTGTCTCATGGTTTCGGATCCAGGAGATGTTCCGGTTCCAGTCGTTCCACATGTACGGCGTGATGGGCTCCGCCGTGGCTGTGGCCGCCGTCTCGATCGCGCTCCTGAAACGCTTCGACGTGCGCACGCTCGGTGGCGAGCCGATCGTGATTCCGACAAGAGAGCTTGGAAAAGGCTATCGCTACTGGATTGGCGGAACGCTTTTTGGCCTCGGATGGGCGTTGACCGGCGCCTGTCCGGGACCGCTCTTCGCGCTGTTGGGCAGCGGCGTGACCGTCTTCGCCGTTGCAGTCGCGAGTGCGCTGGCCGGAACGTGGGTCTATGGATTCATCCGTCCATCCCTTCCGCACTACTAGGATCCGACCAATGAAGACTGCTGCTGCTTTCTCCCTCGCCTCCCTGGTTCTTCTCACTGCCAGCGATCTGCGATTTCTGGCGCAAGAAGACGAGGTGGCCAGGCGCGCGCGGGCGCTGCACGCTTCCGCGCTCGTCATGGATGCGCACATCGATACGACGCTTCGGATGACCCGCGCCGACTGGGACTTCACGCGCGAGCACCAGGCAATGCCAGCCGGCATCTCGTCTCACCCCGAGTCGCGGTCACAGCTCGGGCACGCCGATCTGCCTCGCATCAGAAAAGGCGGACTCGACGCCCTCTTCTTCGGCATCGTCGTCCGGCACCCGGCAGATGTTCCCGCGCAGGGCCCGATCGTCGGTCCCAGGGCGGTCAACGACGCCCTCGTACAGATCGCAGCCGTTCACAAACTCGCAGACGACCTGCCACACGACGTGCTCTTCTGCACGAAGGCGGCAGAAGTCCGCCAAGCGCATCGGCAGGGCAAGATTGCCGCCCTCATCGGCCTCGAGGGCGGCCACATGATCAACAACAGCCTGCCGATCCTGCGGGAGTTTGCGCGGCTGGGCGTCCGTTACATGACGCTGACGCACTTTTTCAACACTGACTGGGCGGACTCATCAGGCGAGGCACCGAAGCACAACGGCCTCACCGATTTCGGACGTCACGTCGTTCGGGAGATGAACCGTCTCGGCATGATCGTCGACATCTCCCACGTGTCCGACAAGACCTTCCGGGATACGCTTGCCGTCAGCACGGCCCCAATGATCGCGTCGCATTCATCTTCGCGCGCGCTCGCGGGGCATGTCCGGAACATGAGCGACGACATGATCAAGGCGCTCGCGGCCAAGGGCGGCGTGATCGCCATCAACTTCCACATTCCCTATCTCGATCAGGCTCGCAACGATTACCAAACACGGATTCAGCCGCTCTGGACCCGGCTGATCGCGCAATACCCAGGAGAGCAGCAGGAGATGACGCGGCAGGCGGAGGTTGCCCGCGAGTTCGGCCCGGCGCCATCCGTCTCGTGGCAGAAGATCATCGAGCACATCGATCGGGTCGTCCGCCTGGCTGGCGCCGATCACGTGGCGCTCGGGTCCGACTTCGATGGAGCCGCGATGCCGGAGGGGATGGAAGATGTCAGCCGGCTCCCTCGCATCACGGAAGCGCTGCTGCGCAAGGGCTACAGCGAGTCGGATATCAGGAAGATTCTCGGCGAGAACCTGTTGCGGGTGATGGCGCAAGCCGAGCGGGTCGCGGAGCGGGTGACGCTCGTCAGTCGCTAGAGTGACCGGCCAATCGCCAGATTCCCACGCGGGCTGTCGTCCTGGTGTATAACGTTCCGACTCGCCGAAGGGGGGCCGAATGAGGATGATGACCTTCCGCGCATTGCCCGCCTGCGCTTTCACCACTCTCCTTGCGCTGTGCCCGACGCCCGCTCGTGCGCAACAGTGGATCGAAATGAAAAGCGCGCACTTCGTGGTGACGTCGAACGCCAGCCAATCGTCGACCCGCACGCTGGCCTGGCAGCTCGAACAGATTCACAGCGCCATCTCGGCGATGTTTGCCTGGGCGCGAGCGGATCTCGATCGCCCGGTCGCGGTGTATACCGTGAGGGACGAACGCAGCATGAAGGCGCTCACGCCGGCCTACTGGGAGGCCAAAGGCGGCGTGCGCCCGGCAAGCGTCTGGGTGAGTGGACCGGACCAGCATTACTTCGGTATCCGCGCCGACGTCCAGGTCGAGGATCGCGACAACATCAATCCGCACATCACCGCGTATCACTCGTATGTTTCGCTGATTCTGCAGCAGAGCAGCGATCGGGAGTTGCCGCTATGGTTTTCCAGCGGCTTCGCGGGAGTGCTCAGTAATACGATCGTTCGCGATAGCTACATTCTTTTCGGGCCTCCCATCCCGTGGCACCTCGAGCGCCTCCGCGAGGGCCCCCGCATGCGGTTGCCCGCGCTGATGCAGGTCACGCGGTTCTCTCCCGAGTACACGAACGCCGAATCACGCTACCGGTTCGACGCGCAGTCGTGGGCTCTGGTTCACTTCCTCATATTCAGCGACAAGGGCACTCGACGGCCCGGGCTCGATCAATTCATCAGGCTCCTATCGAGCGGCACTGACCTGGACCTGGCGATTCGCGAGGCGTTTGGACCGCTCCCGGAACTCGAAGCTGCTTTCTTCAACTACATCAACCGCAGCCTTTTCACATACCTGCGCGTGAACGTGGATGCGTCGGTGAAGCGCGAGAGCTTTCCCGCACGCGCGCTTTCCGCCTCAGAGTCGGCCGCCGCGTTGGCGCTTTTCCACGTCGCGTTGAACCGCCCCGTCGAGGGGCGCGCGGCGATAGACGAGGCGCGAAAAACCGCTGCGGCCCCGGACAGTTTCCTGGCCGAAGCGATACTGCTCGATCGCGAGGGCAAGCGCGAGGAGGCGCGCGCGGCGTTCGAGCGGGCGGTCGACGCCGGAACCACGAGCAGCTATGCGCACTACCGGCTCGCGTCACTTCGCTGGGCTCCCCGACCGGAGCGAGCCACACTCGAGGGCATCGAGAAGCTTCTGTTGAGGGCCCTGGCGCTCAACAACAGGCATGCGTCGTCCAACGCGTTTCTCGCAGACGTACGCTCGCTGCTCGGTAATGCCGAGGCGCTGGGATTCGCGCGCCGCGCGATTGCCCTCGCGCCATCCGAGCCCAGGCACCGTATCACCGCCGCGCGAATCCTTCTGCGCCAGCAGAAATACGACGAAGCCCTGAAAGAAGCACAAACGGCCCTTGCCATGGCGAAGATCGACAGCGCGCGGCCGGAGGCGGAACAGCTGATCGCGTCGATCGAACGCGCCAAATCCGGTCCAGCGGTCGAACGCGCAACGCCCGCTGAACCGAGCCAGCGTCCGGAGCCGGCGGAAGCCCCGGCCACGAAGGCTCCGGTTCGACTGGGCCCAGGCATCGTCGCGCCTCGCCTACTCGAGCAAAGGCAGGCGACTTACACCATGGAGGCGATGCGGATGCGCGTCGAAGGGATGATCCGGCTCGAAGCCGTCGTGCCGCTCGATGGCGTGCCCGGGCAGGTCACCGTGACCAAATGCGACCTGCAGTCGCGACTGCAGAATTCGACGAACAACGAGGAGGCAGACCTGCGAAAAGCGCTGTTGGAATCGAAGTTTAAGCCAGGGGAGTGCGCGGAAACATTCGGGCTGGATCGTGCGGCTGTCAATGCTGTCAAACAGTGGCGGTTCACGCCAGGAAGTCGTGACGGTCAAGCAGTTCCGGTGCTCGTGGAAATCGAGATGAGCTTCACGCTGCGCTGATCCCTCGCAACAGATCGCGACCAGCGGCTGTCTTCTTTTTCCCGGAGCTGCTGACGTTCGCTTCTCAGTGCGCAAAATCCCGCTACCATTCGGAAAGAGTTCGCACTCGCCGCCTGAATCCCATCGCCCGCCGAACGCGCCTGACGGCGTGTTTCATGCACATGACTGACACATCAACATCTGAAAGGGGAGCACCATGCGAACTCACAACGTTGCCGCTTCCTTATGGACGATGGCTTTTCTCGGGCTGCTCTTTGCGACGTGTCCGCAATCAGCCGCCGCCCAGGGGATCGCAGGCTCGTTCGAGCAACTGCAGCTGCTCGTCAGGCCCGGCGACAAGGTGACAGTCACTGACACATCGGGACGCGAATCCTCCGGTCGGATCTCGGAGTTGTCGACCTCGGGACTCACCGTACTGGTGAACGGCGCCCGGCAGGAGTTCACCGAACGTGAGGTGACGACCATCCGGCAGCGGCGCCAGGATTCTCTCGGTAATGGGGCCCTGTGGGGCATCGCGGTCGGCGGGGCTCTCGCGGGCGGCCTCGTGGCTGCGTTCTGGGAAGGTGGCGATAGTGCTGGGGAGGCGGCAGCGTTGGTCGCGGTTTATTCCGGCATCGGCGCCGGCATTGGCGTGGGCGTGGATGCGCTGATCACGCGCCGTCACGTCATCTACCAGCACTCGGCTCCGAGGGTGGAATTACGCGTCGCGCCGCTGCTGACGCCCGCGCGTCGCGGTGCCGTGATTGCGGTGCGATTCTGACTGCCCCCGGCGCGTGAAACTTCGAGGAGCCGTCGTCGGCTGCGGCATGATCTCGGAATTTCACCTCCGCGGCTGGCAGCGGATTCCCGAAGTCGAGATCGTGGCGCTCGTGGATCAGTCGCGCGAGCGTGCGGAGGACCGCCGCCGGCAATTCGCGCCGCGAGCACGCATCCACGACTCGCTGGACGCGCTCTTCGCCAGCGAAGCGACGCTCGACTTCGTCGATATCCTCACGCCGCCGCGGCTCCATCGCGAGCACTGCCTGCGAGCCGCAGAGGCCGGCGCGCACATCATTTGCCAGAAGCCGCTTTGCGACAGGTTGGAGGACGCGCGGTCGCTCGTCGAGGCGCTGCGCGACTACCATCGGCTGTTTCTCGTTCACGAGAACCACCCGTATCGCCCCTGGTTTCGCGACATGCTGCAGCGGCATCGCGACGGATTCTTCGGGCGTCCACGTGTTTTGCAGCTTGTTCAACACGACGCACACGAGCCTGCCGAGCGGTTCAAGTCGGAAGCGGAGCGCGGGGTGCTGCTCGAATATGGCGTGCACCTCGTGGACATGGTCCGCGCGCTCCTCGGTGAGCCAAGCCGTGTGTCTGCGCACCTGCAACACATCAATCCACGCGTGCGGGGAGAGAGCCTCGCTCACGTCGTCTTCGAGTATCCCGACGCGATCGCGGTGATTGATATTTCATGGAAGCCGCACGGCCTGCAGCAAGGCGGTGTGCTGTTCATCGGCGATGCGGGGGAGGCGTGGTTCGAAGGGCGCATGACGCGCGGCGAGGCGTCCCGCTACCGCGTCACCTCAGGGAACACCGTTGTCGTCGATGAACAGCGGTCGCCGACGGAGGACTACGTCGAGGCGTTCTACCTGCTCGAACGCGAGTTTGCGGGGGGAATGCTTGGAAGGGCTGTGCCGGTGCAGCGGGCGGTGAATAATCTGCGGACGTTGGAGGCTACGTTCGCCGCGTATCAGGCGGCCCAGACGTGACCGTGTGACGATGACACGCAAGCCAAGCTTGTTGAAGCCGGTCGAGGCTTCCCACGTGCCGATGTTGGCGAAGCGGATTGAGTATCTCGAGTCCTTCCGCAGCGTTGGTGCAGCGTCCGACAGGTTCACGAGCAGGTTGTACTCTCCCGGCGTGACGTCCGCCGGTAGTGCAACGCTGAATGTGTGGTTCCGTGTTTCGCCGTTCCACCAGCGCCGGGGATCGGTCTCGAGCGGAAGAAAGTGGGTGCGGCTGCTGCCCGCGTGGCGCAGTACCGCCTCGACCGGCCGCTCGTTGAGCGGTGTCGCGAATCCTGTATTCGTCACTTCGAGGTGCAGCCGCAGCAAGCCTCCGGACGCCACCGACGGGGGAGCCTTCGCCGACTTGAGCACGAAGCGGTACCCGAGCCGCCGCCGGATCTCGCCCATGCAGCCGTTGGCCTCCCAGTACTTGTACACCGCAGGGTTCCAGAGGATGTTGAGCGTCCTCCAGTTGGTGTAGTTCATCTCGTGAATCGCGTTGTTACAGGCAATGAAGGGAAGCGCCCCTGCGGCGGCGGAGCACGTCTCTCCCCCGTGAGGAACGTAGCGCGTCTCTTTGTGCAGCCAGTCGAGCTCTGCCTCGCGCTGGCCGCTCGCGTACGTGCCAACGTCGGTCGAACTGGCAAGGAAGCAGTCGTTGTGGAATCCAATGCGGGCGCGATCGCTCCCGGAAAACGCTTCCGTGAGCGTGAGGTTGCGGTCGTCTCCTATCAGTTGTTTCTTGTACCGCGGCGTGCGGAGCGCGATCATGCGGTCGGTCGGCACGGCCTCGAGGAGGGCGGCGACGATCGCGCGCGTGCGGTCGTTGACTTCGCTGCCGAACGAGGCGCCCGTGAGACCGTTCACCGAACTATGCCACTCGCCCCACGCGCCGATGAACCCCGCCTCGACGTTGACGATCACGTCCTTGTTGGCGTGCAGGAGCGGCGTCACCTGCGCGATGTGCCGCAGGACGAGATCGACCGGCGCATCGCGACCTGCCTTGGTGCTGTCGTACCGGAATCGGGGGATGAACTTCACTCCGGCGATGCGTCCCCTGTTGAATGCGGTCTGAATCTGCGCGAGGAACGCGTCCGAGAGGGGAGCGTCGCGGAACTGGCCCAGGGTGATCATCAGGCCAAACACGCTCCGGCCCTCCGCGCGGCCTGAATTGAGCGCGTCTTGCGAGACCGTGACCTCCACGAATCGCGAAAAACCGCGCTCGGGATTGATGATGTCCTCGTCGGTTGGCTGGAAGGTGACGGTGACAAGGCCTTGACTGGGCTCCGTTGTCGTCTGACCGGCCACTTGCGTCGAAGCAAGAGCCAGCAGTGTTGCCAGCAGGTGAGCGCGCACGGCTACGACAAATTCGAAACGGGACATGCGCTGTTCGAGTGTGATGCTCAGCGTTCGAGTAGAGCTGCGATGAACTCGCGCCTGCCGCCAGGGCCGCTGAGTTAAAGGACTAGAGGATATTCGATCTGGCAGCCGGCTAGCGCCTGGCGGCTGACGAGCGGTCGCCGAAGACAGCCAGCCGTTCCGGCATCAGGCGGCCGTGCGCCCGCAGATGAAAACGACGCGGAAATCGAGCTTGAACCCAGGTAGACGGTATCATCTCGCCATGCTGGCGGTTCAGGACTTCTATCCAGACGATTACTCCCACTGCTACGGCTGCGGGCGGCTGAATTCGGCGGGCCTTCACGTTCGCACGCTGTGGGACGGCGACCGCACTGTTGCCCGCTTCCGCCCGCGTCCAGAGCACATCGCATTTCCGGGCTTCGTCTATGGCGGGCTGATTGCATCGCTGATCGATTGCCATGGCATCGGCACCGCTGCCGCATTCGTCGAGCGGGCCGCGGGACGGAAGATCGGTGAGGTCCCCTCACCGCGATTTGTGACGGCATCGCTCAACGTGGACTTCCTCCGGCCGACGCCACACGGACCAGAGCTCGAGCTTCACGCGCGCGCAACCGAGATCGGTCTCAGAAAGGTGACGCTCGATGTGGAGGTCAGTGTGGACGGCGTGGTCACCGCCAGGGGCATGGTGATCGCGGTACGGATGCCAGACACCATGCGGCCCTCCTCGACGTGACGCAGAGCGGCACCGACTGGCGATCGGCAACTGACGAGCGTCAGCTGGATTAGCGACCAGCCGCTACACCCGTGGGACCGATCGCGCGCTCAGCTGAGAAGTTGACCGCCCTCTGTCAGGCACACTGCAACTCAATCACCCGCTCGAATGGCGTGAACCCGGTGATGTAAACCGACAGTCCCGGCAGCCTCGGCTCCGCGCCGCGCACCTGCACGTATCGATGCGGCGCATCGCCCGGACCAAACCGAATCTCCTGACCGCCGGCTCGATACTGGCCTCGACCCTGCTCGAGCACGAACGTACCCGGCGCATCAGGTATCGGGCGACATCCATCGAGCTGACCGCCCTCGCGGAAACACAGCTCGATCGCCAGAGGCACACCTTTCGTTCCGTCCGCGCGCACACGCACACGGAACCCATTCTTCATCTCAGAGACGTCAGCGGACTGCTCGAGACGGCACACCTCGCTCTGACGCCTCCGCACCCGGCTCTCCGCCCAATTCCCCGTCGTCACCTTCTCGCCAAGCGGCTGGTAGTACGGCGCTTCGAGCGACTGGCGGAATTCGAAGGTGGCTGCCTCGCCGTAGCGCACGCGCGAAGGGGGGTCGCCGCGCCTTACGGCGGTCTGCGGAATGAATTGGGCTTTGCCAAAGAAAGACGTCGCAAAGCGGATACCCTCCATCACCGCATTGCCGTAGCGGAGCGTGAAGAATCGGCTGGAGCCGCCGAGCACGAGTGTCGCGCTGAGCGGACCGCGGCGGATGCGCGCAATGCCGATGTCATTGAACGTCTGCTCGAAGTCCTCTGGCAGCGGAAGCTGCGCGGGAAGAGTTCGCGACACCTCCGGATACTCGAGCAGCGTCGAGAGCCGCGCACCTCCGTGGGCAGCGCGGGCGGCAAGCGTCGCGAGCCGGCCGTCCTTGTCGATCACGGCCATGTAGGTCAGCGGAAACCAGTAGCCGGTAACAGTCCCCCGCGTGAACTGATCCTGCCGCCGCGAGATCTCGGAGACGACTTCTCCGTCCGCGTGGAGGAGGTACTGGAGCGCCTGCAGGTTGCGCCGAACCGGCTCGAGCAGGTCGGGACGCCGCAGCTTTGACGCCATCACGATCAGGCACCGATCGGTGACGATGTTGTAGACGAGCGTGCTGCGCTCGGTAAACTGACCGTCGTTGTCGATGTCGATGCCTTCGGCAAGCCACTCGTCGATCCGCCGCAGGTAGCGCGCGTCCGGAAAGAGTTCGTTGATTTGCGCGAGCGCCGCGCAGATGACCCATCGATGATTGGGCGTGTGCACGCCGCCCTCCGTCATCCCCGCGCCTGCCTTGACCAGGAACGGTTGGAGAAGGCGCACGATCTCCTCGTGGCCGTGCTTCCGCGCGATTGCCGCGGCGGTCGCGACGTTGTGCACGACAAAGCCGGTGTCCGGCGGCGAATTGAAGTTCGTGATGAGGAGGTCGATGTTCCCTTGCGGGCTCTGCGCGCGCTCGAGGAACCCGGCCGCGAGACGAATTCGCTCCAGCAGCGCGCGGTCGTCGTGAAACCGCGACTGCGGATGAATGAAAGACGCAGTCATCGTTTCGGTTGCGCCGCCAGCCGGTCCAGCCCAGTGGAGTCCGTTCTGGTCCGGCAGGGTTCCGCGCCAGGGACTCGCTGGATCGGTCACCTGACGCTCGAGCAACGTGCGTACTGCCTCGTCGTTCCGAGCCAGGGCGGCTGCGAGTGGGGAGGCGGCCGGCTGTGCGGCGGCACCGTCAGGGCGTCCGATCGACGAGACGAGGCCACCGGCGCCGAGGATGGCCAACGCATCGCGACGTGACAATCGTCCTGAGTTCATGCCGGGAATATACCAAGGTGCCAAGGTGCCAGGGTGCCAGGGTGCCAGGGTGCCAGGGTGCCAGGGTGCCAGGGTGCCAGGGTGCCAGGGTGCCAGAGTGCCAGGGTGCCAGGGTGC
>JBAROV010000068.1:0-39487 GCA_049642465.1 Vicinamibacterales bacterium
CTTCATCCTCGATCCGTCGGGGCGCGCGCTGACCTGGAACGCAGGCGTCAGCCGGATGCTGGGTTATAGCGAAGAGGAGTTCGTCGGTCTCGAGTTCGCACAGCTTTTTCGGACCACCGAGCGCAGCGGCGCGCAACAAGAAATGCAGAAGGCCGCGTCGACGGGTCGCTCCGACGACGAGCGATGGCATGTGCGCAGAGACGGAACAGAACTGTGGGTCACCGGAGTGCTGACGGCTTTGCGGGATTCAGCGGGACACCTTCGCGGTTTTGCCAAGGTGATGCGCGACACGACGGCACAACGACAGGCGGCGCTCGAGCGCGAGGACTTGTTACGCAAGGAGCTTGTGGCGCGCACCCAGGCGGAGCAGGCCAACCGGATGAAGGACGAGTTCCTCGCGGTCGTGTCGCATGAACTGCGCACGCCGCTGAATGCCATCCTCGGGTGGGCGACGCTCCTGGGGAGCGAACAGCTGGACAAGGAGCGGGCCGGACGGGCCGTCGAGACCATCGAACGGAACGCCAAGGCGCAGGCACAACTTGTCGCGGACCTGTTGGATGTGTCAAGAATCGTGACCGGAAAGTTGCAGCTGGACGTCAGCCCGGTGTCGATTCAACAAGTCCTGGACGCCGCGATCGAGTCGGTTCATCACGCGGCGGTCGCCAAGACAATCGACGTCTCGACCCGCGGCACACGCGAGTCTGTCGTCGTCGAGGGCGATCCACAACGCCTCCAGCAGGTGATCCTGAACCTGCTGTCGAACGCGATCAAGTTCACGCCGGCCGGCGGCTCCATCGGCGTCACGCTCGAGAGCAGAGAACACGAAGTCGAAATAAGAGTTCGCGACACCGGCCAGGGGATCGCGCCGACCGAACTGCCGATGGTATTCGATCGATTTCACCAGGTGCCGACACAGCGAGGCGCCGCGAGCGGGCTTGGCCTGGGCCTCACGATCGCGCGGCACATCATCGAGGCCCACGGCGGAACGATCGAAGCCAAGAGCGACGGGGAAGGCTTGGGCGCGGAGTTCATCGTTCGGCTTCCCGTCGAAACCACCATGCCGATGGACGTCCCTTCTCCGCCCCGTGGCGTGCCGTCCGGGATCGACTGTCCCGACATCGAAGGGAAGAGCGTGCTGATCGTCGAGGATCATCCGGACTCCCAGGACTTCATGGCGTTCGTGCTCGGTGAGTGCGGTATGCGGGTACTAACCGCGAAATCGGTTGATGAGGCGCTGGAGGTCCTTCATAGAGAAAGCGTCGACGTCATCGTCAGCGACATCGCCCTTCCCGGGGGCTCGGACGGCATCGAGCTGATTCGCGTCGTCCGGGGCATGCCGGAACCGCTCTCCGGCGTACCGGCCGTTGCGGTCAGTGCACACGCGAACAACGACGATCGCACGCGCGCGCTCGCTGCCGGTTACCAGCTTCACGTGGCCAAACCTGTCCAACCCGCCGAACTGCTGGCTTCTGTGTCTGGGCTGATCAATTCGCGGGACAGCAGGTCGTGAGCGTCTCTCACAGTAGATGGGGGATGAAGAGCGCGACGACGCGTCGCCGATCATCAGGTCGGTCTGAATACCGTCGCTCAGGGAAATCAGGAATTGCCGATTCGCGCAACGTTGGCGAGCATCTCCGACTGTCTCTCTTATGCGTTTGCCTCCATCGGCAGACTGAAACAGAAGGTACTGCCCTCGCCCATCCTGTTCGCTTGTGGCGCGCAGAATGTCGGCAGCTTCGTTGCGCAACTCCGCCGGATCGGCCGTCGCCCCCGCGGGCCAAACTCCGCGCGCAAACGACTCCCACTCCGCAAGAATAGGTTCCACATTCGTCGAAATGAAATCCGCCAGGCGCATAGTGAGCGACTACAACCTCATGTGATTCACTGAGAGGTGAAGGGGCTTAGACGCTATCGCGTTCAGCTCATCCTTTTACCAACGTCAAGCTCGACCAGATCTCACCGCGCTGACATGAGTCGTCAAGAAGAGGCGACATCACACGGTCGATTCTGGCGCAGTCGCGGTGTGGGCGAACGTGGCAGCGCCGCGCCTACAATCAAGTGAGGATCCAAGTGCTGAAGCATATTCGTCCTGCACCGCCGTCCGTCGTCACCGAGCAGTGGCAACAGCTCCAGAACGATGTCGAGGTTGAGCTCAGTTCAGAAGACCCCGAGAATCCTATCGAGGGCGCTCTCTTGGCTGAGGGAAGTGGCGGCTGGCGGGCTGGTGGGCCTGGACGTCAGACGATCACTCTGACCTGGCCTGCTCCGATGGCCATCCGGCGAATCAGGTTGGTGTTCGAAGAGCACTCGCAGGCCCGCACGCAGGAGTTCGTGGTCCGCGCGTCAACGGCCGACGGCCAGCGCGAGATCGTTCGGCAGCAGTTCACATTCTCGCCACCGGGGACGACCGTCGAACGCGAGGAGTACACGACAAACCTCGACGGAGTGTCGCAACTCGAACTCGCACTCATCCCGGCGATTGATGGCGGAAACGCGGTCGCCACCTTATCGCCTGAACGTCACTGCGGGCTTGTCACCTGCCGGACCCAACCCGTGTTGCCTGTCCCGTAGTTGCCCAGGTGCGGCGCCAGCAGCGCATAGAGCCGATAGTCGGTGATTACGCCGTGAGTAGCCAGAAAACGCGTGCTTTGAAGAACGACGTCGCGGCCCGGATCCGTCAGGACCGTCTTCTCCACACGGTAGCGCCCGGTAACGCAGGTGTTGATCAAGCGGTACGCCGGAACACCAAGGGCGAGGGTGGTCACATTGGATCGGGTGTGCCGTTTCTCTTCCGAGAAGAAGCTCGAGCCATCTGTGATGATGAGCCCGAAATCCCGGATGCAGGCTTGGTCGACCCGGGGGTAGTACACCTCATTGAAGATCCCGTGGCTCAGCGTGAACCAGACGCGACTCGATGACGTGAGGGCCGTGCCAACGCCGACCTTTGCACTCGACGTCCACTTGGCCGCCATCCCTGGCCACCCCGGTGCGAACGCCTGGTCAACCCTCATGAGTCCGCGGCGGTGTTGCGAGACGCGAAATCGAACGAGAAGGCTACGACCGTGCGGTCGTCCTGCCAATCTCCCTTCGCGAGCGCTGGAGTGGTTCGCTCGATCAGTGCGTCGCAGAGTCGATCTGGCTTGAGTGGACGTGGCGCTTGCGCGAGAAGTGCCTCGACAGGATCTGGCGCCGTGAGGCCGAGAACATCGAGGGCCTCAGTAATGCCGTCGCTAACCAGTATCGACACAGCTCCAGGTGGGGCCGTAACTGACAGCGTCTGATACACCTGATTTGCGAAGAGCCCCGCGGGCGGGCCGGAGCTCGCAAGCAGCTGTGGAGCGCGTCGATCGTCCGAAGGATCGACAACAATGCCGGGCGGGTGACCGGCGTTCACGTATGCGAACTCGCGGCTGCGGACGTTCATCCTAACGACCACGCATGTCAGGTACGGGTTGCCCCCGTGGTCCTCGTACAAACGTTGGGACATGCGTTGAACCAGCTCGCCCGGATCGCTGGTGTCGGTGATTAACATCCGGAACATCGTGCGAATGGAGGCCAAGACAAGCGCGGCGGGCACACCCTTGCCTGAGACGTCGCCGACCAACACCAACCAAGAACCGTCTGCGAGGTGAACGAAGTCGTACAAATCGCCGCCGATGCGCCCCGCTTGAACGAGACGAGCCGCCCAATGGAGGCCTGATCCGTCGGGCGGAATCGACGGAAGCAAGCCACGCTGGATATCAGCCGCGAGCGAGAGCTGCGCATCCAGCACGATGCGTTCGCGCTCCAGGCGCGACAGGGTCATCCGCGTCGATTTCAAATGGAGCCAGAGAAACACGGCGGAGCCAAAACTGAACGCCAGGATCGCGTCGCTGATCCACGCGAGCTCCATTTCGGTCGGCTGCAGGATCTGAATAGACAGAATTTCCGTTCCCGTTGCGACGACGTACCCGACAGCGGCAGCTACCGTGGCAATCGCCCCTGCGCCGAGGCCCATTGGCCGCCACTGATTGGCTGGCCCGGCCACTGTTCGGCTAGCCCGTTCGCCCTCGCGATGAGCATCCATGGTTGTCATGCGAGGAGCACCGCCAGAATACCTGTCACAAAGATCCCGTCAAAAGTGCCCGCACCTCCAATCGAAACAACCGGCGCCCCGAGGTCCTGCACGCGACGGAGGTTCAGCAGATCGGCTCCGACGAGTGTTCCGATGGTGCCAGCGACGTACGCCACCGCTGGCGCGGCCTCCCGTGACAGAAGGAGCGCAGCGGATGCGGCGATGACTGGGGGGACCAGCGTGGGAACAACAATACCGATTCCCGGGACGGGCTTGGCGACGAGGTAGGTCACCACGACGACGATCATCGTCGCAATAACAGCTGCGCTAGGTGCGTCACGTGCCATGAGAATCCGGGCCGACAACAGGACGGGAATGACGGCGCCGCCGACATTGACCGCGACTATCGTTGTTCCACGTTGCTCAACAACTGGGACGATCCATCGAACGCCAAACATGCGAACTTCCTTGGGCACCGTGATCTCAGTGCTCCGAACGCGCCACAGAGGGATATTGATAGAGCTGCCCAGCAACGTAAGTACGAGGATGACCACCATCGCCCGATGTCCCACGCCGACCCTCGCGTACGCATACTCGATCGCGCTGAGCTCGATCAGGAGCAGCAACACACCCAGGAGCAGAACTGCTGCAACGATCAGCGGCACGGCCAAGGGAAAGTAACGAAGACGCATTGAGAGCCTCAGGCTTGATGGAGCATTTCCGCGATTGGCTTCACGGCAAGCACTTCTTGAACCGCGTAACCGTCGAGGCTTTCAGATTCGAGGAGACGTTTCGCCAGAAGAGTAAGGGCGTCGCGATGGGACGCCAGCAGCGCCTCCGCTCGCGCGAATTGCTCGCCAATAATCCGGCGCACTTCTGCATCAATCAGCTGCCGCGTTTCTGCACTGAGATCGGTGTCGTCACTGGGCACGCCAGCGAGGTACTGCATGCGCTGCCCCGCATAACGCACCGATCCCAGCTTTTCGCTCATCCCGAATTCCGTGACCATCCGGCGCGCGAGCTGCGAAGCACGCTGAATGTCGTCGGCCGCACCGGTGCTGATCGTCCCGAACATAAGCTGCTCCGCCGCGCGACCACCCAGCATGACGGCGAGCTGGTCTTCGAGTTCGTCGACGGCCAATAGATATCGGTCCTCCTTGGGCATCTGCATGGTGTAGCCCAGGGCGCCACGGCTGCGCGGGATGATGCTGATCTTGCTCACGGGATCCCCATGGGGCACCAGCGTCGCCACCAATGCATGGCCACACTCGTGATAGGCGACCGTCTCGCGCTCTTTGACGTTCATGACCCGACTGCGCTGCTCGAGTCCCCCGACGATGCGCTCGATGGCCGCCTCGAAGTCTGGGAGCGTGACGCCGGCGGACCCACGACGTGCGGACAGCAGCGCCGCCTCGTTAATCACGTTGGCAAGGTCGGCGCCACTGAAGCCGGGTGTGATGCGCGCGGCGCGCTCCAGGTCGAAGTCCGGTGCCAAGACAATGGACCGGCTGTGAATCCGCAAGATCTGCAGACGGCCGGCGAGATCCGGGTTGCCGAGCACGACCTGCCGATCGAAGCGGCCGGCGCGCAACAGCGCCGGGTCGAGCACCTCGGGCCGATTCGTGGCGGCCATGATGATGACGGGCTTTGACGCGTCGGCCTTGAAGCCGTCGATCTCGGCGAGCAGTTGGTTCAAGGTCTGTTCGCGTTCGTCGTTCCCCATCAGGCGGACGGCACCGCCACGGCTCTGTCCGATGGCGTCGATCTCATCGATGAAAACGATCGCCGGCGCCGCTGCTCTCGCCTGTTCGAATAGGTCCCGCACCCGTGCGGCGCCGACGCCCACGAACATCTCCACGAACTCGGAACCGCTCGTCTCGAAGAAACGCACGGCTGCCTCGCCAGCCGTCGCCTTGGCAATCAGCGTCTTGCCGGTGCCAGGGGGACCGACCAGCATCACACCCTTCGGGATTCGACCACCGAGCCGCGCGAATGCTTGTGGCGTCTTCAGAAATTTAATGATCTCCTGCAGTTCGGCGATGGCTTCATCTGCGCCACCGACATCCTTGAACGTCACGCCCACATCTTCTGCCCGTACCTCGGTCGCCTTGCTCCTGCCGACGCCGAGCACGCCTCCGCCCAGGCGGCTGCCGAGACTCCGAGACGCCGCCGACCACAACGCCATCACGAACACGAGCGGGAGCAGCCATTCGAGCACGAATGAACCGATTGCACTCGGCGGCCGCTTCACGCGATAGGTGACGTGCGCGGCGCCGAGTTGGCGAAGCAAGTCAGGATCGCCAGCAGATGGCGCGATGGTGACAAACGGAACGGTTGGCTCTTGCGGCTTTGGAGCCGGACTCTTCATCAGCCCCTCGATGGTTGGGCCGAGTGTCACATCAACGATCTGGCCTGAGTCGACTTTGGACTTGAAGTCGCTGTAGGGAATTTCGAGTGCCCTCGACAGCAACGGCACCAGCACGAGTTGCTGGACGATCCACGCCGCCACCAGTCCGAGCGCAAGATAGGCAAAACCCGAGCGCAGTTGCTTCTGCAGTTGCTTCTGGCGCTCTTCGTCGGGTTGCGAGCCCGGCGAACGGGTGCCGCCTACAGATGTCTTCCGCCGAACCGGCTCGTTGGTGGCCATGAGGTGACTCCAGCATTCGGGACGCGCGGTGTGACGAACAGAGCTGCGCTGGCCGCGCCGAACAGCGCACCGCCGATGTGCGCGACGTACGCCACGCCGCCCAATTGCATCTCGACGAGCGCTCCGACCTCGTTGAGCATCTGCGTGAGCAGCCAGATGCCGATCAGGAGCGACGCCGGAACAGACATCAATGTGAGGAATGGGCCGATCGGGACGAGCGTCTTGATGCGATCTCGGGGGTACCAGACGAGGAATGCGCCCATCACGGCGGCAATGGCCCCGCTGGCGCCGAGATTCGGGATCGTCGACGAAGGGTCGACCGCAATCTGCGCGACGAACGCTGCGAGGCCCCCGAGGAGATAGAAAGCGAGGAAGCGACTTCTGCCCATCGCGTCTTCGACAACTGGGGCGAACGCCCAGAAGAACACCATGTTCCCGAGGATGTGCATGACGCCGCCATGCATAAACATCGCGGTCAGCAGCGTCAGCCAGTAGCGACCTGCCACGATGTCGGCTGGTGTTGCCGACCACGCCTGGACGAACGCGTCACCGCCCGAGAGTTCGAGACCGAACACTATGACGTTGACGACAATGAGAGCGAGCGTCACAGCGGGAAAGCGCTCTGAACGCCGCGACGAATCGGTGAGCGGAATCATGGACCAATCCGCCGATGTTTCAGGGCAACAAGCGTTCCGCCACGTCGAACAACAGTCGCGACCAACGCCGCTCTTGGGGAAGGAGATCTATCGGCCATTTCGGCGGAATCCGGCGGGAATCCGCCACGCGCGGCGCGAACGCTGCCGGAATGCCCGCCATGCCGTGAAGGACGCGCATTTGAGACCTGCGCGGCAGGGGGAAATCTTTCGCAGTGGTCGAGGACTATTCGGCCGGAACCGTCACGCGCCGACGCTGAAGGTTCAACGCGAAAAAACGATTTGCGCCCGGCATGCGATCTGCTCATTCCTTGCCGTCTGGGCTTGAGCAGGCACCGACGCCGGGCGACGCATCGTCACGCTCAGCTTGAAGGTCGAGCCCGGTGCCCCTGACACCGCCCGAACGAATGTATGGGACGTAGAAGTAGCCGTCGCGTGAACCCGACACAGGTCCTGATTGGCCTCGCGTCAATCACGAGCATCTGGGTGGGCGGACGCCGTGGCTCACCCGCAGGCCCGATGTTGGCCATCCTCGGCGGCGCCGTAGGCCTGTGCCTTTTCCGGTCGACGCGACGGCGTCGGGCGATACCTTTTCCGGCTTCGCCTTCCATATCGTCCTCAATGGCAGCGCGGGATCCTGTCGAGGAAGCATCGCAAGAATCGTTTCCCGCGAGCGATGCGCCGGCGTGGACTGTGACCGTCGGCGCCGTCGTTACATTTTCGGACAACTGCCTAACTGGGAAGTCGGGTAGGTCAGAAGCCCGCCAGCCCGCAGCCAGGCGGCGCAGCCAGCGGGGTCCATTTCGTGCCTCTCTACGCAACACAGACATGATTCCGGCCAAGTTGCTTCGCCTGATACAGGGCGCGATCCGCCGCGCGGAACAGTTCCTCGCCCTGCTCGGCATCGTCACGACCTACTCGCGAGTCAAAGGTCTGGCAGGCTACTCCGACGCTCACCGACAGCGTCCTCACAGGAAACGGTAGACCCGCCAGCACGGGTGCAGCGGCGTACACGGTGTGACGGAGCGTATCTGCGAACGCGCGCCCGCCGGTCTCGGTACACCGTGGCAGCGCAATGACGAACTCGTCGCCGCCATACCGGCACGCGACAGCGTCCGATGGGAGTCGCGATGCGATTAGCCAACCGACGGTCCTGACGGCTTCGGCTCCTGCAAGATGGCCGTGTGTGTCGTTCAGTGACTTCAGACGATCGACATCGAGGACGAGGACGGTGAGAGGCACGCCTGCCTGGCGACACGACCGAACCATCGCTACTAGTCGCTGCTCGAACGAACGCAAGTTGTGCAAGCCGGTCAGATCGTCCGTGCTCGCAAGTGCATACAGTCGGCGCTTGTCCACGGTGAGTCTCGCCGTCACGAGTCCGACCGCCACGAACAGCACGACCTGAACGACATCCCAGTGCTCGTGTTCAAACGCGAGCAGCCGCGGGTTGGCGATGTGATACAGAATGACCGCGGCGAACGAGGTCGCCAGGCCGCCGCCGAATCCGAAGCGTATCGCCGCAAAGATGATCGGTGCGTAGTAGAGGTGTTGAACAGGCGCCGAACCAGTGGACTGGTCTAACGTCAGCACCAGAAGCAATGCGATCAGGAGGACGACCGACGCTGTGGCTGCCCCGATGGACGGGGGCGGCTGAGCGTGACTACGGCCCGTCTCCCCGCCGGTTGTCAAGCGCATTCGTTGAGCTCCCGCCGTCGCGTGTTCATCGCTCACTTCTTGGTCGGCAACATCAATTCCGCAGGGATACCGTTCCACGTCCGTCACGGGCCCGCCGATGCTCAGCTCGCGGACCCTTCGGCACGTAAAGCGGCGCCGCCCTGTCCTGGTATTCAACTCTATGGAGGGTGACGTCGTCGTGACGCGAGGATTAAGTTGGCTTTATGGGTGTTCAGCGTGTCTCAAGGAACCGCGTGGTTAGAGTGCGTCTGATCGTGGGTTTTCCCCCACAGCATCGGCGGAATCTTGCCCTACGGTCGAAGAACTCCCGCCGAGCCAAGAGTTGATCCAGCTGATTGAGCCGTTCGTTGCTGCCCAGAGATCCAGGCCGCGTGGGCGCGGTTCTACGACGCCGGCTCGATGAACGTTCCGATCGATGTGATCATGTGCGTGGGAGAACGCCCGTAAAGCGTGGCGGTCCCGGGCAAGTGGAACAGGCCCATACGGCGATTTCGTTGCGCGCGTCCTGCGGGCGTACCCACGCTCCGCCGGTCGAGTGCGGAACGCCCAGAGCGATCCGGGGCGCGCAGCTCCGGCGGTCAATCGCGGCGGACAACGTTCGGAGAACTTTCTTCGACTGGGGTTCACTTCATCCAACAACCGTTCCGAAGAGCCTCCCAACAGCTGCCGTCGCGAGCATCGCCACAACACCCCAGGCCGTCACTCTCGCGGCGCCGACGAGTATTGGTGCGCCGCCCACGAACGCGGCCGTTGCGCCGAGGACGACGAGGCACACCAGTGACGCCGCGGCAACGGTCGCTGTCAGGGCACTGATCGGGGCCACCAGTATCGCGAGTATCGGTACCGCCGCTCCGACGGCGAAGGTGGCCGCCGACGCGAAGGCTGCCTGTAACGGACGGGCCGCCAGTTCCTCCGTCAGGCCGAGCTCGTCGCGTGCGTGTGCCGCCAGGGCGCCTTTCGCCATCAACTGACGCGCAACGGTTCGAGCGAGCTCCGGCTCCAAGCCTCGACGAACGTAGATGCTCGTGAGCTCGTCTTCCTCCGCTTGGGGCTCCGTCGCCAGCTCACGCCGCTCGCGCTTCAGGTCCGCCTGTTCCGTGTCCGCTTGAGAGCTGACCGAGACATATTCGCCAGCCGCCATTGAGAGCGCGCCCGCGACAAGGCCGGCCACGCCGGCGATCAGCACATCCTGCCGCGCAGATGCCGCCGCAGCAACGCCGACGACGAGGCTTGCCGTGGATACGATGCGGTCGTTCGCGCCGAGTACCGCGGCGCGCAGCCATCCAATCCGCTCGCTCCGATGACGCTCCCCGTGTGGCATGCCACACCTCGCTCGGCCGATTGTAGCCGCCGGATATGACCTTAAGGCAGCCATAAGGTTGGCCCGTCAGGCTCTTCTCAATGCACAGTCAGAACTCCCGCCCCATGGTGTAGGCTCTTTCCAAGTAGCGTTGCCTTGTGGCGTCGTCCGCACCGTGCACGGCGTAGAAGTACTCGTGCTCGACCTGCCTGATTCCGGGATAGGTCAGGGTGAACTCGTCGATCACCATGCGCATGGCCTCGCGGAGACCCGCGTCGTAGGCGCGTTCGTCGAAGATCGTCGTCTGAATGATCAGCGCCTTCTGGTGGGTGAGCTTGGGCCGACGTCCGTTGATGTCGCCACGCCACGCTTCAGCCGTGAGATCGTAGGCAAAGCCCGGCGTCCAGACGCGATCGAGCCACCCCTTCAGCATTGCCGGAAAGCTGAGGAAGTGCACGGGTGCGACGAATGCCAGGGCCTCAGCGCGCGCGACTTTCTGCTGCTGGACGAGCACGTCCTTGGCTCGAAAGCGGTCACGCAGCAACCGGATGATGCCGCGCGCATCCCGATCTCCGATTAAGCGTTTCAGCGCCAGCCGCTTCAGCGGCCCACCGGCCTCTTCGAGGAGGGTCTCGCGCAACCGCATGCGATCGAGCATGTCATCGGGGATCGTTTCCGTCAGCCAGCTGGGGGTGTCGCGTGGCCGCAAGATCGGATCGAATCCGATTGCGTAAAGGTCCACGATCTCGTTCGTGTGGCCAGCGTCTCGGAGACCGGCGTCGAAGCGCTCGAGAACGGCACGACAGAACGATCGGGTGCCAGGATGAGCGAAGACGGTCAACACGTTCATCGCTCTCTCCTTAGCGGTGGTGCCGCTGAATCGCGCCTGTTTCCTCGAAATGCCCGTGAGCGGCTGTTGTGCTGGTGTCGTACAGCCGTTCGACATAATGGATGAACTCGACGTACGCTCGGACGTACTCGCGCCCTGCCGCCACATCGCCGACATCGTATGTGCGGGCGGTCACGGCGTTGTTGAAATGCTGGCGAAGACGATCGCGCATCGTGTCGGTGAGTAGCGTCACCAGGGGCTCAAGCGATCGTTCCTCGAGTGCCTTGTCCACCGCGGGAATCGCCGGACCCAGATCGCGTCCCGCCGGCTTGAGTCCCGTAAACGGTGCGCCTTCGCCCGCACGATGCACGCGGACCACTGTTTCGAAGAAGAATCTATCCGCGAGTTCTTTCGCCTGCGGACTCAACGAACGCACGACCAGCGTCTGTTCAAAGGCACGACGAATCTCTGGCTCGTCCTGCGGCTGGACCCAAATGGCGACCAGTGCAACATTTCGTGCCTCCAGAGCTGCTCGCGCCGACGTGACGACCGGTCCATCGAGTCCATCACAGTGCGCGGACACGCGAGCCGGCAGGAGAACACTCATCGTCACCGCGACGAGCAACAACGGGGATCTCGCAAAAGACCTCGTCGTCATGGCAGTACCCTCATTTCTCACCATGTCAGTAGTCGCTCAGTTCGCCACCCGGAACCGCGGCACGCAAAGCATTGAGCACCGCGGCCAAGTCAATCACCTCCTGGAACACTGCGCCGCCGACTGGCGGCAACCACTTGCCGAAGGCGATGAACATCCCGACGACGCTCAGCGCCATCCCGCCGACGGCACTTTGGAGCGCGATCCGTCGCATGCGGCGCGCCAAGTGAAAAAGTTCATCGACGCGCTTGAGTGACGTGTCCATGATCACGGCGCCTGCGGCTTCGGTCGTGATCTCACTCTGGTGGCCGAAGGCCAAGCCGACGGTTGCCGACACCAGCGCCGGCGCATCGTTGATGCCGTCGCCGATGAACAAGGTCGGCGCGCGGTCGATCTCTGCGCGTGTAATCGCGACCTTCTGCTCTGGCGTCTGTCCCGCATAGACCTCCTCGATCCCGACCTGATCAGCCAGGTATCGCACTTCGCTTTCTCGATCGCCAGAGACGAGCAGGATGCGGTCGAGCTGATGGCGAGGCCGAAGATGCGTGATGAAGGACCGGCTGTCTGCGCGCGGCGCATCGTGGAAGCGGTAGGTGGCAGCGTATCGGCCGTCGAGCAGGATCACGCACTCCAGGCCCGTCGACACGGGCGGGAGCGCGTCGCCGTCCCCCATCGCCTCGGCCTGGCGGCGGCCGATGACCCGCACATGCCGACCTTCGACTTGGCCCTCAAGGCCCTCCCCCGGGTGCTCGCGCACTTCGCTGGCGTCTGCCAGGGCGAGATGTGCCTCTCTCGCGGCGTCGAGAATCGGCTTCGCCAGCGGGTGCTTCGAGTAGCGTTCCAGGCTCGCCGTTGCTTGCAGCACCAGCCCATCGTCCACGCCCGGTGCAGTAAACCGCTCGGTGAGGGCGGGCTCGCCGTACGTCAACGTCGCAGTCTTGTCGAGAACGATCGTGCGGCATCGGTCAACGCGCTCGAGAACGGCCGGGTCGCGGATGATGATGCTGTGCTTGGCGGCAAGCGAAATGGCGCCGATGATCGCGACAGGAATGCCGATCAGCAACGGACACGGCGTTGCTACCACGAGGACGGCCAGGAAGCGTACGGGGTCGCTACTCCACATCCATGCGGCGACGGTAAGTCCCAAGGCGATCGGCGTATACCATGCGCCCAGTTGATCACCCAGCCTCCGGAGCTGCGGCCGCCGCTGCTCCGAGTCCCGCATCACGCTCATGATGCGGGCATAGCGCGAGTCGACCGCCAGCCGGCTGGCCCGCAGCGTCAACAAATTGTCGCCGTTGTTCGCGCCGGAGAACACCTCGGACCCGGGCGCCTTCGACATCATGAACGGCTCGCCCGTCAGATAGGACTCGTCCATGACACCGTGACCTTCGATGATTACGCCGTCCACAGGGCAGATTTCGTGCGGGTACACGATCAACTCGTCGCCGAGGTGTACGTCGGCCAGTTGCACCTCCGCGACCTGACGGTTCATGCGTCGATGTGCGACCAGCGGCATTCGGCGGGCGAGCGCCTGCAGGACCGACGACGCGCGGCCGAGTGCGAATGCCTCGAGCGCCTCGCCTCCGGAGAGCATCAAGACGACGAGAGCACCCGCCAAGTACTCCTGAAGCAGTACAGCCGCGACAATTGAGATCCCGGCGAGCAGGTCGGAGCCGAACTTGCGGCGAGCGAGCTTGAGCGTGAGAGACAGCACAAGCGGCACGCCGCCTGCGACGAGCACGACGTACAGCGGAAGCGCCTTCGCTGTTGGAGACGCACCGGACGCCCAGCGCAGCGCCAGGTGGGTGACGATTCCGGCGATGGCCAACGCAGCGATGCCCGATGCGCGTGCGGCGGGACTCGGCCAGCACTCACGTACGGCAGTCCCTGGTCCTGCCCGGGGTGAGATCGATTGGACCGCCACGCTCATTGGACGCTCAAGGAAACCCCACGCAACGGACTAGCGGTTGCGTTCGCGCGCCTCTTGTTCTACCGCCGCACCCAGGGTTTGTGCGAGGCCCTGCGCGAGTCGATTGAGATCAGCTGCACTGAGGCGAGCGTGTGCCAATCAGCTTGTAGGCAGTTGGCGGCATTTCGCCCTCCCGCACTTCCTTGGCCGCCTCTTTCGCCTCTTTCTGAGGGCGCGTCCACTCGGAGAAGTTCAGGACGGCTCGCCCTTCATCGACGTCGTGCTGCACGAGCCACGAGACTGGTGCAATGCTCGCGTACGCCGGCCATTCGGTCTCGTTGCTGTGGCAATCGAAACAGGCCTGCTTGGCAAACGCGCGGGGCTGGGGAGAATCCCAAGCGGGCTCGCCAGTGACAGGCGGGTTGATGTGATCGCGGCCGTACGGCACCAGCTGGATAGCCACGAGCGCCCCGAGAAGCCCAAGACTGATCCGGAACCACCACTTCCGATTGAAGACTTTCATAGACACCTCCACCGACTGCGTCGAGCCGCAGTGAACGACCGTGCAGGTGGTGCCGAGGCTCTCCGGTTTGTTGCGAGCGTCTACTCGACCGGACGCGTCCCAAGGGGGCGCGGAAAGATGGGCCGAGCATGCGGCCATGACGCAGTTCTGGTGGCGTTTCGCCGGTCCGCCGGATTCCCGTCGGCCAGCGGCGGAAGCGCGCCATCGGGCACAGTGAACTCCGATGGCGCTGATGGTTGGCCCGGGCCAATGGCAGGGGAGATTTTGCCGATCGGTGCGCAATTCTCCGCGGTGAAACGCCCTGCTGCTGTTCCACATCGCATCGGGCGGCGGTGCAGGACTGGTAGCGCGATCCGCTCGTGAGGCCGCTGTCTTGCAGCAGGTTACGCGTCAGTTCGACTGATATGCGAGTAGCCAATGCTTCCCTCGCTTCGTCCAGCGATCGCCGCCGCGCTGCTGGCAGTGTGCCCGGGCGGCCCCCTTCTAGTGGCAGGCGGGCCCGACCAGCCGGATGTAGAGGCGTGCTCGAGCACCTGGACGATCTCTATCGTTCCAAGAGCAGCATTGCGCGCATCGAGATCGACGTCACTACCACACGGAGCACACGCAACATGCGTCTCCGCGTGGACGCGCGGCGAAGAAGAAGTGCTCGTGCTGATCGAGTCGCTGCCTTCTCAGGTGATTCGGACGCGACTTGCGGTCGCAGCCTCGGGGCGCAACATCCCAAGGGTGAGACGAAGTACTTCCGCGGTGGGCGGTGCATCATGAAACGATCAAGCCTGGCGGGAATCGCCGCGGGAGTGGCGATTCCCGCGTATGGTGTCTACCTGCGCTACCGACGCGACATGAACGCTGCGCGCACGCGCCTGGCCGCCGTCGAACGCCACGTCATCTCGACACGATGGGGTGTGGTCGAGTACGCCGAGCGGGGCGGCGGTGACCCGGTGCTCGTCGTGCACGGCATTTTCCACAACTGCGTCGGGGGACTCTTGTCTGTCCGCGACCTATTTACTGACCGTCGAGTCATTGCTCCGTCGCGATTCGGTTATCTCGGCTCGAGCATGCCGGTCGATGCGACACCGGAACACCAGGCCGACGCCTTCGCCGCTCTGCTCGACGCGCTTCATATCGATCGGATCGACGTCATCGGCGAGTCAGCCGGCGCGACATCGGCGCTGCAACTGGCCCTGCGTCATCGCGAGCGGGTGACGCATCTCGCCGTGCTCGTTGGCAACCTCCCGGGAAGTCCGACCGCCGTGGTCCAACCGTCCGCGGCGAAGCTATTCAATCGGCAGCTCCCCTTGTGGGTGCTGCCGACTGTCGCGCCATCAATGATGGTCCGGCTGGTGGCGGGACTGCCGAAAGGATTCGTCATGAGTAGGGAGGACGCTCGGTTCGTGACCGAATTCGTCGACAGTCTGTTCCCCGTCAGTCCTCAGGGCGTCGACTTCGACGCGTTGGTCTCGAACGCGGCTGTCAACGATTACGACTTGCAGGGCATCAGCGTGCCCACCCTGATCGTCCACACGAAAGACGACCAGCTCGCCTCTCACGACGCGAGTCAGCGCGCGGCAGAGCGCATCGCTGGCGCTCAGTTTGTGAGCCTCGAATCGGGAGGGCACCTGATGATCGGTCAAACGAAGATCGTCCGCGACGAACTCGCCAGGTTCTTCGCCGAGAGGAGAGATCGCGCGGAACGGGTAGCTTCTTGAAGGAGGGAGGATCTCATGATTCCCACGCTCTTCGTCCTTCTCACGTTCTCGCTGCTGTATTGGTTTCCGATTCGACGACGGATGAACCGTTGGGGCGCAACGCCGTCCGACCTGACACGGGTCATGGCGGGCGATGCGCTGCTCGAGAACCCGACGTATTCAGGGACGATGGCTGTCGTCGTCAACGCACCGCCGGATTACATTTGGCCTTGGCTGGTGCAGATCGGCTACCAGCGTGGCGGATTGTACAGCTACGACTGGCTCGATCGCCTCTTCGGGTACCTTGATCGTCCGAGTGCCACTCGCATTCTCCCGGAGTTTCAGAAACTCGCCGTCGGAGACCGAATTCCGCTCGGGCGTGGCCCAAGCTGGCCGGTAGCGGCCATCGAGCCCGGTCGTGTGCTCGTGTTGGACATGAGGAACTTGGGGGACTTTGATTGGGTCTGGCAATTTGGTCTTTACCCCGTCGACGAGCACCGAACACAACTCGTCTCTCGTAGCTGCGTGCGCGCACGAAGCGCCTGGGCCCGGTTGGCCACGCATGCGATCGAGCCTGCGGGATTTCTGATGACGCGACGCATGCTGGTCGGTCTGAAACATCGGGCGGAAGCGCTGCGCGCGGCGAGCACCGGCGAGACTCGCACGAGCCAACGTCCTGCCGCATGAAATGGACGTTGACATGGTGCGAGCAGCGGCCTGGCGTGTCGACGGTTGCGCGGCGCTGCTGCGCGGGCGAACACGCTCGTCTGATCCCAGCTGTCCTGACACGAGCCGTTCGTCGACGAACCCGCCAAGTTCAATGCGGCTATGGTGGAGGCGGTCCCGTAGCCCGGCGGTGGTCGCGCGATGTCGCGGTGACCGTCCATCGGTCGCTCGATCACTGCACCGACAGCAGCATTTTGCCGAGGGCGCAACGATCACGCCAAGCGCGTGAGTCACCAGGGGACAACCGGGTGCGCGCCTGAACTCTGGTGCGCAACTCGGATTGCGGTGTGAGGGTCTATGGACGAAGCCGAATCTAGACGAATCGCCGGTCTGCTTGGCCCAACGATGATCGTGATGATCGTGTCGGAATTCCCACTCGTTCAGCCGCGCCTTTACGACGCGCAGATTCCGCCGGTCGTATATCTCTCAGGAGTGCTGATGTTCGTCGCAGGTCTCGCGATCGTGAGAGCGCATCACCGCTGGCGTACGGATTGGACCGTTCTCGTAACCTTATCGGGGTGGTTCGCTCTTGCGCTCGGCACCTTCCGGATGTTTGCGGCGAGCGCTTATCAGCAAAGAACGGCTACCATGGGAAATCCTGTCGTCATGGCTATTGAGAGCGTGATTCTGGTCTGTGGCCTCGTGATCACCTACAAGGCATACATCAGCCGCGACACGAACGCCGCTAGACGAGGCGTACCGAATAACACCGTGGATTACACCCAGAAGTCAGGCTGAGAACTGTGTAGAAATTGTGTAAGGTCGCCCCGCGACCGCCGACAAATAGCGACGTTTACGGGTTCACATCGAGAAGCATTCTGCGGCCGGAAGTCGTTGAACCGATTGCGCGAACAGGTCTTTCGGTATCGCTCGGTGGGCCTCGCCCGAATCGCTTTCCAAGCGTGCTCCTTCAACCACTCGGACATCTCTCCGTTTTAGAATCAACGAGTTGCGAGCGGTCCGGATCAGATTATCCCACACGCTCCTTCAAATCCTAGAGTCCCGGTATGTGATTTGTGTTCAGCGAATTACGGGCACGCCCAGATTGATCCGCACCGAAACTGTGTCAGACCTCTCAATGTCCTCGGATCACTTACGGCGATCCGCGGGCCGCAGGATGTCGAGCAGTGCCGACGGAAGCCGCGAGCATGACACATCATCGCGCACCGGGCGACCGACATCTCAGGCGACTCGCTTTGCCGAGGAGCAATCCAGCCAGCACGAAGTACGTGCCCGATCCGACTTGCTCGAACGGGACGCCGGCATTCGCCAGTCCAAAGAAGAGCAGCACGAACTGCACCGGCGTCGCCCACCAGTGCTCGAACTGATTGAGCGTGTCGACCTGAAGGTTCTCGCGCGGATCGAACAGCCCAAGATCACGTGGACCCCGGCGGTCGGCCTGATCGGTCCCCGAAAAGCGACGATCTCGGCGCTCGACGAGCCTGTGTGGCCAGCAAGTTCTCCCCCTGCAGCTGATCAAGGGCGGGGGCTAGACCGCCGAGTCGACCATGCCCTCCACTCTGGCTGCGACCTGCTGCGCAATCGCCTGACATCGTGCAACGCCGTCGGTGTCGATGTACTGGTTCACTCCCGCAGTCGTCGAGAAGTCACACCTCGTTATGGCGCGGCATTGCGTGCTCCCGAATGCGCCGGTGAACCACCCCGCCAACTGGTGGCCGAGATTCATGGTCCTGTTGAACTTGTTCACCTCGTCAGCGAACGCGTCACCGCCAGCTGCCATCTTGCCGATCATGCGCAGCACACGCAGGCAGCTGCGTTCGACCTCACCGAGGGCCATACCAAGGGCCATCACGCCGGCCGTCAACGCGCTGCAGGTCATGCCGGTCAAGACCGTTCCGCCAATGAAGGGTGCCGTGGCGTCGAGTACGTCCTGGCTCACGTGATTCATGTGGCGCACGTGCTGCACAACCGCATGAGCACAGTGGAACTCCTTCTCGACGAAGTGAGCGTAGAGTCGCCCGTACGCGTCTCGGCTCGCCGCGGGAATTACATCGGCGCAGTCGCTCGACAGCGTTTGCGCGCAGAGTTCGGGCGCTCGACGAACGGCTCCGACGCATCGCAACGGCAGCCTATCGGTCCCCCGAATCTCACGGCAAAGCGTGGTGCCGTGGAAACCCTCGAAGCGCTGCAGAAGGTCATGCCCCTTGTCGATGAACGGGGGCAGTCCGTGGTGCATTGGGCCACGAGCATGCCGAAGGCCGATAAGGACCAACGGCCCGGTGACGCCACCGCACTCGGCGCCCGTGTTGCCGATGCCGCCTGGCAATCCAGCTGTGAGCTTGACGAGCCACTCCGCCTCCGTATCTGAGGCATCCAGCAGGGTCTGCATCACGGTGGGCGCGCAGTGACCCATCCTCAGAAGGTTCGACATACTCCGGCGACGCAGTGTGCTCGTCGGAACCGTCGTCAGATCGCCCGCGAGCTTCAGAGGAATCGTCGGTGAGGACACCGCAGACGCCTTGGTCGACTCCAGGCTGGCCATCGCCGGTGCTGCCTTCGACGCCCGTTCAGAACTGGCGACCCAGGGCATACGCTTTCTCCAGGTAGTCCCGCCTCGTGGCGTCGTCCGCGCCGTGCACGGCATAGAAGTACTCGCGCTCGACGTTCTTGATTCCCGGATATGTGAGCGTGAACTCGTCAATCACCACGCGCATGGCCTCGCGAAGGCCCGCGTCATAGGAGCGTTTGTCGAAGATTGTTGTCTGGATGATCAGCGCCTTCGCGTGCGTCAGCTTCGGCTGACGGCCGTTGATGTCGCCACGCCAGGCTTCCGGAGTGAGATCGTACGCAAACCCCGGCGTCCAGACGCGATCGAGCCACCCCTTCAGGATTGCGGGAAAGCTCAAGAAGTGCACGGGTGCGATGAACGCCAGCGCCTCAGCCCGCGCCACCTTCTGCTGCTGCACGAGCACGTCCTTCGGCCGATAGCGCTCGCGCAGCAACCGGATGATGCCCCGCGCATCCCGATCACCGATGAGGCGCTTCAGCGCGAAGCGTTTCAGAGGCCCACCAGCCTCATTGAGGAGGGACTCGCGCAACCGCATACGGTCGAGCATGTCATCCGGGATGGTCTCGGTCAGCCAACTCGGGGTGTCGCGTGGCCGGATGACCGGATCGAAGCCGATCGTGTAGAGGTCCACGATCTCGTTCGTGTGGCCCGCGTCTCGGAGACCGGCGTCGAACCGCTCGAGGACGGCATGGCAGAACGACCGCGGACCGGGATGCGCGAAGACCGTCAACACCTTCATGGGCGCCTTCTGGTTCCGATGGTCAGGTGGCCTTCGTGGAGCACCGCCGGAGTCTGCGCCTCAGGCCGAGTGATCACGCCTCGAGCGGGCTGACCTTGGCCACGCCCACCACGTAGTTCTTGCCGTAGTGCCGCGCGCACTTTGGACACGTCGTATAGAAGAAGTAGATCGTGTCGAGGTGTCTGCCTCCCTCTTTCACGTACGCCGCCATTGTCGCGGCCCATGTCGGCGCCTGCTTATAGGGGCCTTCGAACACATGCGTCAGGAAATCGCCGCTCAGACGCACCATTTCGGCGCCGGGTACCTCCTTGTCGACGGCAAACAGATGCTCGGCGTGCCAGGCCGAATCGTCGTGGCTCAGTACCAGCAGTCCGCCGCCGGCGGCATGCGCGGTCTCAATGGCGGCAATCGTCCGGGCGAACACCGAGCCCATGTTGAGCGGCATGTGAAACGCGCTGACCGTCGACGCTCTGACGAAGAGCTTGTTGTCGAAGTGGAGTTCCTGGTCCTGCCAAGGCCCCGGCCTGAAACGGGGGCAGCAGTTGGTCTCGTTGTCGGACGCGTCGAACGCCGGGGTCTGATTAGGTAGCATTGCGAGCCTCAATTCGCTGCCGAGCGGTAGAGCCGGAGCACCCCTGGTGCGCGAAATTCGGCGATCATCGCGGGTTCTTCCCGTCGGTTGCGGAATCGACCCAAAGGAGTCTCCAGCAATCGCTCGATGCCAAGGTCGATGCCACACGTTACAGCAGTATTCGTGCCCCGTACCCGCGATTAGAAAACGACCACACGACTGGCTGTCTATTGAGCGCGCTGGCCCAGGGTCCGCATCCTCACGAGCCACTGTTCCCGGTTGCGCGGGTCAAGCGCCTCCACCAGACCGGTCAGGCTCTCAAGGATCGGACGGACGCCACCAAGTCGCAGCGTGTTCTTCTCCCGACGCAGTCCTGTGACCTTCTCGGCCACTGGTGTTCCCACCGCCTGCTGGTCGCACCTGGGCCTACGTGATGGAGTTGGATTAGCGGCGAGTGCTCCCGGAATCCTCCCCAAGTCGTCAGGCGGGCGTTGCGCCGCTGGGCCGGAAGAACCAACGCTTCGTCGCCTCGGTAGCCCCCAGGTAGGCCGTCACGATTCCAACGATGCTGCCCATCTCCCCAGTCGACAGCGGCACAAAGCCGAACAAGCGGGACCAGGACCCGAAGAACGGCACAGCGAGGGCGAACACCGTGGCCGCGACCGTTGTCCACAGCAGCAGTGCACTGGGCCGACTGCGCCACGCGGACCCGCGCGTACGGAGAATGAGCACGACGCCGAGCTCGGTGAGCAGCGACACCACGAACCACGTCGTCTGGAATGTGGCCTCACCCGCACGGAACAGCAGAAGAAGCGCGGCGAAGGTCAGGAGGTCGAAGATGGAGCTGACGAGCCCGAAGACGATCATGTAGCGCCGAACCTGCGTGATGTCCCAGCGCTGCGGGTGCGTGACGCGCTCGGCGTCAACGCGGTCGGTCGAGATCGCCATCGACGGCACGTCCGAGAGGAAGTTGTTGAGCAGGATCTGCTTCGCGACCAGCGGCAGAAACGGCAGGAGCGGCGCTGCGATCGCCATGCTCACCATGTTGCCGAAGTTCGCACTCGTCGTAATCGAGATGTACTTGAGCGTATTCGCAAACGTGCGGCGGCCGTCTTCGACCCCTGTGCGCAGGACATCGAGGTCACGTTTCAACAGGATGATGTCGGCGCTCTCGCGGGCGACGTCCACGGCCTGATCGACCGAGATGCCGACGTCGGCCGCGTGCAACGCGGGGGCGTCGTTGATCCCGTCGCCGAGATAGCCGACCGAGTGACCGGTGCGCTGGAGCGCACGGACGATGCGCTCCTTCTGCTGCGGATCGATTTCGGCAAAGAGTGAGGTCTTGGGCGCCGCGTGCCAGAGCGCTTCGTCGTCGAGCTGCACCAGCGCGTCGCCGGTGAGCATCGACCTTGGGTCGAACCCGACGGTCTCGGCGAGATGGCCTGTCACAAACCGGTTGTCGCCCGTGATGACCTTCACGTCGACATGCAACTTCGCGAGGTCGCCGAGCACGCGGGCGGCGTCGGCCTTGGGCGGGTCGAGGAAGAGCAGGAAGCCGGCGAAGACCATCTCCGCCTCGTCGTCGCGCTGGTAGGCCCCCTTGGCCACGACAGTACGCGTCGCGAGCGCGAGCACGCGAAAGCCCGCCTTGCCTTTTGCCTCGTAGTATGCGGAGAGCTCGGCGGTGACGACATCCGTCAGCGGGAGCACGGCGCCATCCTGCTCCACCTGCGTGCAGATCGAAAGCACGTTCGAGAAAGCGCCCTTCGTGACGACGAGATGTTGCTCGGCACCGCCCCCCTCAGCCATCACGATCGTCAGGCGCTTTCTCAGGAAGTCGTAGGGGATCTCGTCGATCTTTTCGTGGCCGGAGGTGGAGAGCCCCGCCTGTTCTCCTGCGGTAACGATCGCCGCATCGATCGGGTTGTCGATGCCGGTCTCGAACGATGCGTTGAGGAACGCGAGTTGCCGGACAGCGGCCGACGTGCCTCCTTTCGGATCCGTGGCGTCGGCGAGAACAATCGTCCCTTCGGTCAGCGTGCCTGTCTTGTCGGTGCAGAGGACGGTCATGCTCCCCAGGTTTTCGATCGCGTCCAGGCGGCGGACGATGACGCCCTGCTTGCTCATGGCGCGCGCACCGGCCGCGAGCGTGACGCTCACGATCGCGGGCAGGAGTTCGGGCGAGAGGCCGACGGCGAGGGCGACTGAGAAGAGCAGCGACTCGACGAGCGGACGGTGGAGCAGGAGATTCACCGTCAGGACGGAGAGGACGATGACGACCATCGACCGGATCAACAGGTAGCCGAACTGCCGAAGTCCGCGGGCGAAGTTGGTTTCCGGCTCCCGCGCGCGCAGCCGAGCGGCGATCGCGCCGAACGCCGTGCGCCGCCCCGTCTCGACGACGAGAACCCTCGCCGTGCCGCTGCGCACCGACGCTCCGAGAAACACGACGTTCGTCCGCTGGGCGAGCGGCGCGGCGGCGGTTACGACTCCGGGCTGCTTCTCCACCGGGAACGACTCGCCCGTCATGCTGGCCTCGCTGACGAGGAAGTCGCTCGCCTCGAGGATCCGTCCGTCGGCGGGAATCAGGTTGCCCGCGGAGAGCACGAGGACGTCGCCGGGCACGAGCGCGTCGGCGCGGACGGTCCCTTCGACGCCGTTGCGCACCACCCGGCAGGTGAGCGCGAGGCGCTTCTTCAGCTCCTCGACCGCCGCGGACGCGCGGTACTCCTGGTAGAAGCCGAGCAGCGTGGAGCCAATCACGATCGCGAGGATGATCGCCGCGTCGACCCACTGGGAGAGACCGAGCGAGACCGCGGCGGCAAAGATCAGGATCAGGACGAGAGGGCTTTCGACCTGCCGCCAGAGCAGGCGCAGCGGGCCGAGACGCTGCGCGTCCTCCACGCTGTTCGGGCCCACCACCGCGAGTCGCTCGGCGGCGCGCGCCGCCGCGAGCCCGTTCACACCCGAGCCGAGGGACGTGCTGAGGTCGTCGACGTTGCGACTCCAGTACGGTGCAGTGGTGTCAGGGATGCTCACGCAGCCTCACATTCGAGCCCCGAGGGGATCCGCTGCATGTGGCGGTGTCGGGCAACACTCCTTCTGAACACGGGATTGTTATCCGTGGTCCGACGAACGATCAACGATGGCGTATGGAAATCTTGTCACGCCGCTTGATCTCTGCGGCGATTGTTCGCGGAATCTCGCGACATCCGCACGCCTTCGCATGCGCCAAGTGCCAGCGCACGCGTTGTTCGAGAGAGGGGCGGGTCGGCATGACATGCCGGCGATGCCAGCTCGCGTTCATGGTTCAGGGTTCATCTGGGAGAACGAAGGTCGATAGCGAACAGGTCGGTACGTCGGAAACCACATCGCGTTGCGCACGGTCTCATCGAGGCTGGCCAGAATCCCCGGCAACGCGTGGCCTTCGGCGACGGCGCGGCGGATCACAGCGCACGCGACGGCATGTGAGCAGTCCCGAATGCGCGTGAGCTCGGGGTAGACCGCCCCCTGAGCCAAGTCAGCCGGGCTCACCATCTGCGCCAGGACCCGGGCGGCATCGAGGAACATGGCGTCGGTGACGCGTCGGACACCTCCCGCCCACAGACCCAGTCCGACGCCGGGAAAAACGAACGCGTTGTTCCCTTGGCCGATGCGGTGCGTCCGACCGCGATGGATGACCGGGTCGGACGGGCTGCCGGTTGCAACGATCGCGCGACCATCGGACCACCGAATCGCCTGCTCGGCGGTGCACTCGCTCTTGCTCGTCGGGTTCGACAAGGGAAACACGATCGGCCGGTCGTTCAGGGCGGCCATTGCGCGGACGACGGCTTCCGTGAACAAGCCCGCCGCGCCCGACGTGCCGATGAGAATCGTGGGCCTGAAATTGCGGACGGTTTCCTCGAGCGTAATGTGTCCGGGATCGCGGCATTCGTACGTCGCCACCTCCTCGATCGGCCGGGCATAGGCCGACTTGAAGTCCTCTAAATCCGGCCGCGCCTGCGTCACCAGTCCCCGGCTGTCCACGGTGCAGATCCGCATCCGCACCTCTGCGTGAGAAACCCCGGCCTCGCCCAGCGCCGAGGCGAAGAGGTGGGCAATGCCCTGCGCGGACGCTCCGGCTCCAGCAAGCACGATGCGCTGGTCGCGCATCTCCTGACCGGTCATCCGCAGGGATGCATACACACCGGCGGTCGCAACGGCAGCCGTGCCTTGAATGTCGTCGTTGAACGTGCACAACCGGTCGCGAAAACGTGCGAGCTGAGTGAGCGCGTTGGCTTTCAGGAAGTCTTCCCATTGCAGGACGGCGTCCGGATACACGCGCATCACAGCGTCGACGAAGCGATCGATGAAGTCCTGATACTCGCGTCCCCGAATCCGCTGGTGCCGCAGGCCGAGATACATCGGATCGTTCAGCCGCTCCCGATTGTCCGTGCCCACGTCGAGCATGATCGGCAACGTCAGCGATGGCGGGATCCCGGCGCAGGCCGTGTAGAGCGATAGCTTTCCGGTTGGGATGCTCATCCCGCCAACCCCCTGATCGCCCAGTCCCAGGATGCGTTCCCCGTCGGTGACGACGATGACGGCCGGCGGCCGCGCGTGATTCCTGAGAATGGTATCGATCTGATGGCGTTGGTCGTACGAGATGTAGAGACCGCGCGGGCGGCGAAAGATGTGCGAGAACTGCTGGCACGCTTCGCCAACGACCGGTGTGTA
This sequence comes from Vicinamibacterales bacterium, assembly GCA_049642465.1. Taxonomy (GTDB): domain Bacteria; phylum Acidobacteriota; class Vicinamibacteria; order Vicinamibacterales; family 2-12-FULL-66-21; genus CAWDPQ01. The sequence goes on from JBAROV010000068.1 coordinate 25,245, forward strand.
GACGACCGGCACCATCTCGTCGATGTGGTCATGGAGGAGACGGAAGAACAGCGTCTCGTTTCGGTCCTGCAGGCTGGCGAGGTGGATATAGCGCTCGAGCGGTGTCGGTTTAATCCGATAGTTCTCGTACACTCTGGCCAGTTGCTGGTCCATGGTGCTGACAGCCGGCGGCAAGAGCCCGTCGAGGCCGAGGTCGGCGCGCTCGCCCTCGGTGAATGCCGTGCCTTTGTTCGTCAGCGGATCGCGGAGCAGCGCTTCACCGCGCGTGTCGACGGCGATGTATTCCTCGCCCGTCACCCCATCGTGCTCGGTCAACCACTCCATTGCTCACCGTCGTGGCGCCTTCTGTGCGGCTTCAACACAGATGCGTTCCCTCACGATGTCCCCAGGCTGGGGTTGTCTTTCGCCCGGCGAGCCTACCATCCATTGCGCGCGTTTGCCGGGGCTGTTGACATGCTGTTCCCCGGAAGCGAGCCAGCAGCGTGAAGCCGCTCGGGCCCTCTGAAAACCACAGGTCGACTCCAGAGCGCTTGGCGCAAGTCCGCGCCATCCGTTCAGCCTCCCTACGGGTTGCGCAACCGAACTGGTCCAGTCCGGGAATCGCACGAATGGCGAACGACTGAGTTTCGTGTGACCCGCTGCTGTGGATCACGACGTCACCAGTCTCAGGGATATTGTCTGGCATAGTCGCGTCGCGGAAGAGTCACCTGAAGGTGCGGCTAGTTCGGCCCACGGCCGTTCAGAACGACCTTGAGCGCAGACGTCTTGGCGGCGTCGGCGAAGGTGTCGTAGGCCTGCATGATGTCGTCGAGGCCGAATCGATGCGTGACCAACCCTGCGGGGCGAAGCTTCCCGGCCTTCATCAGCCTGAGAAGCAGCGGCGTCGTAACAGTGTCGACCAGGCGCGTCGTGAGCGCGATGTTGCGGTCCCACAGCTTATGTAGGTCGGTGCCGCAAATCGTCGTTCTGGTGATTCGAACAACGGCGTCGCCGCGCTCACGAATAGTTGGTTTGGGCTTCGTCTCCCACGCTCGTTGGCCGGGGCCCTGGTAGACCAGTGCCTTCATCTCACCGTTCGTGCCCGCATCGGTTGTCGGACGATCAGTCAGGAGCTCGACGCTGTTCATGGATCACTTCCCTCGAGGTTGAATTCGAGACTGTTCGGTGAAGTCTGTATCGCGCCCGTCCGGTTGCGCTGTCCGTTTGTGCACACACGCGTGTTGAGCGCCTCAATCGTGTTGCGGTGAGAGAGCGGCGTTCAATGCCACGAAGAGCAGTTGGCACTCTGGATCTCACGAAAGAGGCGGTCGCGCTTCACAGCCACACCGTTCCGGCTTGGTCAGAGACCCCGGTTCGATGAAATCGTCCGGCTCATCGAGACTGTGTGCCGTGCGAGTTGACGGAGGATTGCGTCACGCTCGCGGGCGAACTGGCAGCGGCCCTGGCGCGGAAGGGCCGTCGCCGTTCAGTAGCGCCGGCATCGCTCCGATCCACGCGGGATGGTTCCGCACCTATTTCGTCAGTTCAGACATATCGTGTGCTAAGAGCACACTGAGCAGTCCGCTGTTGACGGTCAAGCCGCCGTTGTAGCTGATGAAACCGAGCTTCTTGAACTTGTTCATGAAGTAGTTCACTCGCGAGCGCGTCGTGCCAATCATTTGCGCCAGCGCCTCCTGCGTGATTCCTGGAACGACGCTTTCCATTTTGCTTTCCTTGCCGAAGTGAGCCAGCAGCAAGAGAATCCGGGCGAGACGTCGTTCGCTGGAGTTGAAGAGCTGATCGACGAGATCCGCTTCGTACCGGATGTTGCGGTACAACAGGTGCGTGACGAACAATTGCGCGACGCCCTGCTCATCGTGGAGCATGCGTGCCATCAGCGGCTTCGCAATCCTCGTCAGCGCACACGCTTCCACCGCGGTCGCCGTGGCCATCCGCAACGGCTGGCCGGCAAGGCATCCCTCCCCGAAGAACTCATCGACGTCCAGGATGGCGATAATCGCTTCCTTGCCCTCCTCCGATGTGACGGAGAGCTTGACTTTCCCTTTACGCAGGTAGAACAGGGAGTCTGCAAGGTCCCCTTGTCGGAAGATCCGACTGTCTGCCTCGTACTGAACAACTGTCTTTCCGCCAGGGATGCGAGCGAGTAAGGCTTCCCAATCGACAGCCGGGCTGTGAGTCTTGCCATTTGGCGTGCGGTTGTCGACAGGCAGACGCTTCTTGGTCGGCATGCTTAATCTTCCTGTGCTCATCATGACAGCACGTCGCTACGGGCGTGGTGGCGAAAGTGTTCTGGAGCATCGGGGTCGACACGATGTCGTCTCCCGGCAGGGGCCTTTCCAGCTCGTCCTTCGTCGCACCGAAAATGGCTGAAGACGCGACGGTGACCGCGTGGAATCGGGCGAGATCGAGCCAGCGGGATGAACACGTCCCTGGCAAAACGAAGGAATTTCCAAGACTCGACCACTTCGGGAGCGAAAGAACAGCTCCACGAGAGGTTGCCAAAGCGATCACTGACTACTTCCTCAAGGAACGGCGCCGGCTGCTCGAGGGTCGAGAAGTTGAAGGAACGCTAAGCGGGAATTCTTCTTGTGTCAGAACTGTGTCACATACCCCGCGAAACCCCGGGCAAACATCGTGGTTTACGGGGACGTGCCGATGCACATCGCTGTTGCGAGAAGTCGTTGATGGGAGATGCGTTGATGGCTTTTCGTCTGCGTCTCTGTGCGCGGAGAGAATCAATTTCCAAGCGTGCTCCTTTAACCACTCGGATATCTCTCCGTCTTTAAAATCAACGACTTGCGAGCGGTCCGAGATCAGATTATCGTACGCCCTCGCCGAATTCGTACCTCTTGGACATCATCTTTGAATCCAGCGGTTTACGAAGCGCGCAGCATCCCCTTTTCGGAAGTTGTGTCAGACCTCGAAACCTCTCGAGATCGGTGACCGGCGCTGAAGCGGGCGTGAGAGAGGTGCGAGCTTTCGCACCAATTCGAACTGCAGAACACTGAAGAAGGAACGAATCGCAGCGTCATCGTGAACGATGAGGGCGAGGAGGTTCGGTTCAGACACTTACCCGTCTCGCAGCGCTGTCGTGGGATCGATCGTCAGCGCCCGGCGTGCGGGTTCCACACACGCGAGCAATCCAACGACGAGCATCACCGCCGATGTTTGCATCAGCGCGTTCAGCACGAACGACAGCCCCACCTCGCCACCCATGACCACGACGAACAGGATGAAGAGATTTCCGGCAACGATGCCGCCGCCGACGAGGAGAACGGCGCGCGAGAAGATCCCCACGAGCAGCCGCCCGGTACTGGCGCCCAGAGCTGACCGCAACCCAATCTCGCGTGTCCGCCGTGCCACGGTCACCGACATCAGCGAGAAGATTCCCGCCGCAGACAGAAACAGCCCGAGCACCACAACACCGGCGAGCGCCGACGCCGAGACCATCGCCGGCAGGTCGATACGCCACGTCCAATCATCGAGCCGCCGCATCTCTTCGAGCCGCAAGCCCGGATCAACGGTCGACGCGATGGCGCGAACGCGCTCGGCGAAGGTCGAGGGATCGGTGCCGACACGGATGCCCATCGTCAGCGGCGACATCGTGCGCGGCCGCGCCGGGTGAAATACGAACGGCGCTTCACCGAGATCCGTGGGCGAGGTCCCGATGTCGCGCACCACGCCGACGATGTCCAGCCACTCCTCGGGCGCCGCCGCGTCGGCGATCGCGTATCGAACGCGACGGCCCGCGGGACTCGCGCCATTCATGAAACGCCGCGCGAACGCTTCATTCACGATCACGTTTCGCACGCCGGCCGAAAGATCGCCCTCAGTGAAGCCGCGTCCGGCCACGATCGGGCGATCGAAAGCGGCAAAGAACGTGGGCGCGACCGTCGAGGTCCAGAGATTGGGTATCGGAATCGGTTCAGTTCGGGCCGCCGCGTCGAATTCCCCCCGACGTACTTCACCATGCATGCCTGGAAGCTGTTCGGCGAACGTGACCGCGATGACGCCGGCTTCCTGCGTGAGTCGCCGTTCGAGCTCGGCGTACGTGTTATTCGCTCGCACCGCGAATTCGGCGTCCGATTCGCCGGCCGCCATGTCTTGATCGAGACCTATGCGCACGGCGAGGTACTCATGTCCGGGAAATTGCGCGCGGATTCGGCGATCGCGCCAGGCTTCTTCCCCGATGCCGATGGCTGGCGGGATACAAATCACGGTCACCGCGACCTGCGCGATCATCGCCGTGGTCCACACCCCGCCAAAGCGCAGCGTTGATCCCGCGGTAAGGGTACGGAGTTGCGCTTGCACGTTGATGCCGGTGGCTTTGATCGCGGGGAGCACGCCGAGGATCGCCGCACTGATGATGGCGAGGACGATCGCATAGACGATCGTCGCCGGCTTCAATCCCGGTTCGATCCAGAACGGCGCGCCGCCGCTCAGGCTCGAGTAGTACGCCGTCACGCCCCACGTCACGGCCCAATGCGCCGCGGCCACACCAAGCGCCGCCGAGACGCCAGCAAGAACCAGCGCCTCGATGAACAGTTGCGTGATGATGCGCATGCGGTTCGCACCAAGCCCGCAGCGCAATGCGATCTCCCATTCGCGTGTCGCCGTTCTCGCGTAAATCAGCGTCGCGACGTTCATGCACGCGACGAAGAGCACGAGCAGGATGGGACCATGGCGGACGGCGAGTTCGATGATCGACGCGCGGTCACCAGGTGCTTCCCCCCCATACGCAAGCACGCGCGGCCGCAGATGCTCGTGGGTGTGCGGCGAAGATGCGCGCACGCGATCGGTGATGGCGGTGACTTCAGCGTTGGCGCGCTCCTGCGTTGCGCCTTTCGCGATTCGGCCGAAGATCCGCACCGGTGCACCTTCAAGAGGCGCATAACCACTGGGACGAAGTGGCAACGGTACCCACATGCGATGGTTGATTGGAAACGCGAAGCCTTCCGGCATCACACCTACTACCGTGCTCGTCGCGCGTCCGAGTTGAACGGCCTGCCCAATCACATTCGCGCGTCCGCCGAATCGCTGCTGCCAGACGTGATAACCCAGCACGACCACGCCTGGTGCACCCGGGGCTTCGTCGGCTTCGATTAAGGGACGGCCGAGAATCGGAGGTACGCGCACGAGTTGAAAGGCCGATGCCGACATCTCGGCCACCGTCACCGGTTCGGGATTCGCGCGCCCCACCGACAGCAATCGCTCGAGTGTGCGATACGCACCGAGCTCTTCCACCGATTTGAGCTCCTGTCGCCAGATCATGAAGTCATGCAGCAACCGGCGCTCATCACCGACGATGCGCGGATTGCGCATTTCGATCTCTACGATGCGGTCGCCTTCGGGGAGCGGAATGGTTGGACGAAAGAAATCGCGGGAGACGTCGTACCATCCGGCGCCAAGACCGATCGCAATCGCTATGGCCAGCCCGCCGGCAATCGTCAATCCTGGATACTTCACCAGCATCCGCAGGCCGAGTTTCACGTCCATCCACGACATTCGTGTGTGCATCAGTTGTCTGCGCCAGTCCCGGCCGCGCTCGATCGCGAAACGGATCGTCAACGCGGTCGCATGTCTCCAATATCGCAGCCGCGCGCGGCCAGGACCGTGCGCGCGGCAATCGCGCTGAAAGAATTCGTCCAGATCACCGGCGATCGATTCACGGACGTCGGCCGGCAGTACGCGCTCAACGACCGCTCGCACGACGCGCGGGGGATTGAACCGCCCCCCGCTCGCGGGTGGCGTCATCGCGCACCTCGCAAATCGATGTCGAGACCGCGCCACATGCTGTCGAGCGCTTTTCGTGACGCGCGCAAACTCTCGAGCCCGGCTCGAGTGACTCTCACGTACCGTCGCGCTTTGCCGCCGCGCTCGCCGGTGGACTCACCCATCCACGACGTCACCATACCCTTCTCCTCCAGACGACGAAGCGTGACGTACACAGCGGCTGGAGCGACTTCGCGACCGGTGCGCCGCGCGATTTCGTCGACGATCGGGACGCCATAGACGTCCTGGCCGAGATGAAGGATGGCGAGCATGACCATCTGCTCGAACTCGCCGAGACCATCGCGCATACGTTAACGCGGCCTCCGATGATCGCAAGAAAACATACAATGCTAGCATTATACGCCGGCGATTCGCGTGAAGTTCCACAGGACGCTACGTCAATCTTGCCGCAACGCCTGGGTCAGTTGAATACGCACGGCCCGGACGTAAGTAGCGGAAGAGGATCCCACGTGTCCGCAGAAGTGGCAGCTCGGAGTGTGTCAGAACTGTGGCAGATGCCCCGGAACCCCGGACAAACACCGTGAGTTACGGGGACACGCCGATGCACATCGTTGTTGCAGGAAGTCGTTGATCGGGAGTGCGTTGAGGCGTTTCGGTCGCCTCGGGTGACGGGCGCGGCTGCTGTTTCACTCCTTCGGCAACTGGAAGTGTGCGTTCTCGATTAATCCGATGGAGACGCCATTGCTGACGAGCGCGACTACAGCCACGTTCGCTGCGCGAGCGCGTCGTCTCGACGCGAGAATCCACCTGTAGATCCGGCAACCAGCCGCACGAGCAGCACCAGCACGAGAATGCCCGCGACCCACCACAGCACCATCCACCATCCCATCGATCCCATGTACGGCCACATGCGTCACCTCCGATCAGGTGGACCGCTGACTATCTCACGGCGCAGCGATTGGCCCCCGCCTCGAGTTCGGTCGGATCGCCTGTCGGAAACTCGCCGGCCTCGTTGAGGTCGACGATGCGGGCGAAGTTCGGCGGCGTGGCCGGAAGGTTCGACGTGACACGCTCCACGAACGCCGACTCTGACGCCATCCAACCCGACAGCCAGGTCGTCACGTCTCCGAGCCGCGCGGCGACGGGTTGTCCATCGAATGCGATAGGTTCGCTCGCGTGCGCCGGCAGCACGATGATCTCGGGTCGCAACTGTTGCAGATGTGTCAGCGAGAGGAACAGCGCTCGGGCCCTCTGCCGTGCGGCTTCAGGATCGGCATGCAAGTCCGGGCGGCCCACTCCATTGGTGAAGAGGGTATCGCCAGTGAACACCGCGGCCTCATTCAGCACGTACGACGTGCTCTCATTCGTGTGACCTGGAGTGTGCATCGCGGAGATGCTGGCTCCTCCCAACGAAACATGGTCGCCGTCTGCGATCGTCTGAAAAGGGAACCTGACGCGCTGTTGCGCCGGCAACAGCAACGTCGCATCGGTCCGCTTGGCGAGTTCCCGAGCACGCGACAAGTGGTCCGCATGGACGTGGGTCTCGATTACGTACCGCACGGACCACCCGCGCTTCTTGGCGATCGCGACGTACACCTCGGGGGACACCGACGGATCGATCACCGCGGCCTGGCCGCCGGACCCAACCAGGTATGACAAGCAACCCTTGCCCGTCCGGCGTACCTGGATCACGTGCATCGAGGGATCGGAGAGTGGGATGTCAGCGAGATTCCACGCCAGGCTCCAGGCTTTCATGCCGCCAGCGAGTGTTCGTGCATCGAAGCCGCGGTCGGCAAGGATCTCAGCGGCGGTTTCGCTGACACGACCGGCATTGCAGACCGTGACCACTGGGCGATCAGCCGGGAATGCTGCGTCGGTCAGCGCGCCCGGCCGTCCCTCGCGCAACGCCTCGTAGGCGTTAACGTGCACGCTTCCGGGGATGGCCCACTGGGCACGATCTTCGTTGGTTCGGATGTCCAACACGGTGACTGGCTGCTGCGATTCGAGCCACTCGCGCAGGGTCTCCGCGTCAATCTGCTTCATCATCATGCCTCTGACGCGCGTTCACAGCTTGGTGTAGAGCCACGACTTCTCGACCCAGACCTTGCCGAGATGCCAACGCCAGCTGGGTTGACGCAACGTCACCCTTGGCTTTGGCTCCGCATAGAAGTCGCCGCCGCCGAAGCCCGCTTTGCCGCCGCCGATTTCGATGAAGCAGTCGCCATGTCCATCGAAGCGCGCGGGCTCGGCCTGCCGTGCAATGGCGTGTGCGATGTTCTCGGCCACGACCTCGGCTTCTTTATTCGCAAACACCCCGGCCTTTGGCAGCGGCTTCCCCAGCGCCAGCGGGATTGAGACGACGTCGCCGATCGCGAAAACGTTGGGCCACCGCGTCTGCAGCGTATGGCGATCCACCGACATCCACCCGCTCTCACCCGTCAGACCACTGTCGCGGATGACCGCCGGCGCGCGATGGGGCGGCACGTACGCCAGCAGGTCGAAATCGACCTCGGTGCCGTTGGCAAACGTGAGTCGCTTCCGATCGGCGTCCACAGCCGTGACCTGGTGTTCCGGGTGGTACGGGATGCCTTTCGCTGCGAGCAGCTGTGACACCGCGCTCGAGACGTGGGGTCCAGCGACGCCCATTGGCGCCGGCTCGGCGGCGTACAGTTCGATCTGCACGCGGTCGCGAAGGCCTTGGCGGCGGAACGAGTCGTCAATGAGCATCGCGCCCTCGTACGGCGCCGCCGGACACTTGTAAGCGGGCGCCGCCGTGAGGACGACGATGCGACCCGCGCGCAGATTCCGAAGGGCACTCCAAAGTGACTCAGCCCCGCTTCGGGTGTAAAAGTTGTGGCCCGCCTGCGCGAGGCCGGGAATCACGTCTGGAGCCAAGTCGGCACCCAGCGTGATCACCAGATAGTCCGCGGCGATCTTCTCGCCCGCCACGGTCACAATCCGCCGGTCCGGATCGATGTGCTCGACGTTGCCGACGCGAACGTCGATGCCCTTCCGCGCCAGCCGCGCCAGTGGACGGGTGATCGCGTCAGCCGTGCGCTGGCCGACCATGAGCCACAGCAGCGACGGCGCGAACACGTGATCACGCTCGCGATCAACCAGCACGATACGGTGTGTCGTCGGTAGGCGCTTCCGGAGGGCCCGTGCGGTTGCGACGCCGCCGACGCCGCCGCCCAGAATGAAAATGGTCTTCGAGTCAGCCACGGGTTCTCCGTCCTTCGCTAGAGGTCTTGACCCCCAAAACTTGTCCATTTGAGTCAAGTTTCTTGGGTCAAGACCGTCCCCGCGTCAGCGGGGCGTTATCAAGCGTGCAATCTAGCGAGGCGAAGCCGCGTGATCTGAGGCAGCCTCGCTAGAACACGAGTGTGCGATCGGCCCACTGCACCCAATTGGTGAGCTCCTCGAGCGTGCTCCGGTGCGTGGGGTCTGTGAGCTCCGTGTCGGCGATCCCCCGGGCGTCCATGCACGTGGCGCAGACGCCGACCTCTCCGCCGTGCCGGCCGACGCTTCGCAGCATGAGTTCCGTGTTGTAGTAGCCCTGCGGGACCTTCTGGTCCTTCTTCGCGCAGGCGGCAGCATCCCCAATCAGGAACACCTTGACCTCTTCGCCACCGCGCTTGGACAGTGAACCTGCGAGGCGAAGCGCGTTGTAGCTGCGCTCCGTGCCATAGGGTGGGTCGTTCAAGACGAAGAGTGTTCTCGGCATAGCCGTTACTCCGGCCGGCGCGTGTCGACGGCGAGGTGTGGTTGCGGGCCAGGCGTCGACGTCCCGGACGCGCGGTCGGCGTGCGGAGTTCTGCGCAGATCTGGCGGTAGCGTTTCTGCCATTCGGGTGGCCGATACGACCCCGGACACGAAGGTCAGTGCCGCGATGACCCACATGGCTGCAGCCAACCCGAACGCGTCTGCCGTGACCCCAGCGAGCACGGCGCCGATCGCGTACCCAAGGTCACGCCACAGGCGATAGACGCCGACCGCGGATGCGCGCCACGACGGGTGGGCGACATCGCCGATCGCGGCGAGCAGAGTGGGATACACCATCGCCGTCCCAATCCCGAGCAACACGGCACCAACAACAAACCCTGCGAACGCATGCGCCAGCGTCGTGACGCCGATACCAGCAGCCTGGATCCACATGCCCCAGACGATGAGCGGCTTCCGCCCCGTGCGGTCCGAGAGCGCGCCGGTCACCAGCTGGGCGAAACCCCACGTGGCCGGATAAATGGCCGCGAGCACTCCGACCTGCGCCAGGTCCATCCCGGCCGCGGCGAACACCAGCGGGAAGAGGCCCCAGGCCATTCCGTCGTTCAGGTTGTTGACGAGTCCTGCCTGACTGACGCTCGACAGATTCGCGTCGACCAACGTTGTGCGCCAGAAGACCTGGCGGGGTGTGGGCACACCCTCGGGAGGGAGCGTGCCGACGAGGCCTGATTCGTGGGAGACGTGGTGACGGGTTTCCCGGACGAGGAATGCCGAGAGGGCGAGCCCGATGATCGCGAATCCGACGCCGAGATAGAACGGCTGCGGCCGAAGGCCGTACCGCGCGGCGATCCAACCGGTCGCAAGTGCGCTCGCGGCCACTGCCACGTAGCCCGCGAACTCGTTCACGCCCATCGCCAGTCCCCGCTGTCGGGAGCCGACGAGGTCGATCTTCATAATGACCGTCGTCGACCACGTCAGGCCCTGGCTGATGCCGAGCAGCAGATTCGCCACCAGCACCCAATTCCACGTCGGCGCCGACATCAAGAGGAACGGCACGGGAACGGCGACGAGCCACCCCGCGACCAGCACGTGCTTGCGCCCCACATGGTCCGAGAGCCGGCCCGCGCCGTAGTTGGTGAGTGCCTTGGCCACCCCGAACACGACGATGAACGACAGCACGGCCGTGCGTGCCGCGAGCTGGAACTCCTGCTCGGCGATCGCCGGCAGGATGCTGCGCTCCAGACCGACCATCGCGCCGACGAACGCGTTGATGAGCACGAGCAAGGAGAATTGCCCGAGGTTCTCGCGGAGGCCGAGGCGAACGGACCCACTGGCGGCATGCGTGGATGGAGCCGTCATGGGCGTGCTCCGGGGTGGCGGTCCTCGCCCGTGTCCACGCGCCATCCCTGCGCACGCCATTCGACCACGCCGTGCTCCAGGCGCTGCGCGCGAAACCCCTTTCGACGCAGGAGATCCACGGCGTCGAGCGACATCACGCAGTACGGCCCGCGGCAATACGCGACGATGTCGTGGCGCTTGCGCAGATCACGGAGACGCTTTGGAAGATCCGCGAGCGGCACGGAGATCGCGCCAGGAATGTGACCGGCGACGTACTCTTCGCGCGGTCGCACGTCAATCACGGTGACCTCGCCGGCGCGAACCCGCCGGACAAGTTCCTCGTTGTCGACGGGCTCGAGCGCGCCGCGCTGTTCCAGGTACTGCCGCGTGACTTGCTGAACCTCGGCCAGGCGCGAGTCCGCCAGGTGCCGCAATTCGAGAAAGAAGTCACTCACCTGAGGGTCCGCGAGACAGTAGGTCACGTACAGCCCGGCCTTCTCGCCGTCGACCAGACGTGCACGACGCAGCACCTGCAAATGATGCGAGGTCGTCGCGACACTCTGACCAGTCTGCTGGGCGAGCGCTTCGACCGTGCGTGGTCCTTGCGACAGGAGGTCGAGCAGTTCGAGGCGGCTCGGGCTGGCGGTCGCCTGGCCGATCCGAGCGATCTGTTCGTAGATCGCGGCTTTCAGTGACGCGGAACGGAGCTGGTAGGCCATAAATCAAATGGTCAAAAGTATATTTGAATACTGCGCAGAGACCGAACGAATGTCAAGCCGGTAGCGACGAGGCGTTACGCCGCGAGGTGGCCAGTCTTCACGTAGATCAGCGCGCCGTCGGGCCCGGTGAACCGGTGGTGCGCCGACTGGTGCGGGCTGCGGAGCCAGGTGCCCTTGGCGGTACTTCTGGATCGCGTTGTCTCCGTACCCGAGCCGATTCCATTCGCCAGGTTCGGGCTGAGTACGGCCGTGGCGAATCCTCGTAGCGGCAGCGGCAACACGCCACGATCTCGGCGGATGCGTGACACTCGAGCCGCCGACGTCGACGGCTCGACATGCGCAACGTCACGCTGCCGCCTGATAGATTCGGACGTCCGGCTCGGCGTCGAGCAGCGGCTTGAGCGCACCGACCACGTCAGAGGTAAACAGCCGGCTCGTCAGGTAGGCATTCGCCTGCTCCGCCGACTCGAAGCCGTGAAGGACCTCGACGTCCTCGTCGCGGACGAGCAACTCCTTCGACTTCGCACCGACGATCGTCGTGAGGAATGGCCCCTTGTAGCGCTGGTAGACACCAGCGGCTGCCGGCCGGTTGGCGGGAGCGATCTTGAGGGTGATCTGCAGATAAACCATCGACGTTCTCCTGGTGTGGGCTCCTTAACCCGGGTTTCTATCGCTGACTGACTGACGACGACCGCACGATGTCGTTCTTGGTGCTTCCCACAATCGTGATCAATTCCTGCTGTTCGCGTTGAGGCACCTTGAACTTGTTGAGCGTAGCTTTGAAGTCGACGACCATCGCATCCCACTCCGCCTGAGTGATATTCAACTGCTGGTGCGATTCCTTCATCGCGCGACCGGTGTACTTGCACGGACCACCGCTCACCTCGCAGACGAGCGTCGTCACGTGAAACTTGAGTCCGGCCTTCGGTACGCGCTTCCGCGCTTCGTTGATCGCTGGATTCGCATTGAGCGTGGCGTTCACCAGGAGCTGCTCGATGAAATCGTCGACCACCGTCGCAATGCTGTAAGCGCCGCCCAGTCGTTCGTACAGTGACGGCTGTGTGGCTTGCGCCCTCACGGTGTGGGTCGCCGTCCCAGCCATGACCACCATGATTGCGGCCAAGACCGTCGTTCTGACTCGTGCACGATCGATACCCATAACAGTCCCTCCTCTTCAGACACACCTTGCCAACGCCATCGGTTCTGGGACGGATCCCGTGGTCCGCGTCACACGCAGCGCGACCGAGACGCGAATTGGCCAACGTCACTGCGTCGACCGGATCGCGACCACCTCCAAGTACTCAGCATCAACTGCGCCATCCACGTGGCCCGAAGGCGCTGCTTCAGGGCATCGATGTCAACGTTCGCAACAACTGCACTCATCCTCGAGCTCCTGGGAATCCTGATTGACTCAGTTCTCGATCCGTCAGTTCCTGATGGCCAGCAACGACAGGCTGTGCACGCCGTAGTCGCGCGTGGCGTTCTGTGCGCTTCTCGACAGGAAGCGATATTCGTGATTGGCTTTCACACTCGTGACAGTGAATCCCGCCTGTTCGATCGCCTCGGCAAACGCGTCGCGTTGCATGGCGCCGCCGATACATGCCGCCCAGAGCGTCGCGTCACACGTCACGGTCTCGGGCAACTGCGCGTTCGTGACGACGTCGGCGAGCGCCAGACGCCCCCCGGGGCGGAGCAGTCGGGCAGCCTCCCGAAACACGGCGGGTTTGTCGGGCGAGAGGTTGATCACGCCGTTGCTGATCACGACATCGCAGCATCGGTCGGGCAATCCCGTCGCATCGATGAACGCGTGTCGGAATAGCACGGACCCGAGCGTGTGTTCCTTGCCGAGTCGGTCGGCTTTCGCCAGCTGCGCGTCTGTCATATCGACGCCGGTCACCTGTCCGCTCGCTCCGACCTTGTGGGCGGCAATGAAGCTATCCATTCCCGAGCCGCTGCCGAGATCGACGACATGCTCGCCGGGGCGGAGATTCGCCAGGTCGAAGTAGTAGCCGACGCCGGCGAACGATTCGATGGACTCGGCAGGCGCAGCGTCCAGCTCGGCGTCGGTGTAACCGAGCCTTCGGGCCATCGCACGGCCCATCTCGAAATGGAACTGGCCGTGTGGATCGAGCGCGACCTGCGTGTACATGTCCTTGACTCTGCGTTCGAGATCCACCGCGTCCACGACGGTTCTGCTCATGTCGACCTCCTCCGGCCCGCGGCGCTTTCGCCGTGATTCACCGCCGAGGACGCCGCGGTCTGCGAATTGGTTCCAATGCGCTGGAATTGCGCGGAAATCCCGGCAACAATGCGTGGAGTTGTGATGCTGCCTGATTGCTGGAACCATTTCGCCGGTCCGCGCGTCTTGGGAGCGGGCGCAGTGTGACCATTTCGAAAGAAGCCTTCGAGACCCAGGTTCTGGCGATCCTCGGTCCGTTGCACGGCGTGGCCAGGCGTTTGACGAAGAACGAGGCCGATGCGGAGGACCTCGTGGCCGAGTCCGTCACGCGCGCGTGGCGGGCCCGCGCGTCGCTGGCGGATGCAGGGGCCTTTCGGGCGTGGATGTTCCGCATTCTGAGCAACACGTTTGTCAGCGAGCGGCGCAGGACGCTGGCGCGACCGAGGGAAGAACTGCTGGTGGACGAGTCCGGCGACGACGAGGGCGCCTTCTCGATCTTCGAGCGTCTGCACCAGCCCTTCCTGATGTGGTTCGCCAATCCCGAACAGGAGTTT
>JBAROV010000071.1:0-28915 GCA_049642465.1 Vicinamibacterales bacterium
CCTGGTGGCCGCCCGGACGTTCGACCAATGACACCCCTCGAGAATCTGAAACCGATGCTCGTCGGCGAAGTCCTCACCGTACTCGGCGAGCATCGCCTCGTGCTCCTCGTCCCAGCAGTCGCAAATCCGCTTGAAGAACAGCAGCGGCAGGATGTACGACTTCCAGTCCGTGCGATCGACTGGACTGCCACGAAGGATGTTCGCCGCCTCCCACAGGTGGGATTCAAGCTGTGAAAGCGTTACCGTGTGACTCAATGGGCGCCCAAATCTGAACTCGATAAGCCGGCTCAGGCGCCATTGTAGAGGCATTTGCACGGCTTGTCTGGCGGTCGAAGACGCCGGCTTCTGCGCGCTCCTCCCGGCAACAATGTTCGTCCCAGGGCCGCGGGCGTTGCCCGACCGAGCATGTGTCGCAAGCGCATGAGCGTCGGAATGGTCAAACTCGTAGTCCACGAACGCGATGATCACAGGCAGTTGTGTCGTCGGCTCGGGAGGGGCTTCAACTTCTTCGATGCGGAGGCATCTGCCACGAGTACTTGGTCGCTTCTGGCAGGCGAGCCGGTCGAAGGGGCCGAGGGCATCCACGTGCATCTGGCGTTACCGCGCTCCGCCAGAATCGGTGTCCAAATCTCGTTCTGAGGCGACCCCTGCCGGGCCATCGCGTTCTATACTGGAGGGCCGGAGTCGGACGGTTGGGTTGTCCCCTGGAGCGCTCGTGACCAAGCGGAACGAAATCGCCGTAAGTGATCGCGCCAGATTAGTGGGTCTATCACAATCCGTATCACAATGGGCGCTTGCGGGCTCAGCCACTAGCCTGTAAACTGTTGATTCTAAAGACACGGAGAGATGTCCGAGTGGTTGAAGGAGCACGCTTGGAAAGCGTGTGTAGGGGAAACTCTACCGTGGGTTCGAATCCCACTCTCTCCGCCATCCTTGGCTCATGATCCAAGTGGGAAGGCTGTCCCATCGTAGCCCCGCAGGGGCGCAGCCGGACTATTGCGGTAACGTGAACGTCGCTTTGACCGTGATCAGGACGCCGGCGCCGATGGGCGCGACTGTCGCCGGATCGAATCGCCATTGCCTGACGGCGTCAATGGTCGATTGATTCAACATCGGCACGGATTCGATGACGCGGGCGTCAACCACCTCGCCCCGCTTGTTCACCGCCGCCTCGATGAGCACGCTGCCCTGGACGCCGTACGTGATCGCCATTGGCGGATAGACCGGTCGCACGTCCTTGACCTTCTCCAACGTTGTGGCGTTCCCCTTCGCGGTATACGACGTACGTCCGTACACCCACTGGATCTCGCCCGCGCCCGGAACGGGCGGCGGCGGAGGCGGCGGGGGAGCCGCGACGCTTGAAGCCAGATTGATCGGACGAGAACTTGCCGCATCATGTCGTGCGTTCGCGGCACGCGCGCGCAGAGCATCCGCCTCCGCGATGAGCGCCTGGCGACTTCCCGGGTTCGTGTCGCGGGCCGCCAGTTCGCGCAGCGCGAGACTCTTGTGCACGAGCGCGTCGAAGAATTCCGGATCGACCGCGAGCGCGCGATCCGCTGCGGCGATGCTCTGCTCCAGAGACGTCTGCCGCCCCGCGGCGCTCACCCGCGGATCCTTCGACCTCTCGAAATGGTATGTGGCGATGATGAGCAGCGCGGACGGATTCGAGGGTTCGAGCGCGGCGGCTCGCTCGAGTGTCTGAATCGCCCTGTCGAAGTTGCCCGATTGACGGTAGCGACCGGCGAGAGCGTGCAGGTCGGCCGGTGTTTGTTGCGTGTCGATTGACGGCTGGCGAGGCCCGGAGGTGACGGCCGCTGCCGCGATCACCGCGGCGAGTGCCAACGCTCCAGTCACGGCGATGGTCTTGAGTTGCATTGCTCCACTCCTTATTTATATGTGGTGACGCGCACGTGCATTGTGCATATATCTGCGTATTCAACGCGCCATACGCGATTCAAACGATGCCGTACCGCTCCTTATTGATTGGTTGGTGACGAAAATCTGTCAGCGTGCGTGAATCGCACTGTGACCGTAAGGATGTTGGTGTTTCTGCTGCGAGCGGACGGTTCGAATTCCCACTGCTTCACAGCGTCTATGGCTGATTGCGTGAGGAACCCCTGCGGTTGCACCGCGCGCACATCTTCAACGCGTCCTGAGTCGGTGATCCGTCCCTCCAGAATGACCACGCCTTCAACGTCGGCCGCCATCAGGATGGGTGGGTAGACGGCAGGCACGTACTTGATCCGTGCCGGGACGGTGCCTCGAGTCGCAATAGCGTAGGACGCGCGGCCGTATGCCGGTTCGATTGCCGGCCCGCTGCCTTCGTTGCTGGATGCCGGGGGGGCAGGAGGTGGCGGAGGCGGTGGGTACGACACACGCTCCACCGTTCGTTCCTTCGGCGGGGGCAGCGGTGCGAGAGACACGCGTTCCAGGCCCCACGCGACGGCCAGCAACATCAGCGTGAGAGCGACTGCTACACGCGTCCCGATCCTCGCGCGGTCATTCCGCTGGTGTTCCACTCGCCAGCCAAGATCGTCAGGAACCCCGAGAGCCAATCGCAACAACATCTGCAGCCCCGGGAGCCACGCGGGGCCACGGTCGGCTTCACGCATGCCGTGCCACAGATCGCACGCAATCTCCTGACGCCGCGTGTCGCGTACCTCCGGCGCCAGTCCCGCGGTGTAGACGCGCGTCCACATTTGAACCGTTGCAGCGCACACCCGCAGAAAGGTTGCCGTCATGCTGGCGCACTCCTGCGGCGAGGCCGGGCAGCCGCCGTGCGGGCCGCTCGCGGCAAAGGCTGCCGCGCCGCCGCCTCGCCCGCGGCCGTCAGCGTGTAGAATCGCCGGCCGGGCCGATTCTCGCGCGACGCGATCTCAGGATCCTCACGGCGGCTCTCGAGCATACCCATCTCCTCGAGCCGACCGAGCGCGCGATAGAGGGTCCCGTACGCCGTCAGCAGCCGCCTCTCGGCATCGTCCGCCAATTGCTTCGCGAGCTCGTAGCCGTGAAACTCATTGGTGCCTCGCCTGCGGAGAGAAGCCGCGGCGCGGCAAATGGCCAGCTCCAGTGGCACGAGAGACCCGGGTTTGCGTCGCACGCGCCAATTATAAGCAGATATATGCCTAATGTGTCAAGGGGACGGGTGCGGATCGTCGTCCACTCGCTCGAGTCTGGCGACGAGCGCACGCTCATCGACGGGGGCCCGGACGCTCGCTATGTGCCGACAGCACCTCGTGTACGCAAGACAGGGCGTCCTATTTGCCGCCCCGTTCGACGCTGCGCGCGCGCAGCTCGAAGGGCCGGGCGTCCGATGTTGAGCGGGGCGGGCGCGGGAATCCAGGACTCGGCACGGCGCATTACGCTGTGTCAAGGGCCGGAACGACCGGTTCGGATCACAAGAGACGGTGTAAAGGCATCTACTTCTTCAAGCAGGAGCACAGACGACCGGGTGTTACTTTGCGAACGCGGCGGCAACCTTGCGCGCCACTGCGGACGGGTCCGCCGAGGTGATGTTCGACATCGCGGCCACGACAATCCCCCTTTCGCGGACCGTCACCACGGACATGACCTTGGCGCCCAGCAATTCGCCGTCGAAGCCGCCCGCCGTCCGTCCAAGCGCCTCGAGTGATTGCACGGTGCCGGGCCGCAGGAGTCTGCCGCTGTTCAGGCCCAGCTCGAAGCGCACCAGATCGGCCGGCGTGGAGAAGAAGGCCATCGACCCCGCATAGCAGGACAAATTGCGCGGGTTGCTCACATGAAGGGCGTACCGATAGACGGGATGAGGACCGAACTGCGGGGCGTAGTACGTCGCCGGACGCGTGCTTCCTTCGGCGGCGGATTCGCCGTGGGTGCCGGTGAGCACTCTCCACGGCTCGATGATCACCTCATGAATCGCCCTGAAGGGCGGAGGATCTTCGGCGTCCTCACCTATGTGTTCGGGATTCTCTTCCGCCGGCGATTCGGCGCCCGTGTGACCCATGCCCAGCGGCTGGAAGACCTGGTCCCGCATGAACGTAAAGAAGGGGAGCTCCGCCGCGGCTTCAACGGCGGCACTGACCAGCACCCAGCCGTGCGGCGAGTGCCGAACCTGCGTTCCGGGCTGGAACAGCAGGGGACCATCGGCAAAAACCGGCAGCGCATCGGCCGCCCGCTCGCACCGTTGAGCCGACAACCGCCAATCGTCCGTAGCGGCGATCCCCACGCCCGAGACATGCCCCATCAACTGGCGCAGCGTCACGGGCCAGGGCTTCTTCGGAAACAGCGGGACGTACGCCTGAATCTGTTCGTCGAGCTTCAGCCGATCCTTCTCGAGCAGCACGCCGACGGCCGACGCAGTGAGAGCAGTCGATGCGGTTCCCATCCGGAACCGCGTGTCCGGCGTCACCGGCGCGTGCGTCTCGACGTCGGCCCAGCCGAAGCCTTCGGCCCACACGATGTCGCCGCCGACGCCGACCGCCACCGACAGTCCCGGCAGATTCTGCTCGGAGACTACCGCGCGTACGATCTGCCGCACGCGGCCGACGGCCGCGGCCCATTGCGGCGACGGCTCCGATTGCACGGCCGAGGGCGCGTTCTGCGGCTCGGGGTGCAGCGGCCTGGCCGTCGCCCATAGAAATGACGGGAGCCCACCGATCGCCACGATCAGCGCAGCGATGCCGCCAAGGACGATGACGAAGCGGCCGAGAATCCTGTTCGAAGGCGTCGGCATGAATCTACTTTATATCATAAAGTAGTTGTATTTACCAAGCCAACGCCGGAACCGCCCGCGCCTCGCAGGAGGCCAAAGCCGCTTTCGCGTTGAACCACCCTGCACCGGTTCGAGGCGCGGTTCGCTCTGGGCCTCGCCGTGTCACCGGACCGTAAAACCATTCTGCACTCGGGCACCAAACCCTCGGCTGGCGACGATCTCATGCTAATCCGGAACTTCCGCTGAGAAAGACGACCTCGAGACGATACGCGCCCTGCGTACTCGTTTGACCGGAGGCTGCCGGACTCCTAGAATCCGACAGCAAATCAGGGAGACCGAGATGCCTTCACGAACCTCCGGCTCATCGCGTCGTTCTTTCCTGTCGGCCGCGGGCGCGGCTTCCGCGTTCCTCTGGATCCCGAAGCCGATCAAGGGATACACCGCCGCCGAGATGAGGGCCATGACTGTCGACGACGACGCCAAGCCCGGGGTGTCGAAGTGGGAGCTCGATACGCCGGCGCTGTGCGTCGATCTGGACAAGATGGAGAAGAACGTCCAGACGATGCAGGCGGCGCTGAAGAAGTACGCCCTTCCAAGCCGTCCGCACGCCAAGACGCACAAGTGCGCCGCGATCGCGAAATACCAGCTTGCCACCGGATCGATCGGCATCTGCTGCGCCAAGCTCAGTGAAGCCGAAGCGCTGGCCGCCAGCGGCATCGGCAAGATCCTGATGACGACATCGAACCCTTCGAAGAACAAGATCCGGCGGGCGATGGCCCTCCGGAAGGCGCACCCCAATTTCATTCAGGCTGTGGACGAGGAGCAGAACGCCCGGGATCTGTCCGAGGCGGCGAAGGCGGCGGGCGTCGTGGCCGATGTGGTGATCGACGTGGCGGTCGGGACACGGAGCGGGATTCCGGCGGGAGAGGGAGCGCTGGCCCTCGCGCAGCTCGTCGACAAGTTGCCCAACCTGAAGCTGCGCGGCATGCTGTCGTACGACGGCGGCGTCCAGCACGCGAAGGGGTTCGCCGCCCGCAGGGAGCGCGCGCTCAAGGCCATCGAGCCGAATGTCGCGACGGTCGAGGCCATGAAGAAGTCCGGCCTGAACACGGAAATCTTCAGCGGCGGCGGGACCGGCACCTACAACATCATGCATTCGGTACCAGGATTCACCGATGTGCAGGTGGGCAGCTACCTCTTCATGGACATGCAGTACCTGGCGATTGGCAGCGAGAATGGCGACGAGGTGTACACCGACTTCGCGCCGTCGCTCACGGTGCTGACAACGGTCATGAACAACCGGTTCCCTGGACGGCTGACGACCGATGCCGGCACCAAGGCACTGACGCTCAACACGCCGGCACCCGCCGTCATCGGCGAGCCGGCCATGGAGTACACCGCCGGCTCCGACGAGTTCGGCAGCATCCGATTCACGACGCCGCCGTCGAAGCCGTACAAGATCGGCGACATGCTCGAGTTGATCGTGCCGCACTGCGACCCGGTGGTGAACGAATACGACCAGATGTACGGGATCCGAAAGGACAAGGTCGAGGTCGTCTGGCCGATTACGGCGAGAGGGAAATCGCAGTAATTACAGACGGGGGGAGCGACTTCATGGTGGCGCCGCACGGCCGCGCTTGAAGATCCGGGCGCGGCCCGCTAGCCTGCGGATGAACGAACACGAGAAACAGGAGGAATCGTGGCGACAACGCAAGAAGGTGTGCAGATCGGCGCTATCGTTCCCACCTTGACTGTCGATGATTTGCAGAAGAGCATCACCTTTTACGAGGCGCTCGGCTTCGCGATCGACGAGCGGTGGGAAGAGAAAGGGACGCTGCTCGGCGTGATGCTGCGCGCGGGCAAGAGCCAGATCGGCTTGAACCAGGACGATTGGAAGAAGGGGCGCGACCGCAAGAAGGGAATCGGCGTGCGCTTGTCCATCTCGACGCCGCCGGGTAATGTCGACGAGATCGCCAAGCGGGCCAGGAACGCCGGCATCACGCTCAAGTCGGAGCCTCACGACACGGAGTGGAAGAGCCGTGCGTTCGAGGTCAGCGATCCGAGCGGTTTCCTGCTGACGATCTTTTCGGAGACATCGGCGTAGGCCGGACACGCGGGCACGGCTCGGGTTGGCTCGGGGACTATTGCAGTGCGACGAGAAGCGAATCGTGTGCCTGGCGGGGTCGCAGAATCCGAAGCGGGGGCCGGCTTCGCGCATCGGACCGGACGGCCGGCCGGTGATCATTGACCCACGCGGCTGTCCTGGCGATGCCGCCAACTGGTCCTCGACCGCCTATTCTCCGCAGACGAGGCTCTACTACTTTCTGGTACTGGAAGAGTGCGTCGGCGACAAGCCTGGCGGTTACCCCGATGAAACGGGGCAGCGCTTCCTGCGTGCGCTCAACATCGAGACCGGCGAGATCATCTGGGAGGTGCCGCAGCCGGGTGCCGCGCGCGCAAAGACGTGGAGCGGAGTGCTGGCCACTTCCGGCGGACTGATTTTCTACGGCCAGCCCAATGGCGGCTTTACGGCTGTCGATCAGCGAGACGGCAAAACGCTTTGGTACTTCCCGACCAACGTGCGCATGAAAGCCTCGCCGATGACGTTCGCCGTGGCTGGCCAGCAGTACGTCGCAGTCGCCGCCGGACCGAATGTCCTTTGTTTCGGTTTCTGAGCTCCCTTTGGAGCAGCATCGATAAAATGATCGTGTCCTGCACTCTCTGTGGGTTCTCCTCGCTATTGCCACGCCCGCCTCGGCACAGCGGATAGAGTGGAAGGACACATCGCCTCACAAGACTACGCTCGTCACCGTCGAGGCGGCCCAATCCATGCGCAGCGCGACAGTCGGCTCTATGGCGAGCCCTGATCGACAATCGCGCCCCTCACACCAGGTGCGAAATCGCCGGCATTGAAGGCAGTCGGGTAAGAAGGTGAGCGGCCGGGCCGGTCAGCGGGATCCGTTGACGCAGGCGATCTCTCGCTGCTGCAGGAAGCGCCGCTCGGCCGGGTTCCGAGCGAGCCGCCGCGCCTCGCGGAAGTGGCACTGGGCAGACGAGCGGCGTCCAGCGCGAAGCTCCAGTTCGGCGAGCGCCGCCGGAAAAAACGGATAGCTCGCCAGCCGCTCGCGGTGCTCGATCGCTTCGATGGCCTCGAGTCCTGCTTCCGGCCCCTCGTACTGCGCGATCGCGATCGCCCGGTTCAACGCGACGACGGGCGACGGACGAATCGCCATCAGCATGTCGTACAGCCCCACGATCTGCGGCCAATCGGTGTCATCCGCGCGCGCGGCGCTGGCGTGCACCCACGCGATCGCCGCCTCGACATGATAGGGCGTGAGTTCCGGCCCTCGGGCCGACCGTTGCAGTATTCGTTCACCCTCGGCCAGAAGGTTCCGATCCCACCTGGTGCGATCCTGATCGCACAGCGCGAGGAGTTCGCCGGCCGGATCGGTGCGTCCGGGGAGCCGCGCGGCGTTGAGGCACATCAACGCCGCGAGCGCGTCGGTTGCCGGCGTTGCCCCGAGTGGATGTTCCTGGAGCAGCGCGGCGAGCCGCATCGCCTCATGACAGAGCTCCGCCCGCACCGCGAACTCGGGCGACGCGCCGTGGTACCCCTCGTTGAAGAGGAGGTAGAGCGATCGCTGGACGACGGGAAGGCGCGTCGAGAACTCCGTTGCGTCTGCGATATCGAACAATCGCGGCGATTGCGCCAGGACTTTCTTGGCGCGGGTGAGACGCTTCTCCATCGCCGCATGCTTGACGACGAACGCGCCCGCGACCTCGTCGACGCTGAAGCCGCAGAGTATGTGCAGCACCAGCGCAACCTGCGACTCCTCGCCGAGTCGCGGATCGCAGCAGGAGAACATCATGCGCAGCAAGTCGTCCTTGATCGCGTGCGGAGAGAGCTGTTCGTCGAGCGTCGGAACGAGCGTCCATTCCGATTCCAGCAGCCGCGTCAGCTCAGGGGCGAACGTACGCGCGGTCCGTTCTCGCCGCAGGACATCAAGCGCGCGGTTCTTGGCCACCGTCAGGAGCCACCCTGCGGGATTCTGAGGCACGCCGCGGAACTTCCAGACCTCCATCGCGCGGCAGAACGCGTCCTGGACGACGTCTTCGGCGAGCGACAGGTTCTGGACGCCGAAGACGCGCGTCAGGGCCGCCACGAGGCGGCCCGACTCACGTCGAAAGAGCGACTCGAACGGCTCCATCAGTCGTTACATCTTCATGACCGGCCGCACCTCGACCGATCCGCCGCGATCGAAAATCGGACAGCCTTTCGACAACTCCGCCGCCTCAGCCAGATCGTTCGCGCTGATCAACGTGTAACCGCCCACCAGGTCCTTGGCTTCGGCGAACGGACCGTCGGTGACCGTCTTCTGCTTGCCGGTGACGACCTTGCCGGTTGGTTCCAGCGGCTGCCCTTGATCCTTGAGGTGACCGCGCTTGCCGAGATCCTGCAGCCACGTCATCCATTGCTGCATGACCGTCTGGGCATCCTGAGGCGACGTCGGTCGGCTGCCACCCCGATACAGGAACACGTATTCGCTCATAGAGAAATCCTCCGCGTTGAAGTTTGCAGTGTATAGACGTTCGACCAGACGCGGAGCGGACACGTCTGTGAGGATTGTGTTCCAGAAGCACCGGCACCTGGAATTAGCGTTCGCCGGGGCCGTTGTCGACGCCGGACTATTTCCTCACGGTCACATCGATGCGCTTGCTCTCTCCCTCGGCTAGCGACAGCCGCTCCGCGCGGGACCGCAGATCCGCCAGGAATTCCGGGTCGTACCACTGTCCGTCCTGCACGTAGTCGAGTGCGGCAATCAGATACTTTCCGGCCGGCAGTCCCTTGATCGAGAACTCGCCGCGCTGATCCGGGCGCACCGCTCGGACGGTCCGTGAATCCTCGCGCCAGCGTGACGTCTCTTCCGGGAAGATCACGATGGTGCCATCGGCTGGTTGTTTCTTGTCGTCCACGAGGCCGCCGCGCACGTGGGTGGGCCGGTTGGTAAGCACGACGCGGAGGCCGCTCAGCGTCTCGCCGTGCCGCACGTCGATTGGATCGTCGGCAAGGTCACGCCCATCGAGCTCGACGGCCTTCAGCGTCCAGTCGCCGGTCAGCGTTCGGATCGTCAACACGACAGGTCCGATCAGCGCCTTCACCTCAAACGTGCCGTCCGCGTTCACGCGACCGTTGTCCGACGACGCGAGCGTCGACGACCGTGCCGCCCACATCAGCGGTCGCGCGCGTACGGACAATCGCTCGAGGCCAGGCACCGGCGTCCCGTCGTCACTCGCGACGCGGCCGCGAACCGTGCCGCCGCTGCCGGTCACGATGACGAGGCCGTCGATATCTATGCCGGCCACCTGAATCGTCTGGCGGCCTTCCTGCGCCGGCTGATCATGGGCCTCGGGCACCCGAACGGCCAGCAAGTACCCGCCTGCCTGGACGTTGTTTACCGAAAAGCGGCCGTCAGGCCCGGTCTGGCCGGTGTTGGGGGCGAAGGTCGATCCTCCCTGCGGTCCCATGACCTGATGCGACAACGTAACGGACTCATTGGCGACCGGTGCCCCGGCAGCGTTGACGACCGTCCCTGATACTCTTGAGGTCCGCGCGGGAACGAGCGCGAAGTCGATGTTGCCGACTTCCTGGCCGACGCCCACCTTTATGCGCTGCGCTTCAATTGGCTCGACGACTCCCGGATAGAACGATGGCGGGTAGCTGAACACCTGCGTCGTATCCGCCTCGAGCGGCCATGTCTCGCGACTCAGTCCCATGACCACGAACTCCCCTGGCGGAAGCACCAGGGAATACTCCCCGTTCTCGTCCGTCTGCGCATGGGCGCCACGCCAGCAGCATTCTTCGGGGACGACGAACGGGATGAGCCTGCGTGCGCCTTGATGGCGGGCGAACTGCATCGCATAGACGGAAACCTTGGCGATCGGCTCGCCAGTTTCGTCGACGACGCGTCCGCTGATCACTCCCAAGCGTGGGAGGGCGAAATCGATTGCCTTCGCTGTCTGCCCTTCGCCGAGCTGCAGCGGCTTGCCCACCTCGCCGAACCGCCGCTGTCCGTACGCGAGCGTCAAATAGCCACCGCGTTCCGCCTTCAATGAATACTCGCCTGCAGGCAGGTCACGGACCTCGTAGCGTCCATCCGAATTCGTGCTGACGCGCCTGTCGGACGGCGACGTCGGAGAGGTGATCAGGATCACGGCTCGCCGCAGCGACCCGCCGGTCTCGAGATTGGTCACGCGGCCAACGATCGCGGCCGTGCCTTTGCCCGCCGGCGCGGTGTCACGCTGCGGCGCGTCAGTCGTTGCAGCGGCGATGAGGACGGCGAGCATCCACATGCTATTTCCTGAGCACTAGGTCGACCTGCTTCGACTCCGCGTCGGCGATCGCGACGCGTCTGGCGCGGCCCTTCAGCCCTTCCAGGAAGTCCGGGTCGTACCATTGGGCGTCCTGGACGGAATCGAGGGCGGCCAAGAAATAGTCTCCGGCCGGCAGCCCCTTGAACGTGAACAGCCCGCGCTCATCGCCGCGTGTCGTCCGGATCGCACGCGAGCCCTCGCGCCACTTCGCGCTGTCCTCCGCGAAGACGATGACAGTCCCTCCGACCGGGTTCAGCTTCTCGTCACGCAGCGCCCCGCGGATCGTTGTCGGCCGATTGGTGAGCACGATGCGGACGCCCGACAGTCTCTTGCCGTGCTCGATTGGCAGCGGGAGATCGGCCATGTCGCGCCCCTCGACCTCGATGGCCTTGAGCGTCCAATCGCCCGTCAGCGGGCCGATGGAGAGCACGGTGTCGCTCAGGACGCCGTGGACTCCGAACGACCCGTCGCTCTGGACCCGGCCGTTGTCGGGATGCAGCACCGAAATCATCATCCGGGCGTTCGGAGTGAACGGCGGGCGGACCTGCATTCGGTCGAACCCGGCCGGAAGCGGCGATCCATCGTCGGTTACCACCTCGCCTCGGACGGTCCCGCCCGCGCCCGCGACGAGCGCCAGACCCTCGACGTCTCCACCTGCAACGGTGGTGGTGATCTGCCCTTCCTGCGCCGGGTCGTCGCCGCGCGCCGCCGCCCGTATCGACAGGCGGTACTCGCCGGGCGGAATATTTGACAGCGTCCAGCTGCCATCTCCGGCAACCTTCGCCGAGCCCACGGCCACCGCTGACCCCATCCACATGGTCGATCCACCGATCTCGCGCATCATCGTCACCGTCTCGCCTCCGAGGGGCAAGCCGGAGGCGCTCGTCGCGGTGCCACGAACGGTCGAGGTCCGGCCCGCCACCAAGCTGAAATCGATGCCTGACGCTTGCTGGGCGACGCCGAGCTTGACGCGCCGTGCCTGGGCCGCCGTGGACGTCCCAGGAAAATAGGTGGACGCATAGCCGAAGACCTGCTTGGGATCGCTCTCGTGCGGCCAGGTCTCGCGGGTCGTTCCCATGACCGCGTAGTCGCCAGGCGTGAGTGAGAGCAGCCGATACCGACCCGTGATATCGGTTGTCGCGTTGGCGCCAGTCGCGACGAGTTGCCGCCGGCCTTGGATATACCGCGTCTGGAGGACCCAGACGGTGACGCCGGCAATCGGCTCGCCGAGGTCGTCGAATACGCGTCCGCTGATCACGCCCATTCGAGGCAACGCGAAGTCGACCTTGTCAGCGACTTCCTTCGCTGCGATCTCTAGCGGCCGGCCTTGTTCGCCTGGACGCCGTTGGCCATAGGTGAGCGCGAGATAGCCACTGCGCTCGACACGCAGCGTGTAGCGGCCGGGAGGAATGTCGCGGAACTCATAACGTCCATCGTTCGACGTGCTCGCGGTCCGCGGCGGCGACGGGATCAGTTCGTCGATCGTGAGCCTGACCTGCGCGCGCCGGAGCGGCTTGCCGGTGTCCAGGCTCGTGATGCGGCCGCGGATGACGCCGCTACCCTTGATCTCTTGCGTCGAGTCGGCGTCGAGAGAAGCCGAGACCGCCATCTGCGGATCAGCCGGCGCCGCGAGTGCGGAGATCGCTAGGGCCAGGATCGGTGCTGCTGCCACCATGCGTACGCTCGCGTTTAGAGAACGATCGCGCTGTGCGGGAGTATAGTTGAAGCCCCTGTTTTTCGCGGAGACGTGCCATGCTCGCCCCAGACGAACTGCATTGCGGCTTCTGCAACAACCAGACGGAGACGCGGAAGCTGATTGCTGGACCAAGGGTGTTCATCTGTGACCAGTGTGTTCTCGTCTGTATAGACATCATCCTTGACGACTACCGGTTCGAACTGTCGGATTACCGTTTGGGCCACATCGATTCCCCATCGTCGTCCGTACTGATCAATCACTTGACGGAACTCTCCCCAGCGGAGGAGTGGCTGTTGCTGCGTGAGCTGCTGGTGCGAATTGGGGATCGCCATGACGGAACGGGGCACACCTAGGTCCAGACTTGCGAGCGACTCGGCGGCGGCAAGGGCGCCGCCATAGTTGTTGCGACTTATGTTCCGCGGCCCAAAAGCTATTCCGCGCGAAGAGCTGTCACGGCATCCACTGAGACTGCGCGTCGTGCCGGCAGCCAGGCTGCGAGGCAGGCCGCGGCGCCGAGCATCGCGACAACAGCACCGAGCGTGACCGGATCGTGCGGGGTCGTCTGGAACAGGAAACTCTTGAGGAGGCGTGTTGCGTAGTACGTGCCGGCCAGGCCCGCGACGAGGCCGAACGCAACTGGCCACGCAGCATCTCGGATCATTACTCCGACAACCTGCCCAGGACGTGCGCCGAAGGCGACGCGCACCCCGATCTCGCGCGTGCGGCGAGCCACCGCATAGGCCGTCATGCTGAAGATACCGACGAGTGTGAGCAGCAGTCCGAACACGCCCAGCAGCGTGAGCAGCAGCATCCGATGCCTCTGCCTCGTCACTTGTTGACTGAGTATCGCGTCGGCCGGCCGGACGCGACCCACGAGTACACGCGGCCCAACCGCCTCCGCGATCTGCTTGAGTCGATCGATCGACACTGATGCATCTTCGCGAAGTCGCATGACCATGGCCATGGCATCGAACGATCCGTCAGCCTGGTTCGGATCAGGTAGCACGTACAGCTCCGGCTCTGTGCGCCCCTGCGGACCACCGTGCCGCATGTTCGGAACGACGCCGACGATGCGCCATTGACGTGGTGTTTTGCCAGCGCTTCGGATCGTATGGCCAATGGCGTCGCCGGCGAAGTACGTCTGCGACGCAGTGGCGTTGAGGATGGCCGCCTCGCCTGTGACTCGGTCGGCGTCTTCAAAGAGACGACCTGCGAGCGGACGTACGGCCATTGCCTCGAAGTAACCCGGCAGCACCGTGCGCTGCGGACCTCCAACGGCGACGCCTGTATCTGCCTTCGCGAACCGGAACACGGCGCCGCCAGTCAGGGCCAGTTGATCGATGGCGCCAACGGTTATTACCTCCGGGATGAGTCGCAGCCCCCGGCCGAGCGAGGCGTAATACTCACGGCGGGTTGTCGCCGTCTGATCGAGCGGCTCGACTTCGAGCGTGAGCACGTTGTCGGTGTTGAAACCGAGGTCGACGGATACGAGTCTCGCGAAGCTTCGGAGAATCAGTCCGGAGCCGGTCATGAGCACGAGCGCCAGCGCGACTTCGACGGCAATCAGCCACTGTCCGGCGCGCTTCGATAACGGCGCACCACTGCGGCCGCCCACCGCCAACATGGTGCTGATCATGCCGGGTGCACGCGAGAGCTTGAGCGCAGGCACGAGGCCGAAGAGCAGCGCTGTGAGGAATGTGAGGGCTAGCGCAAACGCGAGTACCGTCGTGTTGATCGTGGTCGGTGAATTGGCCGGCAGCGAGAGCGGAATGAGCGCGACAAGCGAGTCGAGTGACAGATAGGCAAGGAACACTCCAATCAGTGCGCCAGCCGCGGCCAAGAGCACGCTCTCGGTGAGCAGTTGCCGGACCAATCGTCCTCGTCCGGCGCCGATCGACGCGCGGATCGCCAGCTCGACGTCCCTGCTGGCACCTCGCGCGAGTGTCAGGCCCGCGACGTTGACACAGGCAATGATCAGGATCAGGCCCACGGCGAGCGAAAGCGTACGGATTGTGGTGCCGAACTGACTGGTCTCGTCGTCGTACATCGACTTGATCACGACGTGAGCGGGAAGCGTGATCGGCCCCATTGTGGACGCCGGCGTCACGGCATCGAGGGCCGCTCCGACCTGCGCGAGCGTAACTCCTGGCCGCAACCGGGCGATCACTGGCGTCCCGGATCCACGTTTGTCGAGCGAGGCGCCAGAGAACTGCTTCGCCTGCCAGACCGCCGTTTCGCTGTAAAAACCGGCCGGCAGCACCCCGATGATCGTCACGGGCCGAGTCTGAATCCGGATGTTGCGGCCCAGCACGTTCCGATCGCCGCCAAACTCGCGTTGCCAGAACGCGTGGCCGAGCAGCGCAACAGGGAGAGCACCTTGCCGCGTGTCATCCAGCTGAATGCTCCGACCAAGAATTGGTGTGACGCCGTAGGTCTCGAGAAAGTCCTCTGACGCTTCTGCCACGATCAATCGTTGCGGGGTGGCGGTCTCAACGATCAGCGGGAGGAATCCCCTGACACGTCCCATGCCGGCATGAGAGACGATCGTGCTGAGTGTCCGCCAAATTCGAATGTCTGCTATGGAGGGATCGTAGCGGGATGGCTTTCCCTTTTGAGGTGTTTCCTCGACGACCAGAGTCACGAGCTCCTCAGGATGTGGGTACGGCAGTGGCCGCAGGAGGGCCGCATCGATCACGCTGAACAGCGCCGTGGACACGGCGATGCCGAGCGCCAGCGTCAAGCCCGCCACGATCGAAAACGAGGGATGCTGGCCCAGTTGCCGGAGCCCGTACTTCAGGTCCTGAAGCATTGTCTCCATCACGCCTCCACCTCGCACGTCATAGCCGCGGTCCTGTATGACCGCAAGGTTTCCAAATCGGCGCAGCGCCGCTCGTTGCGCCGTGCGCGCATCCATGCCCCGTCGCACGTATTCGTCAACCCGCATCTCAACGTGGAACTTCAGCTCCTCGCGGATGTCATCCATCGTCACGTCGCGCCTGAACAGCGCGCGCGTCCTCGCGATCGCAATTCGGATCGCGGTCATTCGCACTCCCCCACACGCTCTCTCGCGCGCCGCTTCGCCGGCGCACTCCGTTCGCGTGGGCTCACTCGCGCGCTCGTTCGCCGGCCTATTCGGGTGAAGCCAGTGCTAACCATTGAGAACATCGGCGACAGCGGTAGTCAGACGCAGCCAGCTGGCAGTCTCGGCCTGCAGCTGCGCACGACCGCCCTTCGTGAGCCTGTAAAACCGAGCACGCCGTCCGGTGTCGGTCAGCGCCCATGCCGAAGCAAGCCAGCCGCGCTGCTCCATCCGATACAGCGCTGGATAAAGGGATCCCTCCTCAACACTCAGCACGTCATTCGACATGCGCTCGAGTCTGACGGCAATGGCATATCCATGGAGCGGCCCGTTCTCGAGGACTTTGAGAACGAGCATGTCGAGAGTGCCGTGAAGCTGGTCGCTGTTCGTTGCCCGCGGCATACTTAGAATGCCTAAGGGTAGACATTTTAAGCACGAACCTTCGCCGAATCAAGCACGAGTGACGAGAGTTAGCTCGACTGCGACTAGTGCTGCTGCGAACACCGGTCCTTGGCCGCGCCAGCGAACCGATGGCGATGCCGCTCGGAACACTTGCCGCGCTCCACCTGGCGACCGCGCTGATTTGGCGCGACCGCATGGGTTCGCTGCCGGCGCTGGCGACCCACGACACGACCCTCGGACAGGCCGCAGGCATTCGGATTCGAAGTGCGCGGAATCTGAACCGGATCTTGGAACAGGCTCGAACAAAACACGTGTGCGGCGCTAAAAGTTGATCCTGGCGCCCAGCCGGACGACGCGCGGCGGCACGATGGCGGTCACGCGATCGAAACTCGTGAGACTCAGGTTGTTTTGCAGCCCCCTGATGGTATTGATATTCAGGGCGTTGAACACATCCGCGGTGAACGTCACTCGTGTTTTGCCGTTGCGGAAGGTGAACGGGCGCGAAAATCCGAGGTCCAGCTCCGTGAATCCGGGCAATCGATTCGTCCCGCGCGGAAACACTTCAAGGGTTGGCTGGGCGAGGGTCGATCTGGTGCCATTCGGGTTGAATCCACCGAATCGACCGGTCGGTCCCCTGATCGTGAGCGTGCGGATGAAGCCGTCCTGAACGTTGAGATTGCCTGCCACGTGGATTGTCCAGGGCAACTGGACCTGTCCGAGCATCTTGAACACGTATCGGATGTTCGAATTGCCGCCAGGCCGGCCATGCGTCTTATCGATATTCGTCGGGTCCGAGTACGACCCAACTGGAAGGAAGGTCGTGGCATTGCCCAGCGTGAGCGAAGTCGCCGCGCGCCATCGCTGGCTGAACCGCTTTTGCACCGACAATTCCACGCCATGGAAGGTCGTGAATTCCGGGTCGTTTCGTGTGATGGTTGTGCCCGTTTCACGGGGACATGTCTCGCACACCTGCCAATACGTCGCCGTTTGACGGCTGACCGGATCGGTATAGTCGAATGGTCCAACGTAGTTGTCAGAGGGCGGGTAGACAAAATCGATCACGTAGTCCGAATTGCCACGGTCGTACTTCCGATAGATGTAATCGGCGCCGATTCCGAGGTTCGGCAGCAACTCATGATCGACCCCGAGAACCACCTCACGCGTTCGATTGTTCTTGAGATGGGGGTCGATTTCATTGAAGTTCGGATCGAGCTGACCGTTCGCCAGGTTGTAGCGCGCTGGCAGCGGGGGCGTGCCGCTCAGTTCATTGCCCTGCACGATGTGGTCGCCGTTGGCGTCAGACCAGCGGCTCGTATTGGTGCCGCTCGGGAAACCGAACGTCAGATTGAGCGTTCCCGTGTTGCTGCGCACTCCGGAGGTGCCAACGCCTTGCTCGAAGTACATCGCGTAGCTGGCCTTGAGCGCCGTCTTGCCGGTACCGAAGAGATCGTAGGTCGCAGACAACCGCGGCGCGACGTCGCTGAAGTCCACCGGTGAATCGTACGCCTCCGTACACTGCGCCGCGAGGAGTGTGGGCGCCAGAGGGCTGGCTGGCACACAGCTCTCGAAGATGCGATCGTCCTGCAGATCCCACCGTACGCCCCCGGTGAGCCGCCACCGTCCGCGACTGTACGAATCCTGGGTATAAACCGAGAGGGTCGACAACGCCGACCGGGTATGCGTGTCGCGCCTCAGGATCGCCGAGTCTGGTCCGAACACGCCGTTGCGTGTCTGGTATCGCGCGTCCGCGAACCCGCCGGTGTGGCTATAGCTGTTGCTCTGGTTCTCGCGCCACGCGACGCCGAACTTGACCGCATGATCACCACCGAGCACGCCCGAGATGAAATAGTTGCCGTCGGTCTTGACCTGCGCCTCTGGCCGCTCGAAGAAGTTCGCACTCGCTGACCTGCCAGTGACGCCCTCGTCGCGATCGACAAATCGCTGGATGTTGAAGAGGCAATCCGCGTTGGATGGAAAGGCGCCGCCCACCGAGTAGGCGCAGTCCTTGTCATAGTCCTGAAAGTCCAGGTTGAAGAAGTTGTGGACGAACAAGTACTGATTCTCGAGCACCAGCCGGTCGGTCAGGATCCAGGTATGCTTGGCGTTCACCTGCCAACTGCCGCCGGGACTGTACTGGCGGACGGTTGCTTCCGGCAGTGTCGTTGCGCTCGCCCCGCGCGCGTTTCGAATCTTGTTCGAATTCTGATACAGCGCCTGAAACCGGTGTGACGCGTTGAGCTGGTAGTTGATTTTCGCATTCGTGTTCTTGATCAGCGTGGTGTCGGCCTTCAAACAGTCTTGATGCTCTTTGAGCTTGTCGAACGTGGCAGGCGGCGGGTTGCAGCCGGAGCGCGCCGTGTCATAGAACCCCAGCACACCGAGGTCGATTTTCTGGTAGCCGTACGCTCCCCAGAACCAAAGACGATTCCGCTTGATTGGCCCGCCCAACTCGAAGCCGTCATCGGTGATGAGCTTCATGGGCGACCCCGAGACGCCCGACGACGCCGTGCCGCCGCGGTTGAAGAGCGCCTCGTTGACGTTCTGTGACTGCAGGTCGTTGTTGGCGAAGAGCACGTGAGCGCTGCCCCTGAAAAAGTTGCTACCGCTCCGCGTGATCAAGTTGATGTTGATGCCGCCCGTTTGCTGCGATGCGTCAGCCGCCCCCGTTGTGATCTGGATCTCCTCGAACGCATTGAAGTCGAAATAAATCGGTGCCGCCCCTGTCGCCGCCATGTCGGTAATCGTGCCCCCATCCATGTTCCACTGCGTGTTGCCGGATCCGGCGCCGCGGAACGAGGGGCTCATCTGCTGCCCAGACGAACTGCCGGCGACATTGACGCCTGAGGGCTGGTCAGTGCTGTTCTGCATGATGATGCCTGGCGTCATGTTCATGACCTGGAACGGGTCGCGCGCAGTGGGAATGGCCTCGAGAATCTCGCGCGTGAACGTCGCGCCGGTCTTCGGCGACTTCGTATCCACAATTGGCGAATCCGCGGTCACCGTGACCTCGGCTTCTACAGCGCCAACCTCGAGTTTTGCATCGATCTGGGCGTTGGCATCCGTCGTGACGCGAACGCCCTGGCGAACGAGCGTATTGAATCCGTGGAGCTCGAACGAAATGCTGTACACGCCGATGGGAATGCTGGGAATCTGATAGCCGCCCGATGTAGCGGTCACCGCCTTCATCGGCTGAAGAAGCCCGGTACCGGAGATGATCACGGTGACGCCTGGCAGGGCGCCGCCAGTATCGTCGGTGACTTTCCCAAACACAGTACCTGCCGTCGCTTGGGCATAGGCAGGGCCGCTCGCTGCCACCAGAATGGCCGCAAGTAGCAGGATCGCGTGAAAGGCTCGCGTCATCTCTACTCCTCCTGTCGAGTGACCAGGAAATGCAAACGGACCAAGGGGGGTATCGAGTCACGGGGACCCGTGTCGCGAATCAGCGCGTCGACACGCGACACGACGAAAAAGACAACGGCTGCGCACACAACCGCGTCGCGCGTCAGTATGGAAGGGCCACCGTGTGGGCACTATCCGGCAAATGGAGGAGATTCTGCCGGGACTATCATGAGCCTCAGCTCCTGTGCACGGCTACGGCGGGGTGGAGCTCTCCTTCATTGACAGGATGACCGTCGGTCGAGCCAAAACTCCCCGGCTCGCGCCGATGTCCACTTGTCAGGTATATTCGTGCGCGATCGCCGAAGCAACGACGAGAGGCTGCTCAGTCCTTGTCAAACCTTGAAGGATGGTCGTGGGTGTCGTGAAGCGTTCGATCGTGTTCGCGTTGCTCGCCGCGGTGTCGCTCGCGACGCTCGCGCTATCCACTCGGAGCGCTCGAACGGGCACGCCGCAAGATCAGCGGGCTGATTCGAAACGGCTCGTCTACGCCGATTTTGAGAGGGTCGAGGACGGCCGTCCGGTCAGCGCACGAGGCGGCCTGATTCAGTTGTACGGCTACGAAGAGAGCCGCGTCCACAAGAGCACGTTCAAGGGACTCGAGGGCAGCAACCCCCCCGCGCCTGAACTGGTCCGCATCAAGAAGGACGATCCGAATCGGGCCATGAAGTTCGATTTCTCGTTGCTCGCGCCGAATCAATGGGCGGGTGTGACCGTGGAGATTCACGGGTTGCCAGACGCCAACGGCGTCTCCGTGCCAGACGACGTCAGCGGGTTCAAGACGCTTTCGCTCGAGGTCTACGCGACGGGCATCCCCATTTTGCGCCTCGAGGCGATCAGCGGCGAACGCGGCAGGGACATGTCGATGACATACCCGCAGATGACCTTCAAGGTGCTGCCGGGCCTCAACACCTATAAGGTGCCGCTCACAGGATTCGCGCAGCCAGCCTGGGTCACGGATCGGCGCGTCGACCCGAAGGACATTTTCAAGAGGCTCACCTCGATCAATCTGACGGCGTTCTGCGATCAGTGCGACGTGAACAAGCAGGGCATGGTCATCGCCGACAATGTGATATTCGAAAAGTAGCCACGTTTTCGGCACGCGCGCCGACCGCGTCTTCCCGCCGAAGATGTGCGGATGCTCCCGCGCCGCTCAGAACGCGACCCTGACGCCGATTCGCACCTGCCGCTCGTCTGGCCGGGCGCTGGTGATCTCGGTAAAGCCTCCCAGCGAATTCACGGTGCCGTCCGCATTCAGGCGCATGTTGGAGACGTTGGCGCCGGGATTGTTGAAATGCGGTGTATTGGTCGCGTTGAACGCCTCGGCTCGGAACTGAATCCGCAGGTCCCGAACTCGGAACTCGCGGAAGAGTCCCAGGTCCAGGTTCACGACTCCAGGCCCTCGCAGGATGTTCAGTCCGCTATTGCCGTAGCGCACCTCGGTCACGGAGCGAAACGCCAGCGGGTCGAAATACGACTGTCCCGGTCCCGTCCCACCAAGAATCTTCACCTCCGGCAGCACCTGATCCGCGGTTTGCGTGTTGCCCGGGGCATTGAGCGATGTACCCGACGACGACACCGTAAACGGCGTGCCGCTATAGCTGCTGAAAATGCCGTTGAGTTGCCAGCCACCGAGCAACATCTTGGCGAGGCCTTGGGAACCGAAAGGCTTCCCCTCGCCGAACGGCAGTTCTGCCACCCACCCGATCTGCAGATTGTGCGGACGGTCAAAGGAACTGAGCGTGCGATTGCGGTGGAACTGTGATGGATCCATCCACGAGGTGGCCCAGGAAATCGATTTCGAAAACGTGTAGCTGGTCTGCAGCTGGAAGCCGCCGCTGAACCGGCGCGTCAGCGTCGCCTGCAACGAATCGTATCTCCCGGTCCCATCTTCATACGGCAGCTGAAGAGTCGTGCCCGCGGTGCGGCCGAACTTCTGATTGAGAATTCTGCCGGCGTTGCCGCCGCCGGGCAGCGCGTAATTGAGTTCCATCGTCAAGAGCGGGCGGATAGTTCGCGATCCCACGTAGCCGGCCTGGGCGGAAAAACCCCAATTGAGCTCGCGCTGGACCGTCACGTTGTAGCTCTGCGTATACCCGCGGTTGAATTCCTCCTGCATGGCGGTGGCGGCGACGTTACCGGGAATGTCGATGATCCCGTTGCCCAGCGCCGGGATGGGAACCGGCGGGATGCCAGCTTCGGTTCTGCCGACGAACTGGAACGAGTTCGGCGCCACGATGTCCATCACCACGAGAGAGGGATAGTTCGTCCGGAACAGGCGCGCCAGCGAGAACGGATCGGTGCTGATCCCGAAGCCGCTGCGAACCACCCACTTGTCGCCGATTCGGTACGCCGCGCCAAGCCGTGGCGCGAAGTGCACACGTTCCGAAGTTCCGACGTCGCCGGGAACCGAGCCAACGCCGCCGATCCGCACCTTGTTGGTGGTGACGTCGTACAGTTCGACACCGCGGTTCTTCCGGGTGACGACTGGGTAATACTCGGCGCGCACACCGAGCGTGAGTGTCAGGTCGCGCGTCGCTTGCCACTGGTCGCGCGCATAGAACCCCTGTCTCCACGCGCGCGTCGTCAGCGGCAGTTCGGGAGCGATTGCCTTGCCGACCGACGAGGGCAACCCCAGAAGAAACGCCGCGAACGCGTTGAACTGATTGGTCGCCGGGCCGTTCCGGATTGCCGTCTGCCCGCCGTTGAAGGCGAAGTCGCCGCGCGGTCCGCCGCCGCCTTCTACCTGCCAGTGGTTCATGTGCTCGTTTGAGAGATCGAATCCGAACCGGAAGCCATGCGATCCCTTCATCCACGAGATATTCGCGTTGTACCGGCGCTGGTTGTCGTGCCAGCGTTGCGGCCTTGCGGCCCCCGGGTTGCCGTAGGTCGAGTAACCCGAGATCCGGAACTGCGGCATGCCGCTGTAAGTAATGTCGTTCGGATCGTTGGTGCCCGGGAGCCCTAATTCGTTCAGCCCGATGTTTTCACCCCACAAGGCATGGAGCGCCTCGGGCGTGACACGGTTGAACCCGACGGTGCCATCCAGCAACAACGTCGGCGTGATGGTGTATGTGATACCGACTGAGATGCTGTTGTTGAGCCCCTGCACCGGCCCTTCGGACAGGTCAGGCGGGATGGCGCCGCCGGAGGCGCGGCCAAAGGGAGTCGGCGTCCATCCGGAAAACTTCAGCACGCTGGTGCGCGCGAACATGGTGAATCTTCCCGAGGGGTTCCAGTTGACCTTCACATCCGACGAGTGGCGATTGAAATCTGCCACGCCCGAGGCAAAGTAGTTCGAACTGGTCGCGGATGTGGTCGGCATCGGCAGCCACTCGATGATCTGACGCGCGACCCTGCTGATCCTGTCCGCTGGAATGATGTTGTTGGCGAAGGGGGTGCGGCCGGAACCGTCCGGATTCCCGGTGAGCGGATCGTAGATGGTCGTGCCGTAGCTGCTGAAGTCCCCCCGCCGCGCCTCGACGGTCGGCACCGTGAAGAACCTCGACACATTGCTCTCGCGATTGGTCCGCTCGTGGCTGGCGAAGAAGAACAGCTTGTTCTTGAAGATCGGCCCGCCGAGCGTGCCTCCCCACTGGTTCTGGTTGAATTTCGGCTTGGTCGGATCGACATAGAACACATTGCGCGCCTTGAGCGCGCTGTTGATGTGATGCTCGAAGACCGTGCCGCTGAAGTTGTTGGTGCCCGATTTCGTGAGCACGTTGATGGCGGCGCCTCCTGCCATCCCGGTCTCGGCATCCATGCTGTTGGTCACGACGCTGACGGCTTCGATCGTTTCAAGCGGTGGGCTATAGGCAACGAGACGCGGAAGCCAGATGAACGTGTTGCCGGCGCCGTCAATCCGGGTGTCGTTTCTCTCGTCAGTCTGCCCGCCGACCGCAGCAGCCAGCGACTCCTGGGGATTGGCGGCAAGCGTATGGGCGGGCGCCGGCGGCGAAACGCCAGGCACGAGGGCCAGCAGTGCCGTGTAGTTCCGAACGCCGGACACAGGCAGGTGGTTGACCTGCTTCGTGTCGATCTCGCTGCGAACCTCCGCCCGATCGGTCTGCAGCGCAACCGCCGAGGCTGCGACGGTGACCGCCTCCGCGAGGGTCGGCAACTCCAGTTGCGCGTCAGTGCGGGTGACCGCGTTCGCCGAGATCTGCAGGCCTGTTGTGGTGAACGGCGCGAACGAATCCGCGCGCACCGTCAGATTGTAGGACCCCGACTGCAAGTCCGAAAAAACGAAGCCTCCACGCTCGTTCGTTTTCGTCTCGCGCGTCAGCCCAGTGCCGGAATGTTCGGCGCGCACCGTGGCTCCCACCACCGGCAAACCGCTTGGGTCGGTGATGTTGCCCACCAGCGTCCCATAGAGCGTCTGCGCCGGGAGTTGCGCGGAGAAGAAGGTGAATACGAGTACCGCCGCCGCAAACATGACGGCTCGGTGAAGGCTTCGTTGTGTCATGAGACCTCCTCTGGGATTGGATTGCCTGACCTGCCAGAATCGGTTGGCGCCGAAGGGTTCGGTACCTCGAGGAATTGCGAGAACTGGGGGAGTGTCGCACCTTCGATGGTTGCCTGCAAGCCGGGCCGCGGCTTCTCACGGCTCAGCCGCCTTCTCGCTCACCTGCCACTAGTGGACTGTTAAGTGATACTCGCCACTAGAAGGGCCGAAACGCACCAAGCGCTAGATCTGCTGCGTACGCGGCGCCACGGCGCAGCCATCGAAGGCGCGCTTGCCGCGGTTCGCAAATGAGGAACCCGACACGCGAGCGTTCCCCATCGACACTGGCGTGAGACGACTGCACTGGCACCAGGAGGGTCGTCGGGACGGACGGATCGCTTTCGAGCACCGCGCGCGCTCCGCGACCAAGATGGGTCACGCCGTAGCTTGACAGCAACGTCCGGACTGGGCGCTTCGGTGAGAGTGCGAAGCCGGAGAAGACCTGGCCCGGGAGGTACGGACGCTCGAGCAGCAGCGATGGCGACAGCCGCGTCTTCGCGGCAAACGGCAAGAGGCGCGCGAGCGGATTCGGAAGCCCGATCAGACTGAATGTGACGTAGTAGGTGGATGTTTCAAGGACGCCGCGCCCCCAAGCCGGGAGTCGCGACGAGATCGCACCCTGCAGCGAGCCGGTGAAGCCGGTTGCGGCAACCGGACCGGAAAGCCACCATTGCCCGCGAGGCCGCTCATGCAGCGATATCGTCAGATCGGCCGTCAGGTCGGAGGGGCTCTTCTCGATGACGACATCATCCGGCGCGATCGGCTCGAACAGGCCAGACCGATTGAGCCGCGCCAGGCTGCGCCGGAGCTGTCCCACGTCGAACAAGCCCCGTTCCTGCAGAACCATCGCACGACGCAGCGTTGACTCATTGATTCGGTAGTGACCCGAGAAGTTGATTCGACCGACGATGTATGGGGATCCCGTCCGCACTGAGGCCGTGATGTCGAGCCAGCTGCTCGCCTTTCCAGTCCGCGCCGCTTCGTTGGCTTGTGAGACTTCCAGTTCCGCAGCGAAGTCAATGCGGCCCTGTGCTTCAGCCGCCCGCTTCGCATCGAAGAGGCACTCGCACAGACGATCGACTGGGAACTCCCCATTCAAACCGCCGACGATCTTCCGGTCCTCCTT
Source organism: Vicinamibacterales bacterium (assembly GCA_049642465.1). Taxonomy (GTDB): domain Bacteria; phylum Acidobacteriota; class Vicinamibacteria; order Vicinamibacterales; family 2-12-FULL-66-21; genus CAWDPQ01. Next base: position 25,266 of record JBAROV010000071.1, read on the forward strand.
GAAGGGCCCGGCAATCTTTAGCTGACGGACCCGTGATTGCGGGCCCGCTTGCACGTGCAGCGTGACCGTGGCGTCGCGTCCGTCGAATGTCACATCTCCAATCTCGACCCGCGCGTCGAAGTACCCGTTCGAAAGATAAAAGGAACGGAGCCGCGCCAGATCTGCCTCGACGGCGGGAGCGTCATATGGTGGACGACGGGTCCAGATCCCCGGAATCAACCGCCGGCCTTTGAGTTCCTCGAGCACCTTCTTCAGGGCATCGGCCTTGAACGCAGGATCTCCCGCGAAACGCACTTCGCGGAGTCGATATTCCGGAGCTGCGGGCGGACGCTCGTTCTCCCTGTCGCTGCGCAACGGTTCAGCTGCGGCGGCCGGGGCGGCGACCAGCAGGCATACGACGACAACGGCCGGATTCATTTCTTATTAGATGTGCGAAGCCCGTCTGCGGTCTTGAGCTGCCAGCGTCTTGTGCTATGGAGGGACCTGTCCACGTCATGTCCAAGGTGATTGCCGCCAGGCACTCACGCGCTGAACGGGGGGGACGGCCCGAGTGAGCCAGCAAAGAAAGCTCCCCGGGGCTCTTCACTCAGAGTTCATCGATATCGAAATACCGCAGCACGCCCGGGAGGATAAACGGTTTGATGCCTTTCGAATCGTAGGAACGCGTCCGCACGAAGTCGCTGAACCTGAAGCCATCCCGCCACTCGCATCCCTTCACGTTCGGCGCGAGTGCGGCGGCGAGCTTCGCGTGCACGCCGCTGCGGCCTTCGGCGTAGAAGCGCACCTCGTCCCGCTGCAGCTCCGGCCACTCGCCGAGCACCTCGATCGAGCGTAACGCTTGATATGTCCGCAAGGCGACCATGCTGTCGCCCATCCACTCGAGATCGTCGGAGAGCTTGCGCCATGTGCCATAGAGATCGCCGATCGGTCCCTGGTTGATCGCATCCGGTTTCAGCGGGCCCATACCCGAGAGATTCACCACAAACACCGCCCGGCCGCGCTCGCACTCAGCGCGAATCCACTCGGTGTGCGCCGACAGTGCCGCGGTCCCCTCGTCCCAGATCGCGATCGTGACCGGCATTTGCTCCGTACGCCGCTCGCGCGGGCGAATGAGCATGCCGAGATTCGCGAGATACGGCTGCGGATACCAGAACGCGATGTCGACTGTGAATGCACCCACGACCCGCCCGCGATCGATCCGGCGCGGGTTCAGCGGAGTGTTGTCGCGCTGCCGCATCACTTGGTCGCGCAGCCACTCGTGCGCGCGAGCCTTTCGGTCGGTGCCGGTCAGCGCGGCGCGCGCGGCCTCGACTTCCTTCAGTCGCGCGGTTGTCGAGTCGAAGACGAACTCCGCGTCGGCAAGCTCGCCCCGCACCTGTCCGGATTTCGTCGAGTGCAACCGCTCCGGCGGAAACGCCTGTGGTTTGAACCCGGCCAGATCCACCGTCTTCGCCAGGAGGTGCTGCGCGAAAAACCGGGCCGCCGCCCGCGCCATCTTCGGCGTGTAGGCATGCGTCGAATCGTCCTCGACCAGTTCCAGCGCCGCGCCGCGGCCCGACAGTTCCCAGATGCGGCGCGAGCGCGTCACGGTGCGGCGCGCGCCTTCAATCGGGAAAAAATCGGACGTCACGGCGAGGACGCACACCGGCTTCGGCGCCATCGCCAGCAGGATGTCTTCGTGATCGAAACCCGCGCCGGTGAAGCCCGGCCAGATCTGCTCGGCATCCTGCGGCTGGCCGGTCCGTTGATATGTCTCGCGGTTCATGATGAAGGTGGCCGGCGCCGCCGCCGCCACGCGCGGGTCCGCCAGCATCACGAGACTCGTCTGCGTGCCGCCGCCTGAGTTGCCCGTCACGCCGATCTTCGACGCGTCCACTTCGGGACGCGAGATCAGGTAATCGATGCCGCGCATCGCATCGTGCAGCATGTAACGCGCCATGGTCTCGCCCACGAACCGGGCCTGCACGCCCGCGTAGTCGTGATCGCGCGTGCCGATGCCGACCGGGTTTGTCTTCGTGTCCGGGTCGAAGTAGCTCAAGCGTTCGCCTTGGCCCACCGGATCCTGCGACAACACGATCAGGCCCGCCCGCGCGAGGGTCTGGCAGACGTTCTGATATTCCGACACGACTTTTGCCGTGTCGTGATGGCCGCTCAGGAAAAGCACCGCAGCGGTCCGGCCCGCCGGCCGGTTGAGTGGTAAATAGAGATTCGCCGTCACGTAATGCCGCGGCCGCGACTCGAAGATGATCTTCTCGATCCGGAAGCCGTCGCCATCGACCGTACCCGTGACACGAGGGTTGAGCGGCGTATCGGCGGACGGCAGTCCTCCCACGCTGGCGATGACGAAGCGGCGAATATTCTCCTGCCGCTGCCGCACCGCCTCCACGGTCCCGATCGCATCCCGCTCCGCGTCACCCGTGGCGAAGAACCGGCGCGAGCGCTCGTAGACATGATCCTTGAGCTGGCTGCCGGGATATGCATAGCCAAACGCGTAGCGATCGAGATCCCGGAAGGGCGGGTCGTCTTGTGCGAGCGCGGGCACGACGAACAGGAGCGCGAGCACCGCGGTTGCGCAGCGCACGCAGCCCTTGTCGCGGCGAAGCGCAGCGAAGGCGGGGTTCGTGTGAGAGTTCATTCGCGCCTCATTGTTGGTTACACAACGTCAACGAGCACGTGTTCGCCGAGCAGCTCCACCACGGCCAGGTCGGACCAGTTTTCTCCCGGCCCGAGCGCTGACGAAGCGGTACGAGCCGGTGACGAGATCCCGCAACGCATCCGCACCCACGCGTGACAGCCGGACGAGCACACACGGGTAATTCACGTAATGATCCTTCAGGTAGTAGGTGTAGGGGTCGTCCTCGACGAGCGCGTCCCTGCTGGCGAAATCCATCATCGCGACGAGCGTGTTCGGCTCAGCCGACTTGTGCGCTGCCATGCACACGAACATCCTGCCGCCTACCTTGAGTGTGGGCTGACCCCACGTGGTGGTCACCTCCACATCCGGCAACGCGCGGCCGACGGACTCGACCATTTTGAAACTGCTGCGGCGTGCCATCGGGTGGTGCCAAATCGTAACGCACGATCGACGTCAGGAGGCCTCGATTCTGCGCGCCTACGAGCGGAGCGCCGATAACGGATCGATGGTGGTGGCGCGTCGGGCGGCGAGCCTCCTTTTCGATTCGGCGCAGTCATCGTTCGAGTACGGTCTGTCCTCTACAGGCGCCGCCCGCCTGGCAGGTCCTGTCGAAGAGGGCCGCGGAATCGGTGATTTCGAGCAGTCACCGGCGGCATACCGCTTGCGCTCGAGTCGGGCCGGGTCAATCGTGACCTTCTGAAAGAGGGCCCAAAATGAACCGTATCAGAGCGGCAAGTGTCGCACTGCTCCTGGCATCATTCATCGGTCTGACGCAAGCGGCGGCGATCGCCCAGGGCAAGGACCGCCGGGATCGTCATGAGGACCGGTGGGATCGGCGCGAGGACCAGAGGGATCGCCGGGAAGATCGGCGGGATCGGCGTGAGGATCGATGGGATCGACGCGAGGATCGGCGGGACCGCCGCGAAGATCGCTACGACGAGAGAAACGGTTACTGGGATGCGGCCCGGTATTACAGACGCGACGATCGCCGCTATAGCCCGCGACGGTTGGGCAG
>JBAROV010000109.1:0-1884 GCA_049642465.1 Vicinamibacterales bacterium
ATCACGAGCATGTCGCACGACCTCCGTGCGGCCGCCGCTGTCGTCCGTGATGTCGCGCAGCGCGGCGGCGTCCACACCTTCATTGCCCCCGAGGCCTGCACCTCCCGGATCTTCAGATGGTGGCTCCGCGGTAGGAACACTCGGCGGCCGCGGCAGCCCTGGTCGGGGAACCCCCGGCATTGGCGGCGTTCGGGGTGGAGTGCGCCTGCCAGGGAAAGGCAGCGGGAACGGCATCGGACGCCGTCGCTGAGCGAGGAAGTCGATGTCCGGTGAGAATTGCGACGACGGCGAGAGCGCTCGCGCCGCGTCCATCCCGATGGCGTAAATCAGTGTTTCGGACTCGCGGATCAACTGCTTCAGCTTTTGACGGTCGATGTCGCTGCTGGTGTCCATGCCGTCAGAGATCACGAGCATCGCCTTTTTCCGATGCCGTCCCGACTGCACCATAGGGAGCGCTCGTGCGACCGCGTCATACAGCGATGTCGCCCCGTCTGGATGGAGACGCGCGAGTTCAGCACTAATCCGCCCGTACTCCGTCGTCCAGCCCTGGACGAGGCGAGGGGTCGTGTCGAAGCGATACAGGAAGACTTCGTCACCTGGACCCAGCAGATTTTTCAGGAAACGATCGAGCGCGGCACGCGCGGCCTGGATCTTGGCGCCCGCCATGCTGCCGCTCGTGTCGAGGACGATGCCGAGGCTGAGGGGCACGCGTTCGGCGCTGAAGTATGCGATCTCGACCGGCCGGCCGTCCTCGTAAACCGTGAAGTCTGACTGTCTCAGCCCGGTGACGAATCGGCCGTTGCTGTCGATGACCGTCGCCGTCACGTTGACGAGCTCGATGCCGGAGCGGAATCGCGCTTGATCTTGCGCGACGGCGCGGCGCTCGGCGGCGCCGAGCACAACGCCGCTCGCGAGCCCGAAGGCGAGGGTGCGGCGAATCAACACGGAACGCATGATGGGGTTCCTCGGGCTACCGTCCTGCCACCAGGCGCTGGCCCTCCTATGATAACGCTTGTGCCCTCTTCTTTTGATGCTCGCCACAGGCGCTCATTCCTCCTCGACCGGTCCCCCTCCAGCCCGCACGACATCCTCCTGGCGGATCTTTTCCACCTTGAACTTGTCCGCCGCACGCTCCATTCGCCCCATTACCTCATCGAAGTCGAATTCGGTTGATGTCGAGAATCGGATCGGATTGACTCTCGCGACCACGAACGGCCGGAGATAGGGGCTGGTCAGTCCGCGCGCCTTGAGCTTCTGCACGATCTCGCTCACCCGGTCGTCAATCGCCAGAAGGGCGGACGCGCGCCGTTCGCGCTCCTTCATCGCGCGCGGGAGGGGCTCGTCGAGGAAGTCGTCGATCCGGCGGAGCAGAGGATGATAGGCACCGCCGCCCAGTCGCGGCCGCTGCTCGTAGGCGGCGCCAAGCGTCAGGAACGCGGGTTGATCGAATTCAAAGACAAACGCGCGTTCCTCGCGCTTGTCGCCCCGCCCGGCGAGCGCCCGCATCATGCGGATCGTTTCGAGCGATTTTTCTTTCAGGTTGTGCGCCTTCTCAGTGTTGAGCGCAAGAATCTTGAAGGCGACGTCGCGATCGGGGATGACGAGCGCAAGGATCGACTGCGCCCCGAGCTTGCGAAGCGCCTGCAGACGATGGTTGCCGTTAGGCGTCCAGTACTTGCCGTCCTCGCGCGTTGCGATGATCGGATCGAGAAAGCGCCCGAGCGTCTCGATGACATGCATCAGCCGTTTGACGTGGGGCTCCGACGGATCGCGCTGAAAGGGAGTGGGTTCGACTTGATCGATCGGAAGCGCCGCGAGCAGCACCGCCGTGCCGCCAAACGGCTCCCGGTACGACGTCAGCACGGCTCCACCGTCGGCGTCGAT
>JBAROV010000114.1:0-14790 GCA_049642465.1 Vicinamibacterales bacterium
CCCGGGTGAAGTACACCCGATAGCGAAACGGGACGGTGAAGTGCTGGTCGATCGAATCTGCCTGCATCTTTGCTCAGTGCTCGTGGGGCCCCACCCCCACTCGCTCTCGCTCGGCGGCGGCGCTCCGAGCCGCTTCCCTCCAACCTTCGCGCCGTTTCCTGGCCAAGGGTGCCCGCCGCAGTTTCAACGAAGCCGGGCCGGCGCTCCGGCTGGCAAGCCGGCGCCTCGCTCGGGCCGAGGCGCTAAGTCACCGCAAACAACCGCGCGAGCCAGCCCGCGACGAGCGCAATTGTCAGAATCATCGCGCCGTAAACCGGGCCTGCGTAGGCGGTGCCGATGACGGCATTCACCAGCACCAGCGACAGCACCCCGGTCCGTACCGCATGACGAATCCTCCGAGCGTCCGGACTGCGCCGGGCATTCACGAACGGAGGGAGAACGCGCCATGTCAGGAACACCAGCACGACGCCCGACCAAGCCGGCTCCCTGGATTGACTGGCCACCAGCGCGAGACCTGAGAGGGCGATACCCAAGGATACCAGAGCAAACGTCGCCACCCGCCGCACGCCGCCGTGTACTTCACCCCGGCTCAGGGCTGTAATTGCCACGACATACGAAAACGGAATCCCCGCAATCACTGCCCGTTGATTCAACATTTCGGGCATGGCGGCGACGCCAAGCAGCAGGTTCAGCGCGCGGCAGAGACCCATGATGGCTGGCCCCGGCGGGTGCCGCTTGCCCCAGGCGTCATAAAGGACGACAAACGAGGCAATCGCTGCCGCGATAACCCCTGCCGGGGGCGTGGCGCGGAAGGCGAGGATCAGTCCGGCAGCCAGCAGGAGCGCAGCAATGGTTGCCGCGTGTTGCGGCGGCACTCGCCCGGACGGGATCGGCCGCTCCGGCCGCTCGATGCTGTCCAGGCGACGGTCGAAGAAATCATTCAGGACAACGCCACCGGCGTACAGGCATGCCGTGGCACCAAGCAGCCAGGGAAGTGCTGAAGCTCTGCCCAATCCCGCCAGCGCGTACCCGGCGAGCACATCGGCAAGCGCAGTGACCACGTTGGCAGGGCGGAGGAGATCGGCGTAGGCGCGAATCAAAGAAGGCTCGAGCTCGGCGACAACGGAAGTTGAAGCATAATCGGATTGTATGAAGAACGTGGCAACACGGGTGCTCGTTGCGGTCGCCGGTGTATTCATCGCGTTGGCGATCGGCCGAGCGTCGCAGACGCGTGCCTCGCAACCCCCTGGTCCGCAGCTGACCCGCGAAGCAATCTTCGAGTATCAGAATAAACAGGAAGGCGGTGGCTCTCCCGACGCGGGCCGGCCGATTTTCGACAAGCTGTGCGCCGCGTGCCATCGCTTCGGAGAGATCGGCAAAGACGTCGGGCCCGATCTGACCACGATTGCCAGCCGCTTCAAGAAGAAGGACGTCCTCGAAGCAATCCTGTGGCCCTCGAAGATTATTTCGGACCAATATCAATCCGAGATGTTCGAGCTCGACGACAAGACGATCGTCACCGGCGTGATCGTGCGTGAAACGCCAGCGGCGGTTCTCGTGCGGACGTCCGACAATCCCGACAAGCCGGTCGTGCTGCAGAAAGCCAGGATTACGACGCGCGCCGCATCGACGGTATCGCTGATGCCCGAGGGAGTGCTCGAGGGCTATAGCCAGGAAGACATAGCGAATCTTCTGGCGTTCGTACTAGCACCCCCGCCGGCGAAATGAGGTTCCGCCCGCCGGAGCACTCCGCGGGAGCGTTGCGCACTGTAAAATACGGCGCGATCCGGCGTAACCCCTCCAGATTCGAACATCCAGAATCTCCAATAAAAACAGCCCTTTTCGCGGGCCGTCGTTTTTCTCCGCAGAACGCCGCTCTCAGACGAAGAGTTGTTTGACAGTTTTTGGGCCTCGGGCGTAACCTCCCCGCGCAGAAGTCCATCGGCTCAGGTTGCCGTTGTGCGGTGTAGACAGCAGGAGGCCATTGTGAAGTGTCGTCTCTCCAGGATGTTACTCACGGCGGGCATCATCGCTGCAGCGCTCGTCATTCCTCGCGCCGCAATCGCGCAGGGTTTGACGGGTCAGATTTCCGGCACGGTCGCTGACGCGGGCGGCGGCGTCATGCCCGGCGCAACCGTCGTCATCAGGAACGCCGGAACCAATAACACTCGCGAAACCATCACGGCGCCAGACGGCACGTTCGTGTTTCCCGATCTGCTAGCCGGCACCTACGACATCACGGTGACGATGCAGGGATTCAAGGCGTACGAGCAAAAAGGCATTGTGCTGGGGGCGACCGAACGCGTGGCGTTGCGCACGATCGCGTTGGAGGTCGGCGGGCTCCAGGAGACCATCACCGTCACGAGCGAGGCGGCTCTGGTGCAGACGACCAACGCCGCGCGTTCGGCGCTCGTCGAGCGAGAGCAGATCGAAGACATTTCGATGAAAGGACGGGACTTCGCGGGATATCTCAAGCTGCTGCCGGGTGTCATCGACACGAGCGCTCGAGAAGCTCCGGGCTGGGGTTCGATGGGTGGCTTGTCGATCAACGGACGTGGCGGCGGTTTCAATTTCTCGTACGACGGAGTAACCAACAAGGACACCGGATCCAATAGCGGCAACTACGCGGCCCCGGCGCTCGACTCGATCGCCGAGGTGCGCGTGCAGACGTCGAACTTCCAGGCAGAGTACGGTCGCAGCTCGGGTGCAACGATTACCGTTGTGACCCGCAGTGGGACGAAGGACTTTCGTGGCAGCGCGGCGTACTACAAGCGCGACACGTCGCTCAACGGGAACGAATTCTCGCGCCGGCAGCAATGCGCACTCGGCCAGACGGCCCAGTGCGAGCCGCCGCTCTATGAGTTCGACAACACAGCATGGACGCTCGGAGGTCCGGTGCTGCTGCCGGGCACCGGCTTCAACCGTGGTCGAAACAAGCTGTTCTTCTTCTGGTCGCAGGATCTGCTCGCGCGAACCGATCCAGGCAATTTGAACCAGCGGCGGATGCCGACCGCGCTCGAACGTCGCGGTGATTTCTCGCAAACCTTCGACAGCCAGGGACGCCTGGTACTCATCCGAGATCCGCAAGTCGCCGGCAACTGCAACGCCACAACGGGTGGCCCGGCCTGCTTCCCTGGGAACGTCATTCCCCAGAATCGAATTGACCCGGTCGCACAGGCGCTCCTCAACCTCTTCCCGATGCCGAACGCAGAGGACCCAACCGGGACACGCCAGTACAACTACGTGTTCCAGACGGTACAGGACTGGCCGAGGAACGATCAGGTGCTCAGGATGGATTGGAACATCGCCCAGAACACCACGGCTTACGGTCGTTTCCAGTTCGGCTATGAGAAGCGGGCTGGCGGCGTCTCGTTCCTGGGGTCGACGGGAGCCGGCTGGCCGCAGCAGCCGAGCAAGTACGAGATTGATACGGTGAGCTACGTGAATACGCTGCTGCACTCGTTCAACTCGTCCACGTTCGCCGAGTTCACGATTGGCGTGAACTGGTCGCATCAGTACACCAGCGCCCTTGACGCCAACGCCCGTGACGTCAACGATCGGTCGAAGGTTCTGCCGGGATTCCGCCAGTTTTTTCCGCAGGCGAACCCCGACAATCTGTTGCCGCAGGCGACGTTCAACGGCGGTATTCCCTCGGTGAACAACAACTCGATCGCGTCCTTCAACGTCGAGAGCCGCTGGCCGTTCTTCGGGTTCAACACGCTCTTCAACGTGTCGGGCAACCTCACGAAGGTCAAGGGCGCTCACAACATGAAGGCCGGGATCTTCGTCGAGCACACGACGCGCCCGGCACAGCGATCGTCGACGTTCAATGGTGCATTGAGCTTCAATGCCGACAATTCCAATCCACTCAACACCAACGTCGGATTTGCCAACGGACTCCTGGGTGCGGTTACGCAATACCAGGAATCTGACGGCCATCCCTCCGCCCACGGACAGTTCATCAATACCGAGTTCTACGTCCAGGACAACTGGAAGCTGAAGCGGAACTTCACCTTGGATGCCGGCGTCCGCTTCTACTACATCACGCCGACTCAGAGCGAGGGCGACAAGGTGGCGGTGTTCGACCCGAACAGCTTCAATGCCGCGCAGGCGCCACTCTTATATCAGCCAGTCACATCCGGCGGAGCCCGGCGTGCGAGGAACCCATTGACCGGAGAGATCCTGCCGCTCGTCTACGTCGGACGGCTCGTTCCCAATTCCGGCAACTTCATCAACGGTATGCAGGTTTTCGACGGTACGCCCCAGCGGAGTTCTCCTTTCCGCGTGGCTCCGCGTCTTGGTTTTGCGTGGGATGTGACCGGAGACGGCAGGACGGCCGTTCGTGGCGGGGCCGGCGTGTTCTACGACCGGTACTCGGATGACAACGTTTTGGACTTGATTGAGTTGCCACCGCTGCTCAACACCTACACGACGAACTACACGACGTTGACCGAGTTGCTGGCGAGTCCACTCACCGCGACGACCACCTCGGTCCGCTACTTCGACCCGTTCGATCCGCCGACCGTATACAACTGGAGCCTCGGCGTGCAGCGTGACGTGGGATGGAACCTTGTTGCCGACGTCGCATACGTTGGTAATGCCGCGAGAAAACAACGGATCGATCGGGCGATCAATGGGCGGCCCTACGGATACACCTATCAGCCGTCGAGTCTCGACCCCACGAACGTCTCCGGCGGAGTCGTCCAGCCGCTGCCGGATGACCTGCTGCGCCCGTATCGAGGATACGCGAACATTACGCAGCGCACGTTCGAGGGCTACGGCGACTATCATTCGCTCCAATTTTCGGCGAATCGACGGCGTTCCGGAGACGGGCTGACGCTCGGCGCCTCGTATACATACCAGATTGCCAACAAGAGCCTGCAGGCGATCGATCCGTTCATCGGCGACAATCACGCACGCAACTACAACTCGAATGGGCGGCGACCGCATACGCTCGTATTCCACTACGCGTATGAGGTACCGAATCTGAGCCGAAGGTGGAACAACATTGCCGTCAAGGCAATCTTCGACAACTGGCAGGTCTCCGGCATCACGTCATTCCTGAGCGGCACCTACCAGGGCTTCAGCTACGGGTACGCGGGCGTTCCGACTGGCACGTTGACCGGAACGGGATCGATCAACGGCGGCGGCAGCCGAGTGGATATGGTCTGTGACCCGAACATCTCGAGAGGCGACCGGAGCTTCGACAAGCAGTTCAACACCGCCTGCATCGCCCCCCCGTCTGATCAATTCCGGCTGGGCAACGCGCTCGGAGACGAGTATATGGGGCCGGGTTTTTCGAATTGGGACATCTCGTTCTTCAAGAACGTCCCACTGGGCGGGACGCGACGGTTGCAGTTCCGGATCGAGCTGTACAACGCGTTCGACACTGATCAGTGGACGGGCGTCGATACGAGTGCGCAGTTCGACTATTTGACCGGCCGGCAGACCGACGCGAATTTCGGGAAGCTGACGGGCGCGACATTGAGCGCGCGGCGTATTCAGCTCGGTGCGAGGTTTACGTTCTAGGCTGCCAGCTTCCGGCTTCCAGCTTCCAGCTTTTTGGCTGGGAGCTGGCAGCCGGGAACCTGGAGCTGGAAGCTGGAAGCTGACACCCGGCACTAATGGACATGCGCCCGCTCAAGCATGTTGCACTCGGACTCTTCGTGATGGCCATCGGCCTCACGCCGTATACCAGCGTCAGAGCGGCACTCGAGTCCTGGCAACAGCGAACCCCACCTGCTGACGAACGGGCCCAGGATCAGCCGTTTCCGCCCGGGTCACCCTTCGCGCTGCTTCCGGGCTTCAAGATCGAACGCGTCACGCCCGCCGACAAAACGGAATCCCTGATCGTGATCACCTTCGACAGCCAAGGCCGTCCGGTCGTCTCGCAAAGCGCGTCGGGCAACGGGAGTTCTCCACGCATCCTCTTGGACAACGACAAGGATGGAATTTTCGAGGCCGAGAAGATCGTCTCTGACAGACTCAACACCTGCCACGGGCTTTTCTTCGACGGACGCACGCTCTATGCGAATTGCCGCGGTGTTGTCGACGGCGATCCGGAACCAGCCCCCGCGCCAGCTGGCCCGCAGCCGGCTGCAGGCGCTGGCCGTGGAGATCAGTTGCCGGCGGGCCGTGGGGGTGGCGGCAACCAGCAACAGGCCGTTGGAATTCCCGGACTCTACAAACTCGAGGACACGAACGCCGACGATGTCATGGACACGATCGAGCGAATTGGCCGCTATACGAGTCCTGGCATGGGCGATCACGGGCCGCATGCGATCCGGCGTGCGCCCGATGGGTCAATCATGTTCCTCATCGGCAACAACACGTATGTCGGCGCGCCTCCTGTCAACGACGACCTCGTGGACAAGGAGCACTCACCAAACTGGAACAACTTGAGAGAACGGCAGTTCCTGCCGCAGTTCAACGACCCGCGTTTTGGCAACAGCACCCGGACTGGCGTGCACGCGACGGTGTGGCGGCTGCAGCCCGACAAGAAATACGCGCTGTTTTACAGCGGCATGCGGAATCCCTACGATTTCGCCTTCAACCTCGCCGGCGAAGCGTTCACCTTCGACAGCGACATGGAGTGGGACGTCAACGCGCCGTGGTACCGCGAAGTTCGCACCGTCCACATGATCCCGGGCGGTGACTCCGGCTACCGCAACGGGACCGGTAAGTTTCAAGACGAGTACTTCGACACCCTCCCGGCACTGCGGCACCTCCGACGAGGGTCGCCGGTCGGTGTGGAGTTCTATCAGAGCTACGCGTTCCCGACGAGATTTTTCGATGCGCTCTTCGAGGCCGACTGGTCGCGCGGACGGCTGCTGTATTCGGAACTGATGCAGGCCGGCGGAACGTATCGCGGCCGGGAGGACCTGGCGGAGTTCGTTCACGGCGAGCCGATGCCCATCACTGACCTCGAAGTGGGGCCCGACGGCAACCTCTACCTGACGACAGGTGGCGGAGGCATCGGGCAGGGTGGTGTGTACAAAGTCAGCTGGACCGGCACGAAGCCGCCGCAGCCGTACATGACCGGCATCCTGGCGGTCGTGCGTCAGCCGCAACCGCTTTCAAGCTGGGGCTGGTCCGCCATCGAGAGGGTCAGGATGACCTTGGGGCCGGCGTTCGCGACTGAGCTCGAGAAGCTCGCACGGAGTGCGACGGCTACCGCTGGCGATCGCGCGCGCGCCATTCTGGAGCTGCATCGTCATGCTGGTTCACCAAGTGGGGCGTTGCTGAATGCGCTGTTGAAGGATCGCGCCGCGGAGGTTCGAGCAGCAGCCGTCTATGTTGCCGGGCAGCAGGACACCGACGGGGCAAAGGCGGCGGCGTCGGCGGCGCTGAAGGACACGAGCGCCTTCGTCAGACGCCGTGCCGCTGAAGCCCTCGTGCGGCAGGGTTTGACCTCGTCGAAAGCCAGCTTTGCTCCAGTTGCGGACATCTACGCGCTGCTGCGCGATCCTGACCGCTTCGTGCGCTACTCGGGACGACTTGCCCTGGAACATTCGCCGCGGTCCGGATGGTCGAGCCTGGTCCTGAACGAGTCGAATGTCGTCGCGCTCACCGAAGGGCTGCTGGCACTGACGAACACCGCGGGGGTCAAACCAGGGTCTGACCCCGGTCTGACCCCAGCCGCCGGCGTCGAATTGCGGCCAATCTTCGCGAAGCTGATCGACTTGATGAAACGCCGCACCCTCACCTCTGACGAAAAGATCCGCGTCTTGCGTGTCTATGAGGCCGCGGCTACCGAAGCGCCGAACGGAGTGGACCCTGAGATCAAAAAGCAGGTCCACGACATCTTGCTCGCTCAGCTGCCGGCGACGCCGCCCGCCGGCAACTGGGTCTCGTGCACGAATCGGACGCAGACAACCGGCTGCTCGGACTTCCTGCTCACGCACCACTTGGCGAAGGTCCTCGCATCGACTGGCGAACCGGATGTCATCGGCAGAATCCTCGCCCTCATGCCGAAGGGAGATAACGATCAGCCCGGGCAGATCGATTACGTCTATTCGCTCCGTGTAGTCGATACCGGCTGGACGAAGGATCAGAAGCAGCAAATCACCAGTTGGTTTGCCACAGCCTCGAAGTGGCGTGGCGGGTCGACCTTCGCGGGTCACGTCAACAACATTTTCGATGCGACACTGGACGCATTCGACGCCGAGGAGAAGCAGCTGGTCTACAAGTCGGTGCCGCTCTTTGCACCGCTCGAGGAAACCGAAATCGCGGCGGCCGCTGCCGGACGAGGAGGTCGCGGCGGCGGCGGACGCGGAGGTCCGCCTGTTCCTGCCACGACTCGAAACATCGTCCCTCTCGACCGTCAGGAACGGTATGACAATCTCGTGTTCCCGCGCGGTGGGCCTGCTGGTTCGCTGACCGGCCGGGGCGGCGCCCCCGATGCGGCGGCGGGTGAAAAGGTGTTCCGGGAGACGTGCGCCGAGTGTCATCGCTTCGGGACGATCGGGAAGGATTACGCGCCTGATCTGACGAAGGTGGCGGACAGGCTGGCGCGGCGAGACATTCTGCGATCGATCTTCTTCCCGTCAGAGAGAATCGATGCGAAATACGAGACCACTGTGCTGGTGACACGCGACGGTGAGACCATCCGCGGTCTGGTGATAAGCGAGGACGGTCAGCGCGTCGTATTGAAGACCGCGAATTCAACGGAGCCGGCAACAGTGCAGAAGGCCCAGATTAAGAGCCGCACGAGGGAGAGAGCATCCATCATGCCGGACGATATCGCCGATCGCGTGACCGACAACGGCGTGCGCGACGTGACCGCTTATGTGATGCGAACAATCAAATGAGGTTGCGCTGGGCTGGTGTTCTGGTCCTGGCCTGGGCGGAGCTTGCGGTCGGACAGTCTCGTCCGGCTGATATGCCGTTCCGGGTCCATCCAATCGATCCGGGCGCGAGTGAAACGGCTGTCGTCGTGGACATCAACCGCGACGGCCGGCTCGACATCGTGTCAGGTGAGCACTGGTACGAAGCGCCACCGCGTGCCGCACGGGAAGCAAGTGCGTCGGCGTGGAAGAAGCACCCGTTCCGCGAGCTGGGATTCTCGAACAACTACATCGACGCGTTCAGCGATCTCGCCGTCGACGTGGACGGGGATGGATATCCGGATATCGCAACCGTCAGCTGGTTTGCCAGGAAGATTTCCTGGTACCGGAATCCTGGAAATGTCCCGCGGAGCGTAACGCCGGCGGCCGCCCCGTGGGCGGAGACGGTGATCAATGCCGGTTTCAACGTCGAATTCGCCGTGCTCGCCGACATCGACAACGATGGTCGAGCGCGCGAAATCGTCGCCCAGGAAAACGGCACGGGCCAATCCTGGTACGAAGTCCGAGACGGCAAATGGGTGAAGCACGTCATCAGCGATCGCAGCTACGGTCATGGCATCGGCGCGGGTGACGTCAACGGTGACAAGCGCAACGACATTCTGACGCCGCGCGGCTGGCTCGAGGCGCCGGCCGACCCGCGCGCGCCTGGCTGGACCTACCATGCTGCCTGGGAGTCCGCAAACACTCCGATCACTCCACGAGACACGCCGCCTGCGCTCAAACCAGGAGCGCCGCCGCGCATCGCCGAACTCGGCTTCATGCACGTCATGGACGTGAACGGCGACGGCCGCAACGACGTGATCACGGCAGCCGGCCACGACTATGGCGTGTATTGGTTCGAGCAGGGTCCCGACGGGCAGTGGACGCGACGGACGATCGACAACGCGTGGTCGCAGGGGCACACGTCAACGCTGGTCGATCTGAACGGGGACGGCCGTCTGGACTTTGTCACCGGCAAACGCTTTATGGCCCACAACGGCTCCGATCCGGGAGAACGAGAACCGCTGGGCGTGTACTGGTACGAGTTCCGCCCGGGTCCTCGAACCCCGAGCCCCGAGCCCCGAGCCCCGGTCGAGTGGATCCGACACGTGATCGACTACAGTAGCCGCGTCGGCGCCGGCATGCAGCTGCCGGTCGTGGACATCGACGGCGACGGTGATCTCGATCTCGTCTGCCCGGGAAAGAGCGGCTTGTTTCTTCTCGAGAATCTCGCAAAAAACACCGCAGCGCGCCCGGCCACGCGATGACGTCGCGTGACTCGACACGCGGATGAGTGTCGTCAAGAGCAAGGGGAATGAGCGTGTTCAACGAGTTCCGAAGGCGAATCGCGACGATTGCACTGATGCTGGCCGTCGGTGTCACCGCCGCGTCAATGCAGCAGCCGCCTGCCAGCGGCACGGGTCAGACGCCGGCAGGCCAGCAGCCACCGGCAGGCCGCGGTCGTGGAGGCGGCCGCGGGCCGATCGTCGCTCCCCTGCCATTCGAGGATCGGACCGGTTTCGAGAATATGTTCAACGGCACCAGCCTGACGCCGGGTGAAGATCAGGCGCGGGCGGAGGCGGCCAAGCGCGAAGCCGACCGCGCCGCCGAAGAAGCAAAAGCCAAAGCCGCCGGACAGCCGGTAGAGACAGGTCGCGGCCGTGGCCGCGGTCGCGGCGGGTTTGGCGGACCGCCGATATCGCGATTCCAGGATTGGGACGGCGATCCGAAGTTCTGGCGGGTCGAGAACGGCGTCATCGTCGGCGAGAGCACGACGGACAAGAGAGTTGGCCCCAATACATTTTTGATTTGGCGAGGCGGAGCGCCCGGCGACTTCGAGCTGAAGGCGGAGATCCGCATGAACTCGACCAACAGCGGCATCCAATACCGCAGTCGAATGATTCCGCCCAACCAGGGCCAACCTCCCGATCAGCCGGGACATGCCTGGCGTCTTGCCGGTTACCAGATGGACATGGATTTCAACAACGTCTACCCCGGTCAACTTTACGAGGAAGCCGGCCGCGGCTTCCTTGCCGAACGCGGGACGATGACCTATATCGCCCCCGACGGTACGAAAGGCGTCATCGGCCAGCTCAAGACCGACGCAGAAATCAAAGCGGCCTTCAAACCAGGTGATTGGAATCAGTTTCACCTGATTGCGCGAGGGAACATGCTCATCCACATCGTCAACGGCATTGTCACGGCCGTCTGCGTGGACGACGATCTCAAGGGACGGTCACTGGGCGGGCTGATCGGCTTCCAGTTGCACGCGGGCGACCCAATGAAGCTCGAGATCCGCAACCTTGCCATCAAATTGAAGTGATTTGGTCCCGATAGGGTCCTTGATCTAATCTGACGCGCCAAGCCAACGCGGCCGCGCCGAAGCCTCGGCGGCGGCCCGGCCTGATGGGAGACACAAGATGACCATGCGGACAGAGGCGACGGTCCACCGGAATCGGCTGTTCGTCGCCTGCATCATTTCACTCGTCGCCACTTCGTTTGGCTTCGTAGTCCGAGGCTTTCTTGTTGGGGTGTGGGCCAACGAATTCAACCTCACTCAGGCGCAGGTGGGCGCCATTCAGGGCGCCGGCCTCTTTCCGTTCGCCTTGAGCATCGTGTTTTTCAGCCTGATCGTGGACCGAATTGGATACGGTCGCTGCATGGTGTTCGCCTTCCTCGGGCATACGATTTCCGCATTCATCACGATGACGGCGAACAGCTTCGAGCAGCTGTATGTCGGAACGCTGATCTTCGCGCTCGCGAACGGCACAGTCGAGGCGGTCATCAATCCAGTCACCGCCACACTTTTCCCGACGAGCAAGACCCATCACCTCAATATTCTGCACGCCGGCTGGCCGGGGGGGCTGGTGCTCGGGGGCCTGCTGTTCATCGTGCTCGGCGATCTCAATTGGAAGTGGCAGATCGGCTTGTACCTTATTCCCACGCTGTGCTACGGCTATCTGATGCTCGGACAGAAGTTCCCGGTGCAGGAACGTGTGGCGTCTGGTGTGAGCTACCGCGAAATGCTGCAGGAATTCGGCTGGGGCAGCTGCTTCATCGTGTGCTTCTTCGTGGTGTTTGCATTCGATTCAGTCTTTGGCTCGCTGGGGCTGTACACGGGAACGATTTCCTGGTGGACGGCGATGGCCCTCGCGGCGATACCCACCATCGTTTTTGCCTTCGTCTACAGGAGCTTCGGACGGCCGATGTTCGTCTTTCTCCTGCTGGTCATGGTTCTCCTCGCGACGACCGAGCTCGGCGTGGACAGCTGGATCACGAACCTCATGACGCCCGTGCTGGCGCAGTACAGCCAGTACGGTGGTCTGATGCTGCTCATCTACACATCGTTCATCATGTTCGTGCTGCGGTTCTTCGCCGGCCCGATCGTCCATCGGATCTCGCCGCTGGGACTGCTCGCGACGTGCGCGGCGCTCGCCTCACTTGGGCTCTTCTGGATTGCCAACGCCGGCGCCGCGGCGGGGATGATCTTCGCGGCGGGCACACTCTACGGAATTGGCAAAACCTTTTTCTGGCCGACAACGCTCGGTGTGGTCACCGAACAGTTCCCGCGGGGCGGTGCCATGACCATCAACGCGATTGCCGGCGTGGGTATGATTTCGGTGGGCGTGCTGGGCGGGCCTATCCTTGGCGCGATCCAGGATAACGCGCTCGATGCCCGTCTGCTCGCTGCGGACCCGGCGATTCACGCGCGCGTCGCGGGTGAACCGGCCACGGCGTATCTGATGCGGTATCAGCCAGTCGATCGCAGCAAGGTTGCGGAGTTACCCGAACCGGCACGGAAGCTGGTCGAGCAGATCACCACGGAAAACAGCCAGCATACCCTGGCGACGTTCGCGATCCTGCCCGCGATCATGTTCTTCTGCTACGTGGGATTGATTCTGTATTTCAAGGCGCGTGGAGGGTATCGGCCGGTTGTGCTTGCGCCAACGCAGGCGCCGGCACGGTAGCGCGGGGCTCTCAGGCCGCGCGTCACTTCAGAACTCCGGGAACGTCCTGAAGCCGCAGTCGCGAAAGTCGCGATCGAACGTGAATGCACCGTCGAGCGCCAGCGTGCGGATGACGGCGAAGCTGACGGCATCCGCAAGACTCAGGCGTTTGTCGGAGAACCGTCGCAGGTTTGACAGGCCGGACTCCAGCAGCGGCGCGTCGATGAACACAACCTCGTAGCGCGTGCTGTTGAGCAGCGCGAGGCCAATGTCAGCGGCGCGCGCGGCGTCGCTTCGGGCGCGCAGGCGCGTGACTGTCTCGCTGAGAATCAGCTCGGTGACCACGAACCGGGTCCGTCCGGCGGTGCGGACGAAGCCGTTTGCCTGCTTGTGGTACTCGTCCTTCCGATTGAAGAGAGCGAGCAGAGCTCCGGTGTCCGCCAGGAGCTTCAACGTCCTTCTCCTCCCTGGGCCAGCCGTAGAGGTAATGATCGTGGTTGCGAGCTTCGTCGGCCGGATCGAATGCCGCCGAGCCGATCAGTGCATCGACGGGATCCTGCGAGTCAACCGCGCCGGCCGTCGCGGTTGCAGGGCGGGAGAGGTATTCCGACACCGCTTCCCGCACCAGCGAAGCCAAAGACATGCGGCGCCGCGCGGCACGCAACACCAGATCCCGGTATTCCGCTTCCGGCAGCCGGATGTTTGTAGTGGTGTACCGTGGCATCGCGGTACCATGGTATCACGGTACTGTTTACCTGACCCCCAGCAGGACCTCCATCGTCAGCTGGTCGAGCCGCTCGTATGCGAGTCCGCGCGTCGAGAGCGCCGCCCGATCGAACGACCGACCGAGCAGACGATCCCGGCTGGCGGCGGAGTATCGCAGGTCTATCGACCCTCCAACCTCGTGGAGGAGTTCCTGGATTTCTCGATCTCCGTTCCACTGCCGCGCGCGGTCGTTCAGGATGAGATAGGTGCGCATGCACCCGCGGGCGAACTCCTTGACGCCGGCATAGTCCTCGGTCCGATACGCGTGCGCATCGAAGTGGCGGGGGCCGTCATAGCCAACATCCTCGAGGAACTTGACGAGCCAGAAGGCGGCCTTGACGTTCGCTGAGCCGAAACGGAAATCCTGATCGTAGCGGCCGGGCACCTGATCGTTGAGATCGATGTGAAAGAGCTTGCCGGCTTCCCACGCCTGGGCCACCGCATGGACGAAGTTGAGGCCGGCCATCTGCTCGTGGGCTACTTCCGGGTTGACGCCAACCAGTTCCGGGTGGGCGAGCGTCGGGATGAAGCCGAGATACGCACCCGTCGTCGCCATGTAAATGTCGCCGCGCGGTTCGTTCGGCTTGGCTTCGAGCGCGAAGCGGTATCCGTACTTTCGATCGATTGAGTAGTCGCAGAGATAATTGACCGCATCGCGCAGCCGCTTGACCGCTTCGTCGGGTCGGCGGCAGGCATCGGTCTCGGTGCCTTCGCGGCCTCCCCACAGCACGAAGATCTTCGCGCCCAGCTCCGCTCCGAGGTCCATCGCCCGCAGAGTCTTCTGCACCGCATAGGCCCGAACTTCCGCGTCGTTCGAGGTAAAGGCGCCGTCGCGAAATACGGGATCGAAGAAAAGATTCACCGTGGCCATCGGCACCACGATACGGTGGCGTTCGCAGGCTTGTTTGAATTCCTTCACGATTCGGTCGCGCTCGGCGGGCGTGGCGTCAATCGGCACGAGGTCGTTGTCGTGCAGGTTGACCCCCCAGGCGCCGACTTCGCCGAGCATCGCGACCGCGTCGTTCGGTGGCAGGGCCGGCCGGACCACGTCGCCGAATGGGTCGCGGCCCCGGTTACTGACCGTCCAGAGACCGAATGAGAACTTGTGCTCAGGGCGTGGGGTATAAGCGTCAGGCATCTGGACACCGCAAAAAGGGGACAGGCCCCCTTTCGCAAAACTGCAAAAAGGGGACAGTCCCCTTTTTGCGAAAGTGGGAAAAGGGGCCAGTCCCCCTTTTCAGGCGGTCACCGTC
>JBAROV010000120.1:0-1700 GCA_049642465.1 Vicinamibacterales bacterium
ACCTTGAGCAGCTCATCAAGGCGGATCCCTTCAAACGCATCAAGGTCGCGGCGCAGACGCGGCTCTATGTGACGTTCCTCTCCGACAAGCCGACGACGAAGCTCAAGATCCCGTACGAATCCACGGATAAGCACTTCTGCATCCTGAAGGTCTCAGAGAGCGAAGTATTCCATGCCGTTGTCCTCACGCCCAACAGTCGATCCGTAGACGACATGGCCATCCTGGAAAAAGAATTCGGCAAGAACATCACCACGAGAAACTGGAATACGATCATCAGAATCGTGAAGCAGTAGACGGCTGCCTTTCGAGCCTTCAGGCAAGCCTTTGCAGCCGAACTACCGTAGCTTGCCCGTAGTGGAGGGCCTCCCTACCCTCTAACGAGAGCTATGGCCGAGCAATCCCCGCCGCGTCAGCCCGGCCCACCACCTATCGATGTCAGCGCGCAGCCCGCAGTGGGGCCGCCACCGCTCGCTGCGCCGCCGCGCGTACCGGAAGGCCGGCATCGCTGGCGCTGGTGGTTCTCCGTCCCGATCGCCATGGCGGTCTACCTGCTGTTCGTGGCCGTCACGCTTGTCCAGCCGGTGTCGGTCGCGGGGCTCGAGCTCAGCGTGCCCATCCCCGGCGTCTCCACCGAGCAGATTTTCGGGCTGCCGGACCGGCCGTTCACGGTGCTCGTCGTGGGGCTCGACATCCGTCCTCAGGAAGACGGGCCTTCGCGTACCGACTCGATCGTGCTGCTGCGCATCGACCGGGCGAAGAACCGCGCTTCGATCCTGGGTATCCCGCGCGACGCGATGATGCGGATCCCACTGCCGGGCAACGATTCGACGCGCGACCGCGTGAACGGCGCCTACTCGCTCAACTGGTCGCGCGACGACCCGAACGCGGCGCCGGCAGCGCTCAAGAAGGCGATCGAAGACAACCTGGGCCTCACGGTCGACTACTACGTGCAGTTCGACCAGCGCAGCGCCAGGCAGATCATCGACGCCGCGGGCGGCGTGACGGTGAACGTGCGCGAGACGTTCGGCCAGGACGACTACTCAGACGACGACATCAACGTGGTGCCGCAGCACTTCGAGAAGGGCGAGCAGCACCTGGACGGCTATCAGGCGGTCGCGTTCGGTCGCATCCGCGAGGGATCGAGCGACTTCGACCGGATCATCCGCCAACAGCAGGTGGCGGAAGGGCTGGTGGAAGAGCTAACGGCGCCGCGCGCCGTCGGCAAGCTGCGCGGCGTCTGGAAGGCGTTCGACGACGGCGTGACGACGGACCTGGGCATGCGCGAGAGCGCGGGGCTGTTCGTGCTGATGAAGCACATCGGCAGTGAACGCATCGTCACGTACTCGCTTGGGGATGCGGTGGTGTCGTGCGATTACTGTACCGGCGCGCTCTTGCTGCTGGTGCCGGACCAGGTGGCGAAGATCGTCGGCGAGGCGTTCGACAGCCCGGCGGCGGGGCAGGGCGCGGCGCAACGCCTAACCGCGGCCGGCGTCACGCCGTAACGGCGCCGGCGGGCGCCGCGACCGTTCGAACGGACATCGAACGGTTAGAAGTAGTCCTTGAGCATGCTGTACGCCCACCAGCACACGCCGATGACGAGCACAAGGTACAGCACCTCGCCGATCGAGACGTCCATGAAGGTACGCTCCAGGCGGGGACAAGCGGGGCAATGCGGGGTCTTCTAGCGGGGGAGTCCAGTA
>JBAROV010000204.1:0-2193 GCA_049642465.1 Vicinamibacterales bacterium
GGCTCCTTCATCGAGAGGACCTTCACTTGCCTCGAGCCAACCGTCAGGTGGTCTCGGTGGCACTCGACCGGCGAATCGGCGATGAAGTAGTCCAGGTACGCTTCCGGGGTGCTCGATGTCACCGCCGCCAGCGTGCGCGCGTCGTAGTTGACCAACTGCCGAAAGAAACCGAAGGCTTCGGCGGTTGCGAGTCTTGCCAAGCCGAAGTCGGCCAACTGCGATTCGAATGATTCGGCCTGGTGCAGAAGACGCGCGATGCTGTCGTCAAGGTCGGCCTCCACCAGCTTCAGCGAACTGTGGGTGGAGAGCCAGCGTCGAACTGCTTCCCGTGGCTCGCGCCAGACGCCCTGGAGCCGCGTGCTCACCTGTCCGGGGGATGTGCTTTCACGTAGCAGGACTACGTACTGCGCGAGCTCGTACAGCTCGTGCCGTCGTTCGTTGAGATAGGCCGTGCGACGGCTCAGGGCTTCCTGTGCGACCGGCTCCGCGCAGATTGGTGCGACGAACGGGTCGACCGTCCGCTTGACCAAGTACTGATACACGCGGCAGCGCTCGTCCAGCTGTCGAAGGGCCGCTTCCATGCGGTGGGTCAGCGCTCGGCGTTGTGCCTGCGTGAGGCCGTCAACGTCAATGCCGCGGAGGCCATAGACCAGGCCAACGTGACCGGCTTTGGTCAAAAAGGTCTTCCCCTCGACGAAGCCCCACAGCGGAAGCAGCGTGTTGACGCCGCCTGCATCGCTGAAGTCACGGAGGATGCGGCCGACCCTCACCACGGCACCACCTCCACGTCGAATCGCTCGTGCTTCCCAGGGTCGTAGCGACGCCGGCTTCCGGACGAAGCGATGACGATCCGCAGCATGTCTGGATCGCGGTTCGTTGCCCAGAGCGCGAATCCGTACAGGCCGAGAAACACAAGGATTCCAGACAGAAACGAGTAGAAGAGATTGAAGGTGGCTCCGCCCATCAGCAGTGCCAGGAAGAACAGACGGCGATCGACGCCGCAGACAGTAAGCGGCCGGTGCAGCGCCTTGTGTACGGGACGGAACGTCGGGTGGTCGGGCATCATGCACTCCGAGGATTTCGCTGGGTCTCGATCAGAACAGCCAGACCAGGAATTGAGCTGCGAACAGCGCCAGGCCGCCCCCGAAGACGATGCCGGCAAGCTGCCGCTTCGCGCCCATTTCCCCGAACATGAAAGTCAATCCGCCGACAACGATCGCGACGAGCGCGAGGGATCGGGCGAGCGGGCCGGTAAACGTGCGTTCCAAATTTCCAGCCGCTCGCTCCCATGGCGATTGCGCTGACGCGATTTGAGGAAGCAGTACGAGCACAGCCGTTACAAGGATGAGCTGTGCGTGTCGGGCAGACGCGATGATCGTGCGGCCGGAGGACCGCGCACTTCGTGAGCCACCACCTCGCATGTGTCACCTTCCCCTGTTGACAAGCACCGATCGTCCGGCCAAAATCCGCATCAGTGAGTGCATCAGGACACGCCAGCTTGATGCCGCCCTACTGAACGTCCACTGAATCGTCGGTGCGCGATTGCGCGTTCTTAATCGGATAGAACGCCGGTCCGGACCGAAACCTGACAGCGCTGTTTCTCCTCTTCGGCGGCCCCGACACTGGCGTCGTTCCCCGACGGCGGGTTTCGCACCCGCCAAGTTCGACGGAGGGGATCGTATGGAGAACCTGCGAAAGCTCGGGTTTCTCGGCGCCGACGGCAAACCGCTAGACGAACGCCTTAGCAAAGTCCTCAACGCTCTGCTCCCAAGGTTCAGGAGACGCTTCCCGGCGATCCAGGACGACGTGGAGGTCGCGGAGGCGTTCGAGGAGGCGGCGCGCCGCATCACCAAACGCGAACGCGCGTCCGGACCGATCGAGAAGCTCGGAGGCTAGGCGTGGAAGGCGCTGGAGAGCATCGGCGTGTCGCTGCCGCGACGCGGGTCGATGCAGATTCGGGTCAACCGCGTGGAGTCACGCACCGGGCCGGACATCGTGTCGCAGCTACGTGCGTGGGATGGCTCGGTCGAGGAGATCGAGCGAGGCATCCTGTTGCGTCAGCTCGAAGAGCACATGACGCCGGAGGAGAAGTGGATCTTCAACTTGAAGGCGTTCGGCTACTCGAGCGAGGAGATCGCGAAGCTTCGGGGCAGTTCGGTCAATTCGGTCGACAAGGTCATGAGCCGCTTGAAG
>JBAROV010000209.1:0-26904 GCA_049642465.1 Vicinamibacterales bacterium
GCCACCACATCGATTCCACCCGCATTTTCAGATTCTTCACCTCGATACCCATGCGGGTCAGTTCGAGGACGAGGTTGTGGAGTACCTCGTAATACAGCGGCTCGAGCGCTGCGTGCTGGGCGTTCAGCTTCGACTGGATGTGGAGCGCCTCGATCAGCGGGTTCGGATTGAAGAACAGCTTCAGAACCGGCCGCAGAAGACGTCGGATGAATCGCAGGAAGCCGCGATGCGTCTCGAACAGCGTGGAGTCTTCGAACGCAAAATTTGGCGGCAGCGTTGCTTCGCGCTTGCGGCGAAACTGCTCGAGCAGGTCCGAACGCACGCCGCGCGGGTCGAGAAACTTCTCCAGCTTCACCGCAGCAAGCTCACGAATTTCTTCCTCTGTGTAGTCCACGCCGCGCTTTTCGCGGATGCGCGCGCGGATCTGCCGCATGATCTGCTCGACGTCGATGCTGTCGGAGCGAATATTGATGTCGGTCATATCTGATCTCTACGCGCAGCTGAAGCGGCGCGTTACCAGTGTCTCTGTGGCGCGGAGCTCAGCTCCGCGATTTTCGCGCCGCAAACTCCGGCGCTTCCTTGATGCACGTACCGAGAATTCCTACGGACTCGCGCAACGCGCGCATGCCGGTCAGTTCGATCTCGGCTGCCTCTGTGCCGATGTCTTCATACCCGTCAGGCGTGACGCGCACGTGCTCCCAGTTGCGGAACAGACGACCCCACGAGCTGTCGAGCACGTCCTTCATCACCTGTCGGCCCTTGACCGGATACCAGAAGCTGTCGTGATAGAGGACGCTCGCAATATACGCCCAGGGCGCGAGCACAGTCTTCAACGACCATTCGATTGGCTTCTTCATCGGACCCCAATAGATCTTGTGCTGCATCCGCGAAGCGAACGTCATCTTCTTGAAGGGGCCGACGAAGTGCCAGTTCTCCTCGGCGGCCGACACGTCCCCGACGATTTCGATCTCCCGCGGATCACCGCAGCCGAGTCCAAGCTCATGGGCCATCCGGATGTATTTGATCGACAACGGATCGAACCCCATGATCCTGGCCGCGACGGCATCGATTGCCACTTGATCCGCGCTCGCAAGAATCACGTCCTTCACGTGTGGCACCATGCATCGCGGTCCAGGGCCATCACCAGCAAACGTCCCATCCATGACAGCAAAGACGCCGCGGTGGACCTTTTTCTGGATCATCAAGAGATCGACCAGCGTTTCGTGAATCACCGGGTGCGTCCAATGCCGGCGTTCATTCAGGAGCCCTCCGAAGGCATTCTTCATCGCGCCGGTGGTCGTGGTGAACACATGCGTCTTCACCGTGGGCAGATGAATGATGTTCTCCCCCAGGAAACGGCGGGGAATCATGAAGCCGGCCGGGTAGACCTCGTTGAGGCAGGTGAACTTCTTCGTCAGGTCCCCGACGGCCTCGCGGATGTTGATCCACTCTTCCGTTTCGTAGATGTGGATGTTTCGAAGGCCATGAGCCTCGACGACGTTGACT
This sequence comes from Vicinamibacterales bacterium, assembly GCA_049642465.1. Classification (GTDB taxonomy): domain Bacteria; phylum Acidobacteriota; class Vicinamibacteria; order Vicinamibacterales; family 2-12-FULL-66-21; genus CAWDPQ01. The sequence goes on from JBAROV010000209.1 coordinate 1,507, forward strand.
TGCTTGTTTTCGCGTTCCCCGAGGCGGGCATCAATGACGACCGTCCGATTGTGGCAGGCGTGAATCAGGGCCGGATCGAATCCGTCCTGCTTCATCGCGCGAATCACCCCATCGAGCTGCCAGGGCATTGTCGAACTGCCGGGGAAGAAGAAATGCCACGAGATGTTGACCTTCAGCGCGGTATCGGCCTCCTTGGCGAGAACCTGCTGATATCCTGCAAGATTCAGCAGCGTGTGGTAATCGCGGAGCACTGTCGCCGGCGACGTCCGGAGAATAGCAACTTGGGTCCTTGGCATCAGCTACCTGAAGAGAGCCTCGAAGGGGGCGGGTCCGTAAATGATGAGCGCAACGGCCACTGCCCAGAGCGCCACGCACACCAGCAGCGGACGGTCGTTGAGCAGCGTATCGGCCGGGCTGCCGCCGGCGTCCTTCTGGTGCACTAGATAAAGGTATCGGAAGATCCCGTAGAGCGGAAACGGCAGCGTCAGCGCGAGCCGGTTGGTGTGAAACTTTTGAACCGTCTCCGGGCTCACGGTGTAAATCGCGTAGGCGACGAGGGTGGAGGCGGTCACGACTGAAATCATCTGATCGAGGAGGTATGGACTGTATTCCTCGAGGATTCTGCGATGTCCGGTGGCGCGATCCGCGAGGAGCACCAGCTCGTGCCGGCGCTTGCTCAAGGCCAGGAACAGCGCGAGCAGGATCGTCAGCACGTAAAGCCACGGACTGATGACCACATCAACGGCGACAGCGCCTGCGGCGGCCCGCAAGACGAAGCCAATCGCAATGGTCAGCACGTCGATGATGACGACGTGTTTCAGCGGGCCTGAATACACGGCCAGCAGCCCCAGATAACTCGCCGCGAGCACGCCGAACATCGGGCGCAGCCAGAACGCCGCGCCAAGGGCGATGGCGCCGAGCGCGAAGGCGGTGCCGAGCGCGACCTTCACTGAGACCGCCCCCGACGCGATCGGACGATGCATTTTCACGGGATGGCGGCGGTCGGCTTCGCGGTCCGCCACGTCATTGATTAGGTAGACCACGCCGGAGAGCACGCAGAAAATCGCGAAGGCGGCAACCGCCGCCGCGACCGCCTGCGGCTCGAGGAGCCGCTGCCCCAGTCCCAGCGCGCCGAAGATGATCAGGTTCTTCGTCCACTGCGCTGGACGCAGCGACCGGACGAGATTGAGAGCCAATGACCGCCCCGGCGCCTTGACGGTGCCGGGGCGCGCATCAGCCCGCTCGATGATATCCGGAATGGTGTGGCGCGCCATCCTTAGCGCGGCGGGTGATCGGATCGGACGCGTGGCGTCTAGAAGCTCTTGATGGCTTCCGGTTCGGACTCGTAGGTCTCGAACACGGTCAACAGCTTGGTGATGGCCAGCAGATCCTGAATTCGCTTCGTCAGGTTGAGCAGCTTGAGCTTCCCGCCCTGCCGGCTCACCGTGGTATAGGTCCGCACGATCTCGCCCAGACCCGCGCTGTCAATGTAGGGAACGCCCTCGAGGTTCAGGAGCAGTTTCTTCCGATCCTGCTGGATCAGCGAGTTAATCTTGTCCTTCAGGAGTTCATCTCCCTCGCCCAGCGTCATCTTGCCCTTGAGATCCAGGATCGTCACGCCATTGACGACCCGTTCCTCGATCTGCATCGCCCTCTCCCTCGTTCACCCAGCGACACATAGCCCGTCGCTCGGTCTTTATGCAAAAAAGACCGGTCAGCGTACTACGCAAGTTGAAATAGTGTCAAGAAATACGGGGTTTTTCACGCCGGCTGCACCGTTTCTGTGCGCCCCCCGCTCAATCGCCCTCGAATTGACTGCACTACGACATACAGCACCGGGATGAACACGACGTTGAGGAACGTCGAGAGCAGCATGCCGCCAGCCACAGCGGTTCCCACCGAGTTTCGTGCCTCCTTGCCCGCACCCGTCGCAAAAACCAGCGGCAGAACACCGAGAATGAAGGCGAGCGACGTCATCAGGATGGGGCGCAATCGCAACCGCGACGCTTCAATCGCCGCTTCAATCACCGACAGACCCCGTCCGCGAAGCTGTTCCGCGAACTCCACGATCAAAATCGCGTTCTTCGCGGCAAGACCGATGAGCATGACGAGCCCGACCTGGCAGTACACGTCGTTGGCCAGTCCGCGCACCCACTGCGCCGACAGGGCGCCGAGCACCGCCAGCGGTACCCCGAGCAGAATGATGAACGGGAGGACCAGGCTCTCGTACTGCGCGGCCAGGGTCAGGTACACCAGCAGCAGCGCCAGACCAAAGATGAGGAACGACTGGCGGCCGGCCTTCGTTTCCTCCAGCGAGATCCCGGACCACGCGTACCCCATGCCCTCCGGGAGGTTGGTTTCAGCCAACCGCTCCATCTCTCTCAGGGCTTCGCCGGAGCTGACGCCTCGCGCTGCCGATCCGTTGATCGTGGCGGAGCGAAAGAGGTTGAAGTGGTTGATGACTTGCGGCGCCGTCACTTCCTTGATATTCACCACCTGCTCGAGCGCTACCATCTGGCCTTCGCGTGTCCGCGCATAGAGTTGTCTCAGCGCTTGCGGATTCGACCGGAATCGCTGGTCGGCTTGCACGTAGACGCGATAAGCGCGGTTGTTGAACTCGAAGTCGTTCACATACTGCGAGCCCAGAAAAATCTGCATCGCGCTGGTGATTTCACCGAGCGGCAGCCCCAGAGCGATCGCTCGCGACCGATCGATCGTGACCTGCACCTGCGGATCGTTCGCCGTGAACGGACTGAAAAGCGGACCGCGCAGAAGTCGTGACTGGCTGCCAGCCAGGGCGAGTGCGGCTGTCGCATTCGCAAGATTGTTGATGTCACCGCCGCTCTGATCGAGCACCTGGAACTCGAAGCCGCCGAACCGGCTGAGACCGGGTATGGAGGGTGGGGCGAACGCGAAAATGTTTGCCCCGGGGATCCCGAATAGCTGACCGCCAAGACGCGCCAGGATCGTTTGGACGGCATGTTCCGTGCCCGGCCGTTCGTCGAACGGCTTGAGTCGGGCGAACATGATTCCCTGATTTGACGCAGCGCCGCTGAAGCTGAACCCCATGACGGAGAACAGCCCGAGCACATCGGGATCCTTCATGATGATCTGCTCGGCCTGACGGGCGATGTTGCCCGTGTACTCGAGTGACGCACCGGCCGGCGCTTGAACCTGGACGAGAAAATAGCCGGCGTCCTCTTCTGGCACGAACGCCTGCGGCACGACCCGATACATCCAATACGTCAGCCCGAGCGCCCCGAGAAAGATCGCAACCATCGCCCATCGGGCTCGCATGCCCCGGCGCAGCGCTCCGACGTAAAGCGTCGTGCCACGGCCGATGACTCTCTCGAAAAACGAGAAGAATCGCCCCTTGTGGTGGCTTTCCCGTTCGAGAAGCAGCGCCGACAACGCCGGCGTCAGCGTCACGGCATTGAACACGGACAACGCGACGGCGAACGCGATGGTCAACGAGAATTGCGCGTAGAGCCGTCCCGTGGTGCCAGGGAAGAACGCGACCGGGACGAAGACCGCGACGAGCACGAGTCCGGTGGCGATGACCGCCCCGAAGACTTCCCGCATCGCGTCGGAAGCGGCTTGCCGTGCCGTCTTCTTGTACTGCTGAATATGCCGTTCGATGTTCTCGATGACGACGATCGCATCGTCGACAACGATGCCCGTGGCGAGAATCAGGCCGAACAGCGTCAGCGTATTGATGGAGAAGCCCATCAGCTTCACGAACGCGAACGCGCCGATGAGCGAAACGGGAATGGTAATGGCGGGAATGATCGTGCTGCGCCAGGTCTGGAGAAAGACGAAGATGACGAGCACCACGAGCGCGATCGCTTCAGCGAGCGTCTTGAGGACTTCACGGATTGATTCCTCGACAACGTCCGTGGTATTGAAAGCAACCTGATATTGCATCCCCGGCGGAAACTGCCCTGAGAGCCGGTCCAACTCCGCAACAACCCCGCGTTCCACATCCAGGGCGTTTGCCGAGGGCAGTTGAATGACGCCGAAGCCGACGGCTTCCACTCCCTGGAACCGGAGCTGGGCGGCATACGTCTCGGCGCCAAGTTCCGCCCGTCCGACGTCCTTGAGACGGACAAGCGATCCGCCCACCCCGCTTTTCAAAATGATGTTCTCGAATTCGGCAGGCTCTCGCAGGCGTCCGACGGCGCGGACACTCAGCTGATACATCTGACCGGCGGGCGAAGGTGCCTGGCCAAGACTGCCGGCGGCCACCTGCACGTTCTGCTCTCGAAGCGCATTGACGACGTCGCCGGCGGTGAGTTCGCGGGCCGCCAGCCGGTCCGGCTCGAGCCATAGCCGCATCGAGTACTTGCGTTCACCGAAGATCATCACGTCGCTGACGCCAGGAACGCGTTTGAGTGCGTCCTTGACATAGACGTCGATGTAGTTGCTCAAGAAGAGCGAGTCGTACTCCCCTTTCGGCGAGAACACGCCGACCGCCATGACGAAGCCCGTTGCCTGCTTCTGAACGGTAATGCCGGTCGTGCGCACTTCCGCTGGCATCCGGCCGAGCGCCTGGTTCACCCGATTCTGGACGTCGACTTGCGCGAGGTCCGGGTCTCGCGTGACATCGAACGTGACCGAGATCGTCGACACACCGCTGTTGGTGCTCGAGGACGTCATGTAGAGCATGCCCTCGACACCGTTGATGGCTTGTTCGAGCGGCGTCGTGACGGCGGTTTCGACTTCCTGCGCGTTGGCGCCGGTGTAGAACGCCGCAACGTTCACTTGCGGCGGCGTGAGCGGCGGATACTGCGCCACCGGCATGGTCGGGATGGCCACGGCGCCGGCGAGGATGAGAACAAGCGAGCAGACCGACGCGAGGATCGGTCTGCGAATGAATGTGTCTACCATGGGTTGCTAGCTGTCAACTGCCAACTCCCAACTTCCAATTCCCAAAAGTCTGTGTCGCCGTTACTCGTTGAAAAGCTTCGAACCTGTCCTACTTGGGTTTTTCACCGGGTTGGTTCGAACCATCCGGTTTGGGAGTTGGGGATTGGGCGTTGGGAGTTGCTTCCTCCGCGCGAACCGGCGCGCCGTCGCCGATCTTCTGAATCCCGGCGGTGATCACCTTGTCGCCAGGCTTGAGGCCGCCGGCGACGACATAGTCGTTGCCAACCAGTTCGCCAACCTGGATCGGACGCTGGTGAGCGACGAGACCCTTTGGTCCCTGTTCGGCGACGAAGCAGAAGTACTGACCGCTGATGCGTGTGACCGCCGTGACCGGCACGGTCAATCCTTGAGTGGTACGCCAGACGATTCGAGATCGGATGAACTGCTGCAGGCGAAGTGCCGGAGGAATTTCCCGGAGCGCGCTCTTGACGAGCACGGTTTGCGTAGCGTCGTCGACTCGGGGGGCGACGAATGTGACCGAATTCGTGGCGACGACCTTACCCTCGGCGTCGAGCAGTTGCACGGGCAGGCCGAGTCGCAAGTCTGGCGACCGATCGAGCGGGATCTGGATGTAGGCTTCGAGTCCTCCCTTGTCATCGAGCGTGGTGATCACCGTCGATTGCGTCACCCGATCCCCTGCACGAACCGGAATGTCTCCGACGACGCCGCTTTGCGGAGCGTTCACGCGGTAGTACTGAAGCTCGACGCGTCCTTCCCGCACCTGCGCGTCGAGCGCGGCGAGTCTCGCCTCCGCGGTTCGCAGCGAGTTCTGCGCCTGCTCGAACTCCTGACGGCTGATCGCTCCGGCTTCGACGAGCGATGCGAGGCGCTTCACCTGCTGACGCCAATACTGGACGTCGGCTTCAGTTCCGGCACGGCTCGCCTCGGTGCTTCGGACCGCCGCCTGTTGTTTGTCGGCGTTGATCTGGACGAGCGGCGCGCCAGCGCGCACGCGCTGGCCGGATCTCACGAAAATGCGCGTGATGATGCCATCGACTTCAGGCTGCACGGTCATCGACTGGCGCGACTGCACCGTGGCGATGAACTCCGAGGCCTGTTCGATTGGCTTCTGCTCGAGCGTGACGACCTTGACGCCCGCGGGCGGTGGACCGCCCTGCGGTCCCTGCGCTGAAGATGAACCGCCGCCGCATGCTGAGAAGGCTCCGGCGGAAACGGCGAGGAGGAATAGAAGAGAACGGGGATACGGAGCTGGCATGAATGTGACTACCCTGAGAGTATTAAGACGCATAGAGCCCGGGCGAGGGTTCGTTCAATGGCAGTTCGTCAATATGTTCGAGTCTCGAGGTGACAAAAAAGGCCACGGGGTACGTGGCCTCTGAGCATCCGTTACGGGAGAACCTCGGTTTAGACGCCGCCGGCGCCGGCGAACTTTCGCGACTGGAAACACTCGCGACAGAACACCGGACGTCCCTGCGTGGGTCGAAACGGGACCGTGGTTTCTTTTCCGCACGCCGAGCAATTAGTCGTCGTCTCCACACGTTCGCGGCCCATTGAAGGCCCGCCCCCACCCGACGAAGGGCGAGACGCCCGCTTCGCTTTGCAGCTCTTGCACCGTTTCGGTTCGTTCTTGAAGTTCTTGTCGGCGAAGAAGAGCTGCTCGCCCGCCGTCCAGATGAACTCCGTGCCGCAGTCCACGCAGTTGAGGGTCTTGTCCTGGAACTCCATCGGCCCTACCTACCTCTCACCAACTCGACCGCCTGCCCTCCGCGCCCTGGCAGTGCGTGTCAGTCGCCAGTTTCCAGCGCCCTTCGCAGCCTCGAACAACTGAAACTGATACGGGTAACTGGAAACTCGGCAACCTTCCTTCGTCCGCAGCTAGTCTGACTCGCGGCGCTGCTTCTTCCGCGTACGCTTGCGCGCTAACGCCTGCTTGGCCCGACGCCGATCGCCGGGCTTCAAATAGAACGAATGCTTCTTGATATCCTTGATGATATCTTCCTGCTGTACTTTCCGTTTGAAGCGTCGAAGCGCGCTTTCAATCGATTCACCTTCTTGAACTTTCACTTCAGCCAAACTGGTTCACACCTCCCTTGCGTACCACGTCCCCTGTAAGTCCCTTGGAGTCCGCTGGAATGTGCTAGGCTATCACAGGTAAACAGCGCATTCTAAGGCAGAAAGCTCAGCCACGGTCAAATCTGTTATCCGCTCGAGCCGGTCGTCCTAACCTACTCATATTTCAGCCACTTACAGGCGCGTCGTGAGGATCCTGGTCATTGGCAGTGGTGGTCGCGAGCACGCGCTCGCCCGAAAACTGTCGGCGGAGGGAACTGTCCGTGAAGTCATCTCCGCGCCGGGGAATCCGGGGATGGCCACCGTCGGTCGAACGATCAACATCGACGTCACCGACATTCACGCGCTTGCCTCGCTCGCCGAACACGAGCGCGTCACGTTGACGGTAGTCGGTCCCGAGCTTCCGCTGAGCCACGGCATCGTGGATGCCTTCGAGGCGAGGGGCCTTCGGATTTTCGGCCCGACGCGTGCGGCTGCGCAACTCGAATCCAGCAAAGCGTTCGCAAAAGAGTTCATGTCGCGGCACGGCATACCGACGGCGCGTTATCGGGTGTGCGAGTCGGCGCCCGCGGCCTACCACGTTCTCGAATCGGGCGAGCTCGGAGTACCAGTGGTCATCAAGGCGGATGGTCTTGCGGCGGGCAAAGGCGTGGTGATCGCGTCCGACACGGCGTCCGCCAGAGCCGCTGTTGCCGAGGCGATGGAAGAGCGGCGCTTCGGCGATGCCGGAGCCGCGGTCGTCATCGAGGAATGCTTGACCGGTCCCGAGGTCTCTTTCTTTGCACTCTCTGACGGCGAGAACGCGCAGCCACTCGGTTCCGCGCAAGACCACAAACGCGCCTTTGACGATGATCGGGGACCGAATACCGGCGGTATGGGGGCGTTTGCTCCAAGTGCCCTCGTGGACAATGCGATGGAGTCTCGCATCATGCGCGAGATCGTCACTCCCGTGATTGACGGCATGCGGCGTGAAGGGCATCCCTATCGGGGGTTCTTGTATGCCGGATTGATGTTGACGTGTGCGGGCCCGAAGGTGATTGAATTCAATGTGCGGTTTGGCGATCCGGAAGCGCAGGTTGTCCTCCCGCGAATTGCGGGAGCGCTGGCGCCGCGGCTTGCCTCGGCTGCGAATGGTACGCTCGATCCGGATCCCGTGGCCTTTACACCTGACAAACACGTCGGTGTTGTCATCGCATCCAAGGGCTATCCCGCGTCCGGTCCAACCGGCTTGCTCATTGCCGGGCTCGATCGCGCATCCGAGCTGGACGGCGTTTCAGTTTTCCATTCGGGAACGCGCTATCTCGACGAGCGGCGCCGTGACGTGGTGACGGCGGGCGGACGTGTTCTCACCGTGGTGGGGCGCGGCGACTCCTACCAGGACGCCATCGATCGAGCGTACGCGGGCGTCTCTGCCATTCATTTTGAGGGAATGCACTATCGCCGCGATATTGGACGGAAAGCGCTGCATGACTGACATCTCTGTTCTCATTCTCATGGGTTCCGACTCCGACGCCGCGGTGATGCGCGGCGTGCAGGAGGTGTTGAACGAGCTTCAGGTGTCGAGCGAGATCACCGTGGCGTCGGCCCATCGGTCGCCCGATCGTGTGATGCGCCTGGTCCGCGAGGCGCCGGGCCGCGGTGTAAAGGTGTTCGTGATTGGTGCTGGTGCCGCCGCCCACCTCGCCGGCGTCGTGGCGGCGCACACCACGCTGCCGGTCATCGGCGTGCCGATCGATTCGTCGGCACTGCAGGGGATGGACGCGCTGCTCTCGACGGTGCAAATGCCGCCCGGCGTACCCGTCGCGACAGTTTCTATTGGGAAGCCCGGTGCGACGAATGCCGGTGTGCTCGCCGCGCAGATCCTGGCGCTCAGCGACCGCGACCTGGCAGGCCGGCTGACTGCTTACAAGAAACGTCTCGCGGATAAGGTCGAGGCTGCCGCTGAACGACTCCGAACGCAACAGTGAAATACGCCATCGTCACCTTCGGTTGCCGAGTGAATCAGGCGGATTCGTTCCGAATCGAGGAGGCGCTCCTCACTCGCGGCGCGACCGAATCGCGGACCACCGACGCCGACCTGGTCATCGTCAATACCTGCTCCGTGACGGCAACCGCCGATCAAGGAGCACGGCAGACGATTCGGCGCATCGCTCGCGACAATCCGTCGGCGCGAATCGTCGTCACTGGCTGTTATGCGACACGACGTCCGGACGAGGTCGCGTCGCTTCCGAACGTGGTGCGGGTCGTTCCGAACGGGAGCAAAGAGGATCTCGTCACGGAACTGACGACGGCCGAACGCTTCGCTGACGGCGATGGTGCTTGCGGGGCGTCGATTGAACCGGGCCTTGCCGGACGAACAGCTTTCACGCTTCGAGTGCAAACAGGATGCGAGGAGCGGTGCAGCTACTGCATCATTCCGACCACCCGCGGAGCCACGCGAAGCCTCCCGGTGCAGAACGTGCTGCGCGAGGTGGCGCGCGTCACGGCCGCTGGTTTCAAGGAAATCGCCCTCACTGGCGTGCATCTCGGCTCGTACGGTCGGGATCTGACGCCCCGGGCGTCACTCGTGGCCCTTCTCAGGGCGCTCGATCAGCTCGACGCCGACGTGACCTTTCGCCTCAGTTCGCTGGAACCAATGGAATGCACGCCGGAGATCGTCAAGCTCGCGACGGAGAGCAAGGGACGTTTCGCCCCTCATTTTCATTTGCCACTGCAGCATGCCGGCGATCGAATGTTGGCGCTGATGCAGCGTCCTTACACAATCGACTCCTACAAACGGCTCGTGGACAGCATCGTCGACCATCTGCCGCATGCGTCAATCGGCTCCGACCTGATCGTTGGTTTCCCCGGCGAGACCGACGATGACTTCGCGCGAAACGTGGACTACCTGCCGCGTTCTCCTCTGACGCATCTGCACGTCTTCCCGTACTCGGATCGGCCGGGGACCTCCGCCAGCCGAATGTCCGGCAAGGTTCCCGGGCCCGTCATTCGCGAGCGCGGAGCGGTGCTTCGGGCGATCAGTCAGGAGCTGACGGACCGGTTCCGCAACTCGCAGCGCGGCACCGTGAGATCCGGTCTCACAATACAGAACGGACAGGCCGTCGTGACGGATAACTATCTGAAACTGAAGGTGAGTCCCGGGCTCTCGAGAAATGTGCGAGTACTGGTGCGAGTACTCGATGAAAATCGCGGCGAGATCCTCGAATCCGTCTAGTTTTCCCTTCTCCCTTTTCCCTTTTCCCTTTTTACATCAACATCGCCAGTTGTTTCCCCGGCGCCTGCGTTTTCGATGACTCGGTAATCAACTGTCCGCAGGCCGCTCGGATATCGCGGCCACGCGACTTGCGAACCGACACCGTCACGCCGCGGTCGGAAAGCATTCTTCCGAATCTGTTGATGGCCTCGTCAGACGGGCGCTCGAAGGGAATCCCTGCGGCTTCATTCAGGGGCAGCAGATTCACTTTGGCTTGAATGCCGTTCAGTAGACGCGCGAGCCGCTTCGCATCTTCCGCCGTATCGTTCACGCCCGCGAGCATCACGTATTCGAAGGTGATTCGTTGCCGTCTCTTGATTGGGAAACGCCGGCAGGCATCGAGAAGGTCTTCGATCCCGTACTTGCGGTTGATGGGAACGAGCAGATCCCGCTGCGCCTCCGTGGTCGAATGCAGCGAGATCGCGAGGTTCGGCATGAACGACTCGGTCGCGAGCCGTTCGAGGGCGGGCAGGACGCCGACCGTCGAGAGGGTGACCCGCCGCGGCGAAACGGCAAAGCCGTGCTCGTTCGACAGGATGCGCAGCGCTTTCATCGTCGCGTCGTAGTTGTGCAGCGGCTCGCCCATGCCCATCAGGACGATGTTGAATCGGCGGTCGAGCAGGCCGAGAGCGGACGCGAGCACCCGCACCTGGCCGGCGATCTCGCCGGCTGACAGGTTGCGATCAATTCCCATTTTGCCCGTCAGACAAAACGCACACCGCATCGCGCATCCGACCTGCGTGGAGATACAGAACGTGTCGCCTGGAGAGTCGGGGATGCAGACCGACTCGATATGCTTGCCGTCCGCCAGTTCCAGGAGAAACTTGGTGGTGCCGTCGATCGATTGCTCACGACGGATGATCTCGGGCGTGCCGATTCGGAACCGTTGCGCCAGCTCAGCCCGCAGGTCACGCGGCAAATCGGTCATCGCTCCGAAATCGGTGATGCCGCGGCGGTACATCCATTGGAAAATCTGGCGGGCGTGGAACGCGGGGCGACCCATTTGGGCCAGTGCCGCTTCCAGCTCATGCAGATCAATATCCGCGACGTCGGTGAGAATCTCGGTGAGCATGGCGTCCGTCGCAGGCGAAGAGCGAACCAATATTTATTGTACTATCGGTCCGAACCTTGAAGTGGCGCAGCAGCGCGTGGTATCATTCAGCTTCCGGGCTGGTCTCGTAATCCCTTCTAAAGCAATCACTTGCGGTAAGGCCTTATGGCCGCGGGAGGCGCGCCCCCGATGTTCCGGCCCCGGATTCCCAACGCATGGTGAATCGCGAAGTTCTCGATAACGGTCTCCGCCTCATCACCGAGACGATGCCGCATGTGCGGTCCGTCACGATCGGGGTGTGGCTGATGCGCGGGTCGAGACATGAGAGCGACGCGCTGAGCGGTATTGCCCACTTCGTCGAGCACATGCTCTTCAAGGGCACCGACAGTCGATCAGCGGAGGACATCGCGCAGGCGATCGACTCGATCGGCGGGCAGCTGGACGCCTTTACCGCGAAGGAGTACGCCAGCTACTACATCAAAGTCCTCGATGAGCATCTGCCGCTCGCCGTGGATCTCCTGTCCGACATCGTGCTGCGTCCGGCCTTTGCGGCGGACGAACTCGACCGCGAGAAAAAAGTGATCCTCGAAGAGATCAAGATGGTCGAGGACACCCCAGACGATCTCGTGCACGAGCTGTTCACCCAGCACTTCTGGGAGGGCCATCCCCTCGGGCGTCCCATTCTCGGAACGAAGGAGACGGTTGAAGCGCTCACCGTCCAGACACTGCGTGACTACTTCAAGGGGGCCTACGCCGCGCCCAACATGATCATCTCAGCCGCCGGCAATCTCGATCATTCACGCGTGCGAGACCTCGTTTCAGCGACCTTCGACAAACTGCCGCGAGCGGGCGAGCCGTTCAGCGATGTGCCACCCCGGGTTGTTCCGCAGGTCGTGATGCGGACCAAAGAGCTCGAACAGAGCCATGTCTGTCTTGGCACCAATAGCTATCCGCAAAGCCACGAAGATCGGTACGTCAGCTACATCCTCAACACCGTGCTTGGCGGATCGATGAGCTCTCGCTTGTTCCAGAACGTGCGCGAAAAGCGGGGCCTCGCCTACGCAGTGTTCAGCGGATTGAGCGCGTATCGCGACGCCGGCAATATCACCATATACGCGGGTTGCGCGAACGAAGCCGTGGACGAGGTCATCGACTTGTGCGTCGAGGAACTGCGCGGGATGAAACGCGCACCGGTTCCGGACGCCGAGTTGCGGCGGGCGAAGGATCATCTCAAGGGCAGTCTCATGCTCAGCCTCGAGAACACGGCGAGCCGGATGTCGCACCTGGCGCGGCAAGAGATCTACTTCGATCGTCACTTTGGGCTTGACGAGACGTTGGCGGGTGTTGAGCGAGTATCGGCTGAGGATGTTCGCCGGGTTGCAGCGGACCTCTTTGCCAACGGGTCGCTGGCGGCCACCGTGCTTGGACCTGCGGTGCCGGAGCTCTCGCGCGCCCGGCTGGAGTTGGGGTGATCACGCGCTACACCTCTCCTGAGATGGGAGCGATCTGGAGCGACCAGCGACGCTACGAGACGTGGCTCCAGGTGGAACTCGCGGCGGCCGACGCGATGGCCGACAAGGGCATCATTCCCCGTGAAGCCGCCCGCGATCTCAGGGCCCGCGCCCGCTTCGACATTGCCAGGATTGAGGAAATCGAACGCACCACCCAGCACGACGTGATTGCCTTCACGACGGCGGTGGCCGAGCATGTGGGCCCTTCCGCGCGTTGGCTGCACTTTGGTCTGACATCGTCCGACGTGATCGACACCGCGCAGGCCGTCCAGATGCGGCAGGCCTGCGAGTTGATTGTCAAGGACATCGCCGGGTTGATGGAGGCGGTGCGCAGACGGGCGGAGGAGCACCGCCACACGCCGATGATTGGGCGAACCCACGGCGTCCACGCCGAGCCCATGACGTTCGGGCTCAAACTCGCCCTGTGGTACGCCGAACTGCAGCGCGATCTCGACCGGGTGCTTCGGGGGCGCGAGGTGATCAGTGTCGGCAAGCTCTCAGGAGCTGTCGGGACTTTTGCACATCTGGATCCAGAGATTGAGGCGACCGTCTGCGAACGACTTGGATTGCAGCCCGCACCCGTCGCATCGCAGGTGATTCAGCGAGACCGCCACGCGGAGCTCATGGCCGCGCTGGCGATTACCGCGGCGTCCCTGGAAAAATTTGCGCTCGAGGTCCGGGGTCTGCAGAAGACCGAGATTGGCGAGGTCGAGGAACCTTTCGGCAAGGGGCAGAAGGGTTCCTCGGCCATGCCGCACAAGCGCAACCCGATCGGGTGCGAACAGATTACCGGGCTCGCCCGGCTGGTTCGCAGCAATGCGCACGCGGCACTCGAAAACGTCGCGCTCTGGCACGAGCGGGACATCTCTCATTCTTCGGTCGAGCGCGTTATCCTGCCGGACAGTTTCATCGTTCTCGACCATATGGTGCGCCGATTTACGCGCATCGTGCGCGATATGGTGGTATATCCGGACCGGATGCGCGAAAATCTCGAGCGATCGCGAGGCGTCGTGTTTTCCGGGACGGTGCTGCTCGAACTGGCGCGCCGCGGCGTGTCGCGCGAGCAGGCATACGAATGGGTCCAGCGGAACGCGATGCGCGCCTTCCACGAGCAACGGGATTTCAAGGACCTGCTGCAGGCCGATCGCGACCTGATGGGAGTGCTGGGAGAGGACGAGGTTCGTCGCGCTTTCGATCTGAACGAGCAGTTGCGGAACGTCGATCGGATCTTCGAACGGGTGTTCAAGGGCGTCTCAGCGCATAGTCTTCCGGCTGAAGCCGGGAGCCACGCATAGGCGCGTCGGCTTCCTGGGATGTGTGGCTCCAGGCGGAAGAGCGAGCGGAGGAAAAATGCGAGCTCGGGTGTTCGTCACGCTGAAACCCTCGGTATTCGATCCCCAGGGCCACACGGTCGCGGAAGCCCTGCATTCGATGGGCTATACCGGGGTCGGTGACGTGCGCCAAGGCAAGTACTTCGAGCTCGAACTCGACTCCCGATCGGTCGAACAGGCACGAACGCTGGCCGCGGAGGTCGCGGACAAGGTTCTGGCAAATCCGGTCATTGAGAGTTATCGGATTGAAGTGGAGTAGCGCCACGATAAGGCATCCGTTCGCCCTCGGAGCCGGTTCGAGTTTTAGCAAAGGGCTTGTGGACAGCGGCGCGAGCGAAGCGAAGCGCTGGCAGGCCGTGGGGGTGCCGCCTCCGCCAAGGCTACGGCGAGCCTCGCCGAAGCGTGGCGAAGGCGGGGGGCCCCACGGCAAACTAAAAAAATGAAATTCGCTATCGTTGTCTTCCCAGGTTCAAACTGCGACCACGACGCCTACCATGCGGCGAAGCACGTGCTCGGCCAGCAGGCCGAGTTCGTGTGGCACAAAGAGTCGGACCTCAAAGGGGCCGACGTCGTCATCCTGCCCGGCGGTTTTTCTCACGGCGATTACCTGCGCACCGGCGCGATCGCCAAGTTCTCTCCCGTGATGAAGAGCGTCGCCGAGCTCGCTCGTCGTGGCGGGCCCGTGCTTGGGATCTGTAATGGTTTCCAGATTCTCCTCGAGGCCGGGATGTTGCCTGGCGCCATGCTCCGGAACCGAGACTTGAAATTTCACTGCGAGTACGTCGCGATTCGAGTGGAGCAGACCGATACCCCGTTTACCTCGCGCGCACGCGTTGGGCAGGTGCTGCGCATTCCAATCGCGCACGGCGAGGGGAACTACTTCGCCGCTCCTGAGGTGCTGCGTGAGCTGGAATCATCTCGGCGGATCGTGTTCCGATACTGCGATCCGGATGGCCAGATCTCCGAGGCCAGCAACCCGAACGGTTCGGCAGACAACATCGCCGGCATCTGCAGCGAGTCGAGAAATGTCGTGGGTTTGATGCCGCACCCCGAGCGCGCGTGCGAGAGCGTTCTGGGGAGTTCCGACGGCCTCGTCATGTTCGAATCCGTCGTCAGTTCGCTGTCGGCGGTGGGGGCGTTGCGCTCCGCGTAACTACCTGATGAATCGCATCACTCCGGACACCCTCGAGCGCCACGGCCTCACTCCAGCCGAATACGACCGCATCGTCCGGACGTTGGGACGCGAACCGTCCGACACCGAACTCGGAATTTTTTCGGTGATGTGGTCCGAACACTGCAGTTACAAGAGCTCACGCGTGCACCTGCGCAAGCTGCCGACGCGAGGGCCACGCGTGCTTCAGGGCCCTGGGGAGAACGCGGGCGCGGTAGACATCGGCGACGGTTTGGCGGCCGTTTTCAAAATCGAGTCGCACAATCATCCGTCGTTCATTGAGCCGTACCAGGGCGCCGCCACAGGTGTCGGCGGCATCATTCGCGACATCTTCACGATGGGGGCACGTCCGGTCGCCCTGCTCAACTCTCTTCGATTCGGGCCGCTCGACGGCCCCTCTGGCGCTCGCACGCGACGAATCATGGAAGGCGTTGTCGCCGGCATCGCCGGCTACGGCAACAGCATCGGCATACCAACCGTGGGCGGTGAGATTGCTTTCGAGGAGCCTTACTCCGGCAACCCACTCGTCAACGTGTTCTGCCTCGGCATCTCCAGAGCCGACGCGCTGGTGAAAGGAACCGCGGCAGGGGTCGGAAATCCCGTCTACTACGTGGGGGCGCGCACCGGACGCGATGGCATTCATGGCGCGACGATGGCCTCGGCGGAGTTCGATGAGAAGTCTGCTGAAAAGCGGCCCGCCGTACAAGTCGGCGATCCGTTCATGGAGAAGCTGCTGCTCGAAGCGTGTCTCGAACTCATGAAGACCGATGCGCTGGTCGGCGTCCAGGATATGGGCGCTGCCGGTTTAACGTGCTCGACGTGCGAAATGGGCGCCCGCGGCGGCAGCGGAGTCGAAATCGACATCAAGGACGTGCCGCAGCGCGAGACCAGCATGACGCCGTACGAAATCATGCTGTCGGAGTCGCAGGAGCGGATGTTGCTCGTCGTGAAACGCGGGCGCGAACCCGAGGTCGAACGGGTTTTCGAGAAGTGGGATCTGCACGCTGCGCGCATTGGCGAGGTGACCGATGACGGCCTGCTGCGGGTCAAAGCGCACGGGAACGTCGTTGCGGAGATTCCCAACAAGGCACTTGTAGACGAGGCGCCGGTCTACAACCGCCCGACATCCCGTCCGGCGTACCTGGACGCGCTGCGCCAGGTCGATCTCTCCAGCGTCCGTTCCAAAGCCCCGGGCCGCGAGTTCCTGAATCTTCTCGCCTCCCCGACGATTGCGAGCAAACGGTGGGTGTATCGTCAGTACGACCACATGGTCCGGACGAACACGCTCGTGCTGGCGGGGATGGGAGCCGGCGTGATTCGGGTGAAGGGCACGAACCGTGCCCTGGCGATGTCCACGGACGGGAACGGACGCTTTTGCTACGCCGATCCCCGTCGAGGCGCCATGCTTGCGGTGGCGGAAGCCGCACGCAACGTGGCGTGCGCAGGTGCCGTGCCGATTGGCGCGACCAACTGTCTCAACTTTGGGAACCCCGAGCGACCGGAGATCATGTGGCAGTTCGCCGAAGCTGTGGAGGGCATCTCCGACGCGTGTCGTGCGCTGGATATTCCAATCACCGGAGGAAATGTCAGCCTCTACAACGAGACTGACGGAACCGCCATCTACCCGACGCCGATTCTTGGTGTCGTTGGCCTGATCGAGGACGCATCACGGGTTCTGGCCAGGACGTTTCGAGCCGCGGATCACGAGATCATTGCGCTCGGCCGCGGATCGGCGGAGCTCGGCATGAGCGAGTACCTGAAACAGATTCACGGCGTCATACGAGGAGAGGCTCCCCAACTGAATCTCGACGCCGAACGCGCCCTCATTGCGCTCCTGACCCAGGCGGCAGCCGCAGGTCTGCTGCAGTCTGCGCACGACTGTTCGGACGGTGGAGTTGCCGTGACGTTGGCAGAGTGCAGCTTCGATTCTTCAGGAATTGGCCTTGACGTCGATCTGGAGGCCGAGCCAGGCGCGCCGAACGTGGATACCGCGACCGGAACATTGTTTGGGGAATCAGCATCGCGCGCGATCGTCTCGGTTCGACCATCGGAGCGCGTCGCGTTCTTGAAGATGGCGTCGGACGCTGGCGTGCCCGCGCGCATGGTGGGGCGCACCGGCGGCGATCGTATCAAGATTGCCGTCGCTGGAGCGACGCTCATCGACGTGCCACTCTCCGAAGCAGAACAGGCCTGGTCTACTGCTCTCGCGTCGCGATTGGCGAGGCGGGTGGCGTAGGAGTCGCGAACGGAGCGAATGGATAAATACAGAGACGAATGCGGCGTTTTTGGCATCTTCGGTCACCCCGAAGCGGCGAATCTGACCTACCTCGGTCTCTACGCGCTCCAGCACCGCGGCCAGGAGAGTGCGGGGATCGTGGCGGCCGACGGGCATCGCATGCGGGTGTCCCGGGCGATGGGACAGGTGGCCGATGCATTCGACGAGCAGACGCTCGACAAACTCCCTGGGCACCTCGCGATTGGCCATACCCGTTATTCGACGGCCGGCGAGAGCAAGATCGAGAATGCCCA
The DNA here is from genome assembly GCA_049642465.1 of Vicinamibacterales bacterium. GTDB lineage: Bacteria > Acidobacteriota > Vicinamibacteria > Vicinamibacterales > 2-12-FULL-66-21 > CAWDPQ01. Next base: position 19,310 of record JBAROV010000209.1, read on the forward strand.
GCCCTTCCTCATCGATTGTGCCCATGGTCAGATCGCCGTGGCGCACAACGGCAACCTCGTCAATGCCGGTGAACTCCGCGATCGTCTGGTCCAGGCTGGATCCATCTTTCAGACGAGCAGCGACACCGAAGTCGTGCTGCATCTGTACGCACGGTCAAAAGCTCCCTCGGTCGAGGAGGCGCTCGTCGAGTCCGTCACACAGTTGAGCGGCGCGTTCTCGCTCGCGCTGCTCACCAGGAACCGACTCATCGCCGCGCGGGATCCGTATGGCTTTCGCCCGCTCGCGCTCGGACGTCTGGGCGAGGCGTGGATCGTCTGCTCCGAAACCTGCGCCCTCGACCTGATTGGCGGCACCTACGTGCGTGACGTCGAGCCTGGCGAACTCGTGATCATCAGCGACGGCGGGTTGCGCTCGGTCAGGCTGTTTCCTCCCTCCCCGCTGTCGCAATGTATCTTCGAACACGTGTATTTCGCGCGCCCCGACAGTTACGTCTTCGGCCGCAGCGTCAACGAAGTCCGCACGGAGCTTGGCAGAATCCTCGCGCGCGAAGCGCCCGCCGGCGCCGACGTGGTGGTGCCGATCCCTGACTCCGGCGTCTGCGCTGCGGTGGGCTTCGCTGAAGAAGCCAGGCTGCCGCTGCGGATGGGCCTCATCCGCAATCACTACGTTGGACGAACGTTCATCCAGCCACAGCAGTCGATCCGGCATTTCAGCGTTCGTGTGAAGCTCAATCCGGTCCGCAGCATCCTCGAGGGCACGCGCGTGGTGCTGCTGGATGATTCGATCGTTCGCGGGACCACGAGCCGCAAAATCGTTCGCATGGTGAAAGCGGCCGGGGCGCGTGAGGTGCACCTGCGAATCAGTTGTCCGCCGACGATCTCGCCGTGTTTCTACGGCGTCGACACGCCGAGCAAATCCGAACTCATTGCCGCAACCCACAGCCTCGAGGAGATTCGCAAGTACGTGGAGGCCGATACGCTTGCGTACTTGAGCCTCGCAGGGTTACGCAGTGCAGTGGGGTCGCAGCAGAACGACTACTGCACCTCGTGCTATACCGGCATCTACCCCGTGGCGTTTCCCCGTGACGAGCAGGCTTACCTGCAACTCGCATTGAAGGCCGTTGAGTAAGTCGATGGTGCGTCCGGCTGTGATTGTCGTGGTCGTGGCCGCCACGACCAGCCTGTCTCTTCCGGCGTCGGCGGGCCAGACCGTCGCAGCAAAGTCAACCCCGTCCGAGGTAAGCGCCGAACAGGTGCGCACGGCGATTGACACGCTCGGATCGCTGGAGTTCCCCGTGCGCACGTCGGCGGCACGAACGGTCCGCCGAGCATCAGCAGCGACCGCTGTTCCGGCACTCACTCGCGCTGTCACCTCGCACACGGACGAATACGTGCGTTTCCGGGCCCTCGTCCTGCTGTCAGGTTTCAACGACCCGAAAACCCGCGACCTGATGTTGAAGATGATCGCGGATCGAAACGATCGGATCCGTGCGGTGGCCTACTCCTGGTTCGAGCATCATCCGGATCCGGCGGTGTTGCCGCGGCTGTTGCAGGCGCTCGATCGCGAGGAATCGGAGTTTGTCCGCCCGTCGCTCACCGGAGCGCTTGCCGCGTACGGGACGGACCCCAAGGTCCGCGATCTGATGACTCAGCTCGTCAGGAAGGGACACGATCTGTTCCGCTCTGCGGTCATCGAAGCGCTCGGAGATCACCAGGCCGCCTATGCGCTGAAGCCAATCGCTGAAGTCGCGAGGCTCGATGGACCACTCCAGGACGATGCGGTGTTGGCGATTGGACAGTTGGGAGACAAACGCGGCCTGGAAACCCTCGCCGCTCTGCAGCGGACTGCCTCACGCTCGCTTCAACCAACGATCGCTGCGGCGATTTGTCTGCTTGGGAGCAACTGCGCTTCCCACCAGGGCTTCATCGTCCAGACATTGAGATTTGCCACAGAGAATCCCGGGTTTCAGCCCTTGTTGCGAGCGGCGGCGAGTGGGCTGGGGGCACTGGCCGTGGCAGGGAGCAGCGAAGCGGTGGCCGCGCTCATCACCGGAGGTGTACCGGCCCGCGATCCGGAGCGCGCGCCAATCGCGCTAGCGCTTGGCACCGTCGCCATCCGCAACACGCTGCTGGTGCTGAAAGCACTCCAAGAGCAGGCTGATGCCGCGCCCGCCATCGATTTGCTTCGCGACGCATTCGACATGCTGGAGGAGGACCTCGAAGAGGAGCGGTTCTTTGCCCTCGTCCGGCGCACCTATTGGGAGGCCCCCGAAGGCTCGCCGATGCGACGCGTTGCGGAAGCCTTGATTCAGCGCCTCGAATTCTGAACCCGAGATGGACTACAAGCAGTCAGGCGTAGACATCGACGCTGGCAACGAAGTCGTCCGGCGCATCCGGTCCCTGGCGCAGCGCACCTTTACGCCGGGCGTGCTGTCGGACATCGGCTCGTTTGGAGGTCTGTTCGCACTCGACTGCGCTGGTCTCGAGAATCCCGTGCTCGTTGCGAGCGCCGACGGGGTCGGTACCAAGCTTCGTGTGGCGTTCATGGCGGGCGTGCACGACACGATCGGCGTCGACCTCGTCAACCACTGCGTGAACGACATACTGGTGCAGGGAGCGCGTCCGCTTTTCTTCCTGGACTATCTCGCCACGGGACGATTGGATCCCGGCGTCGCGGTCAAGATCGTCGAGGGACTGGCGCGCGGCTGCCGCGAGAATGGGTGCGCGTTACTCGGTGGAGAGACCGCGGAAATGCCTGGCTTCTACGCCGACGGCGAGTACGACGTCGCCGGCTTCATCGTCGGAGCTGTGCCTCGTGCGGATCTCATCGACGGGAAATCGATACGAGCGGGTGACGTCCTGATCGGTCTGCCGTCCGCAGGGCTTCACACGAACGGGTACTCGCTCGCCCGGCGAATTGCGTTCGAAACGGCCGGTCTCCGCGTGTCGTCGCGTGTTCCCGAGCTGGGGCAGTCCGTCGGGGAGGTGTTGCTGCAGCCGCACCGTTCCTATCTCGAGGTCGTCACGCCGCTCGTCGAGGCACGGCTCGTGAAGGGAATGGCGCATATCACGGGCGGCGGCATTACCGACAATCTGCCACGGATAGTGCCCGATGGACTGCACGCGAGCGTCGACCGCTCAGCGTGGCGCGTGCCGGAATTGTTCGAATGGCTGCGGCGGACCGGCAACGTTCCGCTGGAGGACATGTTTCGCACCTTCAACATGGGCGTCGGACTCATCGTGGTGTGCGCCGAGTCGGACGAAACGACAGCGATGGAACTGCTCGCGCGGGCCGGTGAAGCCGATGCGTGGCGGATTGGCGAGATTCGGGCCGGCGGTTCGGGAGTGCGATATGTTGGCGGCTGACCACGCACGGCCGGCGATTGGTGTGCTCATCTCCGGCCGCGGCAGCAACCTCCAGGCCCTCATCGACGCGATCGAAGATCGACGCCTTCACGCGCGGATTGCCATCGTCATTTCGAACAAGGCGGACGCGCCGGGTCTTGCCCGAGCCGCGCGAGCGGGAATCGACACGCTCGTGCTGGACCACCGCGCGGCGTCATCCCGTGAGGCATACGACCGGCACCTGGCGCAGGAGCTCCGCGCCCGCGGCGTTCGTCTCGTCTGTCTGGCCGGTTTCATGCGCCTGATCGGCGCGCCGCTGCTCGAGGCATTTCCAAACGCCATCCTCAACGTGCACCCGTCGCTCCTCCCCGCCTTTCCCGGCGTGGACGCGCAGCGTCAGGCGTTGCGACACGGCGTCAAGGTCACGGGCGCCACGGTTCATCTCGTGACGCCGGAACTCGATGGCGGTCCAATCCTCCTGCAGGCTGCGGTGCCGGTTTTCGACGACGACTCGGTCGACACGCTCTCGGCGCGGATCCTGGAACAAGAGCACCGCCTCTATCCTCTGGCCGTTCAAATGCTGCTCGACGGGGAATGGCGGCTCGAGGAGCGGCGTTTTGTTGTGACTGAGAGACCTGCGGGCGCTCAGAAGACGCCGGGCACCAGCCGATAACGGACCCTCCGAGCGTACGCGTCGTAGCCTTCCAGGTTTCGCCTGAGAAACGCGTCCTCGAAAAAGACGCGCCGCAGAATCAGCGCCGAATAGATCAAAGCCAGGCCCACACTGATCCAGGAACCTAGAGCGAGGCCGCTCATCGGGGCGACGACAATCATTCCAGCGTATCCGGGGTGTCGCACCATCGCATAGGGACCCGCATCGATTACGCGATGCCCTCGATCTTTTTGAATGCGGACCACGGCAGAAAAGAATCGGTTCGACAGCATCGCGCGAAACACCAGCAGCGACGAGACCCCCATCCCGATGAGTCCGGCCAGGCGCAGCCCTGATGGAACGCTCGTCCAGTGCAGGCGTCCGGTGTCGAGTGCGCCGACGAGGAGGTGGGCGAGGGCAATCGCACGGATTACGTGCAGCGCAGCGTGGTCCGCACTCGATTCTGGCGGGTGGAACCGCTCCCGCGCGAGATCGTCATCGAGAGAGGTCAGGGCGTGCAACGATACGAGCGCCCAGAGGATTACGTAAGCCCACAACCAGGGGTCCGTCCATTGCCCGGACACCAGCACAACCCCTGCGGTAATGACGAGAAGGCCGGTGGCCCACCTCGCGAGACGACGCTTCATCGCGGTCCTCACAATCAAAATATTAATTTTGATTAGTCAAAATACCGCAAAACGCGACGGCTGTCAAGGCGTCGCCTCAGGCGGAGGGACGAATCGTCAGCAGCGCTACTTCCGGCGGGCAGTTGATTCGGACGGGGACGTAAACGGTGCCGACGCCTCTCGTCACGAAGACCGTGGTGTTGTCACGTCGTGCGCTGCCTTGGATAACCGGGAATTCACGCGCCGCGACGGCGCCCAGTCCCGGAAGCACGATCTGGCCCCCGTGAGTGTGGCCGCACAGCAGCAGGGGGACCGAGAGCGCTGCGGCTTCCCACAGTCTCCTTGGTGTATGGGCGATGAGTATCAGATTGGGAGAGGCGCCCCTGATGACTCGAGTGATGTCCTCCATCCGGCGCGTCCAGTAACGCAGGCCTGCAAGGTCCACCGTCTCGCCACGTATCGTCAGCTGCGTCCTCGCGTCGCGCAGCATCGCGAACCCCTTTGCCGTCAACGCGACCGTGCTGTCGCGTTCATCGTCGTGGTTGCCGAGCACGGCGAACACACCGAGGGGCGCGGAGAGCCCGCCGAGTGCTTCAGCGGCACGCTCGACGAATCGTCGGTCACGATTCGTCACATAATCACCGCCGAGAATGATCAGATCGGGCGAGGCGGCCATGAGGGCTGACACCGCGGAGACAACCATTTGATGCGACACCGTTCCGCTTCGATGGAGGTCGCTGAGCAGTCCTATCCGCAGGCCGCTCAATCCCTCGGGCCAACCCGCAACCGCCAGCTCCTCGCGAGTGACCCCGACGTGATGTCGTTCGTAGAGAAAGCCATGTGCGCCAGCGCCAGTCAGAACCCCGACGCCAGCCACACCCAATCCACGCAGGATGTCACGGCGGGTGAATCGAGTGGAGAGGGACGCTGGAGGCATTCGTAGATATGTTAGCGCCTGCCACGCCGTAGCTTCAGCGAAGGCGGGCCTGCATCCCGTTTTGTATAGTTGGTAATCGCGATGACTGTGGACCAACAGCTGGAGTGCCTGACCAAGGGATGCGTGGACGTCGTCCGCGCGGGTGAGCTGAAGTCGAAGCTCGAACGGTCCGCGGCGACCGGGCGGCCGCTCGTCGTCAAGGTCGGGTTCGATCCCACCGCACCGGATCTTCACCTCGGACACACGGTGCTCATCCGGAAAATGAAGCATTTCCAGGATCTCGGACACACCGTGATTTATGTGGTTGGCGCCTTCACGGCCCTTATCGGCGATCCCACCGGCCGTTCCAAGACACGGCCGCCGTTGACTCGCGAAGAAATCGACGCCAATGCGGAAACCTACAAGACACAGATCTTCAAGATTTTGGACCCAGCCAAGACGCAGGTGCGCTTCAACAACGAATGGCTCGAGCCCCTCGGCAGCTACGGTTGGGTGAAGCTGGCAGCGAAGTACAACGTCGCCCAGATGCTCGAACGTCGGGAGTTCAAGACCCGATTTGAGACGGGCAAACCGATCGCCGTCCACGAGTTTTTCTACCCGCTGGCTCAAGCCTACGACTCGGTGTTCCTCAAAGCGGATGTCGAGCTCGGGGGGACCGATCAGTTATTCAACCTGAACGTCGGCCGCGACATCATGCCCTCGTACGACCTCGAAGCGCAGGTGGTGATGACGACGCCGCTCCTCGAGGGGCTGGATGGCGTCGAGAAGATGTCGAAGAGTCTGGGGAACTACGTCGGCGTTACGGAACCGCCGTCTGAGATGTTCGGAAAACTGATGTCGATCTCGGACGAATTGATGTGGAAGTACTACACATTGCTGACCGATCTGAGCACGGCGGAGATCGTGAGCCTGCGCACTCGCGTGACGGCAGGAGAGCTTCATCCCAAGCAGGCGAAGATCGATTTGGCGAAGCGTATCGTCACAGGTTTCCATACGAAGACAGAGGCCGACCGGGCGGCCGACGAATTCGAGCGACGGTTCGTCAAAAAGGAGGTTCCGCAGGATCTTCCGGTGATTGAGTATCGAATCGAAGCATCACCCAAGACGCTCGAACGCTTGCTGGCCGATGAAGGTTATGCCTCGTCTGGTAGTGAGGCCGCACGCAAGATCAAGCAGGGGGCGGTGAAACTGAATGGGCAGCGATTTACCGCGGATCGCTGGCATCTGAGCGAACCAGGGGAGCACATTATCGAGGTGGGCCGTCGCGCGTTCCGACTGCGAATTCTCTCGCCACCGTGACGGCCCGCTACCCGTCCTCCCGATCTCCGTCCTCCCCGGCTTTGCTGAGGTTGACATCGCGGAGGGCGCCACCTATATTGAATAAACCGAGCGTGACCTGCCGACCGCGCAAGCTGTCGTAACCTCTCGAGCTCGCAACCCAAACCGAATCGCTGACGCAACCATCGGGAACGATGTCGCGTCCCTCTGGCGTGCGCTGGAGACGGTCGGAAAGGGGTTGACAGGCCAAAGGCTGGTCAGTAGTATTGAAAGGTTCCCCTGACGACGAAAAAGCTGATGGGGAGCGTTCGGTCAAGAGGCCAATCCCGGTTCTTTGAAAACTGGATAGAACGTGCAAGCACTCGTTCTCGTGCTGAAGCCCGTCAGGGCGGAGGCGGGAGGACGAACCCGTCGAGTATCAGCGGGTGGCGTCGATAATCCCGAGGCTGCGGGTGTAGTTCACCGAGCAGCGCAGGGCGACGAACCACCTACACACTTGACGAACTGAACAACGTTAGAGAGCCAAGTCAAGCAGGCTATCAACGTTCGACGAGTTGTGCCCGTCCAGTCCGCCTTTCGCGCCGTCGGCGCTTGGGCGAGACTTCGGCGGGTCAGCGAGTTTAACTTGAGAGTTTGATCCTGGCTCAGAATCAACGCTGGCGGCGTGCCTAACACATGCAAGTCGAACGCGAAAGCCCCGCAAGGGGTAAGTAGAGTGGCAAACGGGTGAGTAACACGTGGGTGACCTGCCTTCGAG
>JBAROV010000220.1:0-3788 GCA_049642465.1 Vicinamibacterales bacterium
CCCGGCTCCGCAACTGGAGAGCTGCAGGGCCTCGCGGGCGAAGGCAGCTCCGCGGTTGGGCACGGCATGGAGCATCCTTTCGCTCTGAGTTATGAGTTGCCCTAGCACCTGCGTCAGGGCGCGGCAACAGGCCGCTGCCGAGCCCATCCTTCACGGCCAGCGTTTCCACAGGATCGAATGATCAACGCACCGCCGGCGAAGGCGGGTGCCGTCAAGCTGGTCGCCACGGCGAGCATGATTGGCACCACGATCGAGTGGTACGACTTCTTTCTGTACGGGACAGCGGCAGCGCTGGTGTTCAACCGCCTGTTCTTCCCGACCTTCGATCCGCTGACCGGAACGCTGGCGGCATTCGGCACCTACTCCGTCGGATTCGTGGCGCGCCCGATTGGTGGCATCATCATCGGCCACTACGGCGACAGAACCGGACGCAAGTCGATGCTCGTGCTGACGCTTATCATCATGGGCGTCGCCACTTTTGGTATCGGTCTGTTGCCAACCTATGCCCAAATCGGACCGTTGGCCGGCGTCGCGCTGGTGATCCTGCGTCTGGCCCAGGGCTTCGGCGTCGGCGGCGAGTGGGGAGGCGCGGTGCTGATGGCTGTCGAGCACGCTCCTCCTGGGGAGCGCGGATTCTACGGAAGCTGGGCGCAGATCGGCGTGCCGGCCGGACTCCTCCTGTCGACGGCGGTGTTCGCCGTGTTCGCACGCCTTCCCGAAGATCAATTCCTGTCGTGGGGTTGGCGCGTGCCGTTCCTGATGAGCATTTTGCTCGTCGGCGTGGGCCTGATCATCCGGCTGCGAATTCGAGAGACGCCGGTGTTTGCGCGTCTCAAGGAAGCCCGAACCGAGGCGCGCCGGCCGATCGTCGAGCTGCTTCAGACGCAGTGGAGAGCCGTGCTGCTCGCCATCGGCGCGCGGATCGCTGAGAACGGCGCGTTTTACATCTACACGGTCTTCGTCCTGGTCTACGGTACGCAGAAAGCCGGGATCGATCGGCAGACGATCCTGAACGGCGTGCTCGTCGCAGCCGCGTGCGCCCTGGTCGCCATCCCGTTTTGCGGCGCGCTCTCCGATCGGCTCGGACGGCGGCCGGTCTACCTGTTCGGCGCCTGCGTCACTGGCCTGTTCGCGTATCCGCTGTTCTGGCTGCTCGACACCGGCTCGACGCCACTGGTCTGGCTGGCGCTCATCGTCCCCCTCGTTTTCGCGCATTCGCCGATGTACGGACCGCAGGCCGCGTTCTTGTCGGAGCTGTTCGACACGCGAGTCCGCTACAGCGGCGCGTCTCTTGGATCCCAGCTCTCGTCGGTGATCGCCGGCGGACTCTCGCCGTTCATCGCGACGGCGCTGCTTCCGTACGGCCGCGGTGCGTTGGCGTCGTATATCATCACGATGGCGCTCGTCACGATCGCCGCGGTGCTCATCGCCTCAGAGACCCGGCACGAAGCCATCGGATGAGGTGGTCAGGCGCGTATGATGATCGCTGTCTCCATCTGGCTGTTGCTCGCCTGCGGGCTGCTCCTCTCCGTTCTGGCGTTTGCGTTGAACGCGCGTGGAGTGAGCCTCGGCAGATCCGCCTTCGTCGTGCTCGCGTTCTGCCTCGCCTTCGGGCTATTCCAGGGGTTCAGCCTGAAGACGGTCTCGATCCGCTTGTCGATTGCGATGTGGTTTGGCTTCGTCTTCCTGCCGGCGCTTGCGGTGTTTGCGATCTCGCGTATTTCCGCATTGCGGGCAAACGCCTGGCTGCTTCTGTTGGTCGGTCCGCTCGCTTACTTTGTCGCAATGATCGTGGCGATGACTGTCGTCAACGTCATCGCCTCCGGCAGCGCAAGGTAAGCCGACCATGGGCGCCCATCGTCCGCGTTACGAATCCGTGGTGGACGCAGTCCCTGTCAAGGACGAATCACTGATGACCGCCCACGCTTGGAAAACGGCATGCCTCCTGGTAATCATCGCGACGTGCGAAGCAATTGGAGCGTTACAGGAACCGACGCGGTCATACGTTCTGGATAACGGCCCGACAGTGGTCAACCCTGCCGTCCCTGAATATCCTCCGATTGCCGTGTCAGCATGCGTGCAGGGAACCGTCCCCGTCGTCGTGGAACTCGACGCGGATGGGAATGTCACTGGCACGGATGTCATTCACGGGCACGTGCTCCTTCGACGGGCGGCAGAGGAAGCGGCCCGCCAGTGGACGTTCGAGCCCGCGCGAAATGCGGCGCGGCGCCGACAGGTCATCAGGTTCTCCTTTCGCCTGGTTTCATGGAGAGCCACCAAGGAGGATCTCCGGGTTCAGTTCAATCCCCCGTCAGATTTGGAACTGAAATCGCAAACCGCAGTCATCTCCACCAGTGGGGGTGGACTTAACGAACGGCTGACGGTGGAACACGAAAAAAAATGCCTCGGTACGCGATCCAGATGACGTGCGCCAGTCAAATGGCGGCACGAATGCATTCTGGCGCAGAACCTGAACAACCCCGTCGTGACGTCACCCGCTATTGCAGCAGGTGTGGGACTGCGTGGCCTAGCGTAGCTGGAGCTGGCCGACGAGAAAGTCCACCACCTTTTCGAACGGGTCAAGTCCCCACGCCGCCGCGACCGACGGGCGGAGATTCGAGTTGGCGTTGATGTCGTAGAACACGCGGCGGCCGTCGAACGTCTCGAGGTACTCGATTCCGCCAACATCAAGGCGCCCAGCGTGGACGATCCGACGCGCGGTTCGTACAGCCTCCTCTGGTACGTCACGATACGGAACGAATTCGACCGGCGGCGCCGCGCTCTCGTGCGTAGGAGGGACGGCACAGATTCCGTCGCCATCGTCCGGATTACAGACCGGCGAGGGACAGAGATTGAACCGCCCGTGCGTCTTCACGCGCATCGCATACAAGAGCTCTCCACCGACGAATTCGAGACGCACGATCCCCTGGTCCGGGTCGTGCGGCAGGTATTCCTGGAGCAGGAACAGATTGTCCGGAAGCCAGAGCGACGGGTCCGCGTGAAACAGCGCTTCAACTTCATCGAACGACTCGACGACGTGAATGCGCGCTCCGCTGCCACCCTGATCCGGTTTGAGCAGGGCGGGCCAGCGCAATCTTTCCGCATAGGGCCGGAGGGCCGCCGGGTCGTTGAACGTGATCGAGCGGGGACAATCGATTTCGAGCGTTCTCAGCAGCGTCGCCTGCGCACTCTTGCTCAGCTCGAGGGCAAAGACCTCGGCGCCGTTGAGCACGCGCGCACCCTGCAGGCCGAGCGAGCGCATGAACGCCAGCGCCAGCGGGACTGCGCGTGTGTGTCCGCGCAGATACGCGCTGGGGCTCGCCTGATTGAAGTAAAGCGGCGCCCGCGGCTCCTCGATGTTGCTGAAGGCTGCGCGCTTGACGTCGAAAGGCTCGAAAGAAACCCCTCGCTTCTCGAGAGCCGCGAACAGCGGCTTCTGCCATTCGGGATGTTCGTAGAGAACGATGAGATCCGGACGCGATGCAGACATCTGAATGCCTATGGTGCCACAGTCGCTGATCCCCATCGAGCGAGCATTGTCCAGTGTGTTGCCGATTGTGCTTCATCGGACGGAAACTGGAGAACGCCATGTCTCACGCCACTGCTCCCGCCAGACCCTGCAGCGCGACAACTGTGTTTCGGGTCGGCGACATCGAAACGGCCATAGGCAGACTTCGCGTCACAGGACCTCCCGTCGCTTTACGGGTGCTTCGCTACGGAACGGCGGTGGGGCTGTTGGTGCAGGCGACAGCGCAGCGCATCATCGCGCGGGAGCCCACTCACGCTCG
>JBAROV010000223.1:0-13904 GCA_049642465.1 Vicinamibacterales bacterium
GTTCGGGGCTCGGGGCTCGGGGCTCGGGGCTCGGGGTTCGGGGCTCGGGGCTGGGGACTCGGTGCTCGGGGCTCGGGGCTCGGGGCTCGGGGCAACTTGAACGATCGAAGAAAACGCCGGGAGCAGAAGATCCGCTCCCGGCGTCGGCAACACTCGATGTGCGTTTAGTGAACCTGGCTACCCCAGACCGTCTTGGCGCGACGCCAATCATCGTCCAGGATCGTCCAGAGGGTTTGGTCGAGGTACTCGCCGTTTCGCAGGAAAGACTTGCGCAGCACGCCTTCCTGCGTCGCGCCGATCTTGCGCAGCGCGCCGTTTCCACGGCCATTGGCGACCGCCGCCCTCGCTTCGAGCCGGTGCGTCCCGACGACATCGAACGCAAAGTTGACGACCATCTTCGCGCCGTCGACAAAGACGCCCGTGCCCCAGTACGCCGACCCGATGGCGAAGCCCCACTCCGCCGTCGCAAATCCAGGTTCGAGCTGTCGAATCTGGAAGATGCCAACGGCGGTGTCCATCCCGTGCGGCACCACCGCGAAGCACACGTAATTGCCAGCCGCGCGCTCCCGATGCGTCCACGCAATGAACCGTTCAAAGCCCTCGATCGTCGTCGGCGGCGGCGAGATGAACCTCGCGACTTCCTCGGTCGAGAGCATCGCCAGCAGTGATGGTGCATCCGACAAGCGGAGCTCGCGTAACGTCACCATCGATCCGCTGAGTACCGGCAGACCCTGACGCCAGTCGGTGGTCGTCGTCGTCGACGACGCAGTGGCGATTACTGACTGCACATCCATAACCACCTCAGAATCACGGAAGGGCATTTTTTCCATTAGAGACCTCCCGTGAGCCCCGTCAGGGCATCCGTAGTCGTTGTCGTTCCTCCAGTTGTGTCACCACTGGTCGAAGCCGGTGGTGGTTCCTCTACGAGTTCAGGCGGGAACAGCAGATCGAAGTCCGCCTGATCAAAGTTCGCGGGCTCGGCGTTCGGGTCATCAAAGAGTGGAGGCGCTTCGTCATCGGAGCTGCCCCAGCTCGTGCCGTCGTATTCGGTGGAGGTCCCCCACACGATTTCGTCTATCTCACCGCTGGTGCCCCACACGATGTTGTCGGCAAATTCCGCGGTGCCCCAGACGATGTTGTCGACCGCGTCACTCACGAAATCAAGCGCGCTGCCCCAGACGACGTCCGTGCAGTTCTCGCCCCCGCAATCCGTGCCCCACACGATATTGTCATCGCCGAAGAGCGTGCCCCAGACGATGTTGTCACCGTCCAGCATCGTGCCCCACACGATGTTGTCGCCATTCAGATCGAGGAGCGTGCCCCACACGATGTTGTCATCGAGCAGATTGAAGGTACCCCACACGATGTTGTCCTCGCCGAGGAGCGTGCCCCACACGATGTTGTCACCCGACAGATCCACCGCCGAGCCCCAGACGGTCGAGGCTTGGAACGCGTTGGCGCTGGGGAGGATGAACCCGCCGCGGATGCGATGGTTGCCCCAGATGATCTGCTTGCCCCATGCCTTGGAGAGCGGCATGCGATCGCCCGCGCGAGCGGTGCGGAAGAACCTGGCCAAATGGACCGCATCACGCGAATTGAGGAACCCCGCGCCCTGCGTCAGTGCGTCGTACCCGTCGTAGGGCTGCGCAGTGTACTGAAGGATCGCCTTCACCATGTTTGGCGTCAGCGACGGATTGGCCTGCAGCATCAACGCCACCGTGCCGCTGACGATCGGCGCCGCCATGCTGGTGCCGCTCAGGCTGAGATACGGCTTGTACGACGTTGCCCGCGTGCCCGTCAGCAGGTACGCGGCCTTCGTCGTGTAGAAGGTGCTGGACGGGTCGCTCAACGAGACGATCCCGGTTCCCGGCGCCACGAGATCCGGCTTGGCCTCGTAGTCGACGGCTGCCGGGCCGCGCGAGCTGTACGCGGCGACCACGTCGTCGTTGCGATTGATGGTGCCCTGGTGGTTGGAGGCCCCAACCGTCAGAACCCAGGGGGCGTTGCCCGGCGCCGTAATCGCCCCGTACTGCGTGCGGCCGTCGGCGCCTTTCCCAAGGTTGCCAGCGGCGGTGACGATCACGATGCCAGCATCAACCGCACGCTTGGCCGCAATCGTCAACGGGTCGGTGCGATACGACTCGGTCACCGCCGCGCCGACCGACAGGTTTGCCACGCGGATGTTGTGCAGCGTCCGGTTCGCGACGATCCAGTCGAGCGCCGCGATGACGTCACTGATCACGCCGCGGCCGCGCTCGTCCAGGACCTTCAGGCCAACGAGATGCGCGTCGGGAGCGATCCCGGCCCGTGCGCCGTAGGAGTCGTAGCCGTTGCCAGCAACGATTCCGGCGATGTGCGATCCGTGGCCGTTGTCGTCGTAGGGCGACGTGCGGTCGTTGACAAAATCGACGAAGCCGACCACGCGCTGGCCGTTCTCGGAACGAACCAGGGTCGAGAAGCCCGTCTTGGTGAGATCGTCATGCCACGCCGTGATCCCCGAGTCGATGATGGCCACGCCGACGCCTGCGCCGGTGTAGCCCATCTGCTGCTGAACGGCTCGTGCACCGACCGCGACGGCCGCACGGTTCATCTTCCCGTTCGTCGGCCGATCGTAGTGAATGCTCTGAACCGCAGGGTGGTCGGCCAGGCGCTTCAGCACGGAGTTCTGAACCTCCGCGACACGGCCGTTGATCAGGCGCAACTTGCGGCCCAACTTGGAACCGTGCTTGCGAACCTCATCGGGTTCGCCCCAGCCTGGCTTGAAAGTAATGATCACCCGTGACGTGCCGCCGCCCTTCGCGGCCTGCTCGTTCAGGTATTTGTCGAGCTTCTTGTGATCGCCCGGCGTGTCTTTCGCGTAGCCTGGTGACCCAAGGCCGACGAGCAACGTCAGCATCAGCGCTGACCTTACCCACGGAGATTTCAACCATCGAATCAAGACTGCATTCCTTTCGTTCGTCGCTACCTTCCGCGATTGCGGAAGCGGGCACTGTCTCACCGCTCGAGTACCTGCCGGGTGCCCCCGGCAGTGGGCATCACTTCCTCACTCAATGAATGATCGAGCCCCAGACCGCCTTGGCCTGATACCAGTCTTCCCGCACGATCGACCAGAGCGCCTGATCGAAATACCTGCCGTTGCGCAGGAAGCTTCGGCGCAACACGCCCTCTTTCACGGCCCCAACTTTCGCCAGGGCGCCATTCCCCCGTCCGTTCTCGACGGCTGCCCGGGCTTCCAACCGGTGCACGCCTAAGGTTTCAAATGCGAATTCCACGGTGCTCCTCGCTGCGTTGATGAATACTCCCGTGCCCCAGAAGGGCGACCCGATGGCAAATCCCCATTCCGCCGTCACGAAACCCGGTTCCAGCGCGCGCACCTGGAAAATGCCCACCGCGCGCGTCAGGCCCTCAGGTACCACTGCGAAGCAGGCGTATCGGCCGGCCTCGCGTTCCTTGTGTGTCCACTCGATGAACCGCTCGAAACCTTCCACGGTTGTCGGCGGCGGTGAGATGAAACGCGCAACCTCCTCGGTTGACAACATGTCGAGCAGCGAGAGCGCATCGGCCCGCTCGAGGTCGCGGAGCGTTACGCCGCCGGCTGTGAGAACCGGAAGCGCCTGCCTCCAGTCACTCGTCACGCACGGTGCCGTTCCCAGTAGCTGAATCATGGCTAGTCCATCTCGATTGGGTGCGCCGTTCACTGACGTCCTCCTTCCGGGAGGGCGTCGAGCGTGCCCCAAACGATGTTGTCTCCTCGCAGGGTGCCCCACACGATGTTGTCTGAACGTCTGGCGGCTTCGAGATCGAAGAACGTGCCCCAGACGATGTTGTCGTCGCTGACCAGGCCCCAGAGCGGCGCGCCGCTCGCGTCACGCCGTGCCACCGTTCCCCAGACGATGTTGTCGTCGAAGAACGTGCCCCAGACGATGTTGTCTTCCGTCAGGCCGGCAATGGTGCCCCACACGATGTTGTCGTCCTCCGAGAGGAAGCCAACAACGCGATTCCGCCAGACGAGGTCTTCGGCCCAGGTCAGCCCGGTGCCCCAGACGATGTTGTTCACATCGGCGGCAGCACCCCAGACCGTTGCGACGCACTGGGCGTCGTCCGTATCACAGCCTGTGCCCCACACGATGTTGTCGTCCCAGAACTCGCTATGGATGGTCAGCGCATCGCTGCCGCGAATCGTCGAATCGCGCCAGACCAACGTCTCGGACCAAGCCAGTTCATCACCCGCGATCACGCTGGAGGGACGAACGTGGGTGCGGAGCCAGGGGTGACCCACGGGGATCTCCGTGTTGACGGCGTAAGCAAGCGAGATCGCGCCGCGGCCATTGACTTGCCCCGCGCCTTGCGCGAGCGGCTCGTAGGACTGCCCGTCGGCGTTGAGAACCGGCACGGCAGTGAATTGGAGGACAGCTTTCACGCAATTCGGCTTCAGCGCGGCGCCGTGGTTCGCCCAGCGGCTGGCTTCGAGTGCGAGGGCCGCGACGCCCGTTGCTGTGGCTGCCGCCATGCTCGTGCCGCTCAGGCGAGCGAACTCGCGATACTTCCCTTTCAGCTTGAGTTGCGGATAGGTGACGTACAGCTCGCTGTTGTCGGCGACGTCTGAGGCCAGCCCGACGCCAGGCGCAACGATCTCTGGCTTCGCGAACCCATCGAACCACGTGGGGCCGCGTGCGCTGAAGAACGCGACGCGATCGTCGCTCCGCGTCGGCGTGTTTTTCGTGTCCACCGCTCCAACGGTGATCGCAGACGGGGCGTTGCCCGGAGAGGTGATCCCCGCATACCCCACCCCGCCATCTTCGTCCTGACCTTTGTTTCCGGCGGCCGCAACGACGACGACTCCGGCGCTGACCAGGTTTTCAACGGCGCGGACGAGCGGGTCGCTCTCTGCAGGTTCGAAGACCGGATGGCCGAGCGACAGATTGACGATGTCGATCTTCACGGCGCCGGGCGCAGTGCTCCGCTTGTTGGCGGCAATCCATTCGAGCGCGCGGACGACATCGCTCGACCGCCCCCGTCCGGACTTGTCCAGGACCTTGAGGCCATAGAGACGAACCCCGGGGGCCACACCGGCATATTCGTAGTTGGATTCGATACCGGAACTGGCGATGAGGCCCGCCAGATGGGTGCCGTGGCCGTAATCGTCGTAGGGCGCGGTGGGAACCCCGCCACGCGTGAAATCCCAGAAACCGGCGATCTTGCTGGCGACGTCCTGCGTCGGCGCAATGCCGGAATCCACAATCGCGACTTTGACCCCAAAGCCAAAAAAGTGAGTGGAGTCGAGTCCAAGCGACGTGCGGAGCACATTCAGTCCGGCCGGCGAGTTGCGCGTGTCGCCCTTCTTGTACTTCCCGTACTTCGCGAGCCTCGACCTGCCGAACGACGTGACGTCTGCATCGACGGAAACGGCGAGCACCGACGGATTGGCCTCGAGCGTTCCAAGATCTTCCTGGTGAATCGTGACGGTCAGCCCCTCAAGCGACGGATGCTCGGCCACAATTTGATCGCCGTGGGATTGCAGCGAGCGTTTCACGGCCGCTCGAGTCCCCGGACGAGTCTGAACGATGACCCGAAGCGACTGGACCGACGAAGAATTCCTGGCGGCCTCGCGAAGTACGCGATCGAGCTTGGAGTGACGGCCTTGCGCCATCGCCGGCCCGTTCGCCAGCAACGCAAACACGAACGTCAGGAGGACGGAGCGAACGCGGGGAGACACACTCATCACGTCCCACGGCAGAGCAAGGGGGGGGCCAGAACGGATGTGGTTTGGGAAAAGGACCTAAGTCTATTTATTTGAACTAGTTATTGCTCATTACTTGTGCCCCATGATGTGCGCACAAGTGCGTAATATGGCCCGAAATGGAACAACCAAACCTGTAATCGTCAGGCAGTCTGTTCGTAAAGCATTGATTCCTCTGTTGCTCGCGGGCTTTGTCCCATTCCGTCACAGCAGGTGCATCTTTGGAACACTCCGATAACAGAGTTGCCAAGCTGCCCTAAGCGCATGTTTCACAGCCACTTACGGCGCTCAGTTAGGGATACGTGGGGATTTCCGCCGAGCAGTTGAACGCTCAGCAGGGATATCGCAATAGTGACGGCTGGCGCGAGCAGCCAGGGAGCGTCGGTGAATGCTCGGCCTCGGCCCGCCGCGTAGAGCATTCCACCCCAACTCGCTGATGGTTCGGAGAATCCGAGACCCACATAGGACAGCGTGGCTTCTGCCAGCACGAACGCCGGCAACAGCAGCGAGGCTTGCACCGCGAGCACGCCCCGCGCGGCAGGTAACAGATGGCGTAGCAGGATGCGCGATCCACTGGCCCCGATCGAGCGCGCAGATTCTGCGTACTCACGATTCCGCTCGATGGTTACCACGGTCCGAACGGCCCGCGCGGCGAAGGGCCACCCGGCCAGTGCCAGAATGGCGGTAGTGGCCCAGAAAACCTGCAACGTCGTCAACACGAGCGGCATTGCCGCCCTGAGGACGAGCACCACGTAAATGACCGGCAACACGATGAAGAAGTCGGCGACCAACATCAGCAGGGCGTCCGGGCGCCCGCCGAGAAAGCCAGCGAGGCCGCCGGCGACCGCCCCCAGCAACAGCGCGCCGACGGTCGCAATGATCGCAACGCCGAGGGACAGTCGCGCCCCCTGCAACAGACGCGAGTAGACATCCCGCCCCAGCGCATCGCCGCCAAGCGGTAGCCACGTCCCTCGCGCTGGATCGACGGAGACAAGTCTCCCATCGGAAAACCAACGCAGTGGCAGTCTCTCGCTGCGATCCTGTTCGAAGCGGAGCTCGAGGCGATCGATCAGCCGAAGCGGATACACGAACGGGCGATGCCACCGGCCCTGATCGTCGCGGACTCTCGGCAACATCGGGGGCGCGTAAAGATGGTCGAGAAACTGCTGTTCCGAGCGATTTGTGGCCAGAATCGGCGCAAACACCGCTGAGAACGACAGCAGCGCGGCGAGGCCCCAGCCCAGACGGAGGGATATTCGCGTCATGCGTGGCCCGTCGCGCGCGGATCAACGGCCACCAGGGCGATATCGGCAACGAAGATGCCCGCCGCAAGGGCCAGCGCGCCGGCCGCGGCACATCCGGCCGAGAGGTACGCGTCGCGAGCGACGAGCGCTTCGTACATCAGCGATCCAAGCCCTGGCCACGCCATCAGATACTCGACGACAAACGAGCCGCTGATCAGCGCGCCAATGACGACCCCGTAAACACCCAGGACCGAGGCCAGCGAAAGCTTCCACGCGTGGCGCCAGACGATACGCCGTCGGCTCAGACCTCGCGCGGCGGCGGCTCGAATGCAGGGCTCGGCCAGCACGTCCTGAATCGCGCGCGACTGCAGGCGCTCGAGCGTTGCAGCCGTTGGCAACGCGAGCGCGAGCACGGGGAGCGCAAGGTAGCGGAGGTGTTCTGAAAGGGTTGCCTCGCCGCCGGGCAGCCCGCCGATTGGGAACCAACCCGTCCGCGACGCCATCAGGAGAAGCGTGAGCGCGGCAATCAGCGGCGGGCACGAGAGCAGGATGATCGACGCCACGCGCGTCAGTTCGGCGATTGCGCCGGTGCTGCGGCTCCCGCTCATCACGCCGGCC
Source organism: Vicinamibacterales bacterium (assembly GCA_049642465.1). GTDB lineage: Bacteria > Acidobacteriota > Vicinamibacteria > Vicinamibacterales > 2-12-FULL-66-21 > CAWDPQ01. Next base: position 7,603 of record JBAROV010000223.1, read on the forward strand.
GGGACTCCAAGCAGGGTGGCAAGCATCAGCGCCAACGCGCCAAGCGTCAGGCTGTTCGACGCGCGTTCCCGGACCAGCGATCCGACCGGACGTCCATACCTGCTCGATTGCCCGAAGTCGAAACGAATCGTCCTGCCAAGCCAGGCGGCGTACTGCACGAGCACTGGATCGTGGCATCTGATCCGCTCGCACTCCGCTGCGGCGACACGCGGATCCATGTCGAAGCTCGAGAACTGATTGCCAGGCGCCAGGCGGGCGAGTATCAACGCAGCGGAAGAGACGACAAAAATGAGGACCCCGGCGGCACACGCACGCCGTACTACGAACAAGAGGAATCCCGCTCGCACGAGCAGTGTTTCGGCTCGAAAGAAGACGGTCGTTATCGATTCTGGGGCGGGCCGGAAACCGCGATGGTCTCAGCGCTCCAGAGGAAGTGCGGATTCTGCGGCGCCGCACGAAGATTCTGGACGCGCGCAGAAGTGACAAACGTGAACTTTGGAACCACGAAATAGAGCGCCGGCAGTTCTTCACCGAAGATCCGCTGGACCTCGGCAAACAGCCGTTGCCGTTCCGGCAGCGAGGAGAGCGACGCCTGTTGCCGCATCAACTCGTCGATCTGCCGCTCCCAGTCGCTGGCGGCTTTCGCCTGCGCCGGATTCCAGAAGTGCATGGTCCCGCTGCTGAGCCAGAAATCGAGGTTATTCGCCGGATCGGTCGCGCTCGCATCGAAACCGTGGAAGATCGTTTCGTAATCGCGTTTCTGCCAACGCTGAAAGATAGCGGTCATATCGAGCCCGACGATGTCCACACCGATGCCGACGGCTTTCCATTGATCCTGCAACATCGTCGCGGTGCGCTCGCGGACAGAACTGCCTTGTCTCAGAAGGATGGACAGGCGAACAGGGCGGCCCGCTGCATCATCCAGCAAACCATCGCCATTCCGATCGCGCAAGCCAATCCCGGCCAGCAACTGCGCCGCGCGCGCGCGGTCGTACGGGTAGGTTGGAGTCGAGGCGGCCACCCACGTGGCATTTCGTGGAGTGATTGGTCCATAGACCGGAGTGGCGGCGCCGAAGTGTACGGTATTGGCGATCGCCTGACGATCCACCGCGTACGACAGCGCCTGGCGAAATTCCTTTTTGCGCATCCACGGCTTGCGATCGATTGCCGAGGGCGCCAGATTGAACCACAGCACGTTGGCATCGAGCGCCGGGCCGCCGTCAATGAGCTGCACGCGTCCCTGCGAGGCCAGTCGTTTGAACCGGAGATAGCTCTCCGGCTGGATCTCGGCGTTGGCCATCAAGTCGATTGCGCCAGCTTCCAGGCGTAGCGCTTCGACGCTTTGATCCTCAACGAGCACCAGCGTGATCCGATCGAGGTAAGGAAGCTGAGTGCCGTTCTGGTCGCGGCGCCAGTAATGAGGATTCCGCGTGAACACCATTCGTTGACCAGACAGATGCTCGGTCAGCACGAAGGGCCCGAGCCCTGCCGTCTCGGTGACCGGTCGTCCCGGCTTCCACGCCTCCTTCATGCCTTTGGCCTTGAATGACTCCTCGAGTTTGTGTCGCGGCAGAATCGGCAGGTTGTCGAGGAGCCGCAGAGCGGGCGCGAATCGTTCCGGGAATGTCACGGTTACGGAGTCTGGACCCGGCGCTGTAACGGTGAGCGGCTTGTCGCCGATCGTGAGTACGTGGGCCAGCTCACTTCCGGGTGCCTCGTAGGCCGCACGAAACGAAAACAGCACGTCTTCCGAGGTGAATGGTGTGCCGTCCGAAAACCGCAGACTGGGCCGAAGCCTCAACGTGTAGGTGACGTTGTCCGACGTGGTCCAGCTCTCGGCGAGCGCCGGTTCCAATTCGTCGGTGGCGCGGTTGACTCGAACCAGTTTGGCGTGTGTGAGCTGCGCCACCAGTTCCGCAGCGGCAGTCGTTTCGAAGTATCGATTGTAGTTACCGGGCTCGGTGCGCTGAGACGCGACCAGTTCCCCGCCGCGAGTCGGCGACGAACCAGCCGTGCCGCCCGACGCCGGCTGGTTACTGCGCGTGCATGCGGCGGCCGCGGCAAACGCGGCGAGCACCAGCGCCGCAACCAGACGTGACGAGGTAGCCAATACCGAGCCTACCAGCCAATAAATTGACCGATCGCGAATCTGCTCAGTTTCAAGGGTTTCTGCGAGGGTAAGGCTTACCCTGGGGCCTGACGCGCGTGCGGCAGCCAATCTCTTGCCTTGCAAGCACGGAAGTGTCACTTGAGCTCGAGGCTCATGGTAGTTGATGGCCACGACCTCTCGCAACTTGAAGTTCTCTCGAGTGCTTTTGTTGGTCACAGAGTTCGTCGCGTTCGTGCCATTTCCAAAAATTTGCACGCGGTGGCACGCGGAGTGCCTAAGAGCCCAGCGTTCCGCTCCTACAACTCATCGGCGGCCCGGGGGTTTCCTCCATGACCCAGAAACTTGCACTTCGAATGCCCGTCACGGTGGCGATGGTTGCCATTGGCGTGACTTGCGCCTCGATTGTCGAAGCCGGCCCCCGCCAGGCGCGTCTGTCCCGCGACCTCGTCGAGCGAGTGGCCTCGGGCAAGGTGGGTCCATCGAGTGTCATCATCACCGGCGACGAAGCGGCGCTCGAAGCTGTCGCGGTCCGTCATGGGCTCCGTGTGAAAAAGAGTCTGCGCGGCGCGGCCGTCTTCGAGGTGACGTCGGAAGAGCTCCTTGCGCTACGCGATGATCCCGGCGTGGCCCACCTCTCGGGCGACGCGCGGGTTTACCGGACGATGGCCGTCACCACCCGATCGATCGGCGCGGACCAGGTCTGGTATGCCGGCGAACCGGTTCTCCACAAGAATCGAGGCGAAGGCATCGGCGTCGCCGTTATCGATTCGGGCGTCGCGACCCATCGTTCGCTGCGCAATCGCGTCATCGCGAGCTTCGATTTCACCGCAGGGTCCGGAGGGCGCGACCCGTATGGGCATGGCACTCACGTCGCGAGCATCATCGCCGGCAACGACGACGGATATGCCGGCGTCGCGCCAGCCGCGCACATCGTCAGCCTGCGGGTGCTGAACGAGGACGGAAGCGGCGAGACGAGCGACGTGATCGCGGCGATCGACTGGGTCATCGCCAACCGGCACCGCTACAACCTTCGAATCATCAATCTGTCGCTCGGTCACCCGGTGTTCGAGTCCTACGCCGAGGATCCGCTGTGCCTCGCGGTCCAGCGCGCGGTGGACGCCGGGATTACGGTGGTCGCCGCCGCAGGCAACTTTGGCAAGACGCTCGATGGACGTCCGGTGGTGGGCGGCATCATCTCTCCCGCGAACTCGCCCGCGGCGCTGACCGTCGGCGCGCTGAACGGCCGCGGCACGCCGGCGCGGTCCGATGACGTGATGGCGACCTACAGTTCGCGCGGGCCGACGCTGTTCGACGGCGTGCTCAAGCCGGATCTCGTCGCCCCTGGCAATCGCATCGTCGCCGCGGCTGCCGCCGGTGCCTACCTGCCCCAGACGTATCCAGGACGTGTGCTGGGCGGGGCCAACGGCGCGTACATGGAGATGAGCGGCACGAGCATGTCGGCGGCGGTGGTATCGGGCGCCGTCGCGCTGCTGCTCGACGCCAATCCCAAGCTGTCGCCCGCCGCCGTGAAGGTGGCGCTGCAACTGACCAGTTCCCGCCTGGAGCACGCGGGTCTGATCGAGGCTGGGACGGGCAGCGTGAACGTCGTCGCGGCGGTGGGGCTTGCGCAGCGGCGCGGGGGGGTGCTGACGGACACGGTGATTGAGGGGGAGCAGGTTGCTAGTTCTGGGTGGGCCTACGATGTCGAAATATCCAGCGCCATTTTCCCTGAGCTCAAAGCCCAATTGATTCAATGGGGATCGCCGCTTGAGCCAAACAGTCAGGCGAATTTCAAACTCGGAATCCTCGTGTGGGGCGACATTCTGGTGTGGGGAAACATATTGGTATGGGGCAACGGCAACTGGGTTGCGCCTGACATCTTGGTTTGGGGAAATAACATCAATGCTGACATCCTGGTTTGGGGAAACATACTCGTCTGGGGAAGCTCGGAAGTCGTGCAGGGCGACATATTAGTTTGGGGGAATTTGCTCGACCCCCTGTCAGAATACTGACCAAAAGGAGAAACCATGACTATAATCGCCTGGGGCTCGTAATCTCAGTTGACATCCGTAATGCGCAATAAGCGACTGTCGATCGGTAGTCGCGCGTACATTTTCACTGTCTGCTCGTTTGGTTTCCTAATCATCGGGTCAGCGACAGTTGAACTGTACTTACATCCCGTCAGTTGGCGCTGGTTAGTCCTCGCCGTTCTTACGCTGATCAGCGGATCGGCGACCGTTAAGCTTCCGTCTGTCCCAGCGACCATCTCCATTTCGGAAACGTTCGTCTTTACGGCCGTCTTACTGTTTGGTGCGCCCGCCGGCACCCTTACGGTAGCACTAGACGCGCTAGTTATCTCAATCTGGTTAGCCTGGCGGGGCCACCCTCTTTATCGACTAGCATTCAATGTCGCCGCTCTTCCAGCGTCCTTGTGGGTGGGCGCGCAGTTCTACTTTTGGGTTGGGGATGTTCCGCCTCTGTACTTATCTCAACAGTCTGTTGAAATCACTCGTCTGCTGCTCCCACTTGCCGGGTTTACCGTTGTCTATTTTCTGCTAAATAGTTGGCTCATCGCGGTGGCTATTTCGCTGGAGCGTGAATGTTCGCCGCTGATGGTTTGGAAGGACAATTTTGCATGGCTTTCTCTCAACTACTTCGGCGGTGCTTCTGTAGCTGCATTGTTAATCACGTATACACGCAACATAGATTATGCCTACTTGGCATTCGGCCTTCCGCTTCTGGCGATAATTTACTTCACTTTTTCAATGTCTCTTGGGCGGGTAGCAGACGCAAACAAACATCTGAAAGAATTGAATGCTCTCTACCTATCTACCGTAGAGACATTGGCTATGGCAATCGACGCCAAGGACCAGATTACCCATGGGCATATCCGTCGTGTCCAGTCGTTCGCGGTGAGGCTCGCTGAGGAGTTGAATGTTGGTGATCCGGCTCAGATCAGTGCCATCGAGGCGGCTTCACTACTGCATGACATGGGCAAATTGGCGGTCCCCGAGTACATTCTGAATAAGCCTGGACCGCTCACGGCAGCTGAATTCGAAAAAATGAAATTACACGCTACTGTCGGTGCGGATATCCTCTCGTCGATTGATTTCCCGTATCCCGTTGTGCCGATCGTTCGACATCATCATGAGAACTGGGATGGCAGCGGTTATCCTGCTCATCTGAAGGGTAACGACATACCAATCGGAGCACGCATTCTATCAGTCGTTGACTGCTTTGATGCGTTGACCTCGGATCGGCCCTACAGGCCGAAACTGCCGGATTCAGAAGCGATCCGCATCTTGCAGGAACGCCGCGGCACTATGTATGACCCTGTCATAGTCGACACATTCATTGCTCTCCATGCGAAGCTAGCTGCCGTTTATGTTCCAAGTGCCGAGCGTTCGAGCGACGCGTTCTCTGCCATCGGTGTGAAACCCGGATCAACGACCCCGACTCAAGGAATGGGCTTCCACGACATCACCGCCAGCAGTGAAGAATCACTGATTCTCTATGAGCTTACAAGAGACCTAGCCGTTAAGCGATCCGTGTCGGAAATCATGCCAGCGTTAGCACGTCACCTACGGCGACTGATGCCTGCCACGACGATTGCCTTGTACTCCTACAGCCCCGAAATGGATGAACTGGTTTTGACCGCGGCTGATGGCGAACACGCGCCTCATCTGAGTGGTCTACGAATACCACGTGGACAAAGGTTAAGCGGATGGGTCGCAGCTAATCGGCAGACCATCGTGAATAGCGATCCCGTTTTGGACTTGGGAGAAACTGCTCGGAATCTATTTCCTCGTTTACGTAGCTGTTTAAGCGCGCCGTTGGTAAGTGAAAACAGGATTTTGGGAGTACTGAGCTTGTATTCGACTCGGGAGCTAGCGTTTTTCGAAGATCATGGCCGGATAATCAGTTCTGTCGCTAGCCAGATCGCCAAAGCGTTGGAGTCTTCTTCTATCCAAGAAAGTCCTTTAACTCGATCAGTTGAATCACCCCCGATAATCCGAGAGATTGAACAAGTTTTTGGCGCACTAACGGCGTCTTGGGGGCACGCGTCAATACTCTTTGCCGAAGTGACTGGTTCGAATGACTCGGCACAACGACTAGAGCTTACGATTTCGTTTGTCAAGGAATACCTTCGAGAGTCGCTTCCCCGTTCAGGTTCACTTTTCCATCTGGGAGG
>JBAROV010000230.1:0-61443 GCA_049642465.1 Vicinamibacterales bacterium
CGATAACTCGGCGCGAAGGTTGGAGGGAAGTCGGCCGAAGGCCGACCGCCGAGCGAGAGCGAGCGGGGGTGGGGCCCCGCGAGCACTCAATAAAAGAAGTCTTCGGCGTTCGGATTCGCTACAGGCCCGCCGACGGCCTTGGGCGAACGCGAATGGCACCCTCCTTGCTCAGCTGCGTTTCGGGCTCGGCTGGCCGTGACATAAGCGGCTGCAACTATAATGTGGAGCTGACGATAAGACGTTCGTGAGGAGAGGCGAGTTTATGAAAAAGCTCTGGATCGTGGCGAGTGTGCTGGCGACCTGCCTTGCCAGCCCGGTTCTGGCGCAACACAAGGCGCCAAATCAGCAGCCAACCACCGCGGCGGCGCCCGCCGGCCCGAGCGGTGAAGTGAGCCTTGGCACCGTCCGTCTCCCGCGCGCGGTGACCGCGGACGGCAAGCCGCTGCCGGCCGGCACCTACACGTTGCGCGTGACCGCTCAGGAGGCGCGACCCGAGGCTGTCGGCACAACGGAGACTCTCGAACGCTGGGCCGAGTTCGCGCAGCGGGGGTCGGTCAAGGGACGCGAAGTCGTGACGATCGTCCCTGAGTCCGAAATCAAGATGGTCGTAAAGGACGCGCCTCCACGTTCAGGCGGCGCGGCAAAGGTTCAGACGCTCCGCGGGAACGATTACGTGCGCGTCTGGGTTAACAGGGGTGGCAACCACTACCTGATCCACCTGCCGACTGGCGCCACGGGGAACTGAACAAGGGAAAAGGGAGAAGGGAGAAGGGAGAAGCGTTTTCCCTTTTCCCTTCTCCCTTTTTCCTTTCAAACGGCCATCACGTCGAATTGTTCGTGATGCAGGTGCGTGTCGGGCTTAATCGTGATCGGCTTTGACAGCATCCGCTGCAGATCGCGCAGTACCGCACTTTCCTCTTCTCTCAACGCCTTCGCGATATCCGGATTGACTCGCAGGATGACGCCCTGGCCGTCGAGTTCAGGGCCAAGCTTTCGAATTTCGGTCAGGATCTCGAAGCAGATTGTCGAAGCCGACTTGATCGATCCCGATCCCGAGCAGTAGGGGCACGGCTCGGTCAACTGGCGCTCCAGGCTCTGCTTCACGCGCTTTCGCGTGACGATCACGAGTCCAAAGTCCGAAACCTGGATTGCTTTCGACGGCGACCGGTCTTTCCGCAGCTCTTTTTCGACTTCCTGAAACACCTTCTGGCGGTTCTTCTTCTCCTCCATGTCAATGAGGTCGAGGACGATGATGCCGCCCAGATCGCGCAGACGAATCTGCCGAACGATTTCCTTGACCGCTTCGAGATTGGTCTTGACGATCGTGTCTTCGAGCCGGCCGGTGCGCTTGCCGACATACCGGCCGGTATTGACGTCGATCGCGACCAGCGCCTCAGTCTGGTTGATCACCAGATAACCGCCCGACTTCAGCCAGACCTTGCTACGCAGCGCCTTGTCGATCTCGGCCTGGACGCCGTACTCCTCAAAAATGGGGTATTCCTTCGAGTACAGCTTCACTCGCGGCACGAGTGACGGCATGATCCGTTCGACCAGCGCGAGAACGCGGCGGTACTCCTGTTCGCTGTCGAGGCGAATGGCCGTGTAGTCCTCGGTCAGGAGATCGCGCAGGAGCTTGGTGACGAGACTCTGTTCCTGGAACAGTAACGCCGGGGGTCGCCGCCCCTCCATCTTCTGCCTGATTTCGGTCCACACCTGATGGAAGTAGGACAAATCGGTGACGATGTCTTCTTCGGAACGGCCGGCGGCGGCGGTGCGAATAATGACGCCTCCGGTAAAGCCGTGCTGCTCGCGGAAGTTGCGGACGATGCCGCGGAGTCTGGTGCGCTCTTCTCGCGAGTCGATTTTGCGTGACACGCCGACGTGGTCAACCGTCGGCATGAACACCAGGAAGCGTCCCGGCATCGTGACGTGGGACGTTAGGCGAGCGCCCTTGGTACCCAGAGGCTCCTTGACGACCTGGACGAGAACTTCCTGTCCTTCCTTGAGGAGATCTTCGATTTTTGCGTCGGGCCTGTCGCGATCGTCGCGCGAATATCCACGGCTTTCCTTGCCGAACGGCCGAGCGCCGGGTGGAGGCACTTCTCGATCGCGTGCACGGCGCTCGGCTCTGGCGCCGCCCGAGCTGACGGCCGCCGCGGCCTCCGCCTCCGCGGCGCTGACTGCTGCCTCGTCACTCGCTTCGTTAGCCAGCGGGGTCACCGTTCCGGCACCAACCTCGGGCGGCTCCGACGGCGGCTCGACATCCGTCTCTTCGTCACCGGATTCGAGCCGCTCGAACTCCTCTACGGTGTTGACGACTTCAGTGACATAGAGGAAGGCATCTCGTTCGAGACCGATGTCAACAAACGAGGATTGCATGCCGGGGAGGACCTTGGAGACCCGCCCCTTGTAGATGTTGCCGACAACGCCGCGCGACTTCTCGCGCTCGATGAAGATTTCGACGACCTGATCGTCTTCGAGGATCGCGACACGCGTGTCGTGCGCGCTCGAGGAGATGATCATCTCCTTGTTCATGGATACAACTCCGGTCCGCGGCGTTTACGCCGACCACCCCGCTGCAATGGCCCAACGCCAGCAGACCGGCAAACGGGCCGGTACGTCGCCACGCCGAGAGCATGAGAAGCAGGATGGTCATCGCCAACCGCGTCATTGCGTTAGGAAACGCTGAATCCCGGCGTCACGGGACGCATCGAATTCACGTTTCAATTGGTAAACCGACGCATGCGAACGTTCAGGATGAGCCCGAACGCCGCCAATGTTGCAATCATCGACGAGCCCCCGTAACTCATCAGGGGCAACGTCAATCCTTTGACCGGCGCAAGGCCGGCCGACATCGTAATGTTGTAAACCACCTGGAACGCGAATCCGCAGATTAAGCCCCCCACGAGGTACGCCCCGATGCGATCCTTCGCCATGCGTGCCGCCTCGAGTGACCTCAGAATCACGAAAAGATACAGGCCCAGAGCGGCAAGCACGCCGAGAAACCCGTGCTCCTCCGCGAGGACCGAGAAGATGAAGTCGTTGTGCGCAACGGGCAGAAACTTGTACTGCCCCTGCGTGCCGTGCATGAAGCCCTTGCCGGTCAATCCGCCGGACCCCACGGTCACGCGCGCCTGGATTGGCTGGTAGCCGGCGCCACGGGGATCCTGCTCCGGGTCGAGAAAGATCACGATTCGCGATTTCTGGTAGTCCTTGAGCGCGAAGTTCCACGCGATGGGCGCAAGGAGCACCGCAATCGCCAGCGCGATGCCGATGAGACGAAGCCGAAGCCCCGCCAGATAAGCGATCCCGAACGCCACCGGAACGAGCGTCACGGCAGTGCCCAGGTCTGGCTGCTTCGCGATGAGGAGGATCGGAACCGCCGCAAACAGGCCGGCAACGATGAGATCGCCGGCCGTACGGGCGCCTCGGCGGTTCTCGCCGAAGTACATGGCGAGGATGAGTGCCAGGGTGATCCTGCCGAACTCGGAAGGCTGCAGCTTGAAGCGTCCGATGTTGATCCACCGCTGCGCACCGCCCGCGCTGTCCCCGGCCAGGAGCACGAACAACAGCATCGCGAGCAGACCGCCGTACATCAGCAACGAATGCTCCGCGAGCTTCCGGTAGTCGAGCATGAGGCAGATCACCAGCGCGATGCCACCGAGACCGAGCGCATAGATCTGGGTCAGGAACTCACGGCCCGGACGTCCGCTGCCATCAGGCAGACGCACGTACGTGGTGCTGTAGATCATCGCCAGCCCGATGCCGGCGAGCAGCAGCACGGCTGCCACGAGCAGCCAGTCCACGTGGAAGTACAGACGACGTTCGAACATTCAGCTTCCAGCTACCAGCTTCCAGCTTCCAGCTATCGCTGAACTACAGCTGGTGGTGGGGTTGCCGTCGCATTGGCGATGACAGTTCCCGGCGCGGGCACCTTTTGGAGTTCCGGTAGCGGTTTTCCTTCCTTCTTTGCGTAATACGTTTCGATCACGTGTTTCGCGATTGGCGCGGCCAGGTAGCCATGCTCGGAGTACTCGGCGAAGACGACACCAGCCAGTTCAGGATTATCGCGCGGAGCGAAAAATACGAACCAGCCGTGATCCCGCACGTCGATCTTGCCCTTGGCGACCTTGGCTCCCTGAATCGAGATCACCTGCGCCGTTCCTGTCTTTCCCGAAACGTCCCGTCCGACGATGCGCCCGCGCGCGCCGGTGCCGGCGGCGTTCACGACCATCCACAGCCCATCGTGAAGGGCCCTGACCGTGGAATCCTTCATGCGATTGACGGCCTGCGGAGGAGGCGGAGGTACGGGCTTCCAGCCCTGGCCTTCATCCACGGCTTTGAGAACATGCGGCGTGTAACGCGTGCCACCATTGGCCACGGTCATCATCAACACCGCCAGCGAGAGCGGCGTGACCGAGACTTGACCTTGACCAATCGCCACGGAGATGGTCTCGCCGGCGTACCACTTCTCGCCCGTTTCGCGCTTCTTCCATTCAGTGGAGGGGACGAGGCTTCGAATCTCATTCGGAATATCGATCCCGGTGCGATCGACGAGACCGAGTGCCGCTCCCCATTTGTAGATCTTGTCAACGCCGAGCATGTTGCCGAGCGTGTAAAAGTACACGTTGCACGATTTCTCGATCGCGTGGCGCATGTCGACGCTGCCATGGCCGGCCTTCTCATGGCACTGGAAGTAGCGTCCGTAGAAGGTTGCGCCGCCCGGGCAAAATACCCGGAAGTCCGGGTTGACCAGCCCCTCCTCGAGCGCCGCCGTTGCCACGACGATCTTGAACGTCGATCCTGGCGAGTACCGACCCTGCAGTGCGCGGTTCTGAAGCGGTTTGAGCGCGTCCGTGTTCAGCGCGGTCCACGTCGCGCGATCGATCCCGGTGGCAAACTTGTTCGGATCGTAGGCTGGCAGACTGACCAGCGTCAGGACTTCTCCCGATCGCGGATCGAGAACCACGGCAGCGCCGTTGTATCCGTAGTGCTTGAAGCCGTCTTCGGCCGCTTTCTGCATGTCCGCGTCAATCGTCAGTTGCACGCGGCGGCCTTCCTTCGGTTCGACCTCGAGTTCTTCGACTTTGTCGATCTCGCGGCCCAGGCTGTTGACCTCGACGAAGCGTTCGCCGTCGCGCCCCATCAAGATCTGGTTGAATGCCTGTTCGACGCCCGCCTGTCCGACGACCGCGCCCGGGTCGAGGCCCTGATACTCCTGTCGCGAGAGCTGCGCTTCGGTCACCTCGCCGACGTAGCCGAAAAGGTGCGCCGCCATCGCACCCGGCGGATACCGCCGCGTCGGCATCTCCTGCGACACGATCCCCGGAAGCTCCCACTGGCGCGCCTTGAACGCCACGAGCTGCTCGAACGTCGCGTTCTCGATGAGAACAATGGGGCGGTAGCTGGGCTCACGACGGCGGCGGTTGACAGTCTCGCGCATCTGCGCCTCGTCGACCCCCGTGGCCTGAGCGAGGATGTGCAGCGTGCGGTCAATATCTTTGGTCTGTTCGCGAACGAGTGCGATATTCCAGGTGCTCTGGTTCTCGACGAGGATCGTGCCGTTGCGGTCGAACATGACTCCGCGCGGCGCCGGCCGCGGCAGCCGTCGCATATGGTTGTTCTCCGCCATCTGCGAGAACTTGTCGTGCGAGGCGATCTGAAAGACCCAGAACGCGATCGCCAGCGCAGAAAACAACACCGCGGCGATGTACTGAATCGCCGTGAGGCGGATCGTCAAACTCCGCCGATCGTCGGGCATTAGTCCTTGAGACATCAGTCGCGTCTTACGCTTGTCAGTCGCTGGTCGCAGTCGCTAGTCAGTCGCTTGTTGCTAGTCGTCAGTCGTTCAATATCTTCGAGGTCCGATCCTGTCGCGCCGCGCTTCGCGGCGCTGCAAAAGTCCCGGCGTGAGCTCGACAATCTGAAAAGCGATGATGCCGACGACGGCGTTCACCGCGGCGAGCGTCAGGAGCGGAACCCAGCGCAGCGAGAACTCCCGTGACTCCACCAGCGCATACAGCGTCTTGAAGCACAATTCGTGGACGATCGTGGCGCCAAAGAAGATGACGAACCTCGGAATCGGCTGCGCGACGATGAACTGGGCGCCCAGGACGCCTGCGGCGAAGCCGACGATCGTCTTTGACAACCCTCCAATACCGATGATGCCACCAGCGAGGGCGTCCTGGATAATCCCCCCGACGCTCCCGGCCAGCAGGCCGGCCACGGGCCCGTGGGTCAGTGCGATATACACCACGGCCACCAGCACCAGGTTGACCGAAATCCCGCCGCCGATGGTGAGCCCCGCCAGGGTCGTCTGGAGTGCCAGCGCACCCGCCAACGCCAGGACAACCACGACGGCTTTCATCTGGGGTTCCGGACGCTGGCCTCGGCGTCGCCTTCGACGACGGCCGACCGCGCCGGGACCATCACCACCAGGACCTCCTCGAGGCTGCGGAAATCAACCGTGGGCCGGACGGTTACCGTGAGGTAGAGGCCCGTTCCGCGTTCAACCGATTCGACGCGGCCGATGGCAAAGCCCTTGGGATAAATCCCGTCCACACCAGAGGTCACAATCAGGTCCCCGACCTTGAGATCCGCCAGGTTCGATACCAGCTCCATACGCAGTGGCGCACCGTCCACGTCGCTTCGCCCGACCACCATCCCGCCCGCTCGCGAACGTTCGCTGATCGCCCCGGCGGCGGCGTGCTGATCGATGATGAGCTGCACGCGCGCCGCATGCGCTGCGGGCGATCCCACCACGCGCCCGACGATCCCCGTCGGCGCGATCACCGCCATGTTCTCCAGCACGCCGTCGGCCGAACCCCGATCGATCGTAAGCGTCATCATCCCGGGGTTTGGATTGCCGGCGATGACTTCCGCCGCCAGCGTCGGCGCCGCAACCGATGCGCGCAGATTCAACAGCTCCTGCAGCTTGCCCGTGCGGGCAGCCAACGCCCGCTGTTCCTGAAGGCGAACCTCAAGTTCGGCCACCTGGCTGCGCAGCTGTTCGTTTTCGGCCCGCACCCCGCGAAGGCTGACGTAGTTTCCCCAGCCGCTTCGCACGCCCTGAATCGCGCTGGCGGTCCCCTGCTGCACACGCGCAAAGGCGCCCAGTGTGAACGCTTCCAGCACCCGCACGCCGGACTTGGACTGCACCTGCGCGGAGATCAGGATCACGTGCCCAAGCGTCACGGCGAGGAACAAGTAGCCGGTGCGCTGTCGGATGTCTAGCATTCGGGATCCGGGATCCGGGGCTCGGGATCCGGAAACTCCGATGCAAGCTCGTTCCACTCCCGAGCTCCGAGCCCCGAGCCCCGAGTCCCGACCCTAGTCAATTGAAATCTTCCGCAACAAATTGAAGTCCGACAGCATCTTGCCGGCACCGAGCACGACCGACGACAACGGGTCCTCCGCCATCGCCAGCGGTAATCCCGTCTCCTCGCGCAAGCGTTTGTCGAGGTTCTTCAACAGCGAACCGCCGCCGGTCAACACGATGCCGCGGTCGACGATGTCGGCCGACAGCTCCGGCGGCGTCCGCTCCAGCGCAACGCGAACGGCGTCCACGATCACGTTGACCGTTTCCGCCAGTGCCTCGCGCACCTCTTCGTCCGTGATGGTGATCGTCTTTGGCACCCCTTCGATCAAGTGCCTCCCCTTGATCTCCATCGTCATCCGCTCTTCGAGCGGGTAGGCCGAACCAATTTCCATCTTGATGGCTTCGGCCGTGCGTTCGCCTATGAGCAGGTTGTAGGTCTTCTTGATGTACTGGATGATCGCTTCATCCATCTCGTTACCCGCCACGCGCACCGCCTTGCTGTAGACGATGCCGGCGAGCGAGATGACGGCGATGTCGGTCGTGCCTCCGCCGACGTCCACGATCATGTTTCCCGATGGTTCGGTAATCGGCATGCCGGCACCGATCGCCGCCGCCATTGCCTCCTCGACGAGATGCACCTCACTCGCCTTGGCACGGTACGCGCTGTCCTTGACCGCGCGCTTTTCGACCTGCGTGATCTCCGACGGAACGCCGATCACGATGCGCGGACGGACCCAGACGTTGCGGTTGTGCGCTTTCTTGATGAAGTAGGTCAACATCTTCTCGGTGACCTCGAAGTCGGCAATGACTCCGTCCTTCATCGGCTTGATCGCGACGATATTGCCCGGCGTTCGGCCGAGCATGTCTTTGGCGTCCTTGCCGACCGCCTCGATGCGCCCGTTCACCTTGTTGATCGCAACAATCGAAGGCTCGTTGACGACAATGCCCTTGCCGCGCGCGTACACGCACGTATTGGCGGTTCCCAAGTCGATCGCGAGATCGCTCGAGAACAGGGAAAAGAGAGAACGAAGACTCAATACGGCTCCTTGAAGCTGCGGACGGAACGCGTTTCAACTGCCTGCCACGTGGATCCCGTTTTTTCCGCGATCCTTGACTTCGTACATCGCCTCGTCGGCAGCCTGGATCAGTTGTTCCGCTGACGCGGCCACGTCGGGCAGCGTCGCCACGCCGACCGACACGGTGAGAGGGATGTTCAACCCGTCGGGACGCAAAAACGACCACGCGGCAATCTTTTCGCGGATGCGCTCGCCGACGAACATCGCGCCATCGCTGCCGGTGTCCGGCAGCACCAAGGCGAACTCGTCTCCGCCAAATCGGGCGACGATGTCTGTTTCGCGCGCGCTCGCGCGTATCACACTCGCGGCCTCCACGAGCGCCCGGCTGCCGTACAAATGTCCATGGCTGTCGTTGATCGACTTGAAACCGTCAAGATCGATGAACAACAGGGAGAGCGGCCGGCCACTCCGCGATGCGCGTTTGGTTTCGCGTCGCAGTACCTGCGAGAGGTATCGCGAGTTGTACAGCTGCGTCAGATCGTCAGTGACCGACAGCGCCTCCGCGCGCTGCATCCGCATCGCGTTGTCGAGCGCAATGGCGGCCGGTTCGAGCGCCGCTTTCAGCACGCTGAAGGTCGCCCGATCGAACCGCGGCTCGCGCGATGCCGCAACGCGGTCGATCGCGACGAGCGCAGCAACCGTTCCGCCTCGGCACTCGAGCGGCAGACCGACCACTGCAGCAGTGGCGTCTGTGTCAATTCGAAGCAGCCGCCGGTCCGCGCTGACGTCCGCCGACAGAAACACTTCTCCCGTCCGCATCACCCACCCGCCGACGGCGATGGCAGCTTCGTCCAGCGGTGGCGTCAGGGCCCGCGTCACCATTTGCCGGACGGCCCCGGCTTCGTCCCGGGCCAATAAGAGCCAACCCGGAGCGGGGACCCAATCCGCGGCGTGAGCCACGAGCGCATCGGCGACTCGTTCGGGGTCAAGGCTCGAATTGACCGCCCGAATCATCTCCGCGAGGGTATCGGCCCGGGACCACCGGCGCCTCAGCGTGGACTGCAGGCGCTGCAGACGGCTGGCGAGATCGGGACGCCCTCCCGACGCAGGTTTTCGGGTCGATGGACGACGCCGACGGGCCCGTGGCATCTGCCGGCCGGTCTGGGTCAATCGGCTCTGCGTCTCATTGGAGTGGCGAATCGCTCTAAGTCCTTCTATTCCCAATAAATATAGCACATCCATGCCTGACGGGCCTCTGCCCCGGACCCCGGCTGCAGGCGCGCCGTTCGCGCTGAGTAACTTATCGGCGCTTCCCGCGTCACAATGTCATAATGACTGTTTCTACCCCGCTCTTGCGTCTTTAGAGGCCATCACCGATGACCATGCTCGATCGGATGCGCCGGCACAAGAATTGGCTCAAATGGAGCCTGTTCATTGTGGTGATTGCGTTCATCCTTCTCTATATCCCCAGCTTCATGCGCACCCCGGGTATGCCCCTTGGCACCCAGGACGTCGTCGCCAGTGTCGAAGGACGGGACATTACCGTCGGACGGTTCCGCCGCGCCTACCAACAGCAGATCCAGCAGTACCGCAATCAGTTCGGCGGCAACATGGACGAACGTCTGTTGCGGCAGCTGGGGATCGACCAGCGAATCGTCCAGCAGATGATCGAAGAAGAAGCCGCTCTGGTCGAGGCGCAAAAGCTGGGCATCCGCGCGAGCGATCAGGAGGTGCAGGAGCGGATCAAAACGCTGCCCTACTTCCAGGAGAACGGTCAATTCATCGGCGAGACTCGCTATCGGCAGATGCTGCAGGCCGCGAACCCGCCGCTGCGCACCGACGAGTTCGAAGATCAAGTCCGCAGAAGCATTATCGTGGAGAAATTGCAGGCCGCGTTGACCGATTGGATTGCGGTGACCGACACCGAAGTCGATGGCGAGTTCAAACGTCGCAACGAGAAAGTCAAGCTCTCGGTGGTGAGCTTTCCGGCGGATAAATACCGAGAGTCAGCGACGGCATCGGACGCGGAGATCGCGGCCGAGTTCGACGCAAACAAGAACAATTATCGAATTCCTGAAAAGCGAAAGGTGAAATACGCGGCGCTCGACACGCAGGCGATCCGCGAGCGGATCCAGGTCACCGCTCAGGACATTCAGCGGCACTACGAAGACAACCAGCAGCAATACCGCACGCCCGAGCAAGTTCGCGCCAGCCACATCCTCTTCAAGACCGAAGGCAAGGATGACGCGGCGGTCAGGAAACAGGCCGAGGACGTGCTGGCTCAAGTCAAGGCCCCAGGCGCCGACTTTGCAAAGCTCGCCAATCAGTACACCGAGGAGGAGATCGGCAAGACCCGCGGCGGTGATCTCGACTTCTTCGAACGCGGACGGATGGCCAAGGAGTTCGAAGATGCCGCGTTTGCGCTGCCGCCGGGTCAAATCAGCGGCGTGGTGAAGTCTCCGTTTGGCTATCACATCATCAAGGTCACGGACCGCAAACCGGCATCGAAACGAAGCCTCGAGGAAGTGCGCGCCCAGATAGAAGATCAGATCAAGTGGGAGCGGGCACAAAACGAGGCACAGCGGATCGTCGATGACGTCGCGCCGCTGCTCAAAAAGCCTGCTGACGTTGACACCGTGTCGAAATCCCGCGGCCTGACGGTTGGCGAGTCCAACTTCTTTGCGCGTGAGGAACCAATTTCCGGCATCGGCCTGGCGCCCGCCGTGTCGCAGCGAGCGTTCGAGATGAAGGAAGGGGAGGTCAGCGAAGCCGTCCGCACACCGCAGGGTTTTGCGTTCATCACGCTGACTGGCACCGAGGCCGCTCGTGTGCCCTCTCTCGATGAAGTCAAGGCCAAGGTCCGCGAGGATGTCGTGAAGAAGAAGGCGATCGAAGCCGCGCGTCAGAATGCGGCGGCGCAGGCGCCGAAGCTCAAGGCCGGCGATTTTGCCGCGGCGGCCAAAGCGGCCGGGCTGACCGCTGAATCCACGGAACTCCTCGCGCGCGGGGCCGCAATCCCGCAGGCTGGCATCAGCCCGGCCGTGGATGCGGCGGCATTTTCACTCCCGGTTGGCGGGGTCAGCGATCCGATCACGACCGACAACGGCGCGGTCGTCATCAAGGTGCTGGAGAAAAAGGACGTGACGCCGGACGAACTGAGCGCCGGCAAACAGCAGCTTCGCGACCAACTCCGCAGCGAGCGCAAGAACCGCTTCTACTCGGCGTACATGTCGAAGGCGCGCGAGCGGATGAAGATCAACATCAATCGCGAAGCGCTCGCGCAAGTAATTACGTAAGCTATCTCACGAAGACGTTCGGCATGATGGCGAGCGGCTCGCCGCGGCGGAAGACACGCAGCGGGGCGGTCAGCGTCTGCAGGGGGCGCGGATCGCGGAGTCCGAGCAGAGACGCCAGCCCCGTGCTGCGCTCGAGACGTCCAAACGGATCGGCCAGCGCTTCGTAGAACGACTTCTTCGGCGGATAGAGCACCAGCTCCACTTCGGCGTTCGGATCGATCTTGGCTCGCTGCTTGGCGAGGGCGAGCGCGCGCTGTAATCCCCCGAGTTCGTCCACCAGCCCGATTTGCTTCGCCTGTTGCCCGGTCCACACCCGGCCCTGGGCAATCGAATCAATGCGCTCCGGAGTGGTATTGCGCCCCGCTGCCGCCTTCTCGACAAACGCATCGTAGGTCGCCTGCATGTGCTCCTGCACGCGCTGGCGTTCTTCCGGCGTGAACGGCCGCACTGGTGAATAGAGGTCGGCGTAGCGCCCCTGCTTCACCCCTTCCATGTTGATCCCGAGCTTGTTCAGGGTGCCGCCAATCGCGAACTTGATCATGACCACGCCGATGGAACCCGTGAGCGTCGCCGGCTCCGCGACGATCGCGTGGGCGGGCATCGCGATGTAGTACCCGCCCGATGCCGCCACATCCGACATGGACGCGATCACGGGCTTGCTCGCCCGCGTGAGCTGCACTTCACGCCAGATGATGTCCGACGCAATCGCGGAACCCCCGGGGCTGTCGATGCGCAGGACGATCGCTTTGATGTTGTCGTCGGCGCGTACCTTGCGCAGGTAGCGCACGATCGTGTCGGATCCGGCGACGAACCCCTGCGGCGAATCGTAGCTGCTCTCCCCCGAGCTGATGATGCCCACCGCATAGATGACCGCGATCCGCTGTCCCCTGTTCAAGCCGAGTGACGCGAGACTCACCTGACGATACTGGTCCTCGTCCATGAACTTCACGTTCGTGCCGCTCGTCCGCCCGAGCTGCACCTTGTCGTCAATCTCATCGTCGTAGGCCAAATCGTCGACGAGCCCGGCGCGCACGGCGTCTTCCGAAAGGTACGGACCGTGGTCGATCAGGCGACGCATCTCCTGCTCCGACTTGCCGCGACCCTGTGCGAGGCCGCGAACGAGTTGTTCGTACATGTCCGTATTGAGCGATTCGGCCATCTCGCGATGTGGCGGAGTCATCGTCTTCTCAGTGAACGTATTCGAAGCGGTCTTGTACTCGCCGACGTGAAGCGCATCAGGGTAGGCCCCGATTTTGTCGAGCGTGCCCCGGAGGAATAGCTCGTAGCTCGCCATTCCCGTCAGGTCCAGCGATGCCGTCGGCATCAAGAAGACCTTGTCGCACGCGCTCGCGAGATAGAACTCCTGTTCGCCGCCGTATTCGAGGTAGGCCACGATCGGCTTGTCTGACGTTTTGAAGTCCACGATGGCATCACGAACTTCCTGGACCTTTCCCCACAGCGCCGCCGTGCCACTCGGGCGAATGACGATGCTATTGATCCGACGATCGACTTTGGCTTTGCGGAGCGTGTCCACGAGTCCGCGCACGGTCGGTGGCGCTTTGATGAACGACCCGACAAGACCGCCGGGCTCGATTTCTTCGAGATCGCCGCCGATGCGAACGATGAGCGTGGAGTTACTCGTGACCCTCGGCTCACGTCCGATGAGCAGGGCGGTAACAACGAGACCGGCTGCCGAAATCAGCACGGCCACGACAACGAGGACGATGACGAGCCAGACGCCACGCTTGGCAGCCACAACGAGCCTCCTGGATGAACAGCCTTCCGAGTATAGCGCCCACCTTCGCGCTTCGCGCTGCGCGCTATGGTGGGCAGCCTCTGGTCTTTCGCGCTCCGCGCTACGGGGGGGAAGCTTGCCTTTCCGCCACGCGCAGACCGAGGGCCCCGCCGACCATACCACCCGAAATGCAATTTCGACATTGGATGTCCTTCTTGTGATCGGTCCAGGAAGGCGCCGCGCCCTAAATACCCTTGGAATCAGCCAATTCCCTCATGGCGCAGGGTTTGCGGAACGGGGGGCATGGACGAGCCCCGAACCGGCACGGTCGTTCTGGTTGCCGAAGACGACCCCCACGCGCTCAGTGGTTACGTCGAGTTTCTGTCGACGGCCGGCTTCGTCGCCTCCGGCCGAGGTGACGGCCGGGAGGCGCTCGCCACGGCGCTCGAAACGGTTCCCGATATCGTTGTGACCGACATTGCCATGCCGGGGCTCGATGGGTTTGGCTTGGCGGCGGCGTTGCGCGCCGACCGCTTAACGAAGCACGTGCCCATCGTCGGCATGACCGCGCACTGGACCGCTGAAATCCAAAGCGAAGCACAGCGCGCCGGCTTCAGTGCGATGCTCCTCAAGCCCTGTCTGCCCACCCACCTTCTCGCCGAAATCGAACGCGTCCTGAAGCATGCGAAGCTGATGGCCGCCGCGCTGGGGAAGGAAAACGGCGACGGCGAACCCGCGCTTCCCGTCGGGCTCAGGAATGCGGTGCTGCGGCGGAAGGGTGTCGATTACTGAAAAGGGTTCAGAGAGGGTTCAGAAAGGGTTCCGAAGAGGTTCCGAAACGGTTCCGAGTAGGTTCAAGGGTTCTGAATAGGTTCAAGGGTTCTGAGTAGGTTCAAGGAACCTCGAACCCTTTTGCACCCTTTCGGAACCTTTTCGGAACCCCTTCTGAACCCTCTTCTAACGGCATCCTCATTGCTGTCGCGACTGCGTGCGCCGTGTAGTGCCCCTCCTCGTGCTCTGCCTTATTACCACCGCGGAGCTCGCCTGCTCGCGCCGGACCGCTCGAGCTGTGCGATTGCCGTCGACCAGCGACGTCGCGCGCGATACGCGGCACAACAATCGCGCGACGGGCGACATGCGCGACGCGATCGAGTCGCTGAAGGACAGGCTTCGCGCGTCGGGTGAACCGGCTGAGCCCCCAGCGCAAGACGCCGCAGGGGTCGTCTCGCAGTCGGGCGACGCGTCAAGTCCTGCGACAGGAGTTGGAACTTCAGGTGCGCTGAGTGTGGAGACGCGCTACCCAGCACCGCCGAACGGCACGGCGTCGCAAGCACCGTCGCGGACCCGTGTTCTCAGCCGGGCCGGCGAGGCGATCCGTCGGGCCGCCGGCGGTATGTCGGTGTGGGTCGTGGGTTTGTGCGCGTTCGCAGCGGCCCTGATTGTGGTACTGCTCATGCGCGGATCGAACACCTCAGCGTAAATCGTCCCGGTTCACTGTCGCGGTGTCGGCTGACGCGCCACGGTCGAGGGTTCTGGCGCGGCTATCGACTTGAACCCTGCAACGACGTGTAATCCAACCCCTGCGACAATCGCGTACGTCGCCCAGAGGCTGAATGGTGTCCGCAAGTCGCCGCGCAGAGGCTCGTAAATGAATCCGGCAAGGAACAACGCCGTCGCCGAGGTGACAAGCGCGGAACCGATCCAGCGAACGGTACGCGCCGTTCCGCTACCGCCACGCTGCACGTAGGTCGCGAGCACCAAGTGTATGAGCGCGGTCAGCAGAATGAAGATGTGACGCGTGCGATAGAGCAGGCGCGGACCGTCGGCCATGTTCCTGAGATGTCCGAGGAAGACATCCATGTACTGCCCGGTGCCAAGGAAGAGCGCGAGCGCGAGAAGGCCGACGACCAAGTGGTAGCGGCGCACAGCAGGCGCCAAGCCTGAGCCGTCAGGCGGGCGTTGTCAAACGCGCCTGGACCCTGACGGACGGCTGGTTCTGCGCTATAGTAAATAGTTCAAACGTTACGTTCTCCTGCTCTTCGTGCGGAAGTGGCGGAACTGGCAGACGCGCAAGCCTCAGGAGCTTGTGGCCGCAAGGTCGTGGAGGTTCAAATCCTCTCTTCCGCATACCATAACAACTGGCTTACCCTCGACAATTCGCAGCGCGCCCGGGATTCTACGCCGGATACGATAGACGCTCGAGCGCCCGGTCATATAGAGCGTGCGTCCGTCGGCATCGCCCCACGCCATATTCGCAGGCAACTCCGGCGCACGGATTTGCCCAGATGACGGCCTGCAGCCGAAATAATCCAGACGCCGCCGGGGCCTGATACGAACAGGTTTCCCGCGCGATCTACCCTTGACGCCGTCGAGCGCCTCCTCGCGGGCGCGGATGTCATGTCAAAGAACACAGTTCCGTTGAGAAGTGTTCCGTCGGCGGCGACGTCGTACCGCATCACCACTGTATGCGCCGTGTCCCAGTTGGTGACGTAAAGATACTTCTCGTCCGGCGAGAACGCGATGCCGTTCGGACCGAGCAGTTCTTTGGCCAAGAGCCGCAGCTTCCCGTCAAACCAGCGAAACACGCCGCTGTACGGCAGTTCTTTGCGGGCATCGTCGTACATCTTCGGAAGGCCGAAGGGTGGATCAGTGAAATACAACGCGCCGTCGTACGTGGATCGACTGTTCGGGCCGTATCGATTCGAGCTCACCGATTGCTTGCGGCAACTCGAGGAACCTTAAGCGCACTCACCTGAGATGTGAAGACCCGCCGAGCATTCCGCAACGCGCTTAGTCACGAAGTCAGCGAAGGGCTGTCGACGTGAGGCCATGAGCGGAGGCCAGTGAGCGTGGCCGATAGCGTCCGGGCCGTCTATCCCAGGCAAGCTCAGATCATTGAATCCCGGCGGCATGTCGCCGGTCTCTCGAACGACAGGTAGTCGTGTACTTTCTGGGACGGTCCCGGATATGCGGCTTTTCGGCTTTCCAGTGGTTCTTCGCCGTGAATAATCCACGCCCTTGTCGCCTATCTAAGGTGAGAGATGGATGACTCCGCAGCCGTTCAGCGGTGCCTCGAGGGCGAACCGGACGCGTTTCGGACGCTCGTGGAGTGCTACCAGGGCCGCGCGCTTGGACATGCAATCGCCATCATCCGGAATCGGGCCGACGCGCAGGATGCCGTGCAGGACGCGTTCCTCAACGCCCATCGGGCGCTGCACACGTTCGACCAGGGACGAGTGTTTTATTCGTGGTTTTACGCGATTCTCCGAAACTGTTGTTACAAGCTCCTCGCGGGTCGCCACATGGATGCCGCGGATCACGCGGTGCGCCTGGATCTGCTCGAAGCGCCAACCTTGCCGGTTGACGATCGCCTGGCCTTAGAACGGGCCCTGGCCGCGCTCTCGCCGACCGACCGCGAGGTGGTCATGCTGCGGCATTTCGACGGGCTGTCGTACGCCGAACTGGCGGCGTTGCTCGAGATACCTGTCGGAACGGTGATGAGCCGCCTGTTCAACGCACGCAAGCGGTTGCGCGACCGTCTGACGGGCGGGCTGCCGACGGCACAGATTGGAGAGCGATAAGCAATGGATACACGACGGTGCGAGGCGATCGTCGTTTCGGCCATGGCGTGGATGGACGGCGAGGCGGCGCCCATCGACCGAGCCGAGATTGACGCCCACATGCTCACCTGCCGCCACTGTGCGGCAGAGATCGAAACGCTTCGTCGGCTCTTGGAGAGGCTCGCGCCCGTCAGCCGTGCGGCAGCCACCGGCGATGTGTGGCCGGCGATCGAAGCGAAACTCGAGCGACCGTATGCCATCCCCGCGGGTCTTGTCCTGACAGCTGCGTCCGTGCTTCTCCTCGCCTGGCGCGCGCTGGAGGCAGCGACGATGGATCCGTTGACGTGGTGGACGCGGCCGGTGACCGTCGGGGTCGCGGTGCTGTTGTTTCTATGCCTCAGGGTCAACCCATTCCGGGTCGAACCACAACTCGTGTAAGGACATCGTATGCAGAGTCTTGACTATCCCACCCGGGAAGCCGCCGTTCTGGGACAGAAGTACGCCTACGCCACCGCATCGTTGATCCTGGGCCTCTTGTGCTTTGTCAATCTTGCCGGGTTGGAGAAGGCCGTGCTGGCCATCGTGTTCGGGGCGCTGGCGCTCCGGAGCAGGCCGGTTCCCGCGCTCGTGCAGCGTCGGGCATGGGCCAAGGCCGGCATCGCCCTGGGTGCCGGGGTGATCGTCCTGGTGCCGGCGCTGATCTACTTCGTCATCGGCATCGATGGCCTGCGGCAAATCATCGAGGCGCTCGCCCGACTCGGGGCGGGCAAGTGAAGCGCCTGCTGACGGGCGTCAACTGGAAGGCCTTCGCCGTGTTGTTGGCGGCAGGACTGCTTGGGGTCGTCGCGATCCTTCCCTTCATGATGGAACTCCTTGAAAGGAGCATCTTCGGTCGGGCCGCCGCGTCTGACGTTCCAATGCCGGCGATCCTGGCACTGGCACTTCTCCAGAACGGCGTTGTGCTTGCCGTCACCATCCTGATCGGACTCGTCCTCTCGGAACGCATTGGATTACGAATGCCGCTGATCCAGGCTTGGACGAGGGGAACGCGCGCTTCGGTCGCGCAGGCCATCGTGCTCCCCGCGCTCCTGGCTGGCGCCGCCGTCGGCGCCACGCTCGTCGCGATCGAGGCCGTTGTTTTTCTCCGGCACCTGCCACCTGCGATGCACCCGCTCTTTGCAATTCCGCTTTGGAAGCGGCTGCTTGCGGGTGTCCTGTACGGTGGCATCACCGAGGAGCTGCTCATGCGCCTGTTCCTCGTCTCGCTCGTGGCATGGGTCTGTGGCCGATGGTGGAGGACTCCGGGCGGCTTGCCGACGTCAGGGGCGTTCTGGACCGCCATCCTGCTCGTTGCCGTGCTGTTCGGGTTGGGACATCTTCCGGCGACATCAGCCATCACGCCGCTGACGACGATGGTCGTCATGCGCGCGCTGGTCTTGAACGGGATCGCCGGCATCGCGTTTGGCTACTTGTACTGGAAGCACGGCCTCGAAGCGGCGATGCTCGGGCACATGTCTACGCACTTGGTGATGCAGATTCCCGGTGTCATCCTTCTGACGAGGATGCTTTGATGGGTACCGATCCTCGCGTGCGCTCCAGTGTTCGGCGCCCAGGTACGTGACAGGTACACGCGGCACGACTGCAACCAAGCGGATGGAGCACCAGGTCAGAACGGCGACGGCGATTGAATGGGCTTTCGACGGCGGCGATTGCGCCCAGTCATGGGAGCCGTGTACCTAGTGTGTACCTACACCCGACGTTTCACGCGTTTCACGCGTTTCAAACGGCGCTGATTCTCTCGATTCTCGGCACTTTCTGTTCGGTCGGATTGTTCAAATCCTCTCTTCCGCACCAGTTTAAGGCGTCAAAAGCAAAGCGAGTTCTCTGGGAAGCCGCGGAATCAGTGGGTATGGACCTGCAGCTGGGGGCGTCATTTCGACACGATGGCCGCGAGCGCGTGCTCACCATTCACCGTCTTGGACTGTCGCACGCGCTGAAGCTAGTCCTGCCGTTGGTTAAGTAGCCGTTCTGCAATTCCTCCGCTTCGCTGGCAGGGCGTGCGGTTAGGGCGTCAAGGCAGTCCCATAGTGTAGATTCCGATCGTGCAGTCGCGGACGCTGACTACACCTACGTCACCGTATGAGGCCGTGCTCGGCGAGGCGTTCGCCACGCTCGACGCGGGAGTGCAGCACGCACACTTGTCTCCACTCGTCGCACATGGATTGCTCGACGTCGAGCACGGTTCCCACTGGCTTACGCCGTTCCTGATCAGAGTCCTGAAACTTCCAGCCGCCGGAAGTGCGCAGCCCGCGCGGCTCGAGGTCATGCCCATGGGAGATCGTCGTACGGATGCGGCAGATAGGACGGTGTGATGATTTTGGCTCACCAAGGGCGCCGCCATCCCGGGAAGGACCAATTGAGGAGGTCTTAGTCAAGCAAAGACCCGCGTGCCACCCGGCGGCAGGTCCAGCATTACCGGCGAGCGGTAGCCACTGAACCGATGAATCCGCCGACGATGCTCTCAAAGTCATCGGAATGCGTCAGGTGCGGCACATGGCCAGCGCCACTGAATGTGTGTCGCCGCGCATGTGGAAGGGCCTCGCCAATTTTGTCGAGAATCGTTCCGAAGAACGGTGGGCTCTGGTCGCCGCGCGAGATCAGCGCCGGTCGGTCGAACGCCGCGAGACGTCCGATGTCCAACAAAAATGCACCCTGGTCGTTCATCTCGTCCAACCACGTCGGTGCATTGAACACGAACGTCTGTTGCATCTCAGGCGGGAGTTTTGCCCACATGCCCGGTCCAAGTGCGACGGTCTCGACAAACTGCTGCGCGCCCAGCTCCGTCCTGCCCGATTGCAGCGTGGCGATGACAGCCTCAATCCGTTGTTGAACCGCAGGCAGCCCGGGGTCGTTTTCGAGGAGCCCAATGAGGGGCGGCTCGTGAACAATCAGACTTGCGAACAGATCCGGCCGCGTTGCCGCCAGCTTCAGGACGATCGACGCGCCGAAAGAGTTTCCGACGATGTGCGCGGGCGCAATGGGCTGAGCCGTAATCACCAGAGCGAGGTCCGCGACATCCTCTTCAATGCTGCCTTGGCTCGTAAGCCGCTCGCTCTGGCTGTGCCCGCGCCGGTCGTAGGTCAGCGTCCGGAACGTGCGGGCAAGCCCGGGCACGACGGGATCCCAGTTGTGGTGATCGCCCCACGAACCGTGGACGAGCACAACCGGCGCACCCTCGCCGTGCCATTCCGAATAGATACGAATGCCGTTGATGACGGAGATTGGCATATCGTGGAGCCTCGCAGATGATCACCCGTCTTCTTGGGGCACCATGCGCGTGATCATACGTCCTCGCGCCGAGTCGCGAGTCGCGTGCGGGTGCGCCGAATCGGTTAGAGCTGAATTACGGTCGACACGATTGATCCCGCGTACTGCACTGTCGCCCTGGCGATGGGCAAAGGACGCGGCGCCCCAAACGTGCGTCGATGTGGGTCGTCACAGAAGACCTGCCCCGAAGCGCCGGGCACCCGTTTTACACGCGACTGAATCAGATCCTTGATCAGGCCGACTTCGACGGGTACGTCGAGTCGCTCTGTTAGCGATTCTCGCCGACGAGATCGACCGTCCTGACTTGCTGCCCGGTCGCTATTTTCGCATGCTGCTGCTCGGGTACTTCGAAGGGCTCGACTCCGAGCGCGCCATCCCGTGGTGTGCGCGATTCTTTGAGTGTGGGCAGTTTTTTGGGCCTCGAGCTGCACGAGGTGCTGTGCGCGGGACGGGCGCATCAGCGCAAATGGCCGATGCCTTCGGCTGGGCGAGTCGACCTGCTTGGTCCGTATTGCCCGGATCCGCGGCACGGATTGAGGCTGCATACAAAGTGGAACAAACCGGATGGAGTGCCCAGGTTTCTGGGCCTTTTCGTTTTATGCTCCTGAAAAGCTAACGATGGCTGACGGCGCCCGAGATGCTGGTCCACCACAGCCGAGAATTTCTAACACTTGGCGTGTTGAGCGGTTGGGGTCGGTCGTGACTGACGGCTGCAGCATTCAAGGCAGATGTGCGACCAGTCGAGACGGACATGGACAAACGCGTCGAACGCAACATCGCTCGCCGAATCGTGCGAGCTGTCGCGCGGCAGCTTGAGGACGTGGGCTTTCGTCAAACGAAGCCGACGTTCGTGATCCGGCCGGGTGACATCGTGACGGCCTTTTTCCACTACCACAAGTTCACGTTTGGAGCGTATTTTCGGATCCACCTCGGAGTGCGGGTGATGAACGACACGTCCGTGGCGCTGGCGCTGAACGGGCCAAGTCACGAACATGCCGGCCAGTATTCCGAGCGCGACGAGGACATCCAGCATTGCATTCAAGAGATGGTGAGCTACTGCCGAAAGGAGGGTCTACCGTGGCTGGAACGTTGGAGCGATCCGACGGCACTCCTCGAGGCGCAGGGCTCTCCTCTACGGTCTGAAGATCAGCAAGCGTTATCGAACGCGCTCGCGGGACGATTTAACGTCCAGGCGATCGCGCTGTCGGAGTCGCTCTTGGGACTGCGAAGCGGCAAGAACACCGCGACGTGAAATGCGAATCTACTCCGCGAAGGACGTTTGCGGCCGATGGGCCCGCTACGAGAACAGAACGAGAGTCCGTTCACATCTATTTGGACAGGACCTCAACTGTCACGGCTACCAGCGCAACGAGCAGGGCAGCGACTGCCAGACGTCGCATTCGTCGCGGGCCGCGTTGCCAGGGCTCGTCAGGCCCGAACAGCCTCCATCAGTATTAAGAGTAAACCGCCCCCGAATAGACCTGCCGCCCATAAACTCCAGGACTCTGTGGATCGTGTAACCGGTGTCGTTGGTGGCGGGGGCGACTTCGCCAAGTGGTGTCAATGAAGAAATCGTGAACGTCTTGCTGCGTGGCGTCGACGATGTCAAATTTCGCCCGTAGGGGGCCAGTCGTTTTCGGGTGATCGGGGGCCAATCGGCACCGCTTCATCTGCCGCTGCTCCGGGTTTAATCTCGTCTTCCATTACAAGCGGAGGGAGCCTGTGGGAAACCGCGCTCTGCGCGGTTTTCCAAGGCGCTGTGGGACACGCCGGTCTGTGGCGTGTTCCATGGCGCCGGCAGGATCCATAGGCCGGTCGCTCGCGGGGTCCGCCGCGCCGACGGCCGTTGGCGCGGAAGCTGTCGCCGGTGATCACGATCTGGTGCGCGTGATGTGCGAGGCGGTCCAGCGTCGCCGACGCGAGTAACGGACTCTGAAAGACCTCGGGCCATTCGGTGAAGGCGCGGTTGGACGTGACGATGAGCGCGCCGTGCTCATATCGCTCGTTGATCACCTCGAGGAAATCCTCGGGGCCAGCCGGCGGCAACGGCTTGAGCCCGAAGTCGTCGAGGATGAGCAGGTCGGGGCGCGTGTAGATGAGCAACCGCCGCTCGTAGGTGCCGTCGGCGCGGCCGCCGTGCAGATGGCCGAGCATGCGGGCCGCCGAGACGAAGACGACATCGAAGCCTCGCCGGCACGCTTCGTGGCCGAGGGCCTGCGCGAGATGGGATTTGCCGACGCCGGCGGGCCCTTGAATCAGCACCGTCTCGTGGCGCTCGATCGCTGGGACTTGCCCACGCCACGTCACACCAAGCCGCCGTGAATATCAACGACGCGCGGGACACTCGATACGAGCGAGGCTCGTAGCGATAGCTAATGGCGCGAATCTCGCGATGGTGCGTCCTAGCGCGCCTGGTTGGTGTCGTGCAGGCGGAAGGCTATAAGCGTACACATGGCGACAAAGGCTACCACCGCGAGCGGCAACCCGATGGCGCGAGGAAGACGAGGCCAGAAGGCAGATACGGCTATGAATACGAACACGGCGACTTCGCTCGCGATTCTCAATGCACGAACCATCGCAACCCCGGCCCAATCGAGCGTTTACAGTAGCGAAACGCGAAGAATCCAGCGCCTTCCGCACGCCCTCGCGCGTTAACCCGCCTGTCCCGTGTACGAAAGTGCATCACGAACTGGCCGCTCGAGCGATCGCTGCATCGCCAACAATCAGCCACTCAGGGCCGTTGCCTGACTCTGATAGGCCACTCGCCGAGCACTTCCAGGAGTTGTCGATCCGAGTCTGCTGGCTCGTGCACGGAGCGACCCAGGGCCGGCCTCCGCCAGCGCTGGATCCGCCAGGGTTCCCGGGTTGCTGACCTGCACCGACCAGAACGGGTTGAGCAACAGCCCGTTCGGATCAGAGGATGTGCTGACCAAGTCAAAGGGGGATGTCTGGCGCGCAGTCATCGGCGACCAGCAGAGAATCGCGCCAGCGGTGGCAGCGAGTAGCACCCATGTTCTGCAGCGTTCAGCGCTCATGAGCCGTCTCCTCGGGCGCTAGTCTAATCCTTTCAACCACAGTTCCGCCTACGCGTAGATACCGAGCATCTTCTCGATTGCAGAAGGATGTATTCCGCCATCCTCCCGCATGAATGGCCTGCGAGAATCGCCAAGGCCAAGCGCCTTGTCATCGCTCAGGAAACCGTCACTCTCGAGCGGTGCAAGCCTGACATTCGCGATTTCTCGGAATAGTGCAAACCTGCTCTGCTGGATTACCACCGCAGAATGAAACCGTGTGGCGGCTCACC
The DNA here is from genome assembly GCA_049642465.1 of Vicinamibacterales bacterium. Classification (GTDB taxonomy): domain Bacteria; phylum Acidobacteriota; class Vicinamibacteria; order Vicinamibacterales; family 2-12-FULL-66-21; genus CAWDPQ01. The sequence goes on from JBAROV010000230.1 coordinate 23,557, forward strand.
TCCGTGTTTCCGGATCCAATGATTCCGCACGTTCTCGTGCCTCATGCCGAGATCCGAAAGCTCTACTCAGAGCCGGAGGGGGGACCGTTCGGGGTTTGGACGTCCTTCTATGCCGCTTACCCCGATTCAGGCGGCTATCATCGACTCTCCGCTGTGGGTTTCGATCCCGCGAAGGTCAGGGCCATTGTGTATGTCTCCCACTCGTGTGGAAACGTGTGCGGTGATGATGGCGTCCTGTGACTGCCCGGCGTGAATCCCTGCTTCTGGGTGTCCTGATGGCCGGTCTCTCAGACCCGACTAAGAAGAAAACGGTATCCCCCAACTTGTTCCGGAACAGGCAAGATTCTTGCGCGGACACGCACCTGGGCTCGATGCTATCGACTCGCATCGGGACGGTCGTATGAATGTCCCAGGCCTCCCTTATGACCATCCGTCGCTACTCCACGACGAGCACTTCGTGATCCAGAATCGAGGGGATTTCGATGACCGCCGATCCGCCTTGTACGGCCACCCGCTGTGTCGCGCCCGACACGAGCAGACGCGCCGACGCCTGCCGCATTCCTTCGGGCAGGCGAAGTTTCACCGTGAACGGGCCGACCTTGATCAATTCGTGCAACGGGGCACGCCACGTCGCCTCGCTCGTCAGATTCACCAGGGTGGGGTAGTAGGCGACGATGCCCCCGGCATTGATGATGAGCGCCTGGACTTGCGTGCGCTGCCACTGCTTGCGCCACCACGCAATGTCGTACTGGACCGGATCCCGCTCCGTGATGTTGGTCTGCCCCCACAGATAAGCACGACGGTACCAAGGCGTACTAGCGGCAGTTCCGGAGGACTGCGCTGCCCGGAACTCAGCCAGTAGCACCCGCGACGCGCCGAGCACCGCCACGCCGGTCCCGAGACTTTTTTGAAGAAATCCCCGACGCGTCAGCGCTCGCCTGGAGAGCCATGTGTCTCTCCTGACGACGCAGTCACAGGCGCGGTTGGATCGGCTCTGCACGTGTCTTTATGCCTCACGGGCGACGCTGCGATTGGCCGAGTCGCCCGCTGCTCAGCCGCCGCTGCGCCAGTTCGAAGCCATGGGTCCGAACCTCGCGAGTCTACTCGACTCCGCTGCGGAACCGCCTCGATCACGGACAACTCAGTCCAGTCCGGCGAGGTACGCGGCGACAGCTCTGATCTCCTCGTCGGTGAGACGCCCGGCCACGGCGCGCATGACGTGTGCCCGGTCGTTGCTGCGGGCGCCGCTCTTGAACTCCGCCAGTTGCTGGACGATGTAAGCCTGACGCTGGCCGGCCAGGCGGGGATACTGCTGGTAGCCCACGCCATTGGGCAAGTGACAGCCGATACACGCGGGCACACCGGTGGCGCGGTTGCCTCCCTCGTACAGCACCTTGCCACGGGCTGCCAGCTCTGGATTCTCCACCGTGACCCGGGCAGGAGTCTGACTGGCGAAATGCGCCGCCATGGTTGGAATCTGCTGCTTCTTCAGGGCCGCGATAATCGGGGCCATGACGGGAGTCGTCTTTCGCTTACCGGACTTGTACTCGCGCAGTTGTTTGGCGAGGTAGGCCGCATGTTGCCCGTCCAGCGTGGGAAAGGCCGCTGCTCCCGGAACCCCCGCCGTGTTCCCACCATGACATTGGACGCACGCCGTCACCGGCATCGAACCTGTGCTTTGCGCCGACACGAGGCGCGCGGCTACCAGCAGGTATATGCCCATCCCAATGAGCGTCCACAATGTCCGCACGGCGATACCTCCTTCCGGGGCCGTCCTGGTGTCCCGAATCACAGATGTCACAGCTCGTACCGAAACAGCGCGCCGAACAGGTGCACCTTGTAGTCCTGCGGGCCGAAATCGAGATACGCGCCGTTGTTGGCCGGCATCGGATTGACGCTGACACCGCTGTAGTGCCAGTCGCGGATCCGGGCATCCTCGAACCGGTAGAGCAGGCGCAGGGACAGCCGCTTGAGGAGCGGCACCGAGGCGTTGGCTTCAACGAGATTCTGGACGAAGACGAGATCGGCAAACCCGTCGCCGGCCAGCGCCACCTGCACGGCGTTCAATCCCAGCGCCGCGGGATTGTATCCGTACCTGATTCTCGTACGGCCGTTTGAATAGGTGTATCCCAGGTCTGACATGACTCTGCCCAGCTCGTAGTGAAAGCCGAGACCGGTGACCGTGTTGCGATCCTTTTGAGACACATCCCAGGTTCGGCTGATTGGGAAGAGCGGACTGACTGCCGAGGCCGTGCCGCACAGCGACCGCCAGTTCGCCGCCAGCACCTGCTGGGTGGCGACGACGGTAACACCGGGCGGTGGAACTCCGGTCGCGTTCGTCTGAACCGAGCCGTCGCTCAAGAAGTAGTAGAAATTCCCGATCACGCACGCGTTGGGCTGGATGCCAGCCTGACGTTGCCTGCCCTGTTGAAACGAGTAGAAGCCGTACGCGCTCGTGCTCGGAGATGGCTGCCAGTTCAGTTCCACCGACGGCGACGTCAGTCGCTGATGTTCGTTGCGTCCATACTCCGACGCCGGATACTCCAGGTCTCTCACCTGCAGACCGACGCTCGCGTCGAGCGCGGGGAGAATGCCGTAGTTGTACTGGACACTCAATGCGTGCTGATTGCGGTCGGCCACGTCGAATCTCCGGAACTGATCGACGTTGCGAAGCCACGAGGCGATGTTCGTCGTGGTTGCGGCCGGCACCGGTCCCAACGAACTGCTGTAGAACTCGGCCAGTGGGGCTGCGACAAAGTCGCTGCCGCGGCGACGGCCGTACTCATATGAAAGCCGGAGGGTGCCCGTCTCCGAATCGCGGTTGACGTAGCCGAGTCGAATCTTGTCTTCCCACGTCTTGTCGCGTTCGCGGTACCGGCGCCGGAAATTCTCACGTGCGAAAGCGGCTTCCAGACTATTGGTCCGATTGAGACGGTAGTCGGCCAATATCTCCGAGTTCAGTCGTCGATACTCGTAGGGCGCGCTGCCGATAGGCACGTCCCCCGCGCTCGGCGCCAACCCCAGGGCCCGGGTCGCCGCATAGTCACAGCCGGTGCGGTTGTAGCCGGTGTTCAGCGTACCCACCGGATTGTTGCCAGCGGTCAGGTTCGGCGTTACGAAGGACCCTCCCGACCCATTGTTCAGCAGCCGTCCCCACTGCCCTGTCAGTGGATTGCACGCTCGATACTGCGTGCTGTTGTCGGTATCGTAGTAGCGGACATTGCCCTTCACGGCCAGCGCGCGCGCGGGATTCAAGAGGATGCCGACGTCGACGAGCGTCGTGTCGATACGCGCATCGGCCGACAGCCTGCTTAGCGAGGCGGTCGTGTTCCACGCATTGGCGGTCGAAACCCCGTTGATGGTGCCGCCCGTCAACGGCTCGATCGCCCACGGAATCAAGTTGTCGTTCTGCTGCGAACGGGCGAGCGACACGACGCCGGTGACCCGGCTGTTGAGCACCTTCGGGAACTTCCTGGCGAACTCCCCCTTCAAGTTGTAGTAGTCGTTGCTCGGGTAGAGATCGAACTGCCCCTGTGTAAAAGTCGTTGCCGGCACGCCCGCGATGGTATTCGTCGTGATGAACAACGGGTTCTGGAAGGTCATCGTGCCGACGTCGTTCTGGAAGAATGACGCCGCGGCCTGCAGGCTGACGTTCGTCGTCGCGTTGGCGAATTGAAGCCCTGCCAGCACGTCCTGCGTGTTGTAGTCGATCGATTCCGGAATCTCGACGTTGCCGCCACCACCACCGCCGCCGAAAACGGCGGCAAAGGGGCGACTGCCTTCTCGACGCTCGTGAGCATAGCTGGCAAAGGCTTTCCAGTTCGCCGGCAATGTAAGGTCGACGCGTGCGCGACTCTTCTTCCGGGTGAGCTCGAGGTCGGAGACAGGGGTAGACGAGATCGCCAGGAGTATGTTCGCCTGCGTCGTATTCGCGTCGGTGGTGCCGCCAGGGCGAAGTCCTTTCAGCGTGAGGACGTCGCTGCCTGCCCCGTCCCACAGCGACTTGTAGGTCGTGGTGAAGACATGGGGTATTTCGCTGAAGGAGCCGCGCACCCTCCAAGTGTTGTAGCGGCCGACGTCCACGCCGTAGTACTGGTCGGTGCGCGCCACGCCACCGCCCACCGCGTCGAAGTGAAAGGCGCTGGTCGGTTTCTCGAACATCACCGTGAAGTTGTTCAAGTACGCGCCGCTGTCGAGATCCTTGTATTCGCGGAACTTGGCAGCCCGGCTGCCGTCGGTGACTCCGATGGCGCCGAACTCGACCGTCGCACGGTAAAGCAGGCCACCCACCGTCTTCGAAGGCTCCTTCACAAGGGGCGCGGGGAGGATAAGCAGTCCCGTGGGCGTGCGCGAATTCTCGGCAATCCCCAACCCCTCGGGATCCCGCTCGACGACTGAGCTGATCGCGCGCGGATTCAGGGCGTTGCCGGGCGTGGCCTCCTGCCCGTCGGCATGATCGGCATACGCCAGGACGGTCGTCAATCGCAGGACCCCGATTCCCAAGGTAACGACTGAGGTATACGCACGGATCTTCATCAACGTCTCCCGCAAGTTATCCGGGGCTCCGGTGTGGGTCAGCGCTGGAAGCGTGCCCCCGCCGGATGATTGCTGCCATGGATCTGTGAGTGGCAGTTCTGGCAGGTGCGCCCGATCACCCGTGGACTTTGCCCTCCCCCCAATAGCGCGCCAGCAGCCGTCTGCCCTTCGCGGTAGAAGGTGCCGTTGTGCCCCACCGACAGGTTGTGGCATTGCTGACAGAGGTAGGGACGCGCCGCCACGAGCAACTTGTCGTGGTTGGAACCATGAGGCTTATGACAGTTGATGCAACTCTCGCGGACCGGCGAGTGTTCCCAGAGGAGCGGCCCCCGTTTTTCGGCGTGGCAGGTGTAGCAGACATCGTTGACCGAATCGGCGTTCAGCAGGGAACGGCTGGTCGAGCCATGCGGGTTGTGGCAGTCGACGCAGGACATCTTGCCTTCGGGCAGCGGCATGTGCGAACGCTTGCGGAACTCGGCGCGCTGCTGCTTGTGACACTGGAAGCAAGTCTCTGAGATGCTCTGCCGGGCCAGGAGACTGTTGGCCGACACTTTCTGCATGGGGTTGTGGCAATCGGCGCAGCCAAGATTGCTCTTCGCGTGGCTCGACCCTGGCCAGTGCAGGCGAGTGCCACCCTCGTGGCAGGTCAGACACTGACCATTCTGGACTTCGACAGGCGTCCCCCAACGCCTGGTAAACCCGACCAGCGCGGTCTTATCGAACGCGTTCTGAGCGTGATTCGAGCCCGGTCCGTGGCAGGCTTCGCAACTCTGTCGCTGCCGGTCGTTCTTCGGATTCAGTCGGAAGACCTTCGCATGCAGCGTCTCGCTGAAATGCTTGTTCTCCTGGCCGTGGCATTCGATACACCGCGCCTCGCCGATGTATTCGGCAGGCGGCAGCGAGGGCTTCGCTGACACGTTCTGGGGAACGGTGACGGGCGATGTCATGGATTTCGACAGCGCGACCTGGCCCCAGCACACCGTCGACATCACGATGACCAGCCGGATCGTTGTCGACACTCTGGACTTCTGACCGATAATCCGCATGCGCTCCTCTCGCTCGATCCCTGGTTCGTCCTCCCCTTTCTGATCCCTCTGTCGCAGTGTCTGGCCCGCGGGCAGCGTGACTCAACGCCGAGAGCCCGCAGATGACACGAGCCACGCCGGACCAGCATCAGACATGCCAGCGTTCCGCGTCGGCATCACGAACGCGCACTGGGTGATCGATGAGCGCGATAATTTGGACGTTAGGCGACGGCGTCCCAACGCTATCTACGGTCCAGACCAAGGACGCTCGCAAGACGCGTTTTTTACGACCTTGGTTTTCGACTTTCGCGAAGCGAAAACTCGACGCCAGTACGCACCGCCACGCCGCGGATTCTTCTGATTGCTCGACGCGTGTCCTGCTGGTCATCGCGGACGACGAGGGCGTTCGAGGTTCGTTGCGGAAGGTACACTGCGAGCAGTAGCCCAAATGAGAGAACGACGGAGGTCGCGAGATGCCCAAACCCCGGAATGCTGTGTTCGTCCTCGTGTCGCAAACGTGGTGGTCAAACGTCGCGCCATTGCTGGCCCCGGGCCCGGACCGTTCCTCGGCTGCGCTGGTCCGGCTGTTGGGGCCGCTCGTCAACCAGGATGCCGCCGGCATCTGGCTCGGCGACGTCCCAGCCAACCTCACGCGGGCGAAAGGCGGGTCCCACGTGATGATGTCGCTCTTGATTCCGTGGGAGCAGATAGTCGCCGTGGGAGCGATCGAGGAATCCAGCGGGTTGAAACCCGGCTTCGCCGCGGTGCCTGTTGAGGCAGGCTCGGACCGGCAGCCGTAGCATCAGCTGCCATTCTTCTCGACGCCCGTTTGCTGGAGCACTATTCAAACCTTTCGAGTGCTCGGACCGTCTTCTACAATGTAGAATCGTGCGTTCCGACATTCCGCCGCGTCCGTCTGGTCGGTGCACAACAGACCTCCCCAGGGTTGTCGCTGCCACGTTCCGCGCGTTGATCCCGATCGCCGAGCGCGACGAGGTGCTCGCCGACTTGCGCGCGGAGTACGAGCAGCGCATCGCGGCGGATGGCTCGGCGGCAGCACGCCGGTGGGTCTGGCGCCAGGCGTTCCGCTCCCTCCCCGCACTGTTGCGACGGAGCTGGTGGCGGGGAATGACGGGTTTCGAGCCGCGCGCGAATCGCTTCCGTCCTGGAGGACCGATGTTGGAAAGTTGGATCATGGATGCCCGTTGCGCGTGGCGGTGGCTGCTCAGCCGCGCGAGCTTTGCAGCACTGGCCGTCCTGACGCTTGCCTTAGCGGCCGGCGGCATGGCCGCAATCTTCAGCGTGGTGCGTGCGCTCCTGCTGGACCCACTGCCAATCGCGCGCGAAGAACAGGTCGGCGTTCTCTGGTTCTCCGGCTCGTGGCGTGAGCAGGAAATCCTGCGGCTGCGGCCGCAGTTTCCCGGCTTCGAGCGGATGGCCGCATATCGCCCGGAGGACTTGACCCTGGAGGTTCCGGGCAGTCCGATGCGCCTGTTGTCCGGCATTGCCGTGTCCGCGGAGTTCTTCGACGTGCTTGGCACGCCGGCTTCCCTCGGCCGCACGTTCAGCGCAGGCGAAGATCTAACCGGAGCAGAACCGGTCGCGATTCTGAGTCACTCCTTGTGGCGGGACTTGGGTGCCGACAGAGCGATCATCGGTAAGCCCCTCCGTCTCGGCGGCGCGGCGCGCACGATTGTCGGCGTGATGCCGCCGGGCTTCTGGTTTCCCAGCCCGACCACGCAGATCTGGACCGCGGCGCAGATGAACCCCGAGAATCGCTCGGGCCGGTACACGCTCGTCGGTCGCATCGCGAACGGCCACTCGATGGAGCATATGGACGGTCCACTGCAGGCGCTCGTCGGGTTACTGCGTGCCAACTTTCAGTACCCAACTCCGCAGTGGGACAAAACGCGGAATCCGTCGGTTGAATCGGTCCGTGAATTCCTCATGGGCGACGTGAAGCCGAGCCTGCTCGCGACGCTCGCGGCCATGTCTGTCATCCTGATCATCGCGTGTGCGAACGTTGCGGCGCTGATGCTGGGTCAGCTCGACGCCCGCGCGACGGATATCGCCATTCGTGCCGCGCTCGGCGCCAACCGTCAACGGCTGATCCGGCAGCTTGTCGTCGAATCGCTCCTCATCGGCCTCGTCGCCGGCCTCGTCGGCGCCTCGCTCGCCTTCATCGGATTCGGAGTGCTCGTCGGGGCGCTGCCGCTCGGCGCACTCGCGGAGAACGCCAGGCTGGACTGGACGGTCTTCTGGGCCTCCATGGGCGCCGCGCTCGTTTCCGCTCTGCTCGTCGCTATCGTTCCGGGCATCGCTCTCTGGCGCGGGAGCAGCCTGCAAACGGTGCTGTCGACGACGCGGACCGGTGGAGTTGGCAGCCGTGGAGCTCGACTCGAAGGTGGGCTTGTCGTTGCGCAGATGGCGCTGGCGGTACTGCTGGCCGCGGGTGCGGGGCTGCTCATTCGCAGCGTCGCAAACCTCCGCGGGATCGATCCAGGCCTGCGAGTGCACGGCGTCGCAGTCGTCGACGCGACCATGCCCGCCCAGCTCACTCAGGATGAGCGACGCCGCGCGATCCTCAACATAGTGCCAGCGTTGGAAGCGGTGCCGGGCGTGAAATCCGTCGCGGCGGCACAGAAGCTTCCCCTGCGCGGGAGCGGCGACAATTGGGGCATCGGCATCGCGGGGAGGCCGACGGTCAACGCGACGACCGCGTTCCGCATGGTGACGCCGTCCTACTTCAGCACTCTCGGGGTCCCCATCAAGCGCGGCCGCGATTTCTTGCCGTCGGATCGCGAAGGCAGCGAGCAGGTGGTCATCATCAACGAAGCGCTTGCCGCCAGATTCTTTCCTGGCGAGGATCCTCTCGGCAAGGTGTTGCAGACGTTCGGTGAAACCGGCGAGCGCATCGTCGGGATCGTCGGAAACGCGGCCGAGGCGAACCTGACTGACGCACCGGTGCCGGCACGGTACATGCTCTTCCAACAGCTTCCATTCATGTATAACCAGGTGTCGTTCGTTTTGCGTACGCATTCGAGCGACGCGGCATCGGTACTCGCCGATGCCCGTTTGGTGCTCACAGGCGAGAGCTCTCAACTCGCGGTCCAGCAGATGACGACAATGAAGAACATCTTCGATCTGGCCCTGGGACCTACCGGACAGGTGGTGACGCTCGTCTCGTTGCTCGCGGGTCTGGCGCTCGTGCTCGGCGCCGTAGGCGTCTACGGGGTCATCTCACACTACGTCACCCGCCGCTCGCGCGAGTACGGAATCCGCATCGCGCTCGGTCAACAGCCGCTCGCCGTGATCCGGCAAGTGCTGGGCCGCGGCCTCGTGTTGGTGGCACTCGGAAGCGGCATCGGCACCGCCCTGGCCATCGGCGTCTCGCGCCTGCTCGCATCGCTGCTCTACGGTGTACAGCCAACTGACCCCGTCGCGATGGCAGGCGCGATCGTGGTGCTGCTCGCTGTCGGAGTGCTGGCCGCCTTCGTGCCGGCGCGCCGCGCCAGCCTGGTCGATCCCGTCGTAGTCCTGCGCCAGCCCTGAAAACGGGGGTCAGATCTTGTTTCTTGCACAATTGACCGCTCGGGGGGACACCAGCCCGGCGGGGTGCCTATCCTCTTCAGAGGACGATCGTGCAAAAAACAAGATCTGACCCCTACTGGAAGTCGCGACGCGAACTCGAACCGGTCCTGCTCGGCTCCCTCGAGGAGCAGGTAATGCTGGCGGTTGTCCGAACCGGCGACGACGCCTATGGAATGAACGTGCGGCGGGAGCTCGAGGAGGTCGCGAACCGTGATGTCGCCATCGGCGCGGTTTACGCCACGCTCGATCGCCTGGAAGCGAAGGGGCTGGTGACCTCGACGCGCGCCGGCGCATCCGAGGGGCCGTCCCGCCGCGTATTCGCAGTGACGCCGGCCGGCGCCCGCTCGCTGGCGCTGACGCGCGCGACGCGCGAGCGGCTGTGGTCGGGCGTGAAAGTCCGGCCGCTCGCTGATGCGAAATGATCACGGCTGGCCATTCCTTTCTGCCCTATCGCCCGCACTGACCATACTCATTCTCCACGTTCGGCTGGACGATCACGGATTTGGGTGGTCCGTTCCGCCACACGCTCACTCGAGCATCAATTGCGCCTGCAAGTGAGTGTAAACAAAGCAACTTATAGCCTGATACCGAACGCCCCGGCGGTACCCGGCTTGCTCAGTTACTCCCAGCCCACCGGTTTCGCCAAGGAGGACGATGTGAGCTGGAAGCAACCGTTCGTTTGGAAAGGATCCGGCCGCTACATCAAAAAGATGCGCCGCTTCCGAGTGCCCTCAGTCACTCGGCTGGCGCGATCGAACCGTCCAATGGCAATCGCGATCATCGTGCTTGCCATTCTTGTGATGGCGGTTCCGTTTGCCATCCGGCAGCGTTCTGCGACCACCGGAGGAAAGCCGACGCTGGCGCAGCCGGAGACGAAACAAGTCGCCGCCCCGCGAGAGGCAAAGCGCGCCACCCGTCCGGCACCCAGCGTTCCGGCCGAGAAGCCGAAGCCCGAAGCAGTCGCTGAGGCGCCGCAACTCGTGACGATTACCGGATGCCTCGAGCGCAGCGACGAAACGTTTCGGCTGAAGGACACGTCAGGCGCGGATGCGCCACGGTCACGGAGTTGGAAGACGGCGTTTCTGAAGAAACGCTCCACGTCACTCGAGGTCGTCGATGCGTCGAACCGGCTGAAGATGGACAGCTATGTCGGCCAGCGCGTCAGCCTGACCGGAACGGTTGTGGACCGAGAGATGCACGCGCGTGCGCTCCAGTCCGTCGCGTCATCGTGCGAGGGCCGCAAGTCAGCGAAAGCCGCCACGCTCTGATTCGATTGCTACGTTTCCGATCCGGCGCGCCACGCGCTCGCCGGATCGGCCTCCCGCGATCTGTGCACCTGGTCAACGCCACCTGGACGTGACGACCAGCCTCAACCCAGACCAGTTCGGCATTTCTGGTGTCTAACCTTCCGTCACGACACCGTGGAGGCCGGAATGACACGCATTCTATCTGGGCCCCTCTTGGTTCTGGTGTTCGTCTTGAGCGCAGCCGGGCTATCGTCGTCGCGGCCGGCGGCCAACAACACCCTCAATCTTCCCGCCACGCCCCATCGTTACGCGAACGTCGAGCTGCCTGCGCATTTCACGCAACTGGGGCAGAACCACGACAACACTCCGCCGGACAACCCGGTGAGCGACAATGGCGCCACGCTGGGCCGCGTGCTCTTCTATGACACCCGCCTGTCGGCCAATAACACCACATCGTGCGGGTCGTGCCACGTGCAGGCGCACGCGTTTGCCGACCCGAAGCCCTCGAGCAAGGGATTTCACGGCGCGCTGACGGATCGCCGCGCGATGCCGCTGGTCAACGTCCGCTATTACCAGCGTGCGCGATTTTTCTGGGACGAACGGGCAGGCAACCTCGAGCAGATGGTGCTGCTGCCTATCCAGAATCGTATCGAGATGGGACACGAGCTCAAGCGAGTCGTCCACACGCTCGCGCGCGACAAGATGTATCACGCGCTCTTCGCGCGCGCCTTTGGCGATCGCCAGATTACCGATCAGCGAATCGGGAAGGCGCTCGCGCAGTTCGTCCGATCCCTCGTCTCCTACCAGTCGCGATACGACCAGGGGCGCGCCCGCACACAATCAGCGCAGGACGACTTCGACAATTTCACGCGGCAGGAGAACCGCGGCAAGGCGCTCTTCATGCGCAATTGCGGCACCTGCCATATGAAAGACGGGAACGAGCACTTCTTCGTCCCGACCCCCGCCAATACTGGATTAAGAGGCAAGCAACAGACCGAAGACGGTGGCGTCGGCGACGTGACGCTGCGCGCCGCGGACCTCGGCTCGTTCAAGTCCCCCTCGCTCCGCAACGTCGAGGTCACCGCCCCATACGGTCACGACGGACGCTTCACGTCGCTCGACGCGTTGATCGACCACTACAGCGACAACGCGATTCTGGATCCGAACCTCGGTTACATGGTTCCTGTGGGCCCGTTGAAGTTCACAGCATCAGAGAAAGCGGCACTGATCGCCTTCCTGGAGACGCTGACGGACCGGACATTCCTGACCGATCCCCGATTCTCGAATCCGTTCGTGCAATAGCGAGGACGTCATGACGAGCGCTGCGCGCACCATGCTGACGACCGGAGCCATGCTGATTGGGGTTGGCGCTGCCGCCGCACAGGCGCCCGTGCCCCGCCCGGCGGTCCTCATCACCGAGATGCCGCCGCCGCTTGCGGCTCCAGGAAGGTCCCCCGTCGCCGTGATCGAACGACTCAAGTCTTTCGATGCCAATTCCGACCATCGGATATCGCGCGACGAGCTGCCGGAGCGCATGCAGGAAGTCGTCGCGCGCGGCGACAGAAATGCGGACGCCGCTCTTGATTCGGATGAGATTCGCGCCCTCGTGACTGCGGTATCGTCCCAGCGTGTCCGCGGTTCCTTTCGCTCCCAGGCATCGGAGGGCTTGCCGGGCGTCATCAACGACCTGAAGCTGCCGCCCGTGAAGCACGCCCGCGCGATTGCCGTCCTGAGCGCCTACAAGCTGCCTCGTACGATCAACGACTCGACCGGCAGCGACCTTTACAGAGAGCTGAGAGCGCTGCTCGACGATGAGGAGTATGAGAACTTTGTGGCGGCGGCGGCGCGTTTGTCGAGGAGTCCGCAGCTACGGATGAATACCAGCGGCGGGATTGTCAACGGGGTTACCAGATGATTACTTGGCCGTAACTGCGATCATGTGAATCCGTCACGTCGCAGCGACGGCTTTCGGCAGAGGGCGATCCACCTCGTCCTCGAAGCCAAACACGAACAGCGTGGTAACGATGACCGCGAAGACAAGCGGAAAGATCCAGAAGATCTGCCATTGCGGAAGAGTTCCGGCGCCACCGGTGGCCGGCATGATGGCGTTGAAGATCGCTCCTGCTGCCAGCGTCCCCAGTCCCTGGCCCACTCCGTAGGTCGCCAGCACGAACAGGCCTTGCGCTTGCGCACGAATCTCCCGAGACGCTTTTCTATCGATGTAGACCTGACCGGCGATATAGACGAAGTCGTAACACGGACCGTGGAGGCAGATGCCCGCGATCAGCATCCAGCTGACGGCTTCGGGCGCACCGAGCGCAAAGAGCGCATACCTCGCAATCCAGGCCAACATACCGGCGATCAAGACCCATTTCACGCCCCACTTCAGGAAGAACCACGGCAGCAACAGCAGGAACACGACTTCGGACATCTGGCCGAACGTCATCTTGAAAGCAGGATTCGAAACGTGCGCATCGCGCAAAAAGACCGGCACGTAGGCAAAGTACGTCGCCAGCGGGATGCTCGTCAGCATCACGCTGATGATGAAGACGATGAAGGCGCGCGAGTGGAGTCGGGAGAGGGCATCGAGGCCGAAGATGTCGCGAACCGAGAGTGACTTGCCGGCGCCGGGCGGAGGGACGTTCGGCAACGTAAAGCTGTACACACCCATCAGGATTCCGGCAGCGCCGGCGACGTACATCGGCAAAGCCGTGGTATCTCCCTGCAGAAGATAGCTGACGAGAATCCCCGCCGCGATCCAGCCCGCGGTTCCGCACACACGGATCAACGGGAATTCACGTTCCTTGTTCTGCAACAGGTGAAACGCCGTTGCCATCGCCAACCCAACGGTGGGCATGTAGCACAACATGTGCAAAAGCAGCACGGTGAGGAAAAGCGGAGTCGAGGCCAATCTGCCTTCCGCCAGGAACGGCGCGGAGAACACGAAGAGTCCGCTGAGCACGTGCATGACGCCGAGCACCCGCTGCACGGGGAACAACCGATCGGCAATCATCCCGAGAAAGAATGGCGCGACGATCGATCCGATCGGGCTTGCCATGTAGGCCAGATAGATGACGTCGGTCATCCCCCGGTTCTTCATGTAGTTCCCCCCGGTGGCATACCAAGACCCCCAGATGAAGAACTGGAGGAACATCATCAGCATTAAACGGAGCTTCATTTTTTTAATTTTGCGCTGGGGCCCCACCCCCAGCGCCTGCCAGCGCTCGCTTCGCTCGCGCCGCTGATTAGTAGCCCCTTGCCGCTTTGACTCGCGACTTTGACTAGGCTAGAACCGTCCCACCGCGCGAAGGTGCTCCGGTTTAGAAGCAGAAGACGCGTGTTCGACGAGCCGCTTGACGTATCGAAGCGCCAGGCGGGTGCCTCGGTCGATCTCTTCGATGCCGGCGATGGCGTGATGCTTCAGCACCGGCGTGCAGTACTCCGACACCAGATAGCCGTCGTAACCAATCTGGTGAAGGGCGCCGATGAATGCCTCGTAGTTGATCTGCCCGCCAAATGAGGGCGCGGGATCCTGGATGACGTCACCGTCCGGCGTCTCGCTGAAGTTCCACGCCCCGTAGTGGGTGTAGGCGAGATGCGCGCGGCATTGGCGGACTGCTTCCCGAACGTAATCATCGCTCTGGCGGTCGTAAAAGAGATTCACATCGAGGCAGAGCTTCACATTCGGACGGTCGATCTCCTGCATCATCGCCAGGACGTCCTCATATCCCGGGGTGATCACGGGCGCATGATTCTGAAGGGCGAGGGTAATGCCCATGTCTGCCGCCCAGCCGGCGACCTCGCGGATGCCGTCCACCGCGCGGTGCCATTTGCGCAGCTCCGGCGGATACAGACGCCGGTAGTGATTGCCGCGTTCGTACGGCGCGTACATGGCGATGGCTTCCTCGTCGTTGATGAGACCGGGCCAGGCGGCAAAGACTTTGACCAGGTCGACGTCGAGATCGCGAGCCAGATCGAGCACCGCGCGCATCATGGCGAGGTTGTTCTCGCGCTCCTCCATCAGGTGGCTCGTGAAATTCGAGACGCTCTCTACCGCACACAGTGCGATTCCGCGATCGGCGGCGATTGCCTTGATCCGGGCGCGTTCAGCCGTGCCCAGATCGATCGGCGAGCCGACCGGCCGCTTGGTCTCGATCGCGAGCGCGTCGAACCCAAGCTCCTGGGCCTTGTGGATCTGCTGTTCAAGCGACAGCGGCTCGCCGTCGTAGAACAAACCGGAATATGAGACGGTCAGCAGCCCGAACTTCATCAACAGCCCTCCGCGGAACAAGGGAAAAGGGACAAGGGACAAAGGAAACGTTGTGGCCTATATTAATCTCGGTTCGCACATGTTGACGAGAAGAGGCTTCCTCGAACGCACGGCCACGCTCGCCGTCGGTGCCGCACTTTTCCCAGGATCCGCCCAACAGCGCCGTCCTCACGACTTCATCGTCGTCGAAGGACACAGGGACATCTGGGAGTTCAACGACCGATTCAGGCTGCGCGACAAAGCCCAGCACTCGCCGATGCGCGATTTTCTCGTGCCGCGGCTGATCGAAGGAGGTGTGAGCGTCGTGATCATGCCTGCCGGCGGCGATTCGGTTGACGAGCGCGGCGGGGTCACGAATCTGCTGGAAGGCTCGCTGCGTGTGCTCGACATGCTGCTGGTCGAGATCGAAAAGACGAACGGCAAGGCCTCGATCATCAGGACCAGGGCCGACGTTCCTACCGCGCCGAACCAAGGCAAGGTGCAATTCTTTCTCGATCTCGAAGGCGGTGGCTCGATTCAGATCGATCCCGAGCCCGATTACCATCCCGATCGCCGGCTCGCACTGCTGCGCCACTTCTTCAGGCTCGGCGTACGGGGTATGCAACTGACGCACAACGGACGCAACATGCTGGCGGAAGGCATCGACGGCGGAAAGATGGGCAGCCGGCTGTCCCGGTTTGGCGTCGAAGTCGTGCAGGAGATGAACCGCCTCGGAATGATCATCGGCGTCTCGCATCTTTCAGCCAACGCCCTTCTCCATGTCGCCGAGATCACGAAGCAGCCGATCATCTCGTCGCATCAGAACATCAACCCGTTTCTGAAGTCTCCGCTGGAACTGATGGCGGAAGAAGTGAAAGCGATCGCCGCAACGGGTGGAGTCGTCGGACTCCGGTACATCGAGGGCCGAACGCCGTACACGGTGCTGGTGGACGAATGCGAGCATCTGGCGAAGACGGTTGGCGTCCAGCACATCGGCATCGGATGGCTCGGCCACGACAAGGGACACCCCTATGTCGGCTACGTGCCGGGCGCGATGAAGCCGAGTCGCCCGCCAAGTGCGATCGAGAACCAGAGCATGTACGAGCACTGGGACGCTTTCATCCGGATGCTCGCCGAGCGGGGATTCAAGGATGCGGAGATCGGGATGATCGTCGGCGGAAATTTTCTGCGCGTGATGACGGCGGTGCTGCCCCTCTCATGACGTCGCCTCGTGGCCGACTAGACCCTCGGGCTTGATCCCCGGTTCGTTCGGATAGGGGAAGAACAGCTGGTTCCCGTCTGGATCCTCGACAACCAGCAGCTGGTAACCCCAGCGGCCGTCCTTGATCGGAACGCCGCGGGCTTCGAGCTCGGCGCGCAACGCATCGACCGCCGCGACCTCGGCCTCGTGAGTTAGTGGTTCGACGTTCAGGGAAATGAACATCAGGCCCTTGCCGACTTTCTCCCGCCACTGGTCGGAGAGGATGAGGGCGCAGTTCTGACGGTCGATCTGGGCGATGTGAGTGTGGCCCTCCCACTCCACGCGCCAGGGAACCGTGAAGCCGAGCCGGTCCACATAGAAGCGGAGAGAAGCCTCGACATTCGAGACGTGAAGCACGGCGCGGGCGAACCACTCGATCATGGCGCCGATGCTACTACGCCGCGCGCGTACGCGGAGCAGCAACGCTCGCGAACTGGAGCATGACCTTGGTCGCTTCATGACCCGCGGCTGCATCCGCAACTTGTTCCGGAACAGGCAAGAGTCTTGCGCGAGCAGGGCACCCGAGCCGCGCTGGCTGGATAACCACGGCAGCCCTCACCTCGCCTCACCGAGCCTGATAGATCCGTACGTAGTCGACTTCGAGGCGAGCCGGAAACGCCGTCAACGATGGATCGCCGCCTTGCGTTCCGCCGATGGCGAGGTTGACGAGTACGTAATGCGGCTGACGGAAAGGATTCGTGCCGCTGCCATCCTGATTGACGGTGTGCGTGAGATCCACCTTGTTCAAAGGCTGACCGTCGACGAATAGAGCGATCGCACCTTCATCCCAGTCCATCCGCCACACGTGAAAGTCCCTCGACCACGCCGGCCCATTGAAGGAGGTGATCGGCTTGCGTGAGTCGGCCCAAATCGCCTGATAGCGCTCGGCGCCACCCCACGCGACATTCGCGAGGAGCGTTCCGCGGTAATACTCCATGATGTCGATCTCGCCGTTGTGCGGCCAGGTGCCGGAGACGCCGAGCGTCCAAAAGGCCGGCCACAAACCTGGGCGCGTATCGATGCGCCCACGCATTTCGAACCGGCCGTATCGCCAACTGTGCAGGCCCTTCGTCATCAAGCTCGCGGACGTGTAGTCGGCGAATTCTCTGTTGCGTTTCCAGTCGCTTGTGGAGGCATCGAACTGCGGGTTGGGGACGCGTTCACGCCTGCCCTCGATCACGAGCACGCCGTCAGTAACCTTCGCGTTCTCAGACCTGTACCACTGCAACTCCCGGTTGCGAACGAAACCGAGTTCGAACGTCCAGTTCGCCTTATCTGGCTCGCCGTCGCGGTTGAACTCGTCGGACCACACGAGCGTGAAGCCCGGGTAAGTGACAGGCGGAATGGTGAGCGCGCCCGACTGGCCGTACGGTGGCACACTCGGCCTCGCTGGCGCACAGGCCGAGAGCACGGCAGCGAAACCGACCGTGGCACGAAAGAGCGGAAATGAAAAGAGCGCCGCCGCCCTCGCCGCGAAGATTTTCATCAATATCCACGGTAAATGTAACCCGACTACGACTGCACGCGCGGGCAATCTGGGAGTACGATGAGCGGCTACTGAGCTCTTAATCATGGCTGACCATCCCAACTCCCGCATCGACCGCCGGCGCTTCATTCGCAGCACTGGCGTCACTCTGGCAACAGCGCTCGCTGCACCGAAGCTTCATACCCAATCGGATTCGCAAGCGACTGCCTCCCCGCAACCCTCGCTGATTCGTCAAGAGAACCAGCGAGAGGGTGCACGGGACTGGCAGCTGACGAGGATTCATATCGATAGTCAGTCCGGTTACCGGTCTCCGCGCATCGAGGGGTACTGTTCACATCAGTCGGTTCTCGTCGGCGACCGCCTCGACGTCATGGTGAGTACGCGGCCGGCTGCACGCTTTCAGATTGAGATCTTCCGTACGGGTTATTACGGCGCTCGCGGCGCGCGTCTGATGTCCGTGCTCGGCCCGTTCCAGGGGCGCGAGCAGCCCGATCCTCCTGTCGGAGAGAACCGTCTGCGGGAGTGCCGCTGGGAGGCGAGTGCGACAGTCTCAATCCCCGCGGATTGGCCGAGTGGCGTCTATCTTGGGCGATTGTCGACGCTCCCGCCCACACGCAGGGAACCCTATTGGCAGAGTTATGTCATTTTCATTGTTCGCGACGACCGTCCAGCCGACATTCTGTTCCAGTGCAGCGACAACACCTGGCTCGCCTACAATCGCTGGCCCGACAGATTCTCACTCTACGACGATGGGTCCGGTCGTGATTGGTCGTCGCCGCATGACGTAAGAGTCAGTTTCGACCGGCCGTACGGCAAGTACCGACAGATCTACGACAACCCGCAATCAGTCGGATCGGGAGAGTACCTCTGTTTCGAATTCCCGCTCGTCTATTGGCTCGAACAACATGGCTATGACGTCACCTACTGTTCCAACAGCGACATGCTGAGTCCGGAACGCGGTCGAAAGTGCAAGACATTTCTGAGCGTTGGACACGACGAATACTGGGACCTCCGGCAGTACGAGAGCGTGAAGTCCCTGATCGAAAACGGTGTGAATGCGCTGTTCCTCTCCGGGAACTCAATCTGTTGGGTGTCACCGTTTCTTGCCGCTCGGGACGGACGGCCAAATCGGATCATTTACCGCGCCGGCCCCTACGGTGGCGCTGCCAAGCAGCGACAAGGCCGCGTCGACGGCGGCTATCCGATGACGGGGCCAGACGAGGGGCTCCTGATGGGCGTGCGCAATGTTGACCCGGTCAACGGCGGTGGCGATTGGACCATCACCCGCCCCGACCACTGGATGTTCGACGGGACGGGGATCAAGCGAGGCGACTCGATTCCCGGATTGGTCGGCTGGGAGTATCACGGTAATCCGGCCGACATTCCCGGATTACAGGTGGTTGCCGAAGGCACGGCCTGGGTGGGCGGAACCAGGCCTCAGCAGTGGGCCGCATCGATTCACCCCGGACCGAAGAACAACTTTGTTTTCAATGCGGCGACGATTTTCTGGGCGCAAGGGATGAGCAATCCGCCCGGACACATGCTGCCCTGGTCGCACGGCAGCCGGCCGCATGGGGCGGACGAACGAGTCCAGCGCATCACAGAGAATTTGCTTCGCCGGTCGCTTGGCTGACTCGGACGCAGGCTTGCGGACCTCTCCCTAAACCGCTCCGAACGTGCCTACCCCGGCGGCGCTGTCCAAACCTGGCCACCTGTGTTCCTTTCCTGGCCACCGCCATTCGCTTTCACAAAAGTAAGTCGCTGATTCCGGCTGCGTTGCGAAGCACGAGACTCCGGCGCGGAGCTTGCTCGACCCCGCACGTCCGCACGTCCCGAAAGCGGTCCTCGGACGCCGCAAACACACATCCTGATGGATGGACCTATGACGATTCCCGAGAGCCGAATCGTGATGCTTCGCGCGCGGATCGAGAACGAATTCCGCGAGATGCCCGGATTGCGCCTGACCCGCTGGCAGGCGGCACGCCTGTGGTCGCTCGACGCGGCCGAATGCGAGGTCGTCCTGAAGCGCCTGGTCGCTGTGCGTGTGCTGCGTGAAACGGGCGATGGCTACATGGCTGGCCAGATTCCTGCCGCACAACCCGGTGGCTTTTAACAGGCGGTGAGCGCGGTAATATCCTCCTTCGGCAGGCCCCAGCTACTGGCGCCAGGAACGCGGGGCTTTGAGCCTTTTCTCAAATGGAGATTCACGCCGCCGACCCGCGCGCGAGACGTACCGCGATCGCTCTACTCGTTGCCGGCCTGATCGTCGGGACGGCGTTGCTCCTCCTCTTCGATCGCGCGCGTCCAGAGATCGCGCGATGGATCCTGGCCGACAAGCAGCAGGTGGCCTTCCGTGCGCGCATTGTTTTAAGTGTCGTCGCCGTGATCGTCGTCGGCCCACTCGTTGGGTTCGCGGCGTATTTCTACCGCCTCGGCGCTGCAACTGTGCGCTCGGCGCGATTCCCGCCGCCTGGCACAGCGATGCTTCATGACACGCGCGTCATCGCCGGCGATGCGGCGCGCACACGGGGTCGGGTCCTTCAGGCGGTCAGTGTGATGCTGGTCGTTCTCGCTCTCGCGATTGCCGTGCTGCTCTGGACGCTCGCGTCGACTCGCTGAACATCATGCGGTGCCGTCTCACACGACGACCCAGTTTTCCACCTTCGTGAGGTTGATCGCCAGGCAGCACTCGCCCGTTCGAGTACACACGTAATTCGTCGCGCCGAGCTTGTCGGTGCCGATTCGTCGTTGAATCTTCGTCTGCGGGTGGTTGCAGACCGGGCACTCGTGCAGATTGAGGCGAACCGGAGGCTTGGACTGTGACATGCGTGAAGCATAGCGTCATTCGGCAGCTTCTGATGTCCTGTTTTGCACGGCGATCGATGAAAACACCAGTAAATCCAACGCCCCGCGAACGAGGAGCCCCCAGTCCCTCGTCTTGCAGCACGATCGCGTGACGACTACACTGCCCGCGACGTTGTCACCCTCGGCAAGACCGGAGACACCATGACACGCGCCGCACGTTCGCTGGTCTTTCTCGCCCTGGCTGCCTGCATCGCCACTCCCCGCGTCGATGCGCAGCCGAGGCGACCGAACATCCTGCTCATTGTCTCTGACGACATCGGCTATGCGGACTTTGGCGTGCACGGCAGCCGCGAGATCCCGACGCCGAACATCGACGCGCTCGCGCGCGAGGGCATTCG
Organism: Vicinamibacterales bacterium; assembly: GCA_049642465.1. Taxonomy (GTDB): domain Bacteria; phylum Acidobacteriota; class Vicinamibacteria; order Vicinamibacterales; family 2-12-FULL-66-21; genus CAWDPQ01. The sequence continues at coordinate 44,155 of JBAROV010000230.1, forward strand.
ATTCACCGACGCGTACGTGAGTGGTCCGTACTGCAGCCCGACGCGAGCCGGACTCATGACCGGCCGCTATCAGCAGCGGTTCGGCCACGAGTTCAACATCGAACCGGGGCAAGAGCGATTAGGGCTGCCGTTGACGCAACGGACGCTGGCCGATCGTCTAAAGGCCGCCGGTTACACGACGGCGGCATTGGGGAAGTGGCATCTGGGCATGGCGCCGCAGTTTCACCCGATGCGGCGCGGCTTCGACGAGTTTTTTGGATTCCTCGCCGGAGGCCACTCCTATTTCGATGTGGGAACCGGCGCGACCGCCGTGCTCGACGGAACCACGCCCGCCACACCCTTTGGCTACTTGACGGACGCGCTGGCTGCGCGTGCTGCGGCGTACATCGGGCGGCACGCAGCGGAACCCTTCTTCCTGTACGTTGCGTTCAACGCCGCGCATCTTCCGCCGCACGCCCCCGAAAAGTACCTTTCACGCTTTGCCAACATCCAGGACCAGCAGCGGCGAACCTATGCCGCCATGATCTCGGCAATGGACGATGGGGTGGGAACGATTCTGCGGGCGGTGCGGGATCACAAACTCGATCGCGATACGCTCGTCATTTTCTTCAACGACAACGGCGGTCCAACCATGGCATCCACGGCCGTCAACGGATCCAGCAACGCTCCGCTGCGGGGATCGAAGCGAACCACCTGGGAGGGCGGCATCCGCGTGCCCTTCATCGTCCGATGGCCAGGCCGGCTGCCGGCCGGACGCGTCGATCATCGCCCGATCATTCAGCTGGACGTCGCGCCGACTGCCCTTGCGGCCGCACGCGTCGAAACAGAGAAGCCCTCCGCATTCGACGGCGTCAATCTGCTTCCGTTTGTGACCGGCTCAGCGCAAGGCTCTCCGCACGATGCGTTGTTCTGGCGACTCGGTGGAATGATGGCGATCCGCATGGGCGACTGGAAGCTCGTCAAATCGCGCGAGGGCCCGTTTGTGGATGTGGACCCCGGCGCGTTGACTGATTTGACCGGAGCCGAACTGTTCAACCTCGCCAACGACGTCGGAGAGACGAAGAATCTGGCCTCCTCTCAGCCCGAACGAGTACGGGACTTGAGCAGTCGTTGGAGAAAGTGGAACGCCGAGCTGGCCGCGCCGGCATGGGATCCTCCCGGCCGCGGACGGCAATCGGGTCGAGGCGTCGCCGCTCGCTGAAATCGCTACTCCGCGCCAGGCGGTTCGGGGGGCCGTCCGATCGCGCGTGGACCTCCCCCCTTCTGGTAGTATTGCGCCGCTCCATCACAGGAGGGACGCCATGAAGTGCTCGACGGTGCCCGCCTTCCTCGTCGCGGTACTGATGCTGGTCTCCGCACCAGGTGCCGCGATCGCCCAGGACTCTCGCAAGCTCAATCGCCGAGACATCGAAAAACTGATTGCGGAGGCCGATAAACTCGCCGCATCCGGAAAGCCCGCAGACGCCCGGCAGCGGCTGATGCCGGTGCTCCAGCAGGATCCGACCAACGCGCCGTTAGCCCTCAAGCTGGCGCGCATCTGTGAGTCCCTGTCGGATTGGGAATGCGCCGGCACGGCCTACCAGCTGGCCGTCTCGAACCTCACGGGTCCGGAGAAGGCCGATGCGCACGCCGGTCTTGCCGCCATTCACCTGCGGCGTGGCCGATATCCCGATGCTGCCGAGAATGCTCGCGCGGCGATTGCGCTGAACCCCTCGATCGCACCCGCCCATCTCACGCTCGCGGCAAGCCTCGTACGTCAGGGTTCGGCTGATTCGCTGCCCGCGGCGCAAAAAGCCGTGGAAGTGGCGCCCACGAATACCGAGGCCCACATGGCGCTCGGGGAGGCGTTCGCCATTGCAGGAAAGCCGGCGGAAGCCGAGGCGTCGTTCCGCAAACTGCTGGAGTTGGCGGCCGACAACGCGGAGGCGCACGCGCGCATCGCGGAACTGTTGTTGCGTAAGGGAGATTTCGACGGCGCCATCGCCTCTTCTGACACAGCACTGAAGTTGAACAAGGACCTGAATCGGCTTTACTCGGTTCGCGGCCGCGCCCATAGCGAGAAAGGGCACGAGGACCAGGCGTTCGAGGATCTGCAGCGCGCCGTTGCTGTCAGGCCTGACGATACGGCCGCACACTTCGTGCTCGGTCGCATGTATCAACGCCGCAAGAACTTCGATTTGGCGGCCAATCACTACAAGAGCGCCGCCACCGGTCAGGGGCAGGTCGATGAAGCCCACCTCGGGCTGGCGGACGTTCTCGTTGCCAAGCGGGATTTCGGCGCCGCGCGCGAGCACGTGGAGCGGGTCGCATCGGGTCTGCCCAACTCGGCTCGTGCGCAGTATCTGCTGGGCGTTCTGCGCGTGCAGCAGGGACAGTTCGATGCCGCCTTGAAGGCGCTCGAGCGGGCCGTGACGCTGGATCCGAAGCTGGGGATGGCGCACTATGAGTCCGGGCGCGTGTTGCGCGAGCACATGAAGGATCCGGCGCGCGCGGTCGCCAGTCTCGAGAAGGCCGCCGCGCTCGAGCCGGAGAATCCGGACGTGCTCTCCGAGTACGGCGTGGCGCTCTTCGAAGTGAAGCAGCCCGATCGGGCGCTCGAGATGCTGCAAAAGGCCGCAGCCACACCCGGCTTCAGCAGCCCCATGGGGCTCACCGTTCTCGGTCTGGTCCTGAAGGATCGGCAGCGCTTCGACGAAGCGCTCACCTACCTGTTGAAAGCGGTGGAACTGGCGCCGAAATGGTGGCTGCCGCACTGGGGCGCCGCCTGGTCGTATTTCGGACAGATCAAGAAGGGGTGTCCTTGTGGTGAAGCGGACAATCAGCGCGTGCAGAAGCTGAAAGCCCATTTCGATGCGATGACGAGTCTCGACGGAAAGGATCCGGGCCTGCAGGCGCGAGTCGAAGCGTTGCTCAAGGGCCTGAAGATCAAGTAAGCCGATTACATCCAGCTATCGCGGTGGTTCAGCTCGCAATCCGGGCACAGGCCATGGCTGAACCGCGCATCGGTGTGTTCGTGCAAATACGCTTCAAGGGTGAGCCACGACTCGTTCACGTCCCGAACACGCCGACACCACGCGCACATTGGCAACAGACCACTCAGGACCGCCAGACCGACGAGATGGTCGCGTGTCAGCGCGGCTCTGGCGTTCACGCGGTCGGTGACGTCGATGCAACTGCCGATGTATCCGACGAAATGGCCGTTCGCGTCCGTCACGGGCGCCCCGCGGTCTAGCACCCAGCGGTATTCGCCGTCATGCCGGCGAAGCCGATACTCCATTTCGAATGGCTCCCGCCGGTCGAACGCTGCGCGGTACGTGCGAAGACACTGCTCCAGGTCTTCTGCCTGCACGCCGGCCGACCACCCGTCGCCAAGTTCCTCAGCCAACGAGCGGCCGGTGAAGGCCAGCCATCGGTCGTTGAAGTAGTCGCACTGCGCCTCGGTATTCGCCCGCCAGATCATGATGGGGGCCTGTTCAACCAGGATTCGATAATCAGCAGACGAGAGTGACGCTGCCAGCATAGGTTCCTCGGGAGACGCATCGGAAGTATAAAGGAACACCATCATGATTGATCTCGAACGGGTCCTTTGTCCGGTGGATTTCTCGGAGTTCTCGCGGCGCGCCCTGGATCATGCGCTCGGCGTCGCGCGATGCTACGGCTCCACCGTCACGGTGTTGCATGTCGTGCCGTCCATGCCGGTCGTCACCCCTGTTCCCTACTATTTCGGGGCCGAGAAAACCCCGCCCATGACACTCCCGCCGATCGACCGCGTCGAGGTTGCAGCCCATCTGGCGCGTTTTGTCGGGCAGGAAGACGTCCCCGGTGTCCACGTTGATCCGCTCGTCGGCGACTCATTGCACGTGTATAGCGAGATTCTCACGCAAGCGGACCGGCTCGACGCGGATCTCATTGTCATGGGAACTCACGGTCGATCCGGATTCGAAAGTCTGTTCCTTGGTTCGACGGCCGAGAAAGTGCTTCGAAAGTCCAGACGTCCGGTCATGACCGTGCCCCCGAAGGCGCCGGAGGTAACGGCACGCGGACGGGTTCCGTTCACACGCATTCTTTGCGCTGTCGATTTCTCGACGTGCTCGAACCTGGCGCTGGACTATGCAATGTCTCTGGCCAAGGCTGGAGGTGGTGCGCTCACGGTGCTCCACGTTGTCGAGTTCATCCCGCTCTACTACGACTTCACGCCGCCCGCGGTTGCGGACGTGACGGCGTGGAGCAAGGATGCGCAGCGCCAACTGCACGGGATGGTGCCCGATGCAGTGCGTTCAGAATGCTCAGTCAAGGAGGTCGTGGCCACTGGAAAGCCGTATCGCGAGATCCTCTCGCTCGCCCACGACGTGGATGCCGATGCGATCGTGCTCGGCATTCAGGGACGCAACGCGGCGGACCTGATGTTCTTCGGCTCGACAACGCATCACGTGGTTCGCGAAGCGCGCTGCGCCGTGCTGACGCTGCGCGAGTAGGCGCACTCGCAAAACTTCCGACTGCCGCGAATTTTCTCGCACATTTGCCGGCAAGTGGCTCGCCCCTGTCCCGATCCGGCGCCGGATCTCGATCGGCACGAAAGCTGCTGCCTATTCCGTCAGCCAATTCAGGACTCGACGAAGGGCCCACCAAATGCGACCCGTCTTGCTCGCAGTGAGTTTGTGCTCGGTCTTGCTGCTGTCTGCAGCACAAGCGCAAACGCCCTTACCGCCTGGCACGTGGCCAATCGCCGACGCGCCACCGCAACTGCGTGAACCGATTTCACGCGCCGATCTCATCGTCGTGTCGCTCCAGGACACGTTGCGGCGCGAACTCACCTCTGCCCTCGAGAAGGGCGGACCCGCATTCGCCATACAGTCGTGTCATGTGGACGTCGTTGGAACCATTCAGCGTATCGAACGCGACAAGGGCATCCGCGCCGGCCGGACCAGCGACAGACTGCGGAATTCGGCGAATGCGCCCAAGCCATGGGCGGCCGCGCTCGTCCAAACGTATGCCGGCCGGCGGGCGCGTGAGGTGGACGGCTTTGTGGTCGATCTCGGCGTAGCTGTCGGCGTGCTCCGGCCGATTGCCGAGCAGCCGCTGTGCGCATCGTGCCACGGACCTGCCAAAGACATCGCGCCGCCGGTGAGGTCGGCCCTCAACAACCGGTATCCCCACGACCGGGCCGTGGGATTTGCGGACGGCGAAATCCGCGGCTGGTTCTGGGTCGAAGTGCCAAAGACGCTGCGCTGACGCCACACCGTTTATGGAGGCTTTCGAAGTATCGGCCGGCGGAATTCCAATGAGCGAACGCGCAGAAGACCGGGTCCTTCTCGAAGGGCCACACTCGCGCGCCCGCGAGTTCCTGCTGGTGCTGCGTGCCATTCGGGATTTCATCAGCGGATTCCGAGCGCTGCACTTCGTAGGTCCCTGCGTCACGGTCTTCGGATCGGCCCGTTACGCGAAGTCGCACCCGTATTACCCGCTCGCCCGCGAACTCGGGGCGGCACTCGCCCGCTTGGGTTTCACGGTCATGACAGGCGGCGGTCCGGGCCTCATGGAAGCGGCAAACCGCGGGGCCCGCGAGGCGGGCGGCTTGTCTGTCGGGTGCAATATCGAACTGCCGATCGAACAGAAGCCCAACCCTTATCTCGATCGCACGGTCATGTGCCGGTACTTCTTCGTTCGCAAGGTTCTCTTGTTCAAGTATTCCTACGCCTTCGTCGCGCTACCGGGAGGGCTTGGTACGCTCGACGAGTTATCCGAGGCACTCACGCTCATTCAGACTGGCAAGATCCGGAACTTCCCCATCGTGCTGTTCGGGTCGAAGTACTGGCGGCCGTTCAGAGATATGCTCTCCGCGATGGCAGCGGAGGGCACCATTGGTTTGGACGATCTGCGCCTCATGCTCGTGACCGACGACATCGATGAAGCGACCGCCCACATTCGGCGCTACGCAATTGACGCATTCGGTCTCCGACGCCGTGTCTACAAGCCGTCGCCCCTGCTCGGCGAGAGCGCGACGCTCAAAGGCATCATCGCAGCGCCGTAGCCGTACTTCTTGAGTATCGGCGCACTACCGTGTAATGGCTCGCCTTGGAGTCATCAAACGTCAGCACGACCAGTCTGTCGGGGATGGGTTGAACGCTCTGAGCGCGGGGCGCAGCCAGCCCCGCCAGGGTCCGAATCCTATGCTACCCTCCTGCGCATGACAGCCATGAGCAGGCGCGAAGCACTTACCAGTACCGCAACCTTCCTTGCGGCGTCAGCAGGAACAGCGCGCGGAGCATCCGGCAGACAGAATCGTGCGGTCTCGAAAGGGCGCCTCAAACAATCGGTCTGTCGCTGGTGCTACGGGAAGATTCCGTTACCCGAGTTCTGCAAGTCGGTCGCGGATATGGGACTCACGGCGATCGATCTGTTGACGGAGGCAGAGTGGCCGGTCGCGGCTCAATACGGACTGATCTGTTCGATGGGTTCAGGCGCAGGTGGCACGATCGTCGACGGGCTGAACGTCAAAGCCAATCACGAGAAGATTCTCGCGAACCTCGAACGGACGATCCCGATCGCGGCGAAACAGAAAGTCCCCAATCTGATCACGTTCTTCGGCAACCGGCGCGGGATGAGCGACGATGAGGCCGCGACGAATTGCATCGATGCGCTAAACCGTATCAAGCCGGTGGCCGAGGATCATGGGGTGACGGTCTGTGTCGAGTTGCTGAACAGCAAAGTCGATCACAAGGACTATCAGGGAGATCACACGGCGTTCGGCGTGCGCGTGGTCTCAGCCGTCAATTCGCCGCGCGTCAAGCTGCTCTATGACATCTATCACATGCAGATCATGGAGGGCGACATCATCCGGACGATCCGCGACAACCGCCAGCACATCGCGCATTTCCATACCGGGGGCGTTCCGGGCCGTCACGAGCTGGATGAGACACAGGAACTCCAGTGGCGCTCGGTCTGCACCGCAATCGTGGACATGGGCTTTCAGGGATATCTCGCCCAGGAGTTCATCCCGACGCGGGACCCGATTCCGTCGCTTCGGGAAGCGGTGGTGCTCTGCGATGTCTAAGACGATCGGGCTGAGCCCGTAATTCTTCAAGACGTCTCGGGCCGCGAACGTCGCAATTTCGCACACTCGCAGGTTTCGTGCGAAAAGACGGGAAAGCCGTGGCTCAACTTGCTCTATACTTTCGCTCACCTCATGGGCTCTCAGGCGATCGTGTTGTGGCGGGAAGGCGAGTGGCGCTGCGAATTCCACGATGGCTTCGCGGGAACCGCCCGTCTCGAGGTCTACCGCGGCGAGGTGCTCGCAACCGCGGAAGCCACCCCTTCCGGTAATCCAGCGCACCACCGCGCCGACGTGCTCAGACAGCGGGTCGTCCGGGGCGACCTGAAAATCACCGATCCCCACTAATCGGCCGCGGCCAGATCGCGATCCTTCGTTTCAGACGTTCCCCAGAAACCAATCAGCGTGAGCAGTGCCGCGAACGCCAGGTAATAGCCGACGTACTGCAGACCGTAAGTGCGTGCGAGCCAGGTCGCGATGTACGGCGCAAGCGAGGCGCCGAAGATGCCGGCGAGATTGAATGTCAGGGAGCTGCCCGTGTAACGAACGGACGTCACGAAAAGCTCCGACAGCGCCGTGCCCAGCGGGCCGTAGGTGAAACCCATCAACGAGAGCCCGATCGCCATGGTCAACATCACGCCGGGCGTTCCGGCATGAAAGAGCGGCTCGAGGACAAAGCCGAACAACCCGATCACCAGGGTGACCCAGAGCAGCGTGCGGCGCCGGCCAAACCGATCCGCGAGCACCGCGGCGAGGGGAATGGTTCCGGCAAAAAACAGAATCCCGAACAACTGAATCAGGAGGAAGCGTTCCCGCGTGTAACCAAGCGCCGTTGTGCCCCAGGCGAGCGCGAACACGGTCATCAGATAGAAGAGCACGAAGGTCGCCAGGGCGCTCATGGTCCCGAGAACGAGCAGCTTCGGATATTCGCGGAACACCACGAGCATCGGAACTTTGACGCGTTCCTGGCGGTTGAGCGCCTGGCGAAAGACCGGCGTTTCCTGAATCGTGAGTCTCACGTACAACCCCACGATGACGAGCGCTGCGCTTGCGAGGAACGGGATGCGCCAGCCAAATCGAAAGAACTGCTCGTCGGTCAGTGCGCGTGAGAGAGCGATGAAGATCGTGGCCGAGCAGATGAAGCCAACCGGCGCGCCCAGCTGCGGGAACATCCCGTACCACGCGCGTTTGCCCGGCGGCGCATTCTCCACCGCGAGCAGCACGGCTCCGCCCCACTCGCCGCCGAGACCGATGCCTTGACCGAACCGGCATAGTGCGAGCAACAGCGGCGCCGCAATGCCGATGCGTTCGTAGGTCGGCAGCATGCCGATCGCCACCGTCGAGAACCCCATGGTCAGCAGCGCAGCAACCAGCGTCGTTTTCCGGCCGATGCGATCGCCAAAATGCCCGAACAGCGCCGATCCGATCGGCCGCGCCAGAAAAGCGATGCCAAACGTGGCCAGCGACGCAAGCGTGGCCGATGTCGGATCCGACGCGGGGAAAAACAGTTTCGGAAAGACGATGACCGCAGCCGTTGCGTAAATGTAGAAATCGAAGAACTCGATCGCGGTGCCGATGAGGCTCGCGAAGAGGACCTGCCGCGGTGAATTGGTGTTCTGTCGCTCGACCGCCACGCGCTATTTGAGAAACCCGCTGCGCACGGTCACGTTGGCGCTGATCGAATCGTTGAGCGGGTCGTCCAGGGCGAGCAGCTGGCGGAGATCGGGCGTCAGCGCTGCCTGCACCGACGGTCTCAGCAACTGTTTTTGGTACTGCTGCTGCGGCTTGTCCCGGCGGCAATAGAACGCGTGCATGGCCAGGCGTGGCGCCGCCGTCCTGTTGGCTGTGCCGGCGTGCCACAGGTGCGCATTCATGACGGCAATCGTTCCGGCCTTTCCTGTCAGCAGCACTTCCTGCGGGTGCGCCGCCAGCGGATCGTCGAGAACGTCCTGCGGACGTGTTCCCCACCTGTGCGAGCCTGGGATCATCCGAGTGGGTCCGTTGTCGAGGGTGAAGTCATCGAGCATCCATACGGTGTTGCAGACCCAGTAGCCGCGCTCGTCGGGAATCGCTCCCATGTCGACGTGCAGTGGCTGGCCGACGTCGGTATGCGGATCGGCAGATCGCGCGTTGAGGCTGCTCAATTTGATGTCGGACCCAAGCACATGACGTACGCACTCGAGTACCGGCGGCAACACGATGGCGCGGCGAAAGACTTCTCCCTTGTCCACGAGATTCGCGAGCCGATGCGCGTGCGCCTCGGTCCGGAACTCCGTGCCGGCGCGCTCCCCCTCTTCGTCGTACAACTCGTGGATCCGACGCCGAAGGGCGTTCAAGAGGTCGTTCCCCATGCCGCCTTCGAGGATGACGTACCCCTTGTCGTCGAGTTGCTGTCGCTCGTGATCGGTCATGCGTTGCTCTTCAACATCCGACGCGCGAACGCGAGGTCACGCTTCGCCGCCTCGAGCGTTCGTCGCGTCCGCTCGTCGGCCGTGCTACCCGGAATGTCATATTCGAGGTGTAGGGAAACAGGCCCGGTAAAGCGGGCGCTGCGCAGCACGTTTGAAAACCATGACCAGTCCACCATCCCGTCCCCGAGCGGACAGTTCTCAATCGTCCAGCCTTTCGGCCCCTTTTGCCACAAACAATCTTTGAGCGCCACCATCTTGAGTCGCGGCATCACGAGATGTGTGGCGGCCTTCCACGATCCCCCACCGCCTTCTGCGACAGCGTGGCGTGGATCGAAGTAGTAGCCAGCCCAACGCGAATCGAGCTTGTCCATCGCCGGCGCAATGTCCCAGATCGCCGCGCCAATGTAGGCGGCGTGGTTGTGAAAGCCCATCTCGATCCCGCATTCACGGGCCAATGCGGCAAGACCGGTCAGCGCGGCGGCCGTTGCGGCAACCTGCGCGCGGACGTCTGGGGACGAGTTGTAGCGCCAGTATCCGGTTTTGAAGTAGCGGACGCCGCTGCGCGCGGCGGCCTGCAGAAGCGGCGTTGCTGTGGCGGCGGTCGCGGAGGTGAGTTCGGTCGTAATCATCGGGACCTTGACCCCTTGCGACGTGATGGCCTCGATGGCCTTCGGGAGATCGTCCGCCGCGCGCTCCGGCAGGACGTGGCCGCCCGCTCTGACGGTCAGATCGACCCCTTCAAATCCCGCATCCTTCACGGCACGGCCAACGTCCGCCCAGTTGAGGTCCGGCAGGTGCTTGGAGAACAGGCAGAAGATCGGTTCTTCCGGCCGCACCTGCCCCACTGTCGCCGCATCGACGCGAGAGGCGATCGCCGCGGCGAAAGCCGATTTCGCGGTTCGTTCCAACCATTCTCTGCGTGTCATAGGGCTCCGGATGAAAAGGTTCCGAAAAGGTTCCGCGAACCTCTTGAACCCTTCTGAACCTCGTTTGAACCTTGAACCCTTTCTGAACCCTTTCTGAACCTACCCTGAACCCCTTCTGAACCCTTCTTTCCCCACCGCGCCCAAACCAACCCCCGTCAGCTGCCCGGTATTCATCATGCCGTTGTGAAGGGTGAACAAACCAGGGAATCGTGCGTCCCACGCCGCGTTGGCGCTCGGAACGAACTGGCGGGCGTTGGCCTCGATGCCGGCATTGCCGGGTACCCGCGCGGCGATTCCAGCGGAGTGGATGAGCGACGCTCCCGGACACGTGAGGTCCTGGACGCAGAGGAACATCCCGAACTTCTGCGCAGCCGCGGCCATCAACATCGCGTGGCTCTGGCCCTTGCACGCCTTCAGCGCCACGCCCGTGTACCCCATCTCGCGCGCGAGCAGCAATGTCTCCAGATCGGTCAACGACTCGTCGATGACCACGGGCCGAAGCTTCGCCGCATCGTGCATGACATTGGCTCGATCCTTCTGCAGGTCGCGCGCCGTCGGCTGTTCGATGTAGAGAATGCGGTCGAAGCCGGTCGGCGTGGCCTCGCGGACCTTCCGCAGGAACTCCAGCAGGTACGCAACGTTCGGACACCCCTCGTTGAAATCGAGCAGGTACTTCCAGTCCCTTACCCCGCGCGCTGCCTGAACCCGATTCACCACGCGGTCAATACGGACGACGCGCTCGAAGTCGGCGGCAAGATTCCCGCCGTTCAGCTTCATCTTGAACCCGACGAGTCCGTCGCGCGGGATCCACTCTTCGAGCGTGTTCGGCAGCCCGTCGTCTATGCGCGTGCGAACGTCCGCCGCTTCCAGCGGATCGCTGGCACCCACCGAGTGAAACACCAGCGTGGATGCCCGTGGTCTCGAAGGAACGTAGCGATCCAGGTATTCGCCGCGGAACTCCGACCCGAGATCCGCCGACAAATCGCGAGCCATGAACGTCGGACCGTACGTCTCGTACGAACTCACGTCGAACGCTTTGCCGTACGCATCATGGATCGCGGCGTCGAACGCGCTGGCGACCACGAGCGTGCACAGCTTTGGAATGGCCACCGGAAGATTCAGCTTCCGCGACACATCAGATGCAGCGCGCAGGTATTCCGGTTCGAGCGCACGAAAGAGGTCGATCGGGTGGCCGCGCTCGTCACACGCGGCGGTCACAGGTCTGAGCTCGTCGGCAAGCGCCTTCATGGCCTTCAACCCCTCGTCATGCGACGCCGCAGGGAAGGACCAGGCGTTGCCGAGCGTCATCGACCCAAAGCCCCATGACTCGCGGCCGTCACCCGTTTGCACCCGGCAGTTGACGTTCAGTAATGTGACGCTGTCAACCGACCGTCCACCGAATTGATAGGGGGCGCGATAGCGGAAGTCTTCGTATGAGTGGTTGACCTCGGCGATGCTGATGTCCGTCGGCCGGGAAACGACTGCTGCGGGGCCGCGTGTGCCGCAGCCGGCGAGAGACAGCGCAGGGGACGCGCACAAGCCCTTGAGAAGCTGCCGTCGTGAGATGCTGTGGGAGCCCGGTGCCATGACGCGCACATTATATGAAAAGGTTCACAATGGGTTCCGAGAAGGTTCAGATCGCTGCTGTGTGCGCCACGCTTCTGCTGGCCCCGGCCGTCCCGGCCCAATCCCTGCGCGTGATCCAGCGATTCCAGACAACTGAAGCGACACAGGCTGTCGCCGTTGACGCTACATTCTTCTACGCCATTGGCAACGCGAGGATTGGCAAGTACGACAGGCGGACAGGACAACGGGTGGCGGTCTGGGCCGAGGTCCGCAACGGTCCGGTCGCGCATCTCAACAGCGGGATCGTCGCGGGTGCCGAGCTGTACTGCGCCCATTCCAATTACCCCGACACGCCGATGGTCAGTTCTATCGAGGTGTTCGACACGACGCGAATGACTCACGTCCGCAGCCTGCCTCTACCCTCGGGGATGGGTTCTGCGACGTGGGTCGAGCGTAAGAACGATGAGTGGTGGGTGACGTTTGCGCATTACGCTGGACGCGGCGGGGAAACGGGGAAAGGGCCCGAACACACCAGACTCATCCGGTTTGACAATGCCTGGCGACAGCGTGGCGCCTGGGCGTTTCCTGCAGCCGTTGTCGCACGCTGGGATGGAATGAGCAGTTCGGGTGGCGTGTGGGTCGACGACCGTCGGCTGTACACAACCGGCCACCATGCGCGTGAGATTTACGTGCTGGAGACGCCGACCTCCGGCAGCGAACTGATCCTTCGAGAGGTTCTGCCGTTTGACAGCGAGGGGCAGGGGATTGCCTTTGACCGGGCGTCGAGACTCCTCTATTCCATCCAGCGCCGCACGCGTGAAGTGCTCGCATCGCGAATTCCCTGAAGGAGACGTTCATCGCTCCGAGGTCCGGTACTAGTCCGCGCGTCGTCGTCTTTGGCGCGGGTGCGTTTGGCGGCTGGACGGCGCTCGAACTCGTTCGCCGCGGCGCCCGCGTGACGCTGCTGGACGCGTGGGGCCCCGGTAACGGCCGGTCCAGTTCCGGCGGCGAGACGCGTGTCATGCGCGCGACGTACGGTTTCCACTCAGTCTTCACCGACATGGCGGTCCGTGCGCTCGAACGGTGGAGAACCTACGAGGTGGAATGGTGCCGGACGTTCTTTCGCCGAACTGGCGCGCTCTGGATGTTCGCGACGGATCGCGGAGAACAGTTCGCCCAGACGTCCAGGGTTTCTCTCGACACCCGCGTCCACATCGAGTCTTTGACCCGATCGGAGGCCGCGCACCGATACCCTCAAATCAACTTCGACGGGATCTCGTCGGTTCTCTTCGAACCCGATGCCGGATATCTGCTGGCTCGTCGCGCGTGCGAACACGTCGTGGAACACGCCACCTCCGAGGGAGTCGAGTACCGGATCGGAGCTGCTGCGGCTCCAGTAGGACTCGAGGGATCACCATGCGAAGCGGTTGCGCTTCAAAGCGGTGAGATCGTTCGTGCAGATCGGTTCGTCTTCGCGTGCGGACCGTGGCTGAGGACGCTCTTCCCTGACCTGCTCGGCCGGCACATGACGGTCACTCGGCAGGAGGTTCACTACTTTGGCATCCCCGCCGGAACTGAGGCGTACTCGGATGGGTCTCTTCCGGTGTGGCTGGATTTCGGAGAGCGATTGTTCTACGGGATTCCGGGCAATCTTCACGGAGGCTTCAAGATGGCGGACGACACGCCGGGTCCGATCTTCGATCCAACAAGCGGCGATCGAAGTCCGTCAACGAGCGAGGTCAGTCGGGCGCGCGCGTTTCTCGCCCTGCGCTTTCCCGCTCTCGCCGATGCGCCACTGATTGGATCGGAAGTGTGTCAGTACGAGAGCACGCCCGACGCACACTTCATCGTCGATCGACACCCAGCGGCTCCGAACGTCTGGATCGTGGGTGGCGGGTCAGGGCATGGCTACAAGATGGGCCCTGCGATTGGAGAAATCGTCGCGCATCTCGTGATGCGTGACGCAGAGGCCGATCCTCGCTTCGCCCTGGAGCGATTTCACAGTCCGCCGACCGGCGGATGGCGTGACAAGTGGTCATGAGTCAACGCCGCGAAGCTTGAGGAGACGGTTCAACTCGTCAACCACCGCCTCTGGCAGGCATGGCTTCGCGAGAAACGCGTCACATCCACTGTCGAGCGCCGCTTTCACGTCGGGTTCAAATACGCAGGCAGACATCGCCAGGATCGGCGTCTTGTATCCCTCGCCGCGCAGGATCCGGGTCACTTCCAGGCCATCAAGCGCCGGCAGCCGCACGTCCAGGAGGATCGCATCGGGCTTGACCCGGCGAGCCACCTTCAGGGCTTCTTCGCCTGTGGCAGCTTCGACCGTTCGAAATCCACAAAATTGGAGGTACTGGGCGTAACCCTCGCGGTTGTCCGTCGCATCGTCCACGATGAGCACGACCACTGAACGCTTCATGGCTGGCCTCCCCCCACAAGCCTGTCTGACTGCACCGCTCGCGCCGACGTCTCACTCCAGCCGGAAGTGAGGTCAGCAGGTGAGTTAGGGCGCATCCACTAAGGCTCAGTTGCTGAGACGGTGTGTTTCGTTCGCCATCGCCAAAGTTACACGGCCCGCGAAGCGGACCTGACGCGCCGCAGGATTGGCGCGGTCATTGCCGCGGCGCGGACGCCGGAAATGCTGGCTTTGGACGCCTGCTGACGTAATATGACGCGCGGTGATCATCGATCGTCTCGAAAATCCCGCCGTCATCTCATTTCTGCCGGCCCGCCTGAAACAGGCTGTGGACTACCTGCGGACAACCAACCTGACCGCACTACCGGTGGGCCGTCATGATCTCGACGGCGATCGACTGTTCGCGCTGGTGCAGGAATACACCACGCGCAAACCCGATGAGTGTGTGTGGGAAGCGCACCGCATGTACATCGACGTGCAGTATGTCGTCCGCGGTACCGAGCGGATGGGCTACGCGAACATTGCGCAGGCCCGCGAGCGGGACCCCTATGACGCCGCGCGCGACGTGGCCTTCTTCGAACCCGCCGAGGATTACGTCACCGTTCGCGAAGGCATGCTGGCGATCTTCGGTCCCGAAGACGTTCACGCCCCCTGCGGCGCTGCCGGTCATCCGGCCGCGGTTCGGAAGATCATCGTCAAAGTCGCCGCGACGTGACTAGCGACTGACAGCCGTCAGTTCCGGCTGGTTGCCTTTGCCAGCCACGTTTCGACGAGCGCGAGCGATGGACCGCCGCGGGCGCGGTACAAATCGGCGAGCCGCACCATCCGCGCACGATCCTGCTCGACGTCCTCCACCGGCCTCGCGTTCTCAAATGATTCGTACAGCACGAGCAACGCGAGTGTGAGCGACGCCTCGTCGTCCAGTCGCTGTTCGATCAGCTCGTCGAGGGCTTTCAACCCGTCGCCGGGCCGGCCTGCCAGGAATGCCGCCGTCACGTAGCGCTTTTTGAAACCGACTTCCTCAGGCCATTTGGTTCGCGCCGCCTCGATCGCTTGAAAGGCCAGCGAGCCATTCCCCTGTCGCAACAGGGCATCGGCCAGCATGATGTGAACGGCAGGCGATTCGCCCTCTTTGATGAGGGACGTCTGCCACGCACCGGCCGCCTCTTTGTCTTTGCCTCCCGCCGCGTAGCAGGCGCCGAGATAGACCATCGCCGGATAGAGATCGGGGGCACCGCGGATGGCGCTGCGAAACGCGTTCGCGGCGAGATCCAGTTTTTTCTGCTCGAGCAGCATCAATCCGCGGAGAAAACCGGCCACGGGCATTTCCGCGGCGACGGTATCCGAGACGTACAGCTGTTTGAGCCCGCCCGTGCGAGCGCGGTCGACCAGATCGCGGACTATCGGGGAAGACGCATCGGGGCGCGCGGCCACGCGGTCGAGAAACCCGGCAAGCACTTGCGGGGTGAGCACCTGCTCGAGCGCGAAGGGCTGCACCGCGCCCACGGCGCGGGCGGCGAGCGAGGCAGGCGGTCTATTAATCACCGTCGCCGTCGTGCCTGTCGTCGCCGCTGCCGCTGCTGCTCGCGTCCCGCCGCCGCCAATGACGGTAAACGCGCGCCGCACTTCGCCAAGCGTTTCGTTCGACGACACGATCCGCGCGCGTGCGATGTAATCTCCAGGTGGAAGCACGCGCAGCTCGGTTGACGCATGGGCGACCAGCGAACCATCGCGTTCGTTCGGGGCCAGCACGCCCGCCGCCTTGACCAGGGCCGGGCCGGTGGCATTCGCGGCAATCTCGAACACCACGTCGGCTGTCGCAATCTGCGACTGGTCCCCTTCGAGTCCGACTTCCATCGCCAGCCGCTCGTCCTGTCCCACTTTGTCGAGGGCAAGACGAGGTTCCGCGATGCCTCCCGGGGGCACTCGAACGAGTACGGGGCCGGTTGCCGACAACGGTCCGACCGACAATTTCCGTGCATCGACGCGGTGCTCGACCGATCCCACCCGGCCGGCGCTATCCATCACGCCGACGCGAATCACGTAACTCCCGGGTGCCACGGGCACGGCCGTGGAAAAGTGCAGTCCGTCTGCGGTGGCTTCCCGCATCGGTTGCTCACCAGCCAGGATCTTCTTGCCCTCGAGATTCCGCACGAGCACCTGAAACGTCGTCTCGCCCGGCTGCAAGCGCGTGGCTTCACCCGTCAGCACGACTTTGATGCGCGAACGATCTTCCGGGTCCGCCGCGAGATAACTTGTGACGCGGAGGCCAATACCTGTCGCCGGAATCGGTCCCTCGAGCGCCGACGCCAGGCGCGCCGCCCAATCGCGATCCTCATACGTGCGCATATCGAACATCTCGCGTGCGCGCACGGTGGTGGAATTGCGCGCGACCTGCACTTTCATCCGGCGCGCTTTGCTGTCCGAGTCGGCCGGATCCTTTTCGATGCCGATGCGGTAGTACCCCGAAAGTTCGCGGCCGATACGCTCGAACGCCGATTGCGCGCTGACATCAGCGCGGAATGTCGCACCGCCAGTCATCGCGGTGAGCATCTCCAGTGGACCGTAGTGCAGATACTGATCTCGTGACGGTGTGGAGCTCAGCATCCGCCGATCCGCAGAAAATGTCGTGGTCGGAACGAACACCGTGTAGAGCGTCACACGCGCGGCTGCAGCCTCGGCCGCTACGGGGCCGAGTACGGACGTTTCCTCACGATCCTCGAGCGGCCAGCCGCCCGAGATCAGAATGGCGATCTTGTCTCCGCCCACTCGCCCCAGCGCCGAGAGGATTTGACGCAAGACCATCAGGCTGGACATCGACGTCATCTGAGCCGTGCGCCACGCTGACTCGGCCTGCATCTGGACGTCACGCGAACAGGCATCCGCCCCGAAACCGCCGCCCCCGCCGCGCGGCCGCGA